>JAKBBP010000030.1 GCA_021808445.1 Pseudomonadota bacterium
CGCTTCGTCTGGCAGACGGCGACGAACAACAGCGTGACCACCAACTTCACGACCAGTTCGGTCAATGTGTTCCATTCCTCCAGCCTGGCGGTGGACCAGCAGAGCCAGTGGCAGAACGTGAATATCCGGACCGGCCAACCGCAGAACCTGCCCAACGGTACCTACATCTCGACCCTCGACACCATCACGAGCAGCAGCCAGATCGTCGACAACCAGAGCACGAACGGGATCACCATCAACAACCTGCCCGTTCCCACCCAGCAGTCCAACGCCAGTCTGGACCAGACCGGCTACAAGCAGACGGTGAACGACTATCTGACCAGCAGCAACCTCACCCTCAACAGCTCGCAGACGAGTTGCAACTGGTGGACCGTTTGCATCGCGTCCAACCAGACCAACAGCTACACCCTGGTCCAGGACTACACCGAGATCACGAGCCATTCCCTCAAGGCGGACTACGCGATCGGCGTGCAGTTCCAGGGCTCGCCCACCAGCCAGGTCAACGTGCAGTCCGCCGGCGACGTGGTGCTCACCGGCCTGATCAGCAGCCCGACCGGGCCGGCGAACATCGACGCCGGCGTGGGATCCGCCACGCCGGCGTCGATCATCCAGGGTTCGAGGCAGGCGCTGGTGAAGGCCGCCAGCATCGACCTGCAGGCCACCGGGTCGATCGGCGGGGTCACCGACACGGTGGACCCGGGCGCCGCGCCGAACGCCGCGGTGCAGGTCGCGCTCACCGGCGGCAACGGCTCGCTGAGCGCGGTGGCCGGCGCGGCCGGTGGCAGTGGCAATGTGCTCATCTCGGCCACCGGGAATCTGCTCGTGGGCACGGTCAGCGCGCAGGTCCCGCAAGGTCTCGGCTCGGTGCAGCTCAGCAGCGACCGCAGCATCGAGGCCGCCGGCACGGCATCCCTGGTGCAAGCCGACCTGGTCTCGCTCGAGGCCCCGGACGGGCAGATCGGCGGCAGCGGGCCGGCGCTGCGGGTGAACACCGGCTACACGAGCGACCAGAGCCTGCGGCCCTTCGGCAGCACGCCGATGACCCCCTACTACGGCCTGCAGGCGCAGGCCGCGGGCACCATCGACATCACCAGCGCGGGCTGGGCCGACAACCCGCTCGGCAACATGCTGGTCGATACCGTGGTGTCCAGCGGAGGCGACGTCACCCTGAGCGCGCCTGGACAGATCCTCGACAACAACCCGCTGCAGTCCATCGACCAGCGTACGGCGCAGCAGCTGGTCAATTTCTGGAATTCCCTGCAACTGACCGCGGACAACCCGACCCAGCAGGCCGCCAACCAGGCCAAGCAGCAGCAGACCATCAAGGCCTACGAAGCGTCGGTCACCCAGCAATACGACCAGTACTGGGCGATCCGCGACAGCCAGCCCGACGGTGGCGCCAGCTACGACCCGAATTTCCAGGTCACTTACAGTCAGCAGCAGCAACTGGCGATGCGCAAGCAGGGATTGACGCAAAACGCGATCAACATCCTGTCCAACGAGCAGACCCAGCAATACCACACCCTCAACAGCGAGGTGGGCGGGCTCACCAGCCAATACGTGGCAGGCTACCAGTACCAGGCCTCGCAGGCCCAGCAGCAGAGCCTGACCCGCGGCGCGGTGTGGACCGACAGCGAGCTGGGCTTCGCCTTCTCGGCCGGGGTGATCAAGACCGTCACCAACACCAACGACGTGGTGAAGGCGCCCAACGTGTCCGGCAGGCAGGTCACCCTGAATGCCGGCACCGGGGTGGGCGAAACCGTGCTCCAGCCGAATGCCAACGGCAGCGGCTACCACTATGGGGTCATCATCGATGCCGGGACGCAGGCGACCAGCCTGAGCGACAGCCAGAAGATCGCGCTGGCCTCGGCCGAAGCCTCGGACCTGGATCTGACCATCGCCTACGACGGGCAGCTCGTGCAGGTCCCGCTGGGAACACCCTACGACCAGCTCAGTTCCGTGCAGCAGGCGGCGCTCGATGCCGCGGCCAGCAAGCAGGTCTCGCCCGGAAGCGCAAGTTTCCTGAGCATCCTGACCAAGCGTCCGCTGAACGTCAGCGCCTCCGGCAGCCTCGACGTCTCGGTCTCGGCGCCCCCCGATCCCCATCCGGACCCGTCCAATCCGAATGCCAACCTGGATGTCGGCAACGCCTACATCGCCTCGCTGGGCAGCCTGGACCTGGGGACCATCGAGGTGCCCGGGCAGGCGCGCATCAAGGTGCTGGGCAACCTGGCCAACGCAGGCACGTCGAGCATCCAGAGCGGCGACATCATCCTGGAGGCGGCCAACGGCAGCATCGGCGGCGTCGGAGTCGGTGGTTCGCCGGATCCCCTGGTGCTTTCGCTGCTGCCCGGCGCCACCATCACGGCGCGCGCCGAAAACGGCGTCTACCTGTCCACGCCGGGTGCCGATGCGGCGGTCGACAGCCTGTATTCGCCGGGAACCGTATGGCTGAGCGCGGGTGATTCGATTCTCAACGCCACCGGCGAGCAGCAGATCGAGGTGCTGGGCAATCAGGTGGACCTGCTGGCGGCCACGGGCTCCATCGGCGCGGCCACGCAGCCCATGGACGTGGGGGTCACCAGCGCGGCAGGCTCCATCACCGCCGACGCGGCCACTCCCGGGCAATCGGTGTGGCTGTACGGGCCGGCCGGATATGCCTTCGTGGTCGGCGGCGTCGACTCCGGAGACCTGGTGAACCTGCAGTCCGCCGGCGACTCGACCATCGCCGGCGCCGTGGATGCGCTGGGACAGGTCTCGCTGCAGGCGGGCGGCGAACAGGTGTTCGGCGCCGGCGGCTCGGTGCTGAGCACGGCGGGCTCGGTCACCCTGGGCGCGGACAGCCTGAAGATGCTCGATGGATCGGGCATCGATGCCGCCGTCGGGGACATCTCCATCGACACCACCGGCGACGCCCTGGTCACCGGGCTGATCAGCGGCAGCGGTGACGCTCGCGCGGTACTCATCGATGCCGGCGGCCATGTGCTCGCGGGCACGGCGCCAGCGCGCACGGACATCCTCGCCGACGCGCCCGGTGCCGGCGTGAGCATTCAGGCCGGCCTGGGCATCGGCGACGAGACCGAGGCCGACACCGAGGCCTTCGACGCGCCGGGCGAGGCCCCCGGAACGGCCAACAGCATCAGCCCGACCCCCAATCCCCTGATCATTCGCACGGGAAACCTCAGCCTGTCGTCCACCCAGGGCGACGTCGACGTGCTCACCACGGCCCCGGTGGTCGGGGGAAGCGTGGCCGCGCTGGACGGCTCGGTCAACCTGCTGGCACAGCAGGACCTGAGCCTGTCCGGCATCAGCGCCCCGCTGGGCAGCATCAGCGTGCAGGGCGACGGCGCCGTCACGCTGGGCACGGTGTCCAGCGGCGGCTCGCAGTCGCTGCAGGCGGCGGGGCCGCTGACCCTCGGGGACCTGCTGACGACCGGCCTGCCCACGGATCCGGGCAACATCGTGCTGGTTTCCAGCGGGGGCGGCATCCGCGTGACCAGCGTCAACGGCCATGCCGGGCTGAGCGCCACGGCACAGGGTTCGATCGAGTTCGGTGCACTCAGCATCCAGGGCCCGCTGGACCTGAGTTCGCAGACCTCGCTGAGCCTGCCGGTGGTTACCGTGGGTTCGGGTTCGTCCTTCGCGGCGCCGACCATCGAGATCGCCGGCATCGTGCCGGCGGCCGGCAGCACCGGGCCCTTCGAGCTCGATCTCGGCGGCCCGCAGGGATCGGTCGGTCTGTACGCCAGCGTATCCATCGACACCACCCTGCCGGTGGTCTTCGGTTCCCTGCGGGAAAGCCAGGCCACCATCCAGTCGAACTCGCCGGATTTCCGCATCCTGGACGGCTACATCCTGCAGAACCTGCTGCTGAACCTGCCCGATCAACAGATCGACATCAACAGCCAGTCCCCGCGACCGGCGGGGCCGCAGATCGTGAGCATCTACAACCCGGGCCTGTCCTTCCAGTTCAGCCAGCTGGGCGATCTCACGCTGAGCACGGCCTATTTCGTCAACAACACCACCACCTCGCAACTGGGCTACCTGCTGGGCCATGGCATGATCCAGAACCAGAATTTCGTGGACGACTTCGTGCGCGGGCTGCGCAACGGCGACGGCGAGGTCCTGGCCGGCGACACCGGACAGGGCCTGGGCAGCTGGTTCTCGGTGTTCCAGGCGCCGCCGTTGTTCGGCAGCGATTTCGGCTTCGCCTGGCCCTCGCAGCCGGCGGTGGACCTGCGGCAGCCGGGCGGGGACGAGGGTCTTCGGCGCGAACACGGCGCGCTGCTCGTGTCCAGGCTGTGATGCCCATGCGCCAGTCCTGTTCCGTGCGCGTCCTGGCCCTGCGCAGCCTGGGCCCGCTGCTCCTGGGCTGCGCCGCCACGGCCGCGCTCGCCGCCACGCCGCTGCCGCCCACGCTCAGCCCAGGCCTGCTCAACAAGCAGGGCCAGGGCAACCTGAACCAGCTGGAGCAGAACAACGCGCTCCCCAAGCCCGCCTCGCCCCTGCAGGCCACGCCGCCCGCGCCCGCCGCGTCCGGCGCACAGGGGCCCAGATTCCTGCTGCGGGGGGTGCGTGTCGACCCCACACCCTTCCTGACGCGCCGGGAGATCGACGCGGTCACCTCGCCCCATGTGGGGCGCCCGGCCAGCATCGCCACGTTGCGCCGCATGGTGGCCGAGCTGAACCAGGTGCTGGCGCGCAAGCACGAGGTCACGGTGTCGGCCTATCTGCCGCCCCAGACCATTTCCGGCGGGGTGGTGCACATCGCGGTGCTGCAGGGTCGCCTGGGGCAACTGGCGGTGAGCGGTACCCGGCACCTGGCACCGTCCTTCGTGCGCGACTTCGTCGCGCTGCAGCCCGGCCAGGTGGTGAACCTGCCGCGGGTGTCCGATGATCTGGCGCGGTTCAACGACACGGGCCTGGCGCGCATCCAGGCGCTGCTCAAGCCGGGCGCGCGTTTCGGGCTTACCGACATCGAGCTGGCCGTCACCGAGCCGCCGCGCAATCTCCTGCAGGTGTTCCTGGACAACCAGGGCGTGTCCGCCGTGGGCCGCGATGAGGCGGGAGTCCTGTACCAGCTCTATGCCCCGGCGGGCATCGACGACCGGCTCACGCTGTACGCGCTCAAGTCCCGCGGCAACGAAATGGGCAGCCTGGCCTACAACCTGCCCATCAACGCCTCGGGCGGGCGCGCCGGCATCAGCCTGAGCTCGGGGAAGATCCACGATGTCTCCGGCATCTACCAGCAGCTGCAGGTCTCGGGCTGGTCCAACAGCCTGTCGGCCAACCTCGCGCAGCCGGTCTACGTGGGGCAGGACTGGATCGTTCTGGGTACCGGCTCGCTGAGCTGGGCCAACGCCAAGTCCTTCGAGCTGGGCACCCTGGTGAGTTCCGACAGCGCCACCACCGAGTCCCTGGGCCTGAAGACCGGCTACACGGCGCCCGGGCTGAGCGCGGGCGCCACCCTCACCGGAAGTTTCGTGCAGTCGGCCAGCGAGGTCAGCGGGCAGCACAGCGACTTCGAGTTGCTGGGCGGGACCCTGTACGCGCGGCGCGTGCTGCCCAAGGGGCTGTTCGGCGTGGCCTCGGCCGCCTGGCAGGTGTCCTCGCAGCAGACCATCCCCGGCGGGCAGCTGTTCCAGGTCGGCGGCCCCACCACGGTGCGCGGCTATCCGGCCAACGCGGTGGCCGGCCCCAGCGGCTATTACGCGCAGTTCGAACTGCACCATGGCTTCGAGCTGCCCAGCGCCACCGGCGCGCCGGGCCCCACGCTGGACGGTTTCGTGTTCCTGGACCAGGGCGGAGTGTTCAACCACTATCCGCGTCACCAGGACCTGCGCTCGGTGGGGGTGGGATGCAACTGGCCCCTGTGGCCGGGCGTGCGTGCGGCCTTCACCCTGGGCGTCCCGCTGGAGACCACGGTGTACGGCCAGTCGGGCTCGGAGGCCTATTTCAGCCTGACGGCGCGTCTCCTGTAGGCGGGGCGGGTACCGGCCGCGCGCGCTACGGCCAGCGCTGAACCCGGCGCGGGGCGTGGCCCCTTCCCCCCGAGCTTCGATCGACCGGGTTCAGGCGCGCATGCTGCCCGTGTCCAGGTAGCGCTGATGCCATGACAGGGCCTCGCCGGGCAGCGACGGAGACTGCTGGCCGTAGGAATGCTCGCGCGCACGACGGTAGTACGCGTCCAGCGCCGGCCGGTAGTCCGGGTGGGCGCAGTTCTCGATGATGCAGCGCGCGCGCTGCTTGGGCGAAAGCCCGCGCAGGTCCGCCAGACCCTGCTCGGTGACGATCACCTGCACGTCCTGGGTGATGTGGTCCACATGGCTGGCCTGGGGCACGATGGCGGAGATCGTGCCGCCCTTGGCGGTCGACGGGGTCATGAAAATCGACACATAGGCGTTGCGCGCGAAATCGCCCGAGCCGCCGATTCCATTCTGGATGCGCGAACCCATGACATGGGTGGAGTTCACGTTGCCGTAGATGTCCGCCTCGATCAGGCCGTTCATGGCGATGCAGCCCAGGCGCCGCACCAGTTCGGGGTGGTTGCTGATTTCCTGCGGACGCAGGATCAGCTTGTCGCGGAACCGGGCCATGTCGGCGTTGAGTTGCGCGGCCGCCTGGGGGCTGAGCGAGAAGGCGGTGGCCGAGGCCACGTGCAGCTTGCCGGCGGCCAGCAGCTCCAGCATGCCGTCCTGGATCACCTCCGTGTAGGCGCTCATGCCCTCGAAAGGCGCATCGAGCAGGCCCGTCATGACGGCGTTGGCCACGTTGCCCACGCCGGACTGCAGGGGAAGCAGCGAAGGCGGCAGGCGCCCCACCTTGACCTCGTGGCGCAGGAATTCCAGCAGATGGCCGGCAATGGCTCGCGCCGTGTCGTCGGGTGCGGCGAAGGGCAGGTTGCGATCGGGAGCCCGGGTCTCGACCACCGCCACCACCTTGTCGGGATCGCAGCGGAAATAGGGCTCGCCGATGCGGTCGTCGGCACGCAGCAGCGGGATCGGAACCCGATGGGGTGGCAGCGCGGTGCCGTAGTAGATGTCATGCATGCCGGCCAGGGATTCGCTTTGCCATGCGTTGACCTCGAGAATGACCTTGCGGGCGCGATCCAGCCAGGTCTTGTTGTTGCCGACCGACGAGGATGGCACCAGCGAGCCGTCGGGAAGCACCGCGCTGACCTCGATCACCGCGGTGTCCAGGGGACCCAGAAAGCCCTGCCAGGCCATCGGGGCGACCTGGCTGAGGTGCATGTCGAAGTACTCCATCTCTCCGCGGTTGATGCGCTCGCGGGCATGGGGATCGGAGTTGTAGGGAAGCCGGAATTCGATGCCATTGGCGCGCGCCAGCGCGCCGTCGAGCTCGGGGCCCGTGGATGCGCCGGTCCACACGCGCACACGGAAGGGGTCTCCCGCGCTCTGGTGGCGCTCGATGAGCTGTGCCAGTGCCAGCGGCACGGCCTTGGGGTAGCCCGAGCCGGTGAAACCGCTCAGGCCCACCGTGCTGCCGGGCTCGATCAACGCCGCTGCCGCGTGCGCGTCCATCACCTTGGCGCGAAGTCGTTCGCAGCCGATGCGCGTGGTTCCCATGTTCCTGCACTCCTCCTGGTTCCAAAGGCCCCAAGCCTAGGCGCGCGGGAAGCGGGGAGTCTTGCTCCAGGTGAAAGGTTTCGCGAAGGGGCGCTCAGGTTCCCGCCAGCAGGCTGGCGAATCGCGCCATGTCCACGTTGCCGCCGCTGAGCAACACTCCCACGCGCTGGCCGCGCAGCCGTGCGCCCATGCGACGGGCGGCGGCCAGTCCCAGGCAGCCGGTGGGCTCGACCACCAGTTTCATGCGCTCGGCCAGGAAGCGCATGGTGTCGACCAGCTCGGAATCGCTGACGGTGAGGATGTCGGCGACCTCGCGCTGGATGATGGGGAAGGTCAGTGTGCCCAGGTGCTGGGTCTGTGCTCCGTCAGCAATCGTCCGAGGCGTTTCGATGTGCACGATGGAGCCGCTGCGCAGCGAGCGGCGGCCGTCGTCGCCGGCTTCCGGCTCGACACCGTAGAGCGCGCAGCCGGGCGCCAGCGCCTGGCGGGCCAGGGCGCTGCCGGACAGCAGCCCGCCGCCGCCCAGGGGCACGAACAGCGCGTCGAGCTCGCCCACTTCCTCGAAGAGTTCCCGCGCCGCGGTGCCCTGGCCGCAGATCACGTCGGGATGATCGTAGGGCGGGATCAGGGTGAGCCCGTCACGTTCCGCCAGCTGGCGGCCGATCTCCTCGCGGTCCTCGCGGTAGCGGTCGTAGGTCACCACCCGGCCTCCATAGCCCCGCGTGGCCGCCATCTTCGCGGCCGGCGCGTCCTCGGGCATCAGGATGGTCGCGGGGATGCCCAGAAGGCTGGCCGACAGCGCGATGGCCTGCGCGTGGTTGCCCGAGGAGAAGGTCACCACCCCGGCCTTGCGCCGGGCCGGCTCCAGGCTGGCCAGGGCATTGAAGGCGCCGCGGAACTTGAAGGCCCCCATGCGCTGAAGGTTCTCGCATTTGAGATGCGCGCGGGCCCCCAGCTCCGCATCCAGCGTGCGTGAGCGCGCCACCGGCGTGCGATGGGCGTGTCCTTCGATACGGCGCGCCGCAGCGAGCACGCCGTCGTAGTTGGCTTCGTTCATGAATCGTTACGTTCCGCTGCCTGGGTGCGCCGCGTTTCTTGCGGTCGATCAACGGAAAATGTAGCAGTCTGAACCATACTGTGCGGTTCGCACGGCCTCGGCACGGGAGCTCCATGATGCGCATGTCCCCACTTCTCGCACTGGCCCTCGCGGCCTCGGCCACGGCCACGGTCTCGGCCGCCCCCCTGGCAGACCTGCCCGCCGGCCGGCTGGGCCAGGCCGTGCAGCATGGTCACGACATGATCGTGAACCCCGGCGCCGACCCGGACATGAAGGCCTACGTGGGCAATGCGCTGAGTTGCGCCAACTGCCACACCGATGCCGGGAACAACGAGCGACCGGGCAATTTCCGGTCCACGGCCGGCCGATATCCCTCGTATTCGAAACGCGAGGACGCCGTCATCACCCTGGAAGATCGCATCGCCAACTGTTTCATGCGCAGCATGAACGGCATGCGTCCGGGCACCGACAGCCGCGTCGTGGTGGACATGGCGGCCTACATCAGCTGGCTGGACCGCGGCAAGCCGATCCTGGCGCCGCAGCCGCCCGCCGCTGCCGATCCCTACCCGGCGATGCTCCATGCGGCCGGCCGCGGCGACGTCGTCGCCGGCGCCGGGGTGTACAGGGCCGAATGCGCATCCTGCCACGGCGCCACCGGGGCAGGCGTGAGTGGAAGCTTTCCGCCGCTGTGGGGCCCCGACAGCTACAACGCGGGCGCGGGCCTGGCCAACGTGGCCAAGCTTGCTCGCTGGGTGAAGGGCAACATGCCTCTGGGCAATGCCCATCTGGATGAGAAGCAGGCTTTCCAGGTGGCCTTGTTCGTGGACACTCAGGCCCGGCCGGATTTCGTGCTTTCGCAACACCTGCCAGCCGGCATCCGGCCCCAGGACTACAACGCCCAGGTGCGCAGCGAAACCGACACGGTCGAGAGCAATCTGCGCAAGGCGGGGCTGTCGCTGATGGCCTTGCGCTGAGCGCGGCCCCATCACCGGGGCGCGGGAAGGGTGACTTGGCATCGACGGCGCCAGGGTTGGATGTCCGTGGCTAAAGTGCCGCCGGTGTCCCGTTCCCGGAGCCCGCGATGCCATCGCCTTCCCAGGAAGCCTCCAACCAGTTCGCGCTGCTCGGGCAGCGCCGCTTCGCGCCATTTTTCGCGACCCTGCTTCTCGGCGCCGCCAACGACAACCTGCTCAAGTTCGCGTTCACCGTGCTGGTGACCTACCAGCTGCAGGTGCAGTGGCTGCCATCGCGCACCGCGGGCCTGTGGATCGGTGCGGTGTTCATCGCGCCCTTCGTCCTGTTCTCCGCCAGCAGCGGGCAGCTGGCCGACAAGTTCGACAAGGCCCGGCTGATCCGCCGGGTCAAGGACCTGGAGATCGCGATCATGGTCCTGGCCGTCTGGGGCTTCGCACACCATGCCGCGGGATGGCTGCTGGCCTGCGTGTTCCTCATGGGTCTGCACTCCACGCTGTTCGGGCCTGTCAAGTACGCCTACCTCCCCGCCCATCTGCGCGAGCGCGAACTCACCGGCGGCAACGGCATGGTCGAGACGGGAACCTTCGTGGCCATCCTGCTGGGCAACCTGGCCGGTGGCCTGCTGATGACCCTGCCCTGGGCGGGCGCGCCCCAGGTGGGATGGGCCTGCCTGGCGCTGGCGCTGCTGGGGCGCGCGGCGGCGAGTCGCATCCCGGACACGCCGCCCACCGATCCCGCGCTGCGCCTGAGTGCCAACCCACTGGGCGAGACCTGGCGCAATCTGCGCCTGGCGCGCGGCAAGCCCGTCGTGTTCCGCTCGCTGCTGGGCATCAGCTGGATGTGGTTCTTCGGCGCCGTGTTCCTGAGCCAGTTCCCCAGTTTCGCCAGGGAGGTGCTGCACGGAGACGTCCAGGTGGCCTCGTTCCTGCTGGTGGTGTTCTCGGTGGGCATCGCCACGGGCTCGCTGCTGTGCGAAAGCCTGGGACGACGCCACGTGGAAATCGGCCTGGTTCCGCTGGGAGCGCTGGGCATGAGCCTCTTCGCGATCGACCTGTACTTCGCCTCGCGCTCCCTGCCGCCGGCCTCCGGGCCGGGCCTGCGCGACTTCCTGGCGGCCGCCCCGAACTGGCGGGTCCTGGCCGACCTGGCGCTGCTCAGCCTGAGCACGGGGCTGTACAGCGTGCCCATGTACGCGCTGGTGCAATGGCGTTCCCAGCCTTCCCACCGCGCGCGCATCATCGCGGCGAACAACATCCTCAATGCCTTGTTCATGGTGGCCAGCGCGGGCTTCGCGTCCTGCCTGCTCGGCCTCGGCTGCTCGGTCCCGCAGGTGTTCCTGTGCACGGGCCTGCTCAACGCGGCGGTCGCGGTCTACATTTTCCTGCTCGTGCCCGAGTACCTGCTGCGGTTCGTCGCATGGGTGCTCACCCATCTGGTGTACCGCTTCCAGGTGCAGGGCGCGGCGGCGATCCCGGCCGACGGCCCCGCGGTGCTGGTCTGCAATCACGTGAGCTTCGTCGATGCCGTGCTGCTCATGGCGGCCAGTCCGCGGCCGGTTCGCTTCCTGATGGATCACGGAATGTTCCGGACCCCGCTGCTGGGCTGGCTTTTCCGGCTGTCGCGGGCCATTCCGGTGGCCCCGCGCGAGGCTGAACCCCAGGTCTACGAAGCAGCCTTCGAGCAGGCTCTGCGTACCCTGCGCGACGGAGACCTGCTGGCCATCTTCCCGGAAGGCAGCATCACCCGCGACGGCCGCCTGCAGGCGTTCCGGCCCGGCGTGCTGCGCATCCTGGAGCGCGCGCAGGCCGAGGGTCTGGCCGTGCCGGTGGTCCCCATGGCCCTGACCGACATGTGGGGTTCCTTCTTCAGCCGCATCGAGGTGCGCCAGGGCCGCAATGTCGCGATGGTGCGGCCCCTGCGCCGCGGCTGGATGAATCGCGTGGGCCTGCGCGTGGGCGAGCCGCTGCAGGCAGGGAAGCTCAGTTGCGAATCCCTGCGCGACGCGGTGCGGCGCCTCGCGCAGGCCTGAGCCCAGGTTCAGCGCAGCAGTTCCACAGTCATGTCCTGCTGACTGGGTACGCCGGAGCCGCGCATGCGATCGACACTGGAGGCGAAATACTCCAGGCAGCGCGCTTCGTCGAGGGGGGCGCTGTGGTACCAGCCCTGGAACACGTCGCACCCCATGGCCTCGAGCGCACGGCGCTGCTGCACGGTCTCCACAAACTCCGCCACCACCTGGACGTTGCGCGTGCGTCCGAGCATCACGATGGTACGGATGATGTCCGCGTTGGTGGGATTGTCCAGCAGGTCCCGGGTGAGCGAGCCGTCGATCTTGATGGCGTGCACGTCGAAGCGGCGCAGGTACAGCAGCGAGGACGAACCCATGCCGAAGTCATCGATGGCCAGGCGGACCCCTGTGCGCTCGAGTTCCGCCAGCACATGGTCCACCACCGGCCCGTCGGGCAGCGCGACGGTTTCCGTGATCTCCAGCTCGATTTCCCCGGGGGCCAGGCCATGGCGCTCCAGGCAGCGTTGCACCTGCTGCGCCAGCAGCGGATCGGTCAGCTGAAGCGGCGACAGATTGACCGCCATGGTCAGATCGCGGTGGCCGGCCTGGTTCCAGCGCGCCTTCGCCGCGCAGGCCTGGTCCAGCACCCAGCTGCCCAGGCGCAGCATGTCGCCGCTCTGCTCGGCCAGGCGCACGATCAGCGCCGCCGGCACCGGACCGTGGCGGGGGTGGTCCCAGCGCAACAGGGCCTCGGCGCCCACCGCCCATCCTGCTCGATCATGCATGGGCTGGAAAGCCAGCCACAGCTGGTTGCGCGCAAGTGCCGGCCGCAGTTCGTCGAGCAGTCCGCGGGCGACCAGGCGAGACTGGCCGTGCCAGGCCGACGCCGGCGTGTCGCTGGCGCTGGCCAGGATCTCCCGCTTGGCCGACTCGAAGGCCTGCGCGCGCGACTGGCGCAGCCGCGCGTCCGCGCGCCGGACGAAGGGCAGGTAGCAGGCCGTGCCCAGCGCGATCTCCACGATCTGCAGCGCGACCCCGCGCCACGAGCCGGTGAGCAGCCAGCCAGACAGCAGGGCCGGCGTGGTCCAGACCAGCCCCGGATCCTGCAGGTGCACCCATCCTCCCTGTGCCGCGCCGACCACGAGCAGGCTCAGAAGCACCGGGACCCCCAGGAAGGGCAGCAGGTACAAGGGGTTGAGCACCAGCGGCAGGCCGTACAGCAGGATGTCGTTGATATTGAACAGCGAGGGCAGGAGCGCGAGCTTGGCGATGCCCCGCTGGGCGCGGTCGCGCGAGCCGATGGCGATGGCCAGCAGCAGGCCCAGCGTGGCACCCGATCCGCCGAGCATCACGAAACCATCGAACATGGGCCTCCAGGCCAGCGAGGCCGCGTAGGCGGCGCCGTCCGGAGCGAACAGATCCCTCGACACGTAGGCGTCCATGGCCATGGTTCCGTGCAGGCCGACGAACCACAGCAACTGATCGATCAGCGCCGCCGAAACGCTGAGCACCCAGACCCCCGCCTGGCGTGCCTGCGCCCAGGCCACCAGCGGCTCCAGGGGATGCACACCCAGCGCCGGCAGGTGGCCCCAGGCCTGGGCCGCGGCGGCCATCAGCAGCCCGATGGCCGCCATGGCCGGGCTCAGGCGCAGCGCGTGGTACAGCGAGGCGTCGGTGTCGTAGGGCAGTCGGATCAGGTCCATCAGGTGCCATCGCTCGGCCAGGCGCAGAAGCTCCACCGTGGCCACGCCGACCAGCAGTCCCAGGAACATGCTGCCGAAGCCGAAGTTCACGGCGCCGTCGTGAAGCACCGCCGACACCACGACGAAGTTGACGATCGCGCAGATCGCCACCATCAGGGGGGGCTGGCGCCCGGCCAGGCCGGCTGGCGCGGGAAGCCGGTGGGACAGCTGCACCGCGGTCACCGCGCACAGCGCGATGCCGAAGATGCCCAGGAAGGCCAGGTTGGCATGATCGAGGCGTGCGTGCCAGTCCGCGCCGAAGGCGTGGCGCATGGCCATCTGGTACGCGGCGAGAGGAAAGGAGCCGGCCAGCACCGCCAGCACGCGCAGGAAGGTCAGGGGCAGCAGCGCGACGAACCCGTCGCGTATGGACATCAGCCAGGCATGGGCGCGCTGCATGGCCATGGATCGTGATCGCGTGAGGCGGAAAGGGGGTTCGGCTGCGGGAAAACCCGAGCCGCCGGGCGGCTTCCAGTCATGGATGCATTGTGGATGAATCGGCGCGATGCCGGAAGTGGCGCGAGCATGGCACGCCGCAGCATCGGCTTGGGATGAAACCGGGAGAGATCAGGTGAAATCCTCGCGTAGCCGTGCGATCATCTGGTGCAAAGCGGAACAGCCTTGGGGAAAGGTCGCGGGGCTTTGGCTTTCCTGGTTTCCCGGCCTCCCCGGCTGCGCGCGGGGCTTCATGCCCTGGGCTCGTGGACCATGACGCGGGAAATGTGGATGAACCTGCCGCAGCCAACGCATCATCCCCCGGACCGGAGGTCTGCCCCGGTGCCCGCGCGCGAAAGCGAGCGACTGCATGCGCTGGCGGAGCTTGGGGTGCTGGACACTCCACCGGAGCCGGTGTTCGACCAGCTCGCGGCATGTGCGGCGCGCGTGCTGGACGTGCCGGTGGCCGCGGTCTCCCTGATCGACGCCAGGCGCCAATGGTTCAAGGCCCTGGTGGGCCTGGATGCTGCCGAGGCGCCGCGGGAGACTCCGCGTGAGGAGGCGCTTTGCGCACATACCATCGCCGGCGAAGGTTGGCTGGAAGTGGCGGATGCGAGTGCCGACCCGCGCTTCGCCGACAACCCCCTGGTGCTGCGATCCCCCGGCATCCGCTTCTATGCCGGCGCCGCGCTGCGCAGCACCGAGGGCCTCAACGTGGGCACGCTGTGCGTGCTGGATTTCCGGCCTCGCCGGCTCACGCCGGCGCAGCGCCAGACCCTGCAGGCGCTGGCGGACCAGGCCAGCCATGCCTTGCAGGCGAGACAGACGGCCTGGCGCCTCGAGCTCACGCGGCGCCAATTGCAGCGCGCCGTCGATTTCAACGCCATGCTCGCACAGGCTTCCGAGGCGATTGCGATGGCCCAGGAGCCAGGCGGACTCCTGCAGGAGGTCTGCAACATCGCGGTGCGCCGCGGCGGCCTGGCGCTGGCCTACGTGGCGCGCCCGGACGCCGGCGCCAGCCAGGACCTGCTGGCCTGCGCGGGGAACGAGGCGCTGCGTCGCGCACCGGACGCCAGTGCCACGGTTCCCATCCAGCGCGCGGGCCGGACCTGGGCGGTGCTGGGCGCGCTGCATGCCGACGCCGACCCCCGCTCCCCGGAAATGCGGGGCCTGATGGGCGAGCTGGCGGCCAACATCGCTCGCGGACTCGACCGCCTGGAGGCGCAGCAGCGCGAACGCGAGCTTGCCGGCATCCAGCGCACCCTTCTGGACAACACCCTGGCCGGTATCGTCATGGTGCGCGATCGCAGGGTGCTCAAGGCCAACCAGCGCTTTGCGCAGCTCCTGGGCTACGACGGCCCCGCCAGCGTCGAGGGCCAGCCGGGACGCAGATTCTTCGCCGACGATGCGGAATACGAGCGCGTCGGGCGTCTGTACGCACAGGCCGGAACGCAGGGCCCCGTCTCGATCATGGATATGCGCCTGCTGCGCAGCGACGGCCAGGAGCTGCTGTGCGACGGTTCGCTCGGGCTGCCCGCCGACGGTGACGGCACGATGTTCGTGTGGACCTTGCAGGACGTGACCGAACGCGCGCGCCTGCAGCGGCGCCTGCGCTACGAGGCCCTGCACGATCCGCTGAGCGCGCTGCCCAACCGACGCGCGCTCGAGCAGCACCTGCCAGGGGCCCTGGAGCGCGCACGCAGGCTCGAGGCGGTGCTGGCGGTGGGCATTCTGGACCTCGACGATTTCAAGCCCGTCAACGATCTCTACGGACATGAGGCCGGGGACCTGCTGCTGCGCGAGTTCGCGGCGCGCATGCGCGGCCTGTTGCGAGAATCGGATTTCCTGGCACGCCTGGGCGGCGACGAGTTCGTGGTGGTGCTCGAGGACCTGAGCGAGCCGGTGCTGCTGCGCGAGCTCGATGCCGTCATGCGCCGCCTGCACACCGCCGTGGAACGCGGCTTCGCCCTGGCCTCCGGTGCGCAGGCCGCGGTGGGCATGACCATGGGCCTGGCCATCTTTCCGGCCGACGGACCCGACGCCGACTCGCTGCTGCGCAAGGCCGACGCGGCGCTGTACCAGGCCAAGGCGCGCAAGGCCGAGCGCGAGCGCTGGTGGCAGCTGGGTGCGCGCTCCGCGGGCGACGAGTCGCAGGATGTGCGCCCCGACCCCTATGGGCCGCGGGCCTGCGCATTGCTCGGCGAGCTTGCGGGGCCGCTGACACAGGCCGTCGAAGGCTTTTTGCGCGACTTCTACGCGCAGCTGGGCCGCGACGAGGATTCCGCCCCGATGGTGGATCTGCTGTCCGATCAGGAGCTCGACGCCATACGCGACGTGCACGCCAGGCATCTGCGCCAGCTGCTCGATCCCGCACGCACGCGCGAGGAACTGGTGCAGCGTTCGGAGCGCGTGGGGGTCAAGCAGGCGCTGATGGGCATCGAGCCCAGCCTGCTGGTGCGCCCGATGGCCGCCTTCCGGCAGCAGGTGATCGAAGGCCTGGGTGCCGCCCGCATTCCCGCGGCCACGCGGCGGGAGTTGCTGCGGGTCATCGAGGACCGGCTGCAGGAGGATCTGCAGTACGAATTGCGCGGAATGTCCGCCACGGTGCGCGCCTACCAGAATGTGCTGATCGGCCACACGGTGCCCGCAGGTGTGCTTTGGCGGGACGCGCTTCGCGATCTGATCGGGCCCATCGGGGCCTTGCCCGGCATCCTGGCCTGCCTGGTGCTGCGTCCGAATGCCAGCAATGAGTTCGCCGTGGAGGCGGCGAGCGGACCTCGTGCGCAGGAGATCTCGGGCATCCTGGTCGACGTTCGCTACAAGGCACGGCTGGATCCGGGCGAGCTGACCGGGCGCGGGCCCATCGCGCTGACCTGGCGCGGCGCAGCCATCCAGCGCGTCGCCTCCTACGCGCGCGATCAACGCGTGCTGCATTGGCGCGCTCCCATGCTGGCGCTGGGCGTGCGCAGCGCCGTCACGCTGGCCGTGCTGGACACGCAGGGCAAGCCGAGTTTCGTGCTGGCCATCTACGGCTCCTATCCGCACCAGTTCGATTCGGCCTGGATGCAGCAGACGGTCAAGGCGCTGCAGCAGCATGCCGGGCGCGTGTGGCAGGCCAGCCGCGTGCCCCTGCCAGGAGGGATCATCCCGCAGGACGTGGCCAACGCCTGCCGCGAGAGCCTGTTCAGCAACGGACTGCGCATGTACGTGCAGCCGGTGGTCAACCTGCTCGACGGGCGCTGCGAGAGAGTCGAGGCGCTGGCGCGCCTGATGATGCCCGACGGCCGGGTGCTGGCGCCGGGTGCCTTCCTGCCGATCCTCGGCGATGCCGAGCTCGACCACCTGTTCCGCAGCGGTCTCGAGCAGGTCTGTTCCCTGCTGCGGTCCTGGGACGAGGAGGGCCTGCACATGGGGGTGGCCCTGAACCTGGCGCCGTCCACCCTGCTGGACCCGCAATGTCCCCAGTGGGTGCGGGAGATCCTGCAGCGGCACGATATCGAGGCCTCGCGCATCAGCCTGGAATTGCTGGAATCGCAGGCCCTGGACAGTGCCGCCCAGACCCGCGCCATCGATGCGCTGCGCGGCATCGGCGTCGGCCTGTCGATGGACGACCTGGGCGCCGGCTACAGCAGCCTGCAGCGCCTTTCGGTGCTTCCTTTCGACACCATCAAGATCGACCAGGGGCTGATCTCCTCCCTTCGGCACCTTCCGCTGCAGACCTTCGGCGTGATCCGCTCCATCGTGCAGCTGGCCAACGACCTGCGGCGCACGGTCATCGTCGAGGGGGTCGAGGACCAGGGCATCCAGGAAGTGGTGCGCATCCTGGGAGCGCGCTGGGCCCAGGGCTATGCCTTCACCCGGCCGATGCCGGCGGCTGACTTCGCGCAGTGGAGGGCCGGCTTTTCCCTCCCCAGGCGAGGTCAGGCAGTGTCGACCTTCCTCGGGGCGCTGGCTCATCATTGGCTGCTGGCGCCTGGGCGCATGCACCCGGCGCGGCACGCGGCGCGAACCGCCCTGCTCGAATTCCTGCGCCTGTCCGGAGAGCAGGGCAGCGACATCTATCGCTACTACGAGCAGGCCTTTCCCGCGCCCGCATCCGCGCGCCGTGCGCTGCACGAGGTGCACGGCGAATGGCTGCTCTCGCGTCTGGAGTCCCGCGTCTGAGCAGGCATGGGGGAAGGGCGCATGCCGCGTTGCGGCCACGGGGCCAGGGGGCCAGCCTGGACCCGCGCTCGCGCCCTGCCTGCGCCCCGATGCGGCCCAGCGAAAGGACAGGGATGAGCGGGACAGGACACGAGGTCCTAGGATGTCAGGCAGCCTGGCGCTGCGGGCCTGCCGCGCCAGTGCTCCCTCGAACCAAGGAGCCAGTGATGAGCGACACCGTTTCGCAGTCGCCCGCGCGCTTTCGCGTCGGCGGCGAACTCGAGATCCACCGCCTGGGATTCGGTGCCATGCGCATCACGGGCAAGGGCGTCTGGGGCCCACCCCCGGATCGCGAGGCCGCGCTGCGCCTGCTGCGCCGCGTGCCGGAACTCGGAGTCGACTTCATCGACACGGCGGATTCCTATGGCCCCGACGTGTCCGAGCAGCTGATCCGCGAGGCGCTGCACCCCTATGACGGACTGCTGATCGCCACCAAGGGCGGCCTGACCCGGGGCGGTCCCGACCAGTGGACGCCGGACGGACGTCCCGATTACCTGATCGCCCAGGCCCGCAAGAGCCTGCGCAAGCTCGGAGTCGAGCGTATCGACCTGTGGCAGCTGCACCGCATCGATCCCAAGGTGCCGCGTGACGAGCAGTTCGGCGCCATTCGTCGCATGCTGGACGAGGGCCTGATCCGCCATGCCGGGCTCAGCGAGGTGGGCGTGGAGGACATCGAGGCGGCACGCAAGGTCTTTCCCGTCGCCACCGTGCAGAACCGCTACAACCTGGCCGACCGCGCGAGCGAACATGTGCTGGAGCACTGCGAGCGCCTGGGCATCGGCTTCATCCCCTGGTATCCCCTGGCGGCGGGAGGCCTGGCCCGTCCGGGCTCGGTGCTGGACGCCGTGGCGCGGCGCCATGGCGCCAGCAGCGGGCAGATCGCGCTGGCCTGGCTGCTGCGGCGCAGCCCGGTGATGCTGCCGATCCCCGGCACGGCCAGCATCGAGCATCTGGAGCAGAACATGGGCGCCGCCTCGGTGCACCTGTCCGACGAGGATTTCCACGCCATCGAGCAAGCCGCGCGCTGAAGCCCGGCTGCGCCGCGGTCACCGCCCGGGACGTGCGTGGGCCAGATCGTCGGGTGGCAGATCCATGGCGCGGCGGAACATCTCCAGGTCGACGTTGCCACCGCTCAGCCACAGCCCGATGCGTCGGCCGCGCAGGCGCTCGCGCTGGGCCAGTGCCGCGGCCAGCGCGGCGGCGCCCGCTCCCTCGGCGAGATTGTGCGTGGCCGTGAAGTACAGACGCATCGCACGCAGCACCTGTTCGTCGTCCACGCGCACGATCTCGTCCACCTGGCTCCAGATGATGTCCAGCGCCTGCGCATCGGGCACGCGGCAGGCCATGCCGTCGGCCACTTCGGTCAGGGCCGGCGCCTGCACCGCCCGGCGCTGCTCGAAGGAAAGGGCGTAGGCCTCGGCAAGGGTGGACACCACGCCGATGATTCGTGGTCTCGCGCCGAGTGCGGCACGCGCGGCGGCGGCCGCGCAGATGCCGGAGCCCAGCCCGATGGGCACGAACAGCAGGTCCAGTTCCGGCGCGGATTCGAGGAATTCCACCCATGCGCTGGCCACCCCCAGCAACAGGTCGGGATGAAAGGAGGGGATGGCATGCAGGCCTCGCTCGGCACCCAGGCGCAGGGCCTGTTCACGAGCCGCCTGGAAATCCTCGCCGTGCTCGAGCAACTCCACCCCCAGGGCGCGCATGGCGGCATTTTTCTCGCGGCTGTTGCCGTGGGGCACCACGATGGTGGCGGCGAGCCCATGGCGCCGCGCCGCGAAGCCTATGCTCTGGCCGTGGTTTCCGCGCGTGGCCGAGATCACGCCCCTGCAATCCGGTTCGCGGCGGCGCAGGCCGTCGAAATACACCAGGCCGCCGCGCACCTTGAAGGCGCCCGTGGGTGTGTGGTTCT
This sequence comes from Pseudomonadota bacterium, assembly GCA_021808445.1. Classification (GTDB taxonomy): domain Bacteria; phylum Pseudomonadota; class Gammaproteobacteria; order Burkholderiales; family Burkholderiaceae_C; genus Thiomonas_A. The sequence goes on from JAKBBP010000030.1 coordinate 19,919, forward strand.
CGTGCTTGACCCACACCTGGGTGCCCAGCGCCTCGCACAACAGGGGCCACGCGTATTGCGGGGTCGGAGGCATCGCGCGGTAGACCAGGTCGGCCGCTTCGCGGATGCGGGACAAGCGGGACATTTCCGTGAACATCGGGGGCTCCGGTACGTGATGCGCGCCGCGCGGTGATCCGGGCCGGGGCGTCTGCCTGGCGAACAGTCTAGTGGCCTGTCCCACGAGCAGGCTGTTGAAAGACCGCGACCCCCTGCGGTATTTCGACAGCCTGCTGACAACTGTCATTCCGCCGGGCCGTCTCGGGGCGCAGGCCAGGGGTGCATGGACGCGTCATGGCGCCCGGGCGGCGTCGGGCCGCCGAGGGTGCCGCGCCGGTGATGCGCTGGAAGGCGCGACGCATGCGCTCGGGGTGGCCGAAGCCGCATTGCACGGCGACACGCTGGATGGATTCCGCGCCGCTTTCCAGCGCGGCCCTGGCCGCCTCGACCCGCAAGGTTTCGACGGCCCGCGCAGGCGTCATGCCCACCTCGGCGTGGAACAGACGGGAAAACTGCCTCGTGCTGAGGTGGGAGCGCTCGGCCAGTTGCTCGACGCCCAGGCGCTCGTGCAGATTCGCGCGCACGAAATCGAGCAGGGGCGCGAAGCGGCCGCCCGGAGTGGCCATGTCGAGCAGCGCGGAGAACTGGGATTGTCCCCCCGGGCGGCGGTAATAGAACACCAGCTGCTGCGCCGTGCGGCGCGCCACCTGCTCACCCAGGTCCTCGGCGATCAACGCCAGGGCCAGATCGATGCCCGCGCTGATGCCGGCCGAGGTCCAGATGCGACCCTCGCGGATGTAGATGCGGTCCGGGTCGAGGCGTACCTGCGGGAAGCGCTGCACGAAATCCCGGCTGCGGCTCCAGTGCGTGGTGGCGTGCAGCCCGTCCAGCAGGCCGCTGCGTGCCAGCAGGTAGGCGCCGGAGCACACGCTGGCCAGGCGCTGCGCGCGCGCGGCGATGCGGCGCACCAGGCGGCGCGTGGCATCGCAGTCCGCCGCGCGGTCCACGCCGTCTCCTCCGGCGATCAGCAGGGTGTGCACTTGCCGCAGACCCCGCGCATCGAGTGCCTGCAGCAGCGCGCCGGAGGAACTTCGCACCAGGCCCGCCTGCAGGGCCACGGGGCGCAGCCGGTAGCTTCCCGGCACGTAGCGTTCGGCGATCTCGAAGGCCGCGATGGGGCCGGCGGCGTCGAGGATCTGGAAATCCGGAAACAGCAGTACGGCGATCGTGCGCATGATCGTGCGAATGATCGTGCGAATGATCGCGCGAATGGCAGAAAAAGAGGGATCTTTGACCTTTGCGTCAGCCCATTATGCGACGAACATGGGGGCCATGCACCCCTCGGCCTTCCAGGAGACCTCCATGATCCCGTCCTTTCCCGTCGTCTTCGCCCTCTACCCCGGAGTGACCCAGCTTGATTTCACGGGGCCGTACGAGGTGCTCTCGCGTCTGGCGGGGGCCCGCTGCGTGCTGGCCTCCACCACCGGGCAAGGCATCTGCACGCCCCAGGGCTTGCGCTTCGAGGGCCTGCAGCGCCTTTCGGAGGTACGCGAATGCGCGCTGCTGTGCGTGCCCGGTGGCTATGGTTGCGTGCAGGCCATGGAGGACCAGGAATTCCTCGGGGAATTGCGACGCCTGGCCGCCAGCGCTCGCTACCTGAGTTCGGTATGCACCGGCTCCTTGCTGCTCGGCGCGGCCGGACTGTTGCGCGGGCGGCGAGCGGCCTGTCACTGGGCCTGGCGAGAAGGGCTGCGCGCCTTCGGAGCCATTCCCGACGAGGCTCGCGTGGTGCGCGACGGCCATGTGTTCAGCGGAGGCGGCGTGACCGCCGGCATCGACCTGGCCCTGAGCGTGATGGCCGAGGTGGCGGGCGAGCGCCACGCGCAGGAGGTGCAGCTGGCCATCGAATACGCGCCACAGCCCCCGTATGACAGTGGTCGCCCGGAACGCGCCCCGGCGGAGGTGCTGGCCGCCGTCAACGCCCGCATGCAGGGGCTTCGCGCCGAGCGCGAGGAGGCGATTTCCCGCGCTGCGGGGCGACTGAAGGCCGTTGCGTGAAGCAAGTGCCGGACGGCAGGCGCTGGTTCGAGCCCCGGCTGGCCAGCCACAGACGAAGCCCCAGGTCGCGCCTGGGGCTTATTCACGCTTGCTCGACAGGCGGCGCCGATCCGATCATGTGCATGATCAGGCGGATCAGCACGTTCTTGTCCTTCGGATCCGACTCGGCGACCAGCAAGGTCAGCGCGGCCAGTCCGACATCGTTGATGACCGGGGCGCCCGTGGCGTCGAGGAGCCGGTCGTTGCGGTGCAGGAAGTCGACGAAAAGAAGGGCAGCGCTGCGCTTGTTGCCGTCGGCGAAGGGATGGTTCTTCACGACGAAATAGAGCAAGTGCGCCGCCTTCGATTCGATGTCCGGGTAGGCGGCTTCGCCGAAAGCGGTCTGCTTCAGGTTGCCGAGGATGGCAGCCAGCGCATCGCCGCGCTCCTGTCCGAACAGTCCGCTTGCGTCGCCTCGGCACTGCAGGTCGCGTTTCAGGCCGGCGATGCGCTAGCGCGCCTGCTCGACAGTGGGAAGAACGCCGCCCGGGTGGACTTCGGGTTCGGTGAGCAGGCCTTCGTCGTAGCGCTGCAGCCACAGGAAGGTCCGGGTGCAGCGGCTGACCAGGTCGATCAATCCACGGCCGGCTTCGAGCGCGAGGTGCTCGCTTAGGGCCGTACGACGAATAAGTTGGAGTGCAGCCTCAAGTTCGTGAGCATTCGCTTCGAACCGCTGTGCATTGATCGTGTATCCGTGCGACAGGTGTGTTCGGAGCAGGGCTGTTGCCCAATGGCGGAATTGCACACCCTTCTTGGAGTTGACGCGGTATCCGACCGATATGATCGAGTCGAGGTTGTACTGTCTGAGCCGTCGTCTGACCTGACGGGAGCCTTCCCGCTGAACGACCGAGGATTCCTCGGTTGTTGCTGCCTCCTCCAGTTCGGCATCCGCGTAGATGCGCTTGAGGTGCATGCCGATATTGTCTGTCGAGGTATCGAACAGCTCGGCCATTTGTTTCTGGCTGAGCCATACCGTTTCGCGGTCGACCCGCACCTCGACGCGGCCCTGCGGTGACTGGTAGATGGCGATATCGGTCATCGTGCGATGTTCCAAGACTGGGGCGCGGGCGTCCGAGCATGACCAGACTGCTGGCAACCACCGCATCTTACGGGCGCAGGCCGACCCTTCGCGCCGTGTGCGCGATCGCGCGAATCCGTTCGAGGCACGGCGGAACGAGGGTCGTGACGGCGTCCCGGACGATTTCGAGCGTGAGCGTCCTGTAGCCATGCACGAGCCGGTTGCGCATTCCGGCGATGCGCAGAGCCGGCAGAAGAGCGCGGCAGTGCCCAAACCTTGATACCCTCGGCCAAGCCCGGTGTCTCGCGCTGCGCGCGGCTGCCGGCGGAGCAGCGAACGCTTGCGAGGACGATCGACCCATGTACCTGCGCGGAATCGGCACGGCGACCCCCCCGGGACGCTACACGAAGGCGGAGTGCTACGACGCATTCCGGAAGTCCGACTGGTTCGCCAGGCTCGATGCGCGCTCGCACTTCATCGCCAGCCGGGTCCTGCTGCGTGACAATGGCATGCAGGCGCGGCACCTGGCCCTCGACACCCTGGACGACGTGTTCACGATCGAGCCGGACGTCCTGGCGCAGCGCTTTCTCGAGCACGCCCCCGCGCTGGCGACGCAGGCCGCGGAGCGGGCGCTGGCCCGGGCCGGGCTCGCCAGCGCGGACATCGGCGCCATCGTCGTCAGTACTTGCACCGGATATCTCTGTCCGGGGCTGTCGGGCTACCTGGTGGAGCGTCTGGGTCTGCGCCGCGACGTGCTGGCCTTCGACCTGGTCGGGCAGGGTTGCGCCGCCGCCCTGCCCAACATGCAGCTCGGACGGACACTGCTGGCCTCGGGCGCTGCCGAGCATGTGCTGTCGGTCTGCGTGGAGGTGTGCAGCGCGGCGATGTATCTCGACGACGACCCCGGCGTGCTGATCAGCGCCTGCCTGTTCGGTGATGGGGCCGGTGCCGCCGTCCTGTCCCATGCCCCGCCGGACGCAGGGCGCCGGATCGCCTGGAAGGACAGCATGTCGCTGATCGAACCCGCCGCACGCAAGGCCTTGATGTTCGAGCAGCGCGACGGCATGCTGCGCAACGTTCTCACGCGCGCGGTGCCGGTGCTGGCGGCCGAGCATGCGCAGCGCATCCTGGGGGCCGTGCTGGAGCGCGTGGGACTCGGGCAGCACGACATCAGCACCTGGATCGTGCATGCCGGCGGACGAGACGTGCTCATCGAGCTGGAGCGCCGACTCGGTCTGTCGTCGCAGGACTTGCGCTACAGCTCGGCCATGCTCCGCGAGTATGGAAATCTGTCGAGCGCCTTCGTCTATTTCGTGCTGGAGGCCGCGCTGGCCGACCACGCACCGGAGGGCTGGTGGTGGCTGTGCTCCTTCGGCGCCGGCTTCAGCTGCCACGGCGCGTTGCTCGAGGTCGGCGCCGGGGTCCGCGCATGACGCCACTGCCGCGCATCGTCGGCGCCGAGATCCTGGATGGTCTGGGCGAAGACGACCCCGCCGCGAGGCATTCCCGGCGGGACCTGCGGCGCGTGCATCGCATCATGGGCACCTGCTCCATCCTGTTGCGCACCATGCGTTCGTGGGCCTTGCCTGGTAGCTCGTCGGCGCCGCTGCGCGTGCTCGAGCTTGGCGCCGGGGATGGCAGCCTGATGCTGCGGGTGGCCCATGCCCTGGCACCGCGGTGGCCGCGCGTGGAACTCACGCTGCTGGATCGTCAGGCTCTGGTCGAGCCCGACACGCTGCGGCAATACGCCAGTCTCGGCTGGACTGCGGTGGCGAGCCGGATGGACGTGCTGGACTGGGTCGCCGGGCCCGGGCTCATCGAGGGCGCGGGCGACTCCGGCTTGCGCTGGGACGTGATCGTCGCCAATCTGTTCCTGCACCACTTCCAGGCGGGGGCGCTGGGCGAGCTGCTGCGGGCGGTGGCCGCTCGCTGCGACCACTTCCTGGCCTGCGAGCCGCGCAGGGCACGCCCTGCGCTGCTGGCCAGCCATCTGGTGCGCGCCATCGGTGCGAATGCGGTCACTCGCGAGGACGCCGTGCTGAGCGTACATGCCGGATTCCGGGACCAGGAGCTGTCCGGGCTGTGGCCTCCGGGCGCAGCGGCGTGGGCGACGCGGGAGCATCCCGCAGGCCCCTTCAGCCACTGTTTCAGCGCGGTGCGGGAGGGGCCGGGATGATGCAGACCGTATTCGACGCCCTTGTCATCGGTGCCGGGCCGGCGGGTTCGGCGGCGGCCATCCTCCTGGGGCGTGCAGGGTGGTCGGTCGCGCTGATCGAAAAGCGCGAATTCCCGCGCCGCAAGGTCTGCGGCGAATGTCTGGCCTCGAGCAACCTGTCCATCCTGGACGCGCTGGGCATCGGCCGGGCCTACCGCGCAGCCGCCGGCCCCGAGCTGAAGCAGCTGGCTTTCCTGCATGGCGACAGGCACGTGCTTGCCGAGCTGCCGCCGGGAGACATCGAGGGTCTGCGCTGGGGAAGGGCACTGGGGCGCGACACCATGGATACGCTGTTGCGCGACCAGGCTCTTGCCGCGGGCGTGACGGTGCTGCAGCCCTGGGCCGTGCAGGCCGTCGACGGTCGGGCGGGCGACTGGCAGGTCCGAGTCCGCGCGGTGGACTCGGGCATCACCCGCAGGCTTCGCGCCCCGTTGGCCATCGCGGCCCATGGCTCCTGGGAGGTCTTGCCGTCGGGGGGAGCGCGCCGACCCCGGCCGCGGCGCTGCGCGGAGCTGATCGCCTTCAAGGCGAACTTCCTGGGCGCGGCGCTTCAGGAGGGCGTGTTGTCGGTGCTCGCGCTGGACGGCGGCTATGGGGGCATGGTGCTGGCCGACGCAGGCGTGACGACCGTGGCCTGCTGCGTTCGCCGCGATCGCCTCGATGCCTGCCGACGCGCGCGGCCGGAGCTGCGCGCGGGGGAGGCGGTCGAGGCATGGCTGCGGCAGGACTGCCTGGGGGTGCGCACCGCGCTGGCGAGCGCGCATCGGCAGGGGCCATGGCTGGCGGCCGGGCCACTCGACCCGGGAATCCGGCTGCGTGCCGACGACGGCATGTTCCGCATTGGCAATGCTGCGGGCGAGGCGCACCCGATCGTCGGCGAGGGCATGAGCATGGCGCTGCAGTCGGCGTGGCTGCTGAGTACTGAGTTGATCCAGTTCGAAGCGCGGGGCTTGCCGTCGCGCGGCCTGCCGCCAGGCGCGGCATGGCAGGCCGAGGTCGCCGCGCGCTATGCGACGGCCTGGCGGCGTCAGTTCGCCCCGCGCCTGCGACTTGCCGCGAGCTTCGCCCATGCCGCGATGCACCCGGCGACCTCGGCGCTACTGCTCGGCGCCGCCCGCATGTGGCCGGGTTTGCTGACCCGGGGTGCGGTCTGGAGCGGCAAGACGCGCGACATCACCCGGCGAGGCGCGACGAACTCGCAGACACGAGGGGACAGCCATGACGACAACCTTTGAGCGCCTGAGCGCGATCCTGGTCAAGGACTACAAGGTCCCGGCGCGGGATCTGGCCCCGGAGACCACCCTCGAAAGCCTGGGCATCGACTCGCTCGCTGCAGCCGAGCTGTTTTTCAGCGCGGAGGATGTGTTCCACATCACGATGCCGCCCGAGGCGGTGCCTCTGGCCACCCTCGGAGACGTGGTGGCCTATCTCGACGCATTGATCGCGCAGCAGCATGGGGGCGATGCCGGTACGGGGCCTGCCGACCAGGGTGCGCGCGGTCCGGAGCTGCCATGAGACGGGTCGCCGTCACCGGCGCCGGCGTGATCAGCCCTCTGGGAAGCTCGGCCGCCGAGGCCTACGCCAACGCGCATGCCGGGTGTTCCGGGATTCACCGCATCGAGGGGGACTTCGCCCATCGCCTGCTCGCGCCCATCGTCGCAAGCGTCAGGAGCTTCGATCCCGGCGATGCCTTCGACCCGCCCCGCTTGCGCATGCTCGATCGGGTGAGTCAGTTCGCGCTGCTCGCCGCGAGGCAGGCCGTCGCCGAGGCCGGGAGTGGCCTGGAGGACTGTGATCGCAAGCAGGCGGGGGTGTTCGTGGGCACGGGGATGGGCGGCAGCATCAGCAACGACGAGGGCTATCAGACCCTGTACGGCCAGGCCTCGGACCGCATCAAGCCCTACACCGTACTGCTGGGCATGCACAACGCCCCTGCCGCCTGGATCAGCCAGGAGCATGGGCTGCTCGGTCCCAGTCTGACCTACTCCACCGCCTGCTCCTCGTCGGCGGTGGCCATTGGCGAGGCCTGGCTGCGCATCGCTGGCGGAAGTCTGGACCTGGCGATTGCCGGAGGCGCCGAGGCGCCGCTGGGCTTCGGCTCCCTCAAGGCCTGGGAAGCGCTGCGCACCGTCGCTGCGATCGATCCCGTCGAAGCCTCCGCATCGTGCAAGCCCTTCGCGCGCGACCGCAGTGGCATGGTCCTCGGCGAAGGGGGCGCCATGCTGGTGCTGGAGCCCTGGGATCATGCCGTGTCCCGCGGGGCGCCGGTGCTCGGGGAAATCCTCGGCTACGGCCTGAGCACCGATGTCGGCCATATCACCCGACCCAGTGTGGAGGGACAGGCCGAGGCCATGCGCGCAGCGCTTCGATCCGCGGCCATCGCGCCTGCGGACATCGACATGATCAACGCGCACGGAACCGCGACCCTGGCCAACGACCTGGCGGAAACCGCCGCGATCAAGGCCGTGTTCGGCGCACGGGCGCCACGGATCCCGATCAGTGCGACCAAGGCCCTGCACGGGCATCTGCTGGGCGCCGCAGGGGCGCTGGAATGCGTGCTGTCCTTGCTGGCGCTGCGGCACGGTGCGGCGCTGCCCACGATGCACCTGCGATCCCCCGATCCCGGCTGTGACCTGGATTACGTGCCCAACGCGGCACGCGAGGGGGTCTGGGCGCGCACGATGATCTCCAATTCCTTCGCCTTCGGCGGCACCAACGCGGTACTCGTGCTGCGCGCCGGAAGTCCTGTTCTCCAGGAAACGCAGGGCCGCCCCAAGTTTCCCTGACCCTCACGGGGGGCGGGCTGGGCGCTCAATACTCCTGGCTGGTCGGGCGGAACAGGATCTCGTTGATGTCCACGTCGTCGGGCTGGGAGATCGCGAAGGCCACGGTGCGGGCGAAGGAATCCGCGGAAATGGCCGATTCGTAGACTTTTTTCATCGTGGCCTGAAGTTCCGGCTCGGTGATGCTGTCGGTCAATTCCGTCGCGATCGCCCCCGGAGAGATGATGGTGGTGCGAATGTTGTAGCCCTTGACCTCCTGACGCAAGCCTTCGGTGAGTGCGCGTACCGCGTGTTTCGTGGCCGCGTAGACGGCGCCGCCCGCGCGCACCTTGTGTCCCGCCACCGAGGATACGTGGATGAAATGTCCCGAATTCTGTTGCTGCATGGGCGGCAGCGCCGCGGCGATGCCGTAGAGCACGCCCTTCAGGTTGACGTCGATCATGCGTTCCCAGTCCTCCACCTTCAGGCGGTCGAAGCGGGAGTTCGGCATCAGGCCCGCGTTGCTCAGCATCACGTCGATGCGCCCGAACCTGGCAATCGCCAGGTCGACCAGCCTGGCCAGGTCCTCGCGCCGGGTGACGTCGGTGGCCAGGTACTCGGCCTTCAGGCCCTCCTGCCGAAGCTGCTCGCTCAGCGCCCGGATGCGTTCCTCGCGTCGCGCGCCCAGGACCACGCAGGCGCCCTGGGCCGCAAGGTGCCGTGCGGCCGCCTCGCCCAGCCCGCTGCTGGCGCCGGTGATGACCACGACCTTGCCGCTGATGTTGTTGCCCATGGGTGCTGCTCCTTCTCGGTTGTCCTGGGGGACGGAGCTTGCAGAGGGGATGTGCCGCGTCGCCGTCATGCTCCGTCAAGCCTCCATTCTTGCCGTTTGGCGCCGGTTTTGCCGGGCGCTTCGTTCAGGTGTCCCCCGGGGCCCGCCGCGGCGACGTGACGCCGGCGGGCCGGAATTGCTGGTAGGTCAGCGCGCCGCAGCCGATCAGCAGGGGCCACACCATGTAGCGTCCGCTGGCGGCCAGCAGGCCCGCCACCGCGATCAACGCGATGCAGGCGCCCACCCAGGCCAGGCTGCCGGGCGCGAGCAGGCGCAGCGCCGCCGCGGTGCCCAGCAGATACACCAGGGTGAAGCAGCCGGTGGTCAGCAGCACCAGCGGGGTCGTGTCGACATCGGCCAGGCTGCACAGCAGCAACATGAGCACGGACAGGACGGCGAGCACGCCCAGGGAGCGTCGGGGCACGTCGCCGGCCTGGCTTCCGCGCGCCAGCCAGGCCGGCAGCGCCCCGTCGCGCCCGAGCGCCGCGCCGAGCTTGGCGGCGCCGGCGAAATACGCATTCATGGTGCCGAAGGTCAGCAGCACCGCGGCCACCGCGGCGAACATGGGGGAGGGCCCGCCGATGCCGATGCTCAGCAGCGCGGCCAGCGGAGCCGGGCTGGTGGCCGCGCGCATGCCGAGCACGCTGACGATGGCGCCGGCCACCGCCAGGTACAGCACGCCGACGACGACCACGGCCATTCCCGCCGCACGGGGCAGGTCGGTGCGCGGATTGCGGAACTCGCCGGCCAGGTGGGTGATGGCCTCCCAGCCCGCGAAACTCCACACCAGCAGCGCTGCTGCGCGTTCCAGCGCGGCCCAGCCGTGGGGAGCGAAGGGATGCAGGTTGTCCAGCCGGGCATGGGGCGCGGAAGCGGCCACCGCGAGCAGCAGCAGCCCCACCAGCAAGACGCTCAGGCGCAGCTGCACGCGTCCCGAGACGGCCACGCCCAGGGCGTTGAGTCCGGCGACGGTGGCGATCATGACGCAGGCGGTGATCCACACGGTGTGCGCGCCGCCGAAGGCTGCGGCGACATAGTCTCCGGCGAACAGCGCGGAGGCCGGTGCGCCGGCGGGAATGGCGAAGAAGAAGCACCAGCCGACCACCGCGGCCGCGCGCGCGCCGAAGGCACGGCGCACATAGGTGGCCACGCCTCCGGAGTCGGGGTAGCGCGCGGCCAGCGCCGCGAAGGTGCCGGCCAGGGGCACGGAAAGCACGACCAGCGCGACCCAGGCGAGCAGCGATGCAGGCCCGGCCGCGGCTGCAGCCAGTGCGGGCAGCGCGATCACCCCGGTGCCCAGCACCGCGGCTACGTACAGCGCGGTTCCCTGCGCGAGGGTGAGACGGCGGGCGTGCTCGCCCGGCGAAGCGCCGCAGGGAAGTTCGCCGGCGGATCGTGCGCGATGAACTTGCGGGGAGGGTTTCATGATGTTCGGCCGGGTGCTTGGAGGTCGGCACAGTCTGCGGCACGATTCCGGACACCCTGTTTGACATCCGCCCCGCCCTGAACGGCGGCGCTTGTCGCGCACCGGATCAACATTTTGAGCTCCCGCCGCCAACCATGCGCGCTGCCCGGTTGTTGTCCGTTCAGATGCCGCTGGAGGCGCGCGGCCCGATGCCGGCGCGCGCGCTGGCCGAGGAACTGGAGGTGTCGCCCCGCACCTTGTACCGTGATGTCGACCAGCTCAGCGCCGCCGGCGCCAGGATGCGGCGTGGAGCTGGAACTGCCCCTGGATCGCGGCGACTACGCGGCCGAGCAGCTCGCGCGTCGGCGGCCCGCGGGTTCAGGCCGTGGCCGGGCGCACGGAGTGGCCCCGCGAGCGCGGCACGGCGCCGCGGTCGAGTGCGAGGTCGCGCGCCTCGATGTCGGTGCGCCGGCCCAGCAACTGGTCGGCCACGACGCGCGCGCTGCCGCAGGCCATGGTCCAGCCCAGTGTGCCGTGGCCGGTGTTCAGCGACAGGTTGGCGTAGCGGGTGGGTCCCAGCACGGGGGTGCCGTCCGGAGTCATCGGGCGCAGGCCGGTCCAGAACTCGGCCGCCGGCAGGTCGCCGCCAGGGAACAGCTGCCGGGTGACCATCTCCAGCGTGGCCCGGCGTCGCGGATTCAGACGCAGGTCGAAGCCGGCGATCTCGGCCATGCCTCCGACGCGGATGCGGCGCTCGAAGCGGGTGATGGCGATCTTGTAGGTCTCGTCCAGCACGGTCGAGCGCGGCGCCAGGGTTTCGTCGACCAGCGGAACCGTCAGCGAGTAGCCCTTGATCGGGTACACGGGCAGGTCGATGCCCAGCGGGTTCAGCAGCGCGCGGGAATAGCTGCCGAAGGCCAGCACGTAGGCGTCGGCGCGCAGCATCTCGCCGTCCACCAGCACACCGGTGATGCGCCGTTCGTCGGCCTCGATGCGCTGCACGCTGCGCCCGTACAGGAACTTCGCGCCAAGCACGCGCGCCTGGCGTTCCAGCGAGCGGGTGAACATCTGGCAGTCGCCGGTCTCGTCGTTGGGCAGGCGCAGTCCGCCGACCAGGCGGTCGCGTGCCTGGGCCAGCGCCGGTTCCACGCCTTCGAGTTCGTCGCGTTGCAGCAACTGGTGCTCCACGCCGCATTCACGCAGCACCGCGATGTCGCGCTGGGCGGCGTCGAACTGGGCGCGGCTGCGGAAGACCTGCAGGGTGCCGGCAGTGCGTTGCTCGTAGGCGATTCCGGTCTCGGCGCGCAATTCGCGCAGGCAGTCGCGGCTGTACTCGGCCACGCGCATCATGCGTTCCTTGTTCACCGCATAGCTGGCGGAGTTGCAGTTGCGCAGCATGGCGGCCATCCAGCGCAGCTGCCACAGCGTGCCGTCGGGGCGGATGGCCAGCGGGGCGTGGCGCTGGAACATCCACTTCAGCGCCTTGAAGGGAATGCCCGGCGCAGCCCAGGGGGTCGAATAGCCGGGAGAGACCTGCCCCGCGTTGGCGAAACTGGTCTGCAGCGCGGGCCCCGCCTCGCGTTCGAGCACGGTCACCTCGACGCCCGCGCGCGCCAGGTAGTAGGCCGTGGTGACGCCCACCACGCCGGCTCCGAGAACGATGACTTTCATGGCCCAACTCCCCGCAATCGATGGATGTGGCGACTGTAGGGTCTCTTGGGAAGTGTTTTTGCCTCTTTTGTGCGATAATGGCAGGAAAGATTGCGGCCATTGTCGAGCGGAAACCCCTATGGAACGCGAAAAACACCAGATCGACCGCATGGATCGCAAGATCCTCGACATCCTGCAGCGCGAGGGCCGTATCGCCATCACCGAGCTGGCCACGCGCGTGGGCCTGACCACCTCGCCCTGCGCGGAGCGGGTCAAGCGCATGGAGCGCGACGGGGTGATCACCGGCTACCACGCGCAGGTCTCGGCGGCTGCCGTGGACAAGCCCCTGCTCGTGTTCGTGGAGATCAAGCTGGCCGCGAAGGGGGGCGATGTGTTCGACGCCGTGCGCGACGAACTCCTGCACATGCCCGAGGTGATGGAATGCCACCTCGTGTCGGGGGATTTCGACTACCTGCTCAAATTCCGCCTGCGTGACATGCGCGAATACCGCAGCCTGCTCGGCAATGTGCTCAAGCGCCTGCCGGTGGCCGCGGAGTCCCGCAGTTTCATCGTCATGGAGGAGATCAAGGAGTCGCTGTACCTGCCGCTGGCGCGCTGAGCCGCGGAAGCGGCCGGGCCGCGTTTCTCGCTCGTTCCACCGCGTTCCACCGACCTGCCCGGATGTTGAGCCAGCGTCATGGGCATGATCAGGCAAGCGTGGTATCGTGGGCATTCCTGTCCTGATCCCGCAGGCCGCCCTCCGGCACCGCCGGGATCCCGACCCCGAGGGGGACCCGACGATGAATGAACAGGTCACGCATGTCGAACCCGATCTGCTGAGCTTTGGCGTGCGCCTCGACAGCGCGCGGGACGCCGCGCAGCTGCGCTGGCTGATGGCGCATGCCAGCGCGCGGGACATCCGGCTGGCCGCGGCGCGGCTTTGCACCCGACGTGCGCCGAGCCCCCAGCAGGTGATTGCCGCGTTGGGCCTGGAGCGTCGCGGGCGCCGCAGGAACGAGCCCGTGCCGCTCGCACTCGCGCAGGCACGCGCGCGCATGCGGCAGCAAGGCTGGCGCGACGCGCCCTGAATCGCCTTGAAGCGCCCTGAATCGCTCTGAATCGCCGTAGCGGCCGGCCCGCGGGGCCGGCCCCGCGGGCGCTGGCCCTACTTGCCTTGCCCGGGCATCGGCATGCCCTGCATGCCGCCATGCTCCTGCATGTCGCTCGAGGCCCCGGGCTTGCGCACCTCGAAGGGAAC
>JAKBBP010000031.1 GCA_021808445.1 Pseudomonadota bacterium
TGACCTCAAAGACAGCACATGTGTCCGCAGAAGACCTGTTCCGCCGCATGAGCGACCTCATGCGGGGCATGCGCGCCTGGGACGGGGCCAGCGTGCCGCGCGAGCCGGGGGTGTGCATCGACGGAGCCTTCATCCACGAGCCCACGCATCGCTTCCAGGAGATCATGAGCTCGGGTTTCGTGTTCCCCAGCCTGCCGGATGTGCACTTCTCGGTGATGAGCAACAAGAACGCCAGCACCGAGGCCGAGAACGGCATCGGCCTGCTGCGCAGCGTGCAGCTGGCGCAGCGCGACGCCGGGCTGCTGGGCCTCTTCGGCGGCTATCCCTACAGCTTCCTGCGCCGGGGCAAGCGCACCTTGCACGGACTGTGGGAAGGCGAGGAAGTACTGAGCCGATCCACGCGCGACCAGGCGCTGCGCTTCGAGTGGCAACTGGTGGGCCAGCGTGGCAACGTGGCGCGCCCGGCGCACCTGGACGTGAGCCTGTCCACGCGGGTGCAGGACAACCGCGTGGGCCAGGCCCGCTCCAGTTCCCTGAGCGACGAGCAGGCGGTGGCGCTGTGGGATCGGCTGCTGGAGAACATCAAGTTCCGCGTCGCGGTGCCCGGCGCCACGCCGCAGTCGGTGGCGCTGGGCTGAGCAGCGATTATTCGTGCAGCAGCGCCATCGCGGCGCCGAAGCCCACGAACAGGCCGCCGGTGACCCGCGCGAAGCCTCGGGCCACGGGGGCGCGGCGCAGCCAGCGCCCGAGTTGGGCGCCGCTGCCGGCGTAGACCAGGTACCAGCTCAGCTCGATCACCGCGAAGCTGCCCAGCAGGGTGGCGAATTGCGGCAGCGCGCGGGCGCTGGGGTCGATGAACTGGGGCAGCAGCGCCGCGGCGAACAGGATGGCCTTGGGGTTGCTGCTGGCCACCGCGAAGCCGTTGCGAAACAGCGCCCAGCGGCTGCGGCTCGGGAAGGCGAATGCCTGCGGTTCGGATTCGGCGCTCGGCTGCTCGCCGGCATGGCGCGCGCTGCGCCAGGTGCGCACGCCCAGCCAGACCAGGTAGGCGGCGCCGGCCAGGCGCAGGGTGTCGAACAAGGTGGGCCAGGCTTTGAGGAACACCCCCAGCCCGGCGGCCGAGACCCCCATCATGAGCAGCAGCGCGCACAGGCAGCCGGCCATCGTCGCCGTGGAGCGGCGCAGGCCGTGACGTGCGCCATGGCTCATGACCAGGAGCATGTTCGGACCCGGAATCGCGGAGATCACGCAGACGGTGACGACGTACAGCAACCAGGTGTGCAGGGTCATGGGAAGGGAGCAGGACAGGGCAAGCGGGACCGGCGACGGCGGCTCAGGCACGAAGTATGCCACGCAGTCGTAAGGGATTTGCGCTTGCTCAAGGATTCAAGCTTACAACTGGCTGTAATCTATGCGCCATGGATACCCCGAGCGACCTCACCATCGGTCAGTTGGCCCAGCGAGCCGAGCTGGCCACCGAAACCCTGCGCCACTACGAGCGCCTGGGCTTGATCGAGCCCAGCCGGCGCAGCGCGTCGAATTACCGCCTGTACGACCCGCAGGCCCTGCAGCGCCTGCGGTTCATCCGGCGCGCGCAGGCGCTGGGATTTTCCCTTCCGGAGATCCGGCAATTGCTGGATCTGCATCGCCGGGGCCAGGGCGACATGGCCCAGGTGCGCGCCATCGCCGAGCAACGGCTGCGCCAGATCGAGCAGCGCATGGCGGACCTGCAGCGCCTGCGCGATGGGCTGGAGCAATTGACGCGGGCCTGTCCCGGGCATGGCTCGATGGGGCAATGCCCCATCCTGGCCGCGCTGTGCTCCGAGGAGGACCCTCTATGAACCCCGCCGCCGCGACAGGCGGCGCGGGCGCCATCGACCCGCCGCCGGCATCCGCGGACGCATCCCGTTGCGAGCTCGCGCTGGACGTGGACGGCATGAGCTGCGCATCGTGCAGCTCGCGCGTCGAGTCCGCGCTGAACGCCTTGCCGGGGGTGCAGGCCAGCGTGAACCTGGCGACCGAGCGTGCGCAGGTGCGCTTCGACCCCTCGCGCCTGGACGCCGCGGCACTGGTCCGGGCCGTGGACGCCAGCGGCTACTCCGCGCGCACCGCCGATCTCCTGCTGGACGTGCAGGGCATGAGCTGCGCGTCCTGCGTGGGCCGGGTCGAGAGCGCGCTGCGTGCCGTTCCGGGCGTGTTGAAGGCCGAGGTCAATCTGGCCGCGGAAACCGCCGCGGTGCGCTATCTGCCGGCCAGCGCTTCGTCCCAGGCCCTGCTCGACGCCGTGGCCGAGGCCGGCTATTCCGCGCGGCTGCGCGATGCCGATGCCGCGCGTGCCGCCGCCGATGCCGATGCGCACAAGCAAGGCCAGCTGCGCTCCATGCGGCGAGACGCCTGGCTGGCGGCCGTGCTGGGTGCCGCCGTGGCGCTGATCGCCATGGGGGGCATGCTGTTCCCGGCGCTTCCCCGGGCGCTGGACCGCCTGCTGGCCCTGCCCGCGGGGATGTCGGGCAGCGACTGGCTGCAGGCCGTGCTGGCCACGGCGGTGGTATTCGGCCCCGGGCGCCGGTTTTTCCGCAGCGGCTGGACGGCCTGGCGTCACCTGGCGCCGGACATGAATTCCCTGGTCTCCACCGGAGCCGGCGTGTCCTGGCTGTACAGCATGGTGGTGCTGCTGATGCCGGGCTGGTTCCCGGCGCATTCGCGACATGTGTATTTCGACTCGGCGGCGGTGGTGATCGCGGCGGTGTTGTTCGGCAAGTACCTGGAGGAGCTGGCCAAGGGGCGTGCCTCCCAGGCCATTCGTTCCCTGGCCCGCCTGCAGGCGCGTGACGCGAGGGTGAGGGCGGGGGGCGAGCAGCGGGACGTTCCGATCGGCCAGGTACGCCCCGGGGACGAGGTCGTGGTGCGTCCCGGCGAGCGCCTGCCCGTGGATGGCGAGGTGCTGGAGGGGGCTTCGCATGTCGACGAATCGATGCTCAGCGGCGAGCCCATGCCGGTGGACAAGCAGCCCGGCAGCGCGGTGCGCGCCGGCACGGTGAACCAGCAGGGGCTGCTGGTGGTGCGGGCGACCTCGGTGGGCGCCGACACCATGCTGGCGCAGATCATTCGCCTGGTCGAGCAGGCCCAGGGCGGCAAGCTGCCCATCCAGGGCCTGGCCGACCGGGTGGTACGGGTGTTCACGCCGGCCGTGCTCCTGGTGGCCCTGGCCAGCTTCGCGGCGTGGATGCTGCTGGCGCCGGCCCCTGCGCTGAGCCATGCGCTGCTGGCGGCGGTGGCGGTGCTGGTGGTGGCCTGCCCCTGCGCCATGGGCCTGGCGACCCCGGCCGCCATCATGGTGGGCACCGGGCGCGCCGCCGAGCTGGGCGTGCTGTTCCGCAAGGGCGAGGCGCTGGAGGCGCTGTCGCATGTCGACACCGTGCTGCTGGACAAGACCGGCACGCTCACGCGCGGTCAGCCGCGCCTGAGCGCGCTGCGTGCCGGCGAGGGCGTCGAGGAAGCCGAGCTGCTGCGCCTGGCGGCCGCCGTGGAGGCTGGTTCCGAGCACCCCTTGGGCCTGGCCGTGGTCGCGGCCGCGCGCGAGCGTGGCCTGGCCTGGCCCGAGGCCACGCAGTTCGAGGCGCGGGCCGGTTTCGGCGCGCGTGCCCGCGTGGACGGCGCCATGATCGCGCTGGGCACGCGGCGCTACCTGGAGCAGCTGGGCGTGGACCCGCGCATGCTGGACGCGGCCGCCGCGGGCCTGCTGGAGCAGGGCGCCACCGTGGTGTATGCCGCGCGCGACGCCAGGGCGCTGGGCGTGCTCGCGGTGTCGGATCCGCCGCGCCCCGAGTCGGCCGCCGTGGTGGCCCGCCTGCGCGAACTGGGCATGGCGGTGCACATGGTCAGCGGGGATTCGACCCGTGCCGCGCAGGCGCTGGCGCGCACGGTGGGCATCGGATCGGTGCATGCCGAGGTGCTGCCGCAGGCCAAGGCGGAGGTGGTGCGCGGCCTGCAGCAGCAGGGCAGGCGGGTGCTGTTCGTCGGCGACGGCATCAACGACGCGCCGGCGCTGGCCCAGGCCGATGTCGGCATGGCCCTGGCCAGCGGAACCGACATCGCCATGCAGGCCGCCGACGTCACGCTCACCCGCGGTGACCTGGGGGCACTGGTGTCGGCGCTGCGAGCGGCCTCGCGCACCATGGCCACCATCCGGGGCAACCTGTTCTGGGCCTTCGGCTACAACGTGCTGTTGATCCCGGTGGCCGCGGGGGTGGGCGCGCCGTGGGGGCTGTTCATGAGCCCGATGCTGGCCGGCATCGCCATGGGACTTTCGTCCGTGTTCGTGCTGGGCAACAGCCTGCGCCTGCGGGGCCTGCGCGCATGGAACCCACCGGCGCCGGCGCCGGCTCCCGAATTCTCGCGGCCCGTGGACGGGCCCGTCTCCCTTCCATCATCCACCAGGAGTTCCACCATGAGCGCATCCAGCACCAGCCCATCCACCACCCTGAGCATCGAGGGCATGAGCTGCCAGCATTGCGTGGGCAGCGTCACCAAGGCGCTGCTGGCGGTACCCGGGGTCGAGTCGGCGCAGGTCAGCCTGGACGCCGCGAGCGCCGAGGTGCGGGGCAGCGCGCCGCGGGACGCCCTGGTCGAGGCGGTGCGCCGCGCCGGCTATGTCGCCACCGCCCAGGCGAGCGCCTGAGCGAGCCGCGCCCGGGCGAGCCCGAGGCGAGCTTCCGGCCGGAGGGATTCAGCCGGGGGTGCCCGGCAGGCTGCGCAGATCGGCCACGGCCTCCTGCCCGAAGGCTTCGCTCAACAGATAGTCCACCAGGCGGCGTGCACAGTCGGCGGGGCTGGCCAGCTGGCCTTCGCGCTGCAGCTTCTGGAATCGCTCGCGCAGGGGAAAGCGCGCCGGGTCCACGCTGCGCAGCGCGGCCTGCATCGAGGTGTCGACCACGCCGGGGGCCAGGGAACAGATGCGCAACCCGGGTGTGCGATCCAGCGCGACCGCCCGGGCGTGCTGGTCCAGCGCCGCCTTGGTGGCGCAGTAGATGCTCCAGCCGGGGTAAGGGCTGCGCGCGGCGCCGCTGGACACATGCACGATGCGCCGCTCCTGCTCGGCGTCATCCACCGCGCACAGCGCGGCGCTGAGCATCAGGGGCGCGCCCACGTTCAGGTTCACCGCATCGGCCACCGCCGCCAGATCCTGCGCGGGCAAGGGCCCCATGGGCTCCAGGGTGCCCGCGTTGTTCACCAGGAGCACGCGCTGGCGACCGAGCACCCAGTTCGCCAGTTGCGGCCCGGCCAGCCAGGAGCGCAGTGCCGCGGGATCGCTCAGGTCCAGCGTGCGTTCCTCGAACAGCCCCGGCGCGGCCTCGACGGGGGTGCGCAAGGCCCCGCGCGAAAGGCCCAGCGTGGCGATGCCACGGCCCAGCAGCTCGTGCAGGATCGCGGCCCCGAGGCCGCGGGAATGTCCGGTGACGATTGCGCAGGTCCGCATGCGATCAGGCTCCTTCGGGTGGGGTTGCGGGATGCAGGACGAACACGCCGCCGGGAGAGCCCTGCAGGGTCAGGGCCCAGAAGCGTTCGCGCAGCTCGTCGCTGGCCATGTGCAGTTCCAGCTCCAGGGCGGGACGGGCCAGGGGTTCGTCCAGCCAGCGCCGCACCAGGCCGTACAACTCGGTCTGGCGCTGCACCAGGTCCTCGAAGCGCGCCTGGTGGCGCCAGCGTCCGGCATGATGCTGGCACCACTGGCCGATGGGGCAGCGCAATGCGGCGTCCGGCTGGCGCAGCAGGGCCTCGGTCTCGGCGTCCAGCGCGCCTTGCGTGAGCTGGCGCAGCATGGTGCCCACGGAGACGATGGCCTCGATGCCGTCGGGCCCGAGGCCGCCGGGCTTGCCCAGGTCGGCGCTCCAGGCCAGGCGCCGCGGCCAGTCGGCCATCCATTCCAGCAATTGCGCGGCGGGCATGGGACGCGCGACGGCGTAGCCCTGCAGGTGCAGGCAGCCCATGGCCACCAGCACGCGCGCGAGCTCGGGGGTTTCCACGCCCTCGGCCACCACGCGGACCCCCATGAGCTGCGCGGTGCGCAGGATGCCGTAGGCGATGCTCAGATCCCGCGCGTCGTGCAGCAGGTCCTTCACGAAGCGGCGCTCGATCTTCAGGGTGGAGACGGCCAGTGCCTGCAGGTGGGTCAGGGAGGCGCTGCCGGTGCCGAAGTCGTCCAGGCTGACCTGCACGCCCAAGGCGTGGCACTCCTCCACGCGACGCCGCGTGGCATCGCCGTCCAGCAGCGCGCCGTGCTCGGTGAGCTCCAGGGTCAGGCTGCCCGGGCGCATGCGCGGGTGACGCCCCAGCAGCTCACGCAGGTCGTCGAGGAACTGCGGCCCCAGGAAATGCCGCGGGCTGATGTTCACGCTCATGCCGAGATCGAGCTCGCGGGAGCGCCAGCGCTCGATCCACAGGGCGGCCTGTTCCAGCACCCAGCGTCCCACGGGAACCGCCAGGCGCGGCTCGTCCAGCACATGCTCGAACTTGCCGGCGCTGTGCAGCTGACCATGCTCGTCGAGCAGACGCAGCAGGCCTTCCACCTGGCTCACGTTGGGCTGGCCGTTGCGCTGGCGCGGCACGCTCAGGATGGGCTGCACGTGCATCTGCAGCCGCCCTTGTTCCAAGGCGTGCTCGATGGCGCTGAGCCAGCCCTGGCGAGCCTCCACCTCGGCCTGCATGTTCTGGTCGAACAGGCAGGCCTGGTTGCGCCCCCGGGCCTTCGCCGCGTACAGGGCCATGTCGGCCTGGCGCATCAGGGTCTGCGCGTCCTCGTTGCCGGTGCGCAGCGCCAGGCCCAGCGACAGCCGCGCCGACAGCACCTGGCCCTCGATCTCGATGGGCGGGCGCAGCGCGGCCATCACGCGCTCGGCGATGCGCTGGGCGCGCCGGGGATCCTTGCCCACGGGAAGCAGCAGCGCGAACTCGTCGCCGCCGATGCGCGCCAGGATGTCGCTGTCGCGCCCCTGGCGCGATTGCTGGGACAGGCGCAGCGCCCCGCGCAGGCGGGCCGCCACCTCCACCAGCAGGGCATCGCCGGCGGCGTGCCCGAAACGGTCGTTGATGGCCTTGAAATCGTCCAGGTCGGCGATACCCAGGGCGACGTCATCGCGCCGCGCCAGGGTCTCGGCCAGGAGTTTCTCGAAGGCGCCTCGATTGCTCAGGCCGGTCAGCGAGTCGCGCTCGGCCAGTTCCCGGATCTGCTGCTCCTGCAGCTTGCGCTCGGTCACGTCCTGGATGGTCCACAGCGCGCCGGCCGACTCATGGTCCGCGCCTTCGAGGGGCGTGTAATGCCGCAGGAAGATGCGCCCGTCGTTGAGCCAGACCTCGTCCACCGCCGGCTGGTGTTCGTTGAACAGGATCTTCACCTGGTTCAGGGATTCTCGTCCCCCGGCGTGCATGGGCTCGATCAGCGACCAGACGGCCCGCCAGGGCTTGCCCAGGAGTTCGCGCGGCGGCAGGGTGATGCCGGTCATGCGGGTGAAGCCCTCGCTGCAATACTGCACCAGTCCGGCGGGGTTGAACACGATCAGCCCGCCGGGAAGGTTGTCCAGGATCTGCCCGAACAGGCTGGCGTCCTTGCGCTGCGCGTCGCGTGCCTGCTCGCTGCCGGCCAGCAATAGCCGCAATCGGCTCAGCCATTCACGCTGAAGCACGAGATCGCGGCGCAGAAGCAGGCCCAGCATCAGCCCCAGCAGCAGCGCGCCGGCCAGCGGCAGGCGGACCCGGCTCCACCAGTCCCTCACCACCGCGCTGCGGGGTGTGACCACGAAGGCGGTGAGGGCGTAGCCGTCCAGGCGATGCAGCGCTCCCACGTAGATGCGGCCGCTGGGGTCGGCGTTGGCCGTGCCCTCGGCGGACATCCAGCGCCGGCCGGGGTTGTGCAGCATGGCCTGCATGATCAGCCCGTCGTGGCGCTGCGTGTAGTAGGCCTGGGGATCCCGGGTCCGCGGCGCGGGCCAGCGGCCCAGCAGATAGCCCGCCGGCTCCAGCACGCCGAACACCAGCTGGGGGTCGGCTCCCTGCTGCACCAGGGATCGGTACAGCGCGCTCTCGGCCTCCTGGTCCAGCGCGCCCAGCACCACGAAGCCGGCGCGGGAATCCGCCGGCGCCTGGGCCCAGGCCATGGGAACCAGCAGGCGGCGCTGCGGGCCGCGCAGGATGGGTCGGCCGATCTGCAGCGAGCCCGGATGGGCGCGCGCCAGGCTCTGCACCTCCCGCAGGTCCGCCGGCGCGGTCCCGTCCCATGGAACCACGGTCAACTGCGCCACGTGGGGCTCCGTGGTCCGGAAATCCCGCAGCGCCTGCGCCAGGCCGTCGTCCGGATGCTCCAGCCAGCCACGCGACCGGATCTGCGCGGCCAGGAAGGCCAGGCCCCGGGAATAGCGGTTGAGGTGGTTCTGCACGGCAACCTGCACGATTTGCGCGGTTTGGGCGAGTTCGGCGCGCCGATTGCGCATCTGCTCGGTCCACGACGCCACCAGAAACCAGCCGGTGATCAACACCAGCGTGGCCAGCACCGCGGCGAAGGGCAGCAGGCTGTGCCGGCGCATGGGACCGTCGTCGAGCAGGGGCCGGGGGTCGGGGGTCGTCATGGCCGTAAAGCGTACCCGACCCGGGGCCCGCGCCGCGAGGGGGGGGGCCTCGTCCGGCAGCGGCGGCGATTTCACGGCCGAACGTGAAATCCATCACGTGGGCGCTTGCGGGGGACATTTACACTCGGTTTCTGGTCATTCGTCTCCTTGTCCCCCCCATCCCTCGCCATGTCCGGCCCCGAGCAAGATCCTTCCATGCTGCCCGCCCAGGCCGCCTGGATCGACGCGCTCGCCGCGCCGGTGCTGGTGATCGTGGGCGAGCGCCTGCGCTATGTGAACGGGGCGGCGGTCCGCTTGCTCGGCGCGGATTCGGCGCGGGAACTCCTCGGGCGCAGCGTGCAGGATTTCGTGCATCCCCTGGACAGCCACCGGGTGCTCGCGCGCCTGCGCCGCGCGGAATCGGGCGAGGGGGTCAACCCGCCGACCAGCGTGCGGGTGTTCGACGGCAAGGGCCAGGAGCTCACCCTGGTGATGACCAGCGCGCCCATCGATTGCGGCGGCGAGCATGGCGCCCTGGCCACCTGCCTGGACATGACCGAGCGCGCCGCCATGGAGCAGCGCCTGCGCCGCACCGACGAGGACTTCCGGCGCATCATGGACACCATGCAGGACGTGTTCTACCGCACCGACGCCCAGGGCGTCACGCGCTACGTCTGCCCTGCCGTGAAAAAGGTGCTGGGCTACAGCGCCGAGGAAATCATCGGGCTGCCGGCGGCGGCCTTCTATCCGGATCCGGCGGAGCGCGACGCGCTGGTGGCGGCGATTCGCGAACATGGCCAGGTGCGGGATTTCCCGGGACGCATGCGCCGCAAGGACGGCGTGATCATCGATATTTCCATCAGCACGCAGGCCTTGCGCGACGAGCGGGGGCAGTACGCCGGCGTGGAAGGCATCTGGCGCGACATCTCCGAGCGCAAGGCCATGGAGCGCGAACTCGAGCGCCTGGCCACGCGCGACCACCTCACGGGCCTGTATGGTCGCCGGCGCATCCTGGAATTGCTGGACGAGGAACTCGAGCGCAGGCGTGACCGGCGCAGCCGGTCCTCGCTGGCCGTGCTGCTGCTGGACCTGGATCATTTCAAGCAGGTCAACGACAGCCACGGCCACGCGGCCGGCGACCAGGTGCTACGCCAGTTCGTGGCCACGGTGCACGGCTCGCGGCGCGGAGAGGACGCCTTCGGTCGACTGGGAGGCGAGGAGTTCCTGCTCATGCTCAACGGCTCCGACGCCGGCGGCGCGCGGCATCTGGCCGAGCGCATCCGCCAGGCCGTCGAGGCCACCGAGTTTCGCGTTCATGCAGAATCGAGCCTGCGACTGACGGTGAGCATCGGCTGTGCCCATGCCCTGCCCGATGACCGGCGCAGTGCCGACCTGCTGGAGCGTGCCGACCGCGCGCTGTACGAGGCCAAGCGCGGCGGCCGCAATCGGGTTTCGCCGTGAGGCCAAGGGGGGGCGCCGCCGCGAGGCGGCGCGCGCGATGAACCATAACGGATCCATGCAGCCAAGGGCCGCTGGGCGATGAAGCACACCAACATCCGCACGCCGGCGGCGCCGAGCGCCGGCGGCGTCGCGCCCGGGCGCGACGCGCTGAGCCTGCGCATCCAGATCGAGGCCTTGCTGCTCGATCCGCGCGGCGCCTTCCGGCCCCGTCCGGTGACCCTGCGCCCGGCTGGCGCGGCCGGCGCGGACGATCTGCTGGTCATGCAGGTCGCCGAGCAGGCCGACGGCAGCATCAGCGTGGTCACTTCGGAGGCGCTGGAGCCGGGTCAGCACTTCCTGGTGGGCGGCGACGGCGCGCGCCCGGAGCATGCGCAGCATGGGCACGAGCCCGAATACCTGCTGCTGACCTGTCGCCCGGGGACTCGTCCCGAGGACGGTGGCCAGGCCTGCTGGATCAGCGTGCTGGTTCCGCAGCGCGCCGGCAAGCCCCCCGCAGGGGCTGGCGAAGCCTCGGGGCCCATGCCCCCAGCGCACGGAGCCTGAGGCCATGTTGCGACGTTGGCTCGGCCTGCAGCCTGCCTCCAACCTGGTGGCCCTGCACGCGGCCCTGGCGGGCACCCACGAGCTGTTCCTCAGCCTCGGGGAATCCCGTGCGCGCCAGTTCCTGGAGCACACCATCAACCGCCTGTCCCACCGTGCCTGCGCCCGCGGCGGGTTGGTGGTGCGTTCGGACAGCACCTCCCTCCTGGCCCTGTTCGAGAAGCCCGAACAGGCCCTGGAGGCCGCCTCCGCGCTGCGCCAGGAACTGCGCACCTGGTGTCTGGACGTCGACCCTGGCTTTCATCTGCCCCTGGACATGGGGCTGAGCAGCGGCGCCGTGCTGTGCCGCCCGCCCCATTTCGAGGGCGAGACCCTGCTGCGGGCCTCCTCGCTGGCGGCCGCGGCGCAAGGCGGCGAGACCCTGCTGGACCAGGGCATCGTGGCCGCGCTGCCCCCGGAACTGGCCCTGCGCGCGCGTGCCACCCTGCCGCCTGTAGGGTTCTCCCACGTGGGCAAGGCCTGGACCTTCGAGCAGGAGCAGGCGGAGCAGCAGCCCGAAATCGCGCCGGCGCTGTGGCTCAACCTGCGCAGTCCCGACGGACGCCTGCACCTGAGTTTCACGCCCGATCGGCCGATTCGCCTGGGGCGCGACGCACAAGCCGATATCGCGGTCGACAATCCAGCGATCTCCCGCCAGCACGCCGTCATCGTGTGGCGAAACGGCAGCTACATGATCGCCGACATCAGCCGCAACGGCACCTGGGTGCGCCAGCGCGCCAGCCCCGAGCCCCAGTTCGTGCGCCAGGGCGTGTGCCTGCTGGGCAACTCCGGCTCGCTGAGCCTGGGGCGGCCCCCCAGGGGCTGGAGGGCGCCGGACCTGTTGTTCAGCGTCACGCCGCCGCCCTGGACGGTGCCTGCGGCGCCTGCCTGAGGGCGGAAGGGCTGCTCGGCGACGCTATGCTTGCGGTTTGCCAGAACGCGCATGCGCGCGGGCGTGCTCCGACGCCCCGGCTCGACGCGACACCGCAGCCCCCCGATGCCCTTCCAACGTGGACGCCTGAAGGAGTTTTCCAGCGAATTCGCGCTGCTGCAGCGCGTGGCGGATGCGCTGCTGATCGTCGCTTCCGCCCTGGGCGCCGCGTGGATCCGCTTCGGCAGTCCCCAGCTGGATACGGAGCAGGCGACGAGCGTGGTCATCGCGCTGCTTCTGGCCTATTTCGCCTTTTCCGAGCTCGGGGTCTACCGCTCCTGGCGCGCGGGAGACATCGTGCGCGAGATCGGGCTGCTGTGGCTGGGATGGGGCCTGAGCTTCCTGGTGCTCAGCGGCCTGCTGTTCGCACTCAAGCTGGGCGCACAGTACTCGCGCCTGTGGGTCGGAACCTGGTTCTTTCTGGCCGCGATGCTCCTGGCCCTGGCGCATGCCGCGCTGCGCACGGGGCTGCGCTGGTTGCGCCGGAGGGGCTACAACATCCGGACCGTCTGCCTGGTGGGCGACGGGGAGGCCGCCACGCGGCTTCGTGAGCTCACCGCGGGGGCGGAGGGCCTGGGCTTTCGCATCGTGGCCTGGTTTGGAGTGCGCGAACTTCCCGCGGCCTCCGGGCTGCAGCACGCGGGCATGCTGCAGGACCTCGAAGGCTATGTCGAGTCCGCCCAGGTGGACGAGGTCTGGGTGGCGGTGCCCCTGCGCGACGAGGCCTACCTGCGGGCGACCTTCGACGCCCTGCGCCACAGCACGGCCAACGTGCGCTACGCGCCCGACCTGTACGGCTACGAACTGCTGAACCATGCGGTGACCGAAATCGGCGGCGTGACCCTGATGGACCTGTCGGTCTCGCCCATGGAAGGCGTGAACCGCCTGCTCAAGCGAGGCGAGGACCTGTTGCTGGGCAGCCTGTTCCTGTTGCTGGCCAGTCCGCTGATGGCCTGCATCGCGCTGGGCGTGAAACTGGATTCGCCGGGGCCGGTGCTGTTCCGGCAGCGGCGCATAGGATGGTCGGGCCGGGAATTCGTGATCTACAAGTTCCGCACCATGCGTGTGCACCAGGAGCCCCTGGAGGGCCAGCTCGCGCAGGCCACGCGCGACGACCCGCGCATCACGCGCCTCGGCCGCTTCCTGCGGCGCAGCAGCCTGGATGAACTGCCGCAACTGCTCAACGTCGTGCAAGGACGCATGTCCCTGGTGGGGCCCCGGCCGCACGCGGTGGAGCACCATCACCTCTACATCGATCAGGTGCCCAGCTACGCCGCGCGCCACATGGTCAAGCCGGGCATCACCGGTTATGCCCAGGTGTCGGGGTACCGGGGCGAGACCGACACTCCCGAAAAGATGCGCCGACGCGTCGAGTACGACATGCTGTACATACAGCGCTGGTCCCTGGCGCTGGACCTGAAGATCATCGCGCTGACCCTGTTCAAGGGTCTGTTGCACAAGAACGCCTACTGAGCCGTGTCCGAGTCCCAAGCCAGCATGCGTGTGGCGCTCGTCGTTCCGGTGCGCAACGGAGGCGAAGTCTGGCGTCGCGCCGCCAAGGCCATCCAGCAGCAGCTGCGCCAGCCCGAGCGCGTGCTGGTGGTGGACTCGGAGTCTTCCGACGGAAGCGACACGGTCGCGCTCCAATCCGGTTTCGAGCTCAGGCGCATCCTGGCGCGGGATTTCGACCACGGCGGCACGCGGCGCCTGGCGGCCGAGCTGTGCCGGGATTGCGATGTGCTGGTCTATCTCACCCACGACGCGGTCCTGGCCGATGCGGGTGCGCTGGGCAGATTGCTGCGCGCCTTCGACGACCCGACGGTGGCGGTAGCCTACGGACGCCAGCTCCCGCGGCCGGGCGCGGGGCCCATCGAGGCGCATGCGAGGCTGTTCAATTACCCGCCGACCTCCGCCCGGCGAAGCCTGGCCGACACCGCCCGCCTGGGCATGAAGGCGGCCTTCAGTTCCGATTCCTTCTGCGCCTACCGCCGCAGCGCGCTCGAGGAAGTGGGCAATTTCCCGGAGCGCGCGATCGGCTCCGAGGACATGGTGGTGGCGGCTCGCGTGCTGCAGCATGGCATGACCGTCGCCTACGTGGGCGACGCCTGTGTGTTGCATTCCCATGCCTACACGGCCCTGCAGGAGTTGCGGCGCTACTTCGACATCGGCGTGCTGCATGCCCAGGAGTCCTGGCTGCTGCGCGAGCTGGGGGCTCCGGAAGGCGAGGGGCTGCGCTTCGTGCTTTCCGAGGCGCGCCATCTGCTTTTTCGCGCGCCCTGGCTGCTCCCGGTGGCGGCCCTGCGCACGGCCGGCAAGCTCGCGGGCTACCGCCTGGGACGGCGCCACGCCGACCTGTCCGAGGCCTGGCGCCTGCGCCTGAGCATGCACCGCGGCTTCTGGAGTCGGGGCGGGTAGCAGGCCGTTGACGTACCCTTCACCCTCTTTGGACTGGAGCCGACCCTTGGCGCAACTGGAACCCCTGAGCGCGGATGCAAGCCCCGACGCATGCAGCGCGCGGCCACCGCGCCAGAACCTCGTGGGCCCGGCCTTCGTGCTGCTGGCCTTCACCCTGAGTCTTCCGACCGCGACCGGATCGATCGCCTCCGTGCTGGCGCTGCTCGCCTGGGTCGCCGCGGGGGGCTGGCGCTGCCAGTGGCAGCGCTGGCGGGCCAGCCCGAGCGCGATGTGGGCCATCGCGCTGATGGCCATGTTCCTGCTGGCCACCGCCTATGGCGAGGCGCCCCGCGCGGACGCCTGGGGCGTGATGGGCAAGTACGCCAAATTGCTGTTCCTGCCGGTGATCCTGATGAGTCTGAGCGACCCGCGCTGGCGCGCCCGCGCGCTGCGGGCCTTCCTGGCCGGTGCGGTGCTGGCGTCGCTGCTGTCCTACGCGCGGTTCTTCGGGCTCGTGCCCGCGCGCCTGGCGCAGGGCATCGTGCAAGGCCATATCCACTTCGGCACCATCGAGGCCTTCGCCGCCTATGCCTTCGCGCGCATGGCCTTCGAGGCCGGGCGGCGGCGCTGGCTGTACGCGCTGGCGGCGGCGCTGCTGTGCGTGGACGTGATCTACGTGGGCATCGCACGCACGGGCTATGTCGCGGTGCTCGCGCTGATCGTGCTGCTGGGTGCCCAGCGCCTGGGGGCGAAGGGCGTGCTGGCGGGGGCGGGGACGGCCCTGCTGCTCGCGGCCATCGCCTTCACGGCATTCCCGGTCGCGCGCATGCGCATGGAAGAAGGCCTGCAGAACCTGCGCCAGTATGAACGCGTGGAATCCACGCACGAGGGCTCGCTGCGCGAGAACTCCTGGGGCCTGCGGCTGCAGTTCTGGCACAACACCTTGCGCATCATCGCGCGGCACCCGATCGTCGGCAACGGAACGGGCAGCATGGTCGTGGAGTACGCCCGCATCGCCCCCCACGAGGTGGACACCTCGAATCCCCACAATGAATTCCTCAACACCACCGAGCAGACCGGCCTGATCGGCCTGTTCCTGCTGCTGGGCCTGGCGGCGGCGGCCTGGCGCGACGCCCTGCGCCTGGGCGTGCTCGACCGCGACTTCGCGCATGGCGTGCTCGTGACCATCGGCGTGGGAAGCCTGTTCAACTCCCTGCTGATGGACGTGAACGAGGGAAGGTTTTTCGTGGTGATGCTGGGCCTGCTGCTTTCGGCGGGCCTGCGGGCTCGCCGAGAGACCTCCGGCCGCGCGCCCGCGGCGGGCGCCGCGCCCGCCGCCTGAGGGGATCAGCTCGGTTGCGCCGGGCTCGCGGGCCGTGCCTGCGGGTCCGCCTGCGGCTGCGTGGTGCGGCCGTACAGGTCCTCCAGGCGCAGGATGTCGTCCTCCCCCAGGTACTGCCCGGTCTGCACCTCGATCAGCACCAGGTCCAGCATGCCCGGGTTGCGCAGGCGATGCGGGGTGCAGGGGGGAATGAAGGTGGATTCGTTGCTTTGCACGAAGCGCTGCGATTCCCCGTTCACCACTTCCGCCGTGCCGAACACCACCACCCAATGCTCGCTGCGGTGATGGTGGAGTTGCAGCGACAGGCTCGCGCCGGGCTTGACCACGATGCGCTTGATCTTGAAGTTCCTGCCTTCCTCCAGCACCGTGTAGGTACCCCACGGCCGATGCACCGTGCGGTGCGTCTTGTGCGCGGGGTGGGCACGCTGCTTCAGGGATTCGTACAGGCCGCGGACCTCCTGGACCCGATCGCGCGAGGCCAGCAGCAGGGCGTCGGGCGTGTCCACCACCACCAGGTCGCGGATGCCCACGGCGCCGACCAGGCGTCCCTCGCCGACATGGATCGCGCAGTCCTGCACGTCGTGCAGCAGGGCCTCGCCCTGCACGCGATTGCCATGCTCGTCGGCTCCCAGCAACTGGCTGAGGGCATTCCAGGAGCCGATGTCGCTCCAGCCGATGGAACATGGAACCACGGACACCCTGCGGGACTTTTCCATCACCGCGTAATCGATGGAATCCTCCGGGACCCGGGCGAAGGCCGCGGGGTCGAGTTCCACCTGCTCGTACCCCTCGCCCTGGGCGACGCGCGCCAGCTCCAGCGCCCCGCGCACGGCGTCGAGGATCTCCGGCGCGTGTTCGCGCAACTCCTGCAGCATGGTGTCCGCGCGAAAGCAGAGCATGCCCGAATTCCAGTAGAAGTTCCCCGACTCCACCAGGCCTTGCGCCGTGGGGGCGTCGGGCTTCTCGATGAACCGCACCACCTCGCTGCCGTCGGCTTCGATATAGCCATAGGCGGTCTCGGGCGCATCGGGCGTGATGCCGAAAGTCACCAGGCGCCCGCGAGCCGCCAGTTCAGCCGCGCGCTCCACGGCCTGCGCGAAGGCGGCCTGGTCGAGCACCAGATGGTCGGCCGGCAGGACCAGCAGCAGGGCCTGGGGGTCCCGCGCGGCCGCATGCAGCGCGGCCGCCGCGATGGCCGCGGCCGTGTTGCGCGCGCTGGGCTCGAGCAGGTAGGAGGTGGTCACGCCGGCGGTGTTGACCTCCCGGTAGTCGTCCTCGGTCTTGAACAGGAATTCCCGATTGGTCACCGTGACGACGCGCGCCACGCCGGGCAGACCCGCTGCGCGCAGGAAGGCCTTCTGCAGCAGGCTCTGGCCGTCCGGCAGGCGGATGAAGGGCTTGGGGTGGCTCTGCCGGGACACCGGCCAGAGTCGGGAGCCTGCGCCGCCGGAGAGGATCACGGGAAGGAGGTGCATGGGGAATTCCAAGAGCTGTCAGGGCGGCACTGTAGCGGAGCTCGCGGGCGCAGCGCCCGGGAGGGCTGGCCCCCGCGTCGACCCGGAGCGGTATCGAGCCGAAGGATTGCTCCCCAAGGCTCCGGCGGGCTGCTCAGCACCCTGGGTGGCCGGAGTATGCGTGTACCATTCCACCGGTTACAGAATAGGACGAATCACAGCCTGTTTCGAGGCGCGCGACCGTGTTCGATACAAGGAACTGTCGCCGTTTCGACGAGTTCCTCCGTTATGACGCGGAAAGGTCGATTGGATGCAATTGGAATGCCATTGGAATGCAATTTTCCGATTCTGAATCCGTGAGCACCATGCAGCGCACACCTGCCTTGCTGCTGTTCGGCGGCACGGGCGCCATCGGCCGTGCGATCGCGCGAGCCTTCGACGCCTGGAACTGGCGCGTCGTGGCGGTCAGCCGTCGCGCGGGCGCCGGGCACCTGGCCTGGGATCCGCTGGAACCGGCCGACCAGGCCGGTGGCGAGGCTGCCGCGGCCCAAGGGCCCTTTGATGCCGTGTGCTGGGCGCAGGGCATGAACGCCAACGACAGCGTCTATGACGTCGACCTGGCGCTGCACGAGCGCATGTACCGAGCCAATTGCGCGTTCGTGCTGGCTTCCTTGCGCTTCTTGCTGGATCGAGGCCTGCTGTCCAAGCCCTCCCGCCTGTGCGTGATCAGCTCGATCTGGCAGGACATGGCCCGGCAGGACAAGCTGTCCTACTCCATGACCAAGGCCGCGCTGCGTGGCCTGGTCCTCTCTGCGGCGAACGATCTGGGACGCGATGGCCACCTGATCAACGCGGTGTTGCCCGGTGTGCTCGAGACGCCGATGACCCGCGCGAATCTTTCCCATGTCCAGATCGACAAGGTCACGTCGGGAACCCAGTTCGGCAGGCTGGCCGAGCTCGACGACGTGGCGCGCACCGTGCGCTTTCTCTGCTCGCCCGAGAACACGGGAGTGACCGGGCAATTCATCAAGGTCGACCTGGGTTTTTCCGATGTCCGAATCCTTTGAGGTGCACTCGTCGCTGCGCGACTACCAGGTCGACGTGGGGGCAGGGCTGCTGGATGCGCTGCTGCGCGCCGAGCCCGCGCTGCATGTGGTGTGCGACCAGCAGATGCTCCAGCATTGGCCGAGCCTGGCGCGGCGAGCCGGCGTGATTCCCGTGCTTGCCGAAGAGGCGCGCAAGGACCTCAGCAGCGTGGCGCAGATCATCGAGTCGCTGCGGCGTGCGGGAGCCACGCGCGGCAGCCGCATGCTGGCCGTCGGTGGCGGTGTGGTGCAGGACCTGGCCACGATGGCCTCGTCGATCTACATGCGGGGCATCGACTGGGTGTATTGTCCAACCACGCTTCTGGGAATGGTCGATTCCTGCCTGGGCGGAAAATCCTCGATCAATGTCGGCGAATTCAAGAATATTGCCGGAAATTATTTCCCACCGTCGAGGATCCTGATTGATCCGGTGTTTTGCCGCACCCTTCCCGGGGTGCAGCGCGTCGCGGGCCTGTGCGAGGCGGCGAAGATTTGTTTCTGTTCCCGCGACGAGGCCTTCGGGCATTACCAGCGCTTGATGTCCGGCGTGGACGTGTTCGATGACGAGTCGGCCCTGGTTTCATTGATTTCCCTGAGCCTGCGCACCAAGAAGGTCTTCATCGAACAGGACGAGTTCGATCAGGGAATCCGCCTGCTGCTCAACTTCGGTCATACCTTCGGCCACGCCCTGGAAGGCGCCAGCGGATTCGCGCTGAGCCACGGTATTGCCGTGGGCGTGGGCATGCTGGCTGCCATCGACTTCGCCCGGCGCATCGGTCTGGCCGACGGGAGCGCCGCGCGCACCCTTGCACTGCGGAGTCATGTGCGCGAGCTGCTCGCGGGCGTTCCCGATCTGGCCGGGGTGCTCGGCGCCATCGATCCGGAGCAGGCCCTGCGCCGGTTCCAGTCGGACAAGAAGCACCAGACGGGACGCTATGCTGTCATCGTCGTGAATCGTGAAGGTTTCGTGGAGCGCATCCAGTTGCCCGCGGACCCGGAAACCGCGGCGCATATACGCGGGACTTTTGGCGCAGTGAAAGAGCTTGTTGCATGAAATATAGCGATAAAATTGCAGACTGGTTGGTGGAGCTTGGTTATACCGACTGCTTTTTCGTGGGGGGCGGAAATATCATGCACCTCATCGAAAGCCTCAGCCGGCGCCTGCGCTGCCATGCGGTGATCCACGAAGTGGCTGCCGGCATCGCGGCCGAATACTTCAACGAGAGTTCGACGGGCCGCAAGGCGCTGGCCATGGTCACGGCCGGGCCGGGCCTGACCAACATCGTGACCGCGCTGGCGGGCGCCTACCTGGAAAGCCGCGAGTTGCTGGTGCTGGGCGGGCAGGTCAAGACGGCCGATCTCGCGCGCGGTGCGCTGCGCCAGCGTGGCATCCAGGAGATCGACGGCGTCAGTATCGCGCGCCCGGTCACGGTGGTGTCCCACCTGATGGAGGAACCCCTGGACGCCCAGGCCTTCTCGGCTCTGGTGCGGCGAGGCAGCGAAGCCCGCAAGGGGCCGGTGTTCCTGGAGATTCCCCTGGACATCCAGGCTCGCGACGTGGATTTCGGCAACCTGGGGCCGCAATCCGCTCCCGCGGCACGTGTGCATGTGGGGGCTGAGGACCTGGCTCGCCTGGCCGACATGATCCGCCAGGCCCAGCGGCCCTTGCTGCTGCTGGGGGGAGGGGTCTCGCGAGAGGCCGCGGCGCAGGTCCACGCTCGCCTCGACTCGATGGGTATCCCGGTGGCCACCACCTGGAATGGCGCCGATCGCGTGGACGCGGCGCACCCTCTGTACATGGGCCGCCCCAACACCTGGGGCCAGCGCAGCGCGAACCTGGTGCTGCAGCAATCGGACCTGCTGGTCGCGCTGGGCACTCGCCTGGGCATGCAGCAGACGGGTTTCAACTGGCAGGCCTTCGTGCCCTCGGGCAAGGTCGTGCAGGTCGATATCGATGCGGCGGAGCTCTCCAAGGGCCACCCTCGGGTGGATCTGGCGCTGCATGGCGATGCCGACCAGGTGCTTCGCTATCTTGCGGAGCAGGACCTGGGCAGGCATGAGGGGTGGGAGCGCTACGCGCGCGGTGTGCGTGAGGCCGTTCCCTTGATCGAATCCGTCAACAAGACCCGGCCGGGCTATTTTTCTCCCTATGCCTTCGTCGATCGGCTGGCCGCGCTGTGCCGGGAGGACGATGTCGTGATTCCCTGCAGCAGCGGGGGGGCCTTCACGGTGATGATGCAGGTGTTCTCGCAAAAGCGGGGGCAGATCCTGGTCACCGACAAGGGCCTGGCCGCGATGGGCTACGGACTGTCGGGGGCCATCGGGGCGGCCTTCGCGCATCCCGACCGACGCGTCGTGCTGGTCGAGGGCGACGGCGGCTTCGCGCAGAATCTGCAGGAGATCGGGACCGCCGCGATCAACCGTCTGCGTCTGAAGATGTTCGTGTTCGACGATTCCGGCTACGCGTCGATCCGCATGACCCAGCGCAGCTATTTCGGGGGGCGCTATGTCGGATGCGATCGCTCGACGGGCCTGGGGCTGCCGGACTGGGAGAAGCTGTTCCCGGTCTGGGGGGTTCCGGTGATGCGCCTGGCCCCTGGGGCCGAGCAGACCGCGGAATTCCAGCAGTTGTTCGAATCCGATGGGCCGGCTGCCTTCGTGGTGTCCATCGACCCCGAGCAGACCTATTTCCCCAAGATCAGCAGCCGGGTCACGGAGAGCGGAGCGATGGAGTCCAACCCCCTGCATCGCATGAGTCCCGATCTGGACCCGGAACTCGCCGAACGCGTGTCGGCCTACCTTCGGCCCTGACCCAGAGCCAGCCACTTCCGACCTACTCCAAGGAGCAAGAACATGAATTCCCATGAGCGCAAGATGCTCGAGATTCTCAAGCGCGGCCGCGACGAGTTCGGCTACGTGGCCGTCAAGGCCGAATTCGAGGCCGAGGGCACCCGTACCGACGAACTGCTGCGCCTGATCGAGATCGCGCGCCGCGCGGATCTCAAGATCGGCCTGAAGATCGGCGGCTGCGAGGCCATGCGCGACCTGATCGAGAGCAAGCAGATCGGTGTCGACTACATCATCGCGCCGATGATCGAGACGCCCTATGCGTTGAGCAAGTTCATCGACGCCAAGAACAAGATCTACACGCGGGAAGAGCAGGAGGACACGCAGTTCCTGTTCAACCTGGAGACCCTCGCGGCCTTCCATCATCTGCAGGAAATGGCCGATGCCGCGAAGGCGCCCGAGGGCCTGGCGGGCCTGGTGTTCGGGCGGGTCGACTTTTCGCTTTCCCACGGCTGGTCGCGCGACGCGATCAACAGCCCCGAAGTGACGGATTACTGCCTGAAGTCCGCGCAGGCCTGCAAGGACAAGGGGCTGGACCTGGTGGTCGGCGGCGGTGTGTCCATGGACGCGCTGCCCGCGCTGCGCAGCATCGCCCAGGTGCACCTGACCCGCTTCGAGACCCGCAAGGTCATCTTCTCCGCGAATGCGCTGGGCGGCACCGGCGCCGAGAAGGGCCTGCTGCAGGCGGTGCACTTCGAACTGCTGTGGCTGCTCAACAAGCGCGAATACTACGGGGCCATCCAGCGCGAGGACGCCAAGCGCATCGAGATGCTGGAAAGCCGCTGGCACGTGCTGTCGGACAAGCAGTAACTCGTGGGCACGAAACCCGATCCCGCCTTGCCCGAGTCGACCCTCGGCCCCGACTCCAGGATCCTGATCACCGGGGGCACGGGGTTTTTCGGGCGCGCCCTGCTGCGCCATTGGCTGGCAGGCGAGATCGCGGGCGACGCGCCCCCCAGGGTCCTGTTGCTCAGTCGGGAGCCGGAGCGATTTCTCGCGGCCCATCCCGAACTGGCGCAACGGCCCTGGGTCCAGTGCTGGCGCGGGGACATCCTTTCCCCGGAGTCGCTTCCGCCGGAAGACGACTTCAGCCATGTGCTGCACGCTGCGGCCGACTCCACCCTCGGCCCCAGCCTTCCCGCGCTGTTGCGCCATGACCAGATCGTCCAGGGCACGCGCAACCTGCTGGACTGGGCTCTTGCCCGTTCGGTGCCGCGTTTCCTGCTGACCAGCTCCGGGGGCGCCTACGGGCCGCAGCCCGAGAACATGCCCTTCCTCGAGGAGGACTACACGGGCATGCCCGATCCGATGCGTGCGGCCAATGTCTATGGCGTGGCCAAGCGCGCCGCGGAGCACCTGTGCGCCTTGTACCAGGACCGCTGGGGCCTGGAGGTGGTGGTGGCACGCTGCTTTGCCTTCGTGGGCGAGGACCTTCCGCTGGACGTGCATTTCGCCATTGGCAATTTCGTGCGCGACGCGCTGGCCGGCGGCCACATCGAGGTGGCCGGCGACGGCAGCGCGGTGCGCTCCTACCTGGACCAGCGCGACCTCGCGCACTGGCTGATCACCCTGTTGGTGCAAGGCAGGGCGGGTCGGGCGTACAACGTAGGGTCGGATCAGGCCTTGACGATCGCCGAGCTCGCGCATCGCGTGCGCGATCTGCTGGCCCCCGGCAAGTCCGTGAACATCCGCGCTCGCGCGCCGGCGGCCGGAGCGAAGAGCCGATACGTGCCCTCGATCCGGCGGGCAGCGGAAGAACTCGGGCTGGGCGTGACGGTGGAACTGGATCAGGCCATTCGTGACATGGGTGCGCGCCTGCGTGCCAAGGCCGCGCGCGCGCCCGGCTGAATCGCGGGTCAGGGTGCAGCAACAGGCAGCGCCGCCACGGCGCGACGAGCCGCAATTCCCATCGAGGTCCATGAATCACACCACCAGTCGCGAACACGCCGGCGCCGCCCAACAGCCATCGCCGTGGGCCGAGGGCCTGCCCGCCTCGACGGCCCTGCTGCTGCCGCGCAAGCGCCATCCCTATTACATCGTGGCCCCGACCTACGTGCGCACGTCGGCGGGAATCCGGGTATTGCACCTGTTGTGCAACGCGCTGAACCGGCTCGGCGAGAACGCCTATCTGGTGATCCACCCCTACATGGGTGACCCGCACAAGGGGGTGCATCCCTATCTGGATACACCCTTGCTGGACGCGCAGCGCATGCTGCAGCACCACGAGGACGGCCTTTGCCCGATCACGATCTACCCGGAGACGG
The DNA here is from genome assembly GCA_021808445.1 of Pseudomonadota bacterium. Classification (GTDB taxonomy): domain Bacteria; phylum Pseudomonadota; class Gammaproteobacteria; order Burkholderiales; family Burkholderiaceae_C; genus Thiomonas_A. Next base: position 22,958 of record JAKBBP010000031.1, read on the forward strand.
TGCGCGGCAACCCCTTCGACGCGCCCCTGGTGGTGCGTTATCTGCTGAACTTTCCCGGCTTGCTCGGCGGCGACGAGCACTACCCCGAGGACGAAGTGATGTGGGCCTACAGCGAAGCCATCGCGCAGGGAGTGGATGGGAGCTGCGAGGTGCTGTTCTTCCCGGTGTCCGATCCGGAGCAGTTCACTCCCTTCCCCCCTCAGCCGCGCAAGGGCAGTTGTTTCTATGGGGCGAAGTACCAGGCGGTGCATGGCGGCGAGTTGTTCGAAGTCACGCGCGACAGCGTGGAGATCACACGGGACCTTCCGGATTCGCCGACTCCGGCGCAGATCGCCGATCTGTTCCGGCGCTCGGAAGTGTTTTACTGCTACGAGAACTCCGCCTTGGCCATCGAGGCCCTGCTGTGCGAATGCCCGGTGGTCTTTCTCCCCAATCCCTACCTCGAGCGCATGATCGGCTTCGGGGAACTGGGAACGGATGGCATCGCCTGGGGTACCGATGCGGATCAACTGGAGCGGGCGCGTGCCACGGTGCGCCAGGCACGCCGCAACTATCTGCGCCTGTACGACGTGCTGGAACAGCGCTTGCACGCCCTGATCGCGCAGACCCAGGCTGTGGCAGGCACCAGGACCTACGAGAGGCTCATGCACATCGAATCCATCCAGGAGCCGGGGATGGCCGCGCGCCTGGCCAGCAACTGGGAGGTGCTGCGCCACGCTGCGCGTGACCAGGGCCTGCCGCGCACCTTGCTGCGGGTCCTGAGCTATGTGCGTCGCAAGGGGCTGCGGCTGAAATGATCTCTGATCTCCGACCTGCGCGGATACAGGCCATCGCGTATCTCGACACCTCGCCATGACCACCTTGACCATTGTGATCCCGACTCGAAATCGGGTGGATTTTCTCAAGCGTGCCGTCGAGTCCCTGGTGGAGTCCGCCTCGCGGGCGGCCGACGACATCGAGATCCTGGTGTGCGACAACCAGTCGACCGATGCCACGCCGAAGCTATGCGCCGAGCTGATGGCGAGCCATCCTCAGCTGCGCCATGTCCGCCATGAGCAGATGGCCACCAGCGCCGAGCAGAGTGCCTACATGGGTCTGCGCACTCTCAAGCAGCAGGCGCGCAGTGAATATTTCTGGATTTTCGGCGACGACGACCTGGCCTATCCCGATGCATGCGCGCAAATTCTCCGGGCCCTGCGGGACGGTTACGATTTCGTGCTCGCGGGGCTGGAGGTCGGCGATCCCCGCGATCCCGACGCGGGTTCCGAGGGCACGCCTGCGCATGGGTACTACCGTGTACCCCCACCCTACGTCGCCTATCTGAACGGCGCGGAGCTGTTCGCCGATTTCGGGCTGGTGACCGCCACGACCACGCTGTCCTGCCTGTGCGGCAGGCTTGCGCAACTCGATCTCGAGGCCTGGGCGCAGCTCCTGGAGGTATCCCCGATCTACAGCCATTCCGCGGCGATGCTGCTGAGCTATCGGGATCGGCCGGCAGCGGTTCTTGCGGGGGCTCAATTGCGCTACACGCTCAACTCGGTGGCCGATGAACTCGCCAGGCTGCACGAGGCGGGCCTGACCCTTGCCAGACCGAGCTACTGGCCCTACACGACGGGTCTGCTGCGTCAGCTTCGATTCCTGCTCGCGCGCATGCCCCAGGCGGCAGCCTTCTTCGACTCCGTGGAGGAGGTCCACCTGTCCAAGGACAGCCTGAACCTCAAGCACGGCACGCTCGCGGGCTTTCTGGTCGAAATGCACATGCGCCAGGCCAGGCTTCACGCCGAATCCGCTCAGGAGGTCGAAAGCCTGACCCCGGAGATGTTGTCGGAGCTGCGCCAGTTCCTGGGCGAATTCCTGGGAGGGACTCGCCGGGCCGAGCTACTCGATCTGTGCTCCCGGCTCGAGGGGCATGCGCGGGCCCCCGCGCAGGAGCTCGACGAACTCCTGCGCGCCCTCGATGAGGTGGAGATGGAGGAATTGCGAGCTCGCTTCGAGCGCAGCCCCGGGCCGGTGCTGACCGAGGCTTCGGGGCCGCTGGCGCGCAAGCGCCTGCGCGGCGTGCGCGTGGCCGACTGCCGCTCGCGCCTGACGGTGGCCATCCCCACCTACAACCGCAGGGCTTCGGTGCTGCGCCAGCTGCACGCGCTGGCTTCGCTGGGGGCGCTGACGGACCCCGAGACCGAGGTGCTGGTGGGCGACAACGCCAGCGACGACGGTACGCGGGAGGCCCTGGACGAGTTCGCACGGCAGCATCCCCACGGCCTGCGCGTGGTGCACTACGCCGAGCATGTGGGCAGCGCGGAGGAGAACTGCGCGCGCCTGGTTCGCGAAGCCATCGGCTGCTATGTCTGGCTGCTCAGCGACGATGACGTGATCGTTCGGCCCGCCTATGCGCGCCTGCGCGCCCTGGTGGCCCGGGGCGAGGCCGACACGATGGCCAGTTTCGTGTTCGACACCGCGGCCGAGAAGGACGGCGAGCGCCTGGTGAACCCGCAGACCCACACCATGGACCGGGCCCTGCACGGTGTGCTCGACGCCATCGAATCCGAGGGCAGGGTGGATTTTCGCGGTTTCATCGAGCGTCACGGCCTGGCGCAGTACGGGGCCCTGATCTCCCGCTACGTGGTGCGCCGCGACTTGATCACCGGCGCCATCGACCCCTACTTGCCGATCTCGTCCATCTACAGCCATGTGTTCGGGCTGCTGGAGCGCTTGCGGGACGAATCCGTCATGTTCGTGGCCGAGCCGCTGGTCTGGCGGCGCAGCTCGGAAGTGCTGGACCGCTTCGCGCGCATGGCGCGCGAGCGCGGCTGGTATTTCTACCGCCCCTGGACCCGGGGGCTCGTGGACCTCGCGCAGGTCTTCGAGCAACGCAGCGGGACGCCGCCAGGCTGGCTGCGCCATGTGCGTGAACGCGGCGCTGGCGGGGTGACCTACGGCCTGGTGGAGGACATGGTGCACCAACTCGGTCGGCAACTGGGCTACGCGCTGCTGCGACACGACCCCGCCGAACTCCTGCCGGCCGAGGACCGCGAGCGGATCGTGGGGTATTTTCGTGCCTGCGGCTTGCACGAGGAGGGCCTGGCGAGATTCGAGCAAGTCGCGACCATGGTCGCCGAGGCCGTGGACAAGGCCCAGGGCGCCGGGGACTATCGCGTCGACGTGGAGGAGTTCGCGCAATTGTGGATCCAGGTGCGGGAGCTGCCCTCCCGGATGCTTGCCTCGGCGAGTCCGCCGGAGCCGGCTGCACCGCCGTCCGCGCAGCTGCTGTTCGAGCCGGCGGCGTCCTCGAGCTGGTTGCAGCAGCCGGCCAGACACATCGCCGCCCGTCTCGCGCGCATGCAGGTGGAGCATCCCGAGCGTTACCAGCGCATCGTGGCCTGGAAAAATCGCCATGCCATGTTGCGCTTGCTTTCGCGCCGACTCATGAAGATGGGCCGCGGGTAGGCATCGAGATCCAGGCTAACATCGCCCATTTTCCTGCTTGCAATAGACCCATGAGCGCACTTGGTACGGCCATCGGCGATCTGCTCGACAGTCTGGGCGCATGGCGTCTGTGGAGCCTGCTGGGCTGGCTGGAGATCCGTCAGCGCTACGCTCGTTCCAAGATCGGCCCCTTCTGGCTCACGATCAGCATGGGCGTGCTGGTGGGGACGATGGGCGTGGTGTATGGCGCGCTGTTCGCCCAGAAACTCGCCGACTATCTCCCCATGGTCGCGATCGGCCTAGTGTCCTGGGGCCTGTTCTCGGGCACCGTGAGCGAGGGCTGCAATGCCTACATCGCCAGCGCCAACTACATTCGCCAGGTGGCGACGCCTCGGCTGGTGTACATGCTGCAGGTTGCCTGGCGCAATCTCGTGATCTTCGCCCACAATTTCTGCATCGTGATCGTCGTGCTCATCGTGTTCGGAGTGCACGACTGGACGACCTTGCCGCTGTTCCTGCCCGGCCTGGCGCTGTTCGTGCTCAACGCAACCTGGATCGCCGTGCTGACGGGTCTTCTCGCGGCACGCTTTCGCGACCTGCCGCAGATCGTCAACGCCCTGTTGCAAGTGGCGTTTTACGTCACGCCCATCCTGTTCCATGGGGAAATGCTCAGCGCCAGGCATCGCTGGATCGTCGAGTTCAATCCCCTGGCCTATCTGATCGACGTGGTCCGCCAGCCTTTGATGGGGGTAGCCACGCCCCTGTCCACCTGGGCGCTGGTCTGTGCCATGACCGTGGTCGGCTGGCTGCTCGCGCTGGCCCTGACCGGGCGTTACCACAAGCGCATTCCCTACTGGATCTGAAGGATCCGAAGCTCGCGCGCGCCGTCTTCGACTTCCTCGACCAAGCCCACCATGGCCGCAAGTGTCTCGCTTCACAATGTCCATCTCGATCTGCCGATCTTCGACATCTCGGCACAGTCGCTCAAGAAGCGCGTCATGCGCATGGGCCGGCGCAACAGCATCGCGGAGGACAACTCCGGGGTGATCGTCGTTCGCGCCATCGACGGACTGGACCTGGAGCTGCGCAGCGGGGATCGCCTGGGCCTGATCGGGCACAACGGTGCCGGCAAGAGCACCCTGCTGCGGGTGATGGCGGGCATCTATCCTCCGACGGCAGGGGAGTTGCGCGTGAGCGGTCGCAGCGTGCCCCTGCTGGACATCGCCCTCGGCATGGACGACCTGTCGACGGGGCGCCAGAACATCCGGCTTCGCGGGCTGCTGCTGGGCATGGACAACGCCGAGATCAAGCGCAAGACCGAGGAGATCGCCGAGTTCACCGAACTGGGCGATTATCTCGATCTGCCCTTGCGAACCTACTCCAACGGCATGCGCCTGCGCCTGGCCTTCGCCATTTCCACCGCGGTCGACGCCGACATCCTGCTGCTGGACGAGGTGCTGGGCGTGGGCGACGCCAGCTTCCAGGAAAAGGCCAATCAACGCCTGCGCGAACTCCACGAACGCGCCGACATCGTCGTGCTCGCGATCCACTCGGACGACACCATCCGCGCCAGCTGCAACAAGGTGCTGTGGATGGAATCCGGCAGGGCCCGCATGCTGGGCCCGGTGGAGGAGGTGCTCAGCGCCTACGCGCAGCGCATGACGCTGCCGCAGGGCTGAAGCTCGTGCCCGGCGCCCTTCAGCGTCGCGCCAGCTTGTCGCGCAGGAAGTACAGGCCTCGCATCAGGTCGCCCGAGGCCACGCGCCCGATGGCGGTGCTGGCCATGCCCCAGGCGATGGCGGCAGGCCGCGGCAGGGTGAACACCGGATCCACCAGCACCCAATAGCGCAGGTAACAGCCGAGCACCCGGCGGAAGCGCTGCCTGGCCGCGGCCAGGTCGACGGTGGGCTTCAGGCGCTGCATCAGCACCTGCTGCGGGAAATACTGGGTCAGCATGCGCCGCTCCAGCGCCAGGCGTACATCCCGCGGCAGGCCCTGCTCCTCGTGCCGCAGCAGGATGTCGCGCAGATTGGCGACGAAGACCTTGGAGAAGTCGTAGCCGCCGCCGTTGTTCTTGCGATAGGCCAGGCCGTAGCGACGGTCCCGCAGGTAGCGGCCCGGGCCCCTCGCGGCCAGCAGGTACAGGTTGACGTGCACCAGGTTGCTGCCGCAGAAATCCTCGGCGTTCACGCCGGCACAGGACGCACGCCGGTAGACGATGCCCGACAGCAGGGTGATCAGCGCGCCCACGTGGCGCACGAAGCCGCGCAGGGTGGCTTCGACGCGGTGGCTGTCCCGGCTGTACGGCAACTCGGCCGCGTGGTCGCCCTCGAAGCCGTAGGAGCGCAGATGCAGCAGGGCCACGTCGTCGCCTTGCAGGAAATCCAGCAGTCGCCGCAGCACACCGTCCAGCGGCAGGTCGTCATCCCCCAGGATCCACACGTACCTGCCGCGCGCCAGATTGTGGCAGGCGGCGACGTTGCGGTCGGAGCCCAGGTTCTCGGCGTGGCGCACGTGGCGAATCGGCAGCCCGGGGCGCTGCCAGGAGGCGATGACCTGCGGTGTGTCGTCCTCGGCGTGGTTGTCGCACACCAGCAGCTCGATCGCCTCGGGCGGCAGCGCGGCGCGCTGCTCCTGCAGCACCTGCAGGAGCTCGGCAAGGAAAGGCGCGCGATTCCAGGTGGGAATCGCGATGGTCAGCAGCGGCGTCGTCGCAGGCTCAGTCAAAGCGCAGACCGAGGAAGGTCTCGATGCTGACGGCCACGTGCTCGAGCATCTCCTGGGTGAGTCCGGGGTACACGCCGACCCAGAAGGTCTGGTTCATGATGGTGTCGGTGTTGTCCAGCGGCGAGGCCACGCGCACATTGCGCCCGGCCATGTAGGGTTGGCGCAGCAGATTGCCGGCGAACAGCAGGCGCGTGCCCACCTTTTGCTGGTCCAGGTAGGTCAGCAGGTCCACCCGAGACACCGGCGCGTTGTCGCGCAGGGTCATGGGGAAGCCGAACCAGGAGGGTTCCGAACCCGGGGTGGCGTGCGGCAGGATCAGGAACTCCTCGCAGGAGCGCAGACGCTCGTGCAGCCAGCGGAAATTGGCGCGCCGGGCGGCGATGAACTCCTCCACGCGGTCCATCTGCGCCAGCGCGCAGGCGGCCTGCATATCGGTGATCTTGAGGTTGTAGCCCAGGTGCGAGTAGGTGTACTTGTGGTCGTAGCCGTAGGGCAGCTCGCCGAGCTTCCAGCAAAAGCGCTTGCCGCAGGTGTTGTCCTTGCCCGGCTGGCAATAGCAGTCGCGCCCCCAGTCGCGGAACGAGTCCATGATCAGCTTGAGCTCGTCGTTGTTGGTGAACACCGCGCCGCCTTCGCCCATGGTGATGTGGTGGGCGGGGTAGAAGCTCAGGGTGCCGATGTCGCCGAAGGTGCCGACCTTGCGCCCCTGGTAGGTCGCGCCCAGGGCGTCGCAGCAATCCTCCACCAGCCACAGGCCGTGCTTGCGGCACAGGGCCGTGACCACCTCCAGGTTGTAGGGGTTGCCCAGCGTGTGGGCCAGCATGATCGCCTTCGTCTTGGGCGAGATGGCGGCTTCGAGCAAGTCGGCGCGCACGTTGTAGGTGCCGAGTTCCACGTCCACCAGCACCGGAACCGCGCCGAACTGCAGGATGGGGTTCACCGTGGTGGGAAAGCCCGCGGCCACGCCGATCACCTCGTCGCCGGGGCGGATCGCGCGATCGCCCAGCTTGGGCGAGGTCAGCGCCGAGAAGGCCACCAGGTTGGCGGAGGAGCCGGAGTTCACGGTGGACACGTGGCGCACGCCCAGGAACTCGGCCAGGCGGGCCTCGAACAGGTCGTTGAAACGCCCCGTGGTCAGCCAGCCGTCCAGCGAGGCCTCGACCATGTTGCGCAGCTCGGCCGCGCCGATCACCTTGCCCGAAGGGGGCACCACCGCCTGGCCCGGCGTGAAGCCGCGCGGCGCGAACTCCAGCTCGGCGTAGCGATCGACCAGTTGCAGGATTTCCTTGCGCAGGCGCTGCTTGTCGCCCTGCACGATCTCGACCGGACTCAGCTTGTCCATGTTTGGTATTCCTCGATTTGTTCCAGCGTGAACCTACGCATGTCGGTGCCCCGTGCCTGCTCGGCGTGCCATTGCACGATGCGATCCAGCGCCGTGCCCAGGTCCCAGCGCGGGCGCCAGCCCAGGCGCGCGCGCGCCTTGGAGCAGTCGAGTTTCAGCGACGCGGCCTCGTGCTGCTGGGCCTGCGCGTCGAGTTCCCAGGCGGCTCCGCCGGGCCATTTGCCGGCCAGTTGTTCCACCAGCCAGCTCACGGGGCGCGCATCCTCGTCCCCGGGGCCGAAGTTCCAGCCCTCGGCGTGGGCCGCGCCGGCTTCGAGCAGCCCGCGGGCCAGCACCAGATAGCCCGACAGCGGCTCCAGCACATGCTGCCAGGGACGGATGGCGTTGGGGTGGCGGATGCGCACGGGGCGACGCTCGCCGAAGGCGCGGATCATGTCGGGGATCAGCCGATCCATGGCCCAGTCGCCGCCGCCGATCACGTTGCCGGCGCGCGCCGAGGCCACCGCCACGCAGCCGCCCTGCGCAGCGGGGCGGTTGAAGAAGGAGCGACGGTAGGCCGAGGTGACCAGTTCCGCGCAGCCCTTGCTGTTGCTGTAGGGATCGAAGCCGCCCATGGGCTCGTTCTCCCGATAGCCCCAGAGCCACTCCTGGTTCTCGTAGCACTTGTCGCTGGTGACCACCACGACCGCGCGCACCGAGGGGCAGTTGCGCACGGCCTCGAGCAGGTGCACGGTTCCCATGACGTTGGTCGAGTAGGTCTCGACCGGATTCGCGTAGGAATACAGTACCAGCGGCTGCGCGGCCATGTGGATCACCACTTCGGGCTGGCTGCGCTGCATCCGTGCCTGCAGGGTCGCGAGCTCGCGGATGTCGCCGATGAACGAATCCATGCCCTCGGCCACGCGGGCCTGCTCGAACAGGCTGGGGCGGGTCGGCGCTTCCAGCGCATAGCCGGAAAGCTCGGCACCCAGGGCCTGCAGCCACAGGCTGAGCCAGGAGCCCTTGAAGCCCGTGTGGCCCGTGAGGAAGACCTTGCGGCCTTGCCAGAACTCCGGGCTTATTTCCAGACTTTCCACGGCGCATTGCCGCTCGACCAGAGCGACTCCAGGTGGTTCTTGTCCCGCAGCGTGTCCATGGGCTGCCAGAAACCGTTGTGGAAAAAGGCCTGCAGCTTGCGCTCGATGGCGAGCTGCTCCAGGGGGGCGCGCTCCCAGGGCATGTCGTCGCCTTCGATGTAGTCGATCACCTTGGGCGACAGCACGAAAAAGCCGCCGTTGATCCAGCCGGCTTCGCCGTGGGGCTTTTCCAGGAAACGCTGGACCATGTTGCCTTGCAGGTCGAGGGCGCCGAAGCGACCGGGCGGCTGGGTCGCCGTCATGGTGGCCAGGCCTCCGTGGCTGCGGTGGAAGGCGATGGAGCCGGCGATGTCGATGTCGCCCACGCCGTCGCCGTAGGTCATGCAGAAGTCCTCGTCCTTCACGTACTCGGCGACGCGCTTCAGGCGCCCGCCGGTCTGCGTGGATTCGCCGGTGTCCACCAGGGTCACGCGCCAGGGCTCGGCCTTGCGCTGGTGCACCTGCATGCTGTTGCTGGCCATGTCGAAGGTCACGTCGGACATGTGCAGGAAGTAGTTGGCGAAGTATTCCTTGATCACATATCCCTTGTAGCCGCAGCAGATCACGAAATCATTCACCCCGTGGGCGGAATAGATTTTCATGATGTGCCAGAGAATCGGTTTGCCCCCGATCTCGATCATGGGCTTGGGGCGTTGACTGGTCTCCTCGGAAATACGGGTTCCGAGACCTCCGGCAAGTATGACCGCTTTCATGTGTCGCTTCGGCTGGTTGTGGCAGTCGCGGCCAGGGATCGGCGCGCTGCAGCAAATTTTTTCAATGTAGCACAGGGGTTTTCGATTCCGGGCTCCCCGCGGCATGGGGCGGGGAGTACCCTGGCGATGCCTGCGCGCAGGCTGTCCCCGCGGAGCGCGCCCGCGCTCCAGAGGCCGTTCCTTCAGTCGAACACGGGGGTTTCGACGCCGAGGACCTTGTGCAGCTTGGGGCTGGTGGTGGTGTACTGCAGGTGCACCTTTTTCTCGGGGAAGACGTAGTGGGCGGCGCCGAAGGCGGCCAG
>JAKBBP010000095.1 GCA_021808445.1 Pseudomonadota bacterium
CCGGCGGCTTCGATCGGCAGGCCTCCGCCGATCATGACCACGCCGGGAAGATTCCTGATCGCCTGTTCGGCGGAGCCGGGAGCGTTCACCCGCGCGGCCACCGCGCCCGTGGACTGGCGCCAGCTCGACGCGGTGCGCGCCTTGCCTTCGGCGGCGGCCAGCGTGTGCCAGCCCGCGTAGCGGTCCCGCAGCACGACGAGGGGCAGCCCCGAAGGGTCCGTGACGGCAACCGCCACCTGCCAGCCCCGTGCCGCGCACTCGAGCCTGGCCGCCTGCGCAGCCTTCAGGGCGAGTTCCGGCGTGATGACCTTTTCGGTCCATGTCGATGCCGGACTGTCCGCCCGGGCCATGCCGCCCGAGGCCGTCAGGCCCAGCAAGGTCAGGGTCAGCAGGATTCGTGGCATGGGCCGTTTCCGTCGGGCCTGGTGCAGGGCATGCTCGGCGCTCGGGGAGAGGGAGCTGGGCGCGCGCATGTCAGGCCCCGACCCACTGCTCGACCTGGCTGCGGCTCGGCACGCCTCCGGCGTGCACCACCTTGCCGTCGATCACCACACCTGGCGTGCTCATCACTCCGTAGCGCATGATCGAGGCCACGTCCTCGACCTTGTCGATGCGCGCCTGCACGCCCTTGGCGGCCAGCACCTCCTCGACCAGCCTTTGCGTGGTCTTGCAGCTGGCGCAACCGGTACCCAGGATCTTGACCTCGATCATGATGCGACTCCTCGTGGAATGAAGGTGGAATGAAGGTGGAATGAAGGGGAATGCGGCCGTGCTCACCCCTTTGAAAACCTGCACGAGGACCCGGCGCCCCAGAGGGGCGTCCAAGCTCCGCTGTCGCCGACTCCGGTGCTGGGCACGGGGCGGCGCTGGGCGCGCGAGAAGCGGGGATGTGCATCGTGGCCTCGGGACGGGGACTCTCTGCCCTTGGAGACGAACAAGCCCCGAAAAGGATGCACATCCGCCGCAGGGCATCGGATCGAGGGGCGCCGCCCAGCGGCCTCGGCTCCGCTGCCTCGGCGTGGCCACGCACCCTCAGTCCGTCGACGCCGCAGCGCTGTGCGGTGTCACGGTGCTCGATACCCGTGGCGGCGGGTGCCGGGGCCATCGCAGACGTGGCGCAGGCCGTCGACGGTTTCGCGACCAGGTCAGCAGCACCCGCCAGGGAGCGCGCTGGCGAAACAGGATCACGTCGGCTTCGGCAGCGCCGAGCGGCACGGAACCACCAGGTTCCCCACGGAAGTCTGGACGATGTCGCCGTGCTGATTCAGGGTGTTCGTACGCACCTTGATCAGGCCCTGCTGCGGCCGGGATTTCGAGGCTCGTACTTCCAGAACCTCGCTTTCCACGCGCAACTCGTCGCCAGGCCGCACCGGCTGCGGCCAGCGCAGTTCGTCGAAGCCGGCCCCGACGATGCCGCCTGCGGGGCGGAATTCGCTGTCCACCAGCAGGCGCATGGTGATCGCGGCGGTATGCCACCCACTGGCGGCCAGGCCTCGAAAGATCGAGGAACTCGCAGCCGCTTCGTCCAGGTGAAAGGGTTGCGGGTCGAACTCGGACGCGAAGGCCCTGACGCTGTGCTCGTCCAGGCGGATGCGGCTGCGGCCGGCGAAGCGCTGGCCCGCCACGAAGTCTTCCAGGAACAATAGGGTCATCATGGGTCTCCATGGATCAAGGCGCTTCGAGCGCGAGTGCCGCGCCTTGCCGCACGCTGCTCTCGCATGCGCGATTCACGTCGTGGGCAGGATGGCCGCCGCGGCGGCCCGCAGGAAGTCGTCCGACAGTTCGGGGTCGATGACCACCCGCGACATCAGCAATGCGCCAACGACGGTCGACAGCATCGCCAACGCGCGGTCGCGGCTGCGGGCCCCGGGCTGCTCGTCGAGCATCGAGCCGAGCATGTCCAGATAGCCCCGAGCCTGTTCCTCGAAAACCTCGCGCAGCTGCGGGTCGCCGCGACGCGCGGCCTCCGCGGCGAGCGCGGCGAAGGCGCAGCCGTCGGCCGGGTTGTCCCGGTGCGCCGGCGACAGGTAGCCCTCGACAAAGGTGGGCAGCGGATCGCCCGCGCTGGCGGCGATGCGTTCCTTCCATTTGGCGCGGCTGCGTTCCAGCGCAGCGGCCATCGCCTCGCGAACCAGCCCCTCCTTGGAGTCGAACTGCTTGTAGAAGCCGCCATGGGTGAGACCGGCCGCGCGCATGACCTCGCCCAGGCCGATGCCGTCGAAGCCATGCTCGCGGAATAATCTGGCCGCCGAGGCGACGACTTCCCGGCGGTTGCGCTCGGCCTGTTCCCTGCTGACTTTCACGACGATCTCCCGGTTTGCGGCTTCGGCTCCGGCGAGGTCTCGGCCGCGCTGATCAGCAGCCAGCTCGCCAGCGCGGCGACCAGCGCGATCGCGGCCGCGCAGGCCAGCACCTTGGAGAAGCCCGAGGCGTAGCTCTGGCGCGCGATCTGCGTCAGCGCCCGCTGCGTTGGCGGAGGCAGCCCGGCCAGCATACCGGACAGGTCTCCGGCGACCAGCCGGGACACCATCGCGTGCAGCGGCGGAAGCCGGATGTCGATGGCGGAGATCGAAGTTGCGAAGCGCTCGCGCGTCTGCCCGACCAGCACGGCGCCGAAGGCCGTGATTCCTGTCACGAGCCCGGTGAAGCGCAGGGTCGCGCCGATTCCCGAAGCCATGCCTGCGCGCTCGGGTGGAATCACGCTCATCGAGACCTTGGCGGTCTCGCCGTTGAGCAGTCCCGCGCCGCAGCCGGTGAGGGCCATGCCCATCGCCACCGCGAGGTAGGTCGCGTGTTCGCGCACCAGCCAGGCCGTCAGCGCGTTGCCGCCCGCGGTGACCAGCAGGCCCAGGCTCAGCACGCCGCGTCCGGGGATCCGGGTGGCCAGCGCGGCAGCGATCCGCGGGAACAGGAACAGCGCCAGCGCGAAGGGCATCATGCGCAGACCGGCAGCCGCGGCGCCAAAGCCGTAGGCGTTCTGCAGGTACAGCGGAAGGTAGGTCAGCATGACCTGCGCGGAGGCGGCGAATCCGACCATCGCGATACTGCTGCCAACAAAGGTCCGCCTGCGGAAAAGCCCGAAATCGACCATCGGACGCCGCTGCAGCGCTTCGGCGATGCCAAAGGCGCCGAACAGCAGCGCCGCGGTGGCGAAGCCGCGCAGCGTCGCAGGACTGCTCCAGCCCGCGCCGTCGGCGCCGATCATCGCACGGATCAGGGTGTACAGCCCGGCGGCGAACAACAGCATTCCGGCGATGTCGGCTCGCTGCGCGTCGGGGTCCCGGGACTCCTCGACCGCCGAGCTTCCCAGCAGCAGCAGCGCGAGGCCGATCGGCACATTGACAAAGAACACCCAGCGCCAACCCACGCTCGACGTGATGGCCCCGCCGACCAGCGGGCCCAGGGCCACCGCCACCCCGATCACCGTTCCCCAGAAGCCGAAGGCCCGCGCGCGGTCGGCGCCGCGGAACTGGTGTCCCAGCACCGCCAGAGCCGCGCTGAGCTGCAGGGCCGCGCCGACTCCCTGCAGCGCTCGAGCCGCGTTCAACACGCCCGCACCGGGCGCCAGCCCGCACAGCAGGGACGCGAAGGTGAACAGCGCCAAGCCGAGCAGCAGCAGCCGGCGCCTGCCGAAGCGGTCGGCCAGCGCGCCCATCGGCATCAGGCAGGCGGCGAAGGCGAGGATGTAGGCGCTGACCACCCACTCGATATCGGCGAAGGAGCTCCCGAGGCTGCGGGCGATCGCCGGCAGCGACACCGCAACGACGTTGGCGTCGAGCATGATCATGAACGACACCCCGGAGACACACAGCAGGACCCGGGCTGCGCGACCGCTGACCCAGCGGGCCCGGCGGGCCGGGCCCGCGACGGGGATCGATGCAGAGGTGGTTCTGGTTTCGTTCACGATGTGCGCTCTCCGGTTGCGCCGGGCCCGGGCAGCCCGCGCGATGGCCGCGAATTCACGGGTCCGCGGCAACGCTTGGACAACGCTTGGCCAAGCCCTTGGTCAGGAATCACGGGATGATTTAAGGATGATGAACATCATATAACAAACATGAGCAGGGTGCGCGCGCGGCGCGGTGCCCGCGTGCGATGATCGACGGCAGACCCGGGAAATCTCTCCGGCCCTTTCCCGCTTTGCCCCCTTCCACTTTCCCCCTTTCCCTCTGCGCGACCCTGATGAACGACGACAAGCCTGAATCCGTCCAGCGGCCCTGGATGATCTACGGCGCCAACGGCTACACCGGAGGGCTGATCGCCCGCGAAGCCGTCCGGCGCGGACTCAAGCCCTTGCTCGGCGGCCGCAACGGGCAGGCCCTGCAGGCACTGGCCGGCGAGCTGGGGCTCGAGTCACGGGTCTTCGCGCTGGAGGGCTCCGCGCAGGTCGCCCGGGAGATCGACGGCCTCGCGCTGGTGCTGCATTGCGCAGGGCCGTTCTCCGCGACCGCCGAAGTCATGATGCGGGCCTGCCTGCAGGCGCGGGCGCACTATCTCGACATCACCGGCGAGATCGCGGTGTTCGAGCTGGCGCAGTCGCTGGGCGCGCAGGCAGCCGCCGCCGCGGTCGTGCTGTGCCCCGGGGTCGGCTTCGACGTCATTCCGACCGACTGCGTCGCCGCGGCGCTGAAGGCGGCGTTGCCCGACGCGACCCATCTGGCGCTGGGCTTCGACTCCCGCTCGGGCATGTCTGCGGGCACGGCCAAGACCTCGGTCGAAGGGCTCGCGCAAGGCGGCAAGGTCCGTCGCGACGGCAGAATCGTCGACGTCGCGCTGGCCTACAAGGTGCGCCGAATCGACTTCGGGGACGGAGTCAAGGACTCGATGACCATCCCGTGGGGCGATGTGTCCACCGCCTTCCACACCACCGGCATTCCCAACATCGAGGTCTACCTGCCCGGATCCCCGGCGATGATCGCCAGGGTCCGCCGCGCCAACCTGATCCGTCCGCTGCTGCGACTGGCATGGGTCCAGCGCTGGATCAAGGCCCGGATCGAGCGCAGCGTCAGGGGCCCCAGCGCGCTCGAGCGGGAGCAATGGCCTGCGTACGTCTGGGGCGAGGCGACCAATTCCCGCGGCGAGACCAGGGTGGCGAGGATTCGTACCGCCAACGGATACAGCCTGACGGTCACCGGATCGCTGGCCGTCGTCGAGCACCTGCTCGGGACGACCCCCGCAGGCGGCGCCTACACCCCGTCGCGCCTGATGGGCCAGGATCTGGTGACCCGACTGCCGGGGTCGGGGCCGCTGCGCATCGGTTGAGTCCCGGGAACCGGTGCGGGCGAGTCTGGCGGACGTGGGCGCACGGATCGACACGTTGCTCGGCGCGGCTTCGTCTCAGCAACACCACGAAGGCAAAAGACGCCGCGATTCGCGGGCCTTGGCACCCTCGAGCGGGTACAACCTGTCTGCGGGAGCGGCTGGCCATCCGTCGCGTTGCACGCGTATCGCAAACGCAATACACTGATTCAATGAAGTCCGCATTCATCCCCCAGATCCGCGTCGAGCCCGAGCTCCGGGCCGAACTCGAGTCCGTGCTCAAGCAAGGCGAGACCCTGACCGGCTTCATCGAAGCGACAGTGCGTAGCGCAATCGCGTTCAGGCGAGTGCAAATGGCCTTCCATGAGCGTGCTCAAGCTGCGTCGGATGAATATCACCGCACCGGCGTCGGCACGTCGGTCGAGGTGGTGCTCGACCGGTTGCAAGCTAAGCTCGAGACGAAGCGCAAGAAGCTCGTTCGATGACGTTCGAAGTCCAGCTGACGCCGACAGCGGAGTCAGACCTGGAGCGTCTTTTGGATTACTTGCTCGATCGAGCCGAGACCAGCGAGGATCTCGACCGCGCACAAGCAGCGATCGATGTCGTCAGGGCGCTGATGCAGCGGCAGCTTGCACTTACGCCCTACAGCTTTCGCAAGGCCGCCCAGAATCCCGCCCAGAGGGAGCTGATCATGCCTTTTGGAGGCACCGGGTATGTTGCCCTGTACGAGATCGTCAGTGTCTCGAAGGTTGTGGTGCTAGCGGTGCGCCATCAGCGCGAAGAGGACTATCACTGATCCGACGCCCCCGGGGGCTCTGCGGCGCTTTGAACCCGACCCCTGTCGCCTGCAGGCGGCTGTTGGCGCGCAGGTACCGGACCTTGCGCAGGAGAGCCACGGAGACGGCAATGGCCGAGGTGCCGAAGCCGGGCCGGCGGCCGAAGGTCGGCCTGAACGGACTCTCGCCCGATTCGGCCTGGAGGCGGGTCACGACCCTAAAGAGACATCTGCCGTCCAGAGTTCGCCATCCCAAAACTGCCGGCAAGACGGGCCCAAGCACGACCTGACCAGTTAGAGGCTGTTCAGGTCTAAGTTCCATGCGTCATCCGCGCCCTCTTGCATGGACACGTGTGTGGTGCCACACGCATCACCTGATTCCCGCATCATCGCCTTCGCGAACCCGGTGGGTCCGATCCTCGGGACCTTCATTGCCGAGCGCCTGGAGCGCAAATGGATCATGTGCTGGGGCCTGGCGGGCATGATGGTATTCATGCTTGCTTTCGCCCGTGCCTCCTCGCCCCTGGCACTGATCAGCTTCGGCGTGTTGTTTACGTTGAGCGCGAACATTCAGGCCTTCGCCAGCCATAACTACCAGTCGCAGATCTTTCCGACGCGGTTCCGTATGCGTGCGGTGGGCTTCGTATGGTCGTGGCTGCGCATCTCTTCGGCCTTCTCCGGGCTCATCGTGGGCGCGGTACTCATGTCAGGAGGTGTGTTCGGCGTCGCCGTGCTGATGGGCGGAACCACTGCCGTGCAGATCCATGAAACGGGGAACAGCCCAAAGTCCGCTCAGCGGATCAGGGTCATGCCAGCGGTCTTCGCCGCGGCCGAGTCGAAGGTCATCGTCCGCGCACAACCCGCGCAGGCAGCCATGCGCTCGATCAGGCAGTCGGCAAAGTCCGCGCTGCCCTCTCTGAAGATACGCAGCGCGCGCACGACAT
>JAKBBP010000096.1 GCA_021808445.1 Pseudomonadota bacterium
CATGCCGTGCTCGACCTGACCAGTGGCTTCCGCGCTGCCCGCGCCGAGCGCTTCCGCGAGTTCCTGCACCTGCTGCCCAATGGGTTTTCCTATCCCACGACCAGCACCATGGCGTTTTTCCGCAGCGCCTACCCGGTGTCCTACCTGCCCATCCATGCCTCGCGGCGCATCGGTACCAGCCACCTGCGACCCTGGCGCGACGGCGTGCGCTTCCTGCTGATCATTTTCAAGATCGCCACGCTGTACTCGCCGCTGAAACTGTTTGCTCCGGTTGCCGTGGGCTTCGCATTGCTGGGCCTGGGCAACTACGCCTACACCTTCAGCACCGCGCACCGGTTCACCAACATGAGCGCCCTGTTGCTGTCGGCCGGGGTCATCGTGTTCCTGATCGGACTGATCTCCGAGCAGATCACCCAGCTGATCTACCGGCGCGATGTCTGAGATCCGGGCGCCCGCCCGGCCGCTGCTGCTGGTGCTGGCATCGACCTACCCGCGCTGGGCGAACGATCCCGAGCCGGGTTTCGTGCACGAGCTGTGCCGCCGCCTGGCGCAGGGTTTCGAGGTCGTGGTCGTGTGTCCTCACGCCCGCGGCGCCAGGGTGCGCGAGCAGCTCGACGGGGTGGAGGTGCTGCGCTACCGCTACGCCCCCGAGGCCCTGGAGACCCTGGTGCACGGCGGGGGCATGATCACCCACCTTCGGCGCTTCCCCTGGAAATGGCTGCTCGTGCCGGGCTTCGTGCTCGGGCAGGTCTGGGCGGCCGCGCGGCTCGCACGCAGCCGGCGTCCGGTGCTGGTGCACGCGCACTGGCTGCTGCCCCAGGGCCTGATCGCCTGGACGCTGCGCGCGGCCGGGCTGGTGCCCCGCTATGTGCTCACCTCGCACGGGGCCGACCTGTATGGGCTGCGCGCGGCGCCCGCGCTGGCGCTCAAGCGCCGGGTCGCTCGCGACTGCGCCGCCATGAGCGTGGTCAGCTCGGGCATGCGCGACGAAGCTGCGTCGGTGGGGCTGCGCCCGCCGCGCCTGGAGGTGATCCCCATGGGGGCCGATCTGCAGGGGCGCTTCACGCCCCGGCCCGCGCAGGCGCGCGAGCCCGGGCTGATCGTGTTCGTCGGCCGCCTGGTCGAGAAAAAAGGCCTGCGCCACCTGCTCGATGCCATGCCCCAGGTCCTGCGCAACTGCCCCGATGCGCGGCTGCGCATCGTCGGCTTCGGCCCCCTGGAGGCCCAGTTGCGCGCCCAGGCCGCGTCCCTGGGATTGCTGCGGCAGGTGGATTTCGCCGGGGCCATGGCGCAGAGCGAGCTGCCGCCCTTGCTGCGCAGCGCCTCGCTGCTGGTGGCGCCGTCGGTACGCGCAGCTTCGGGCGACCAGGAGGGCCTGCCCGTGGTGCTGATGGAGGCCCTGGGCTGCGCCTGCCCGGTGGTGGCCAGCGAATCGCCGGGGGTCGCTGACCTGTTCGGCGACGAGGCCGCGTCCTGCCTGGTGCCCGCGGGCGATGCCCAGGCGCTGGCCGGTGCGATGCTGCGCGTGCTGGAGCAGCCCGGCCCGGCACGCGAGCGGGCGCTGCGCCTGCGCGAGCGCGCGCTGCGCCTGGTGGACTGGGATCCCATCGGCACCGCCTACGCAGCGCTGCTGCGCGAGGCCTGCGAGCCCTGAGAGCTCTGAGCGCGGGCGCGGGTGCGGGCGCGCGGCGGGCGCCTCAGGACGGGGCCGCGCTCGAGGCGCCCGGCGCCGCGCTGGCCAGCAACTCGGTCTCGAATCCAGCCATCAGTTCGCGCCAGTCCTGCGGCACCACCGGAGGCGCTCCGGGGTCGCGCAGCGCCGCCGCCAGCGTGGCCGCCAGCGAGGCTGCGTCGTCCGGGGCGTACAGATGGCCCGGGGAGTCAGCGAGCAGGCCTCGCATGGCGCCGACATCCGCGGCCACGAAGGGCAGGCCGCAGGCGGCCATCTCGTAGGCCTTCTGGGGGAAACAGTAGCGCCCGAACGGGGTGTCGCGCAGGTAGATCACTCCCAGGTCCAGCGCAGCGAACAGCTGCGCAACGCGGCCGTGTTCCAGGCGCCCCAGGTAATGCACCCGCGGCCCGGACGGAGGCGGGGCCTGGGCATCGGCGGGACCTGCCAGCACCAGGTGCACCCGAGGGTCCCGCGCGGCCAGGGCCTCGAAGCCGCGGTACAGCGTGGTGATGCCCTTGTCGGCGTACAGCCCGCCGGCCGTGCCCACCAGCAGCGCGTCGCGCGGCAGACCCAGGGCCTCGCGCGCGGCCGCCCGATCCCCGGGCCGGAAGCGCTGCAGGTCCACCGTGCTGGGCAGGGTCAGCACCCGACCCCGCGCACCGTAGCGCTCGCGCACGTAGTCCGCCAGGGCCTGCGAGGTGCAGCTGACCAGGTCGGCCCCGCGCACGGCGCGGCGCAAGGCCAGCCGAGCCCCGGGGATGCGCGCCATGCCGAAGCTCTCGAAGTTGTCGTACAGATCGGCCGTGAAGGGCAGGCCCAGGCGCCTGGCGCAATGCGCGCCCATCGCCACGTGGGCGATATCGGAGGCGCCGATCACAAGCTGCGCGTCGAAGTCGCGCAAGGCGCGCATCAGCCAGGCCGGATGGCCCAGCAGACGCGGCAGCAGGCCCGGCCCCAGCGAGCGCGACATCCAGCGCAGCGAGCCCGCGGGCGTGTCGTGGGTCCACTCACCCTCGGCATCACCGTGGTAGCTCAGGCACAGTCCGAGCACCTGATGGCCGCGCGCGGCCAGCTGGAAGGGCATTTCGTACAGGCGCGCGTACCGGTCCAGGATCACGTCCTTGTCCATGTACCGACGCTTGCACAGGAAGGCGATGCGCATCGCGGCCGGGATCCCTTCAGGCCTTCAGGCGCTCGGCCGCGGCCAGTGCCGCGCCCACCACCTGGTCCATGTTGTAGTAGCGGTATTGCGCCAGGCGCCCCACGAAGCTCACGTCCCGCTCGCGCTCCGCCATCTGCTCGTAGCGCTTGTACAGCGCCTCGTTGTCGGCGCGGGGGATGGGGTAGTACGGATCCCCCTCGGCCTGCGGGTACTCGCGCACGATCGAGGTGCCCCGATGGGTCTGGCCGGTCAGGTGCTTGAACTCGGTGATGCGGGTGAAGGCGTGATCATTGGGATAGTTCCAGGTCCCGGTTTCCTGGAAGCGCTCGGTGTGCGCAAGGTGCTCGTGCTCGAAACGCAGGGAGCGATAGGGCAGACGTCCATGGCAATGCTCGAACCAGGCGTCGATGGGTCCGGTGAACACCGTGTGCGCGAAGCCGCGATCGGCGCCGCGCCTGCGCATGTCCAGGAAATCCACACCCAGTTCCACGCGGATGTCCGGATGGTCCAGCATGTTGGCGAACAGCGTCGCGTAGCCGTCGCGCGGCATGACCTGGTAGGTGTCGGTGAAATACCGGTCGTCGTCGTTGCAGCGAACCGGAATGCGCGCGGCCACCCCCGCCTTGAGTTCCGAAGGGTCCAGGCCCCATTGCTTGCGCGTGTAGTGCAGGAAGAACTTCTCGTACAGGTCGCGCCCCACGCTGTTGAGCACCACGTCCTCGCTGCTGCGCACCGGATCGCGCGCCTCGCGCACACGCTCGAAATACGCCGCCGCGCCCGCCTCGTCCAGGTCCAGCCCGTACAGCATGTTCAGCGTGCGCCGGTTGATCGGAAAGGGATAGGCGACACCGCCGACCACGCTGCGCACACGGTGTTCGTAAGGGAGCCAGGCCGTGAAACGCGACAGCCAGTCGTACACGCGCCGACTGTTGGTGTGGAAGATGTGGGGCCCGTAGGGATGGATCAGCACCCCATGCGCGTCGACCTCGTCGTACGCGTTGCCGCCGACATGGGGCCGGCGGTCCACCACCAGCACCTTGCGCCCGGCATCGGCCAGTTCACGGGCGACCACGCTGCCGGCGAAGCCGGCGCCGACGACGAGGTGGAGGCGATCGGGCGTCACGGCTCGGGTCAAGTGCCAGGTGAGTGGGAAGTGGGACGGGTCCGCAGAGCAACGCCTCGTAGCTTGTACACGCGCAGCAATTTTAAATGGACGTGTGCCGGCTACTCCGATGCAGCCGGATCTCTGCCATACGCTTCGCGCTGCGCCATGTCATTCGCGCGAGGGTGGGGAAGGAATAGCGCCGCAGCAGCCATCCCAGGACACCCAGGGCACGCTGTCGACGTTGCTGAAGCGCGTCGACGGCACTCGATCCGTAGCCTGCACGAAGTTGCCGCTCGAGTTGCCTGCGCGTGGGATCAACTTCGGGGTAGCGGTCCATGATGCGCAGCGCGAGCATGATCTCATCTGCGCGATTGCGAGCAATGCGTGCCGCATGCTCTTCGGCAACCCCGAGCAAGGCGAAAATATCCTGCAGATGTGCATCGACCCGACTGCTATGGGTGATGTGTCGAAGGTCCGAGGCTTCATTGCGGAGCCTCGTGCTGGAATCGGCGCGCAGGCGATAGCGATACAAGGCTCGATCCAGATGAACGAAGCGCCTGGCAAAGCCCAGGATCGGGAGCATGAACAGCTTGTCGTCCGCCACGATCAGATGCTCGTCGATGACGCGCAGCATGGGGGCTGCCTGGAGATAAAGTCGGCGCTCGAACATTTTGTTCCAGGCAATAGGCCAGATGTCGCGGTCCAGGGCACGGCGCAGGATGTCTCTCTGCGTCGCGGTGCGTGGAGATGTTTCCGCCCGAGACACCATGCACGCGCGGCCGTCGGGGTGTATGCCGTAGGCACTGCACTCTACGACGTCGGCGTTGAACTGGCGTGCTGCGACGACCATCTCCTGCAGGAAGCTTGGCGCAACCCAGTCGTCGCCATCGATCAGGCACAGATAGTTTCCACGACTTCGTTCCGCTCCAATGCATCGGGATACGAAGGTGCCGCGATTGCGCGCATTGTCCACCACCCGGAGCCGAGGATCCAGCAGCGAAGCCCGACGCGCTATCTCACCCGTTTCGTCGGTGGAACCATCGTTGACAAGAAGGACTTCGAAATCTTCAAAGCTTTGCCTGCGCAGACTGTTCAGACATGCTTCGAGGTAGGGGGCGATGTTGTAGGCCAAGACCACGACCGACACGCAAGGGCGGGATGCTGGTGCCGATTCGCGATACGAGCTCTCCTGCGTGAGAGACCGCGCCGGCAAATTTTCTGTCATGTCCTGCGATCCGTGGGCATGCGCTGGTGCGGCGTGAGGGCGTTCACACCGGCAGCGGTGGCAGGCTGAAGCCCCGGCCCTTCGTGTAGCGGTAGAGCTTCCACAGCACGATCACTCCTCGGCCTCCAAGCGCATGGACCAGCCGGTAGCGCAAGGGCACCTCGGGCAGGTCCTCGGCTCCGAGCATGCGCAGCAGCACGTACACCCGGACGGGCAGGGCGAAGCGGCGGATCTCCTCCTGCACCTTGCGGATGCTGCGAACACTGGCGCCGACCTCGCGCAGGATGGCCGTGAAGGCCTCCGGCATCACGCTGTAGAAGACCCTCAGTGGGGTGCGGGAGTTGTCGGTGCGCGCCCACACGGCGTCCACCGACAGCGCCGAGATGTTGCGCGAGCGGGAAGCCACGCTGGCGATCGCGTAGACCTGCAGCCAGTTGCGGTAGACGTCGACGTGTCGTTGCAGATCGTCGATGTCCAGGCACGCGCGCCGGAAGACCTCGCAACTGATCAGGCTGAGCCAGTGCCCGCGCCGGCTGAACAGGCTGTCCAGGTCCAGGTGACGCAGGTTGCGGGCGAAGCGCGAGCGCGCAGGCGGCTGATAGGCGTCGGGGCGACGATCCACGTCGCAGAATCGATAATTGACCAGCAGCAGGTCGGGCACTTGCTCCTCGAGTTCCCGAAGCACTTCCTGCAGCGCCCCCTCGGCCAGGTAATCATCGTCACCGAACAGCCACACGTATTCACCTGCCGCCCGCTCGAACAGCACGAGGTAGTTGCGGTCGGGGCCGATATTCTCCGCGTTGCGAACGTGACGCACGCAAGGGTAGTGCGCCTGGAGTTCCCGGATCACTTCCGGGGTTTCATCCGTGGAGGCGTTGTCAGCAATCAGGATTTCTACCCGTCCTGGCCATTGCGCGGCCTGCGGGCCGATGCTGTGCACGCAACGCTCCAGGTCCCGCGCCCGGTTCCAGGTCGGGATGGCAAAGGTGAGCTGGACGATGTCAGCCGCGGGCATGGCCGGATCATACGTTCGTCGCGACCCCTTCAAGCCGAGGGCGGACCATGCCATTCGCGGCGCTTGATGCGCCACAGAGCAATGGAGACCGGCAGGCAGAACAGGGAGTAGACCCCCAGGAAGCAAAGGACCAGGGCCGCCGTTCCGAAGAGGCGTACGCCCCACCAGGAAATCGATGCCTGCAGGATCGCGGTGATGACCGCGCCCTGCGGAAAGACCTCCTGCTTGTGGGCGCGAAGGTAGGTGGCGAGGGCATCCACGGTGATGTTGACGGTAATGGCCCCCAGCAGCACGGCGACTTGCCAGGGCGGCAGGAAGCGGGCTGCGAATTCGGTGCGCTCGAGCATCACGAGCAGCAGGGTCAGGAAGGCCATGGAGCCCACGGCGGTGATGGAAATCGCCCGCCAGAGCCCCGCGAAAAACATTCGGTCGAGTCGCAGCCAGTCGCGCGCGGCGATGGCGCGTGCCAGGTCGGGGGCGCGTGCGTTGATCCAGGTGATACCCACCCCGAAAATCGTATTGGCTGCCGCGAGGGTCATTCCGAAACGACCAGCCTCGACAGGCCCCCGGTAATGAAACAGCAGGGGATTGAACAGCTGGAAAA
>JAKBBP010000032.1 GCA_021808445.1 Pseudomonadota bacterium
GCTGGCCGTCGACCAGGCACACCATGTTGACGCCGAAGGTGTCCTGCAGCTGGGTCTGCTTGTACAGCTTGTTGAGCACCACCTCGGCCATCTCGCCGCGCTTGAGCTCGATGACCACGCGCATGCCGGACTTGTCGGACTCGTCCTGGATGTGGCTGATGCCCTCGATCTTCTTCTCACGCACCAGCTCGGCGATGCGCTCGAGCAGGGTGCGCTTGTTCACCTGGTAGGGCAGCTCATCGACGATGATCGCCTGGCGCTGTCCGCGGTCGATGTCCTCGAAATGACAGCGCGCGCGCATCACCACGCGCCCGCGCCCCGTGCGGTAGGCCTCGCGCACGCCGCCCAGTCCGTAGATGATGCCCGCCGTGGGAAAGTCCGGCGCCGGGATGAACTGCATCAGGGTCTCGACATCGGCGTCGGGGTGGCGCAGCAGATGCTGGCAGCCGTCGATGAGTTCACCCAGGTTGTGCGGGGGAATGTTGGTGGCCATGCCCACCGCGATGCCGGCCGAGCCGTTGAGCAGCAGGTTCGGGATGCGCGCGGGCAGCACCAGGGGCTCCTGCTCGGAGCCGTCGTAGTTGGGGCCGAAGTCGACGGTTTCCTTGTCGATGTCGGCGAGCATCTCATGGGCGATCTTCGCCAGGCGGATCTCGGTGTAGCGCATGGCCGCGGCGTTGTCGCCGTCGACCGAGCCGAAATTCCCCTGACCGTCCACCAGCATGTACCGCAGCGAGAAGTCCTGCGCCATGCGCACAATGGTGTCGTACACCGACTGGTCGCCGTGCGGGTGGTATTTACCGATCACGTCGCCGACGATGCGCGCCGATTTCTTGTACGGGCGATTCCAGGAATTCGACAGCTCGTGCATGGCGAACAGCACGCGCCTGTGCACCGGCTTGAGGCCATCGCGCACGTCCGGCAGCGCGCGGCCGACGATCACGCTCATCGCGTAATCGAGGTAGGAACGACGCATCTCTTCTTCCAGGCTGACTGGAAGGGTTTCTTTGGCGTAGACGGACATGCTGTACCTGGGTGGAGCGCCGAGCCGGCGCCCTGGGGAGGCATGCCGCGGGCGCGCGCTTCGAAAATCAAGCATTCCATGGTAACAGCGCGGGCCCCGTGCTCCGCGGGGGCCCGGCCGTCTGGCAACGAAACGCCGCGGACCCTGGGGATCGCGCTGGACGGATGCATTTCCGGGGGGGGATGTGGCAGAATAGCTACGCAGATGTCGCTCTGGACCCGTGGCGGGGTGGGGTAATCCCTCGCATGCGTGGATGGCGCCGGGTACGATAGGCAAGTGGTCCCAACTTTGGAGAGAAACAACATGATCAAGACCCAAAAATTCGGAAAACTCCTGGTCGTCGCTGCGCTGGTTGCCTCCAGCAGCGCCGCATTCGCGCAAGGTTCGCCTGACGTGAACAACTGGGTCACCCCCTTCGGCCAGACCTGGCGCGACGGCAGCGGCAACCTGTGCTGGCGCGACAATTTCTGGACCCCCGCCACGGCCGCCACCGGCTGCGACGGCGCCATCGTGGCCAAGGCCGCAGCGCCGGCCCCGGCCGCCATGCCCGCTCCGGCTCCGGCTCCGGCTCCGGCTCCGGTGCCGGTTCCCACCAGCGAGAAGGTCACCTACTCGGCTGACGCCTTCTTCAACTTCGACAAGGCCGTGCTGCTTCCCGCCGGCAAGCAGGCCCTGGACGAGCTGGCCCAGAAGATCAAGGAAGTGAACCTGGAAACCGTGATCTCCACCGGCTACACGGACAGCTTCGGCAGCGTCAAGTACAACCTGAAGCTGTCGCAGCGTCGCGCGATGGCCGTCAAGGACTACCTGGTGAGCCAGGGAATCCCGGCTGACAAGATCTACATCGAAGGCAAGGGCAAGACCGACTTCCGTGTGGATCCGAAGAGCTGCCACGGCACCTTCAAGGCACGCGTGGAATGCCAGGCCCCGAACCGCCGCGCGGTGGTCGAGATCGTCGGCACCCACACCGTCATGAAGCAGCCTGCCGCACAACAGTAAGCGCGCAACAGTAACTCCCCAGCCTGACCACAGGGCCGCGCCGAGCGCGGCCCGCACGACCCCGCCCAGGCGGGGTTTTTTTTCGGCCCCGTGTCGGCGGGCGCGATGTTGCACCGCGGGATCCCAGGGGCCGATCGGTGCCACAATGCACCCCTGGACATCGAAGGCTGCCCGGCAGGAGCGGCAGGCCATGACGGCAACGACCATGCACACGAATTCGGATGCGGCAGAACTGCAGAAATTCGCAGCCGCGGCCCACCGCTGGTGGGACCGGGAGGGGGAGTTCAAGCCCCTGCACGACATCAACCCCCTGCGTGTCGAATGGATCGCCTCGCACGCGCGACTCCAGGGCGCGCGGGCGCTGGACATCGGCTGCGGCGGGGGCATCCTGTCGGAGGCGCTGGCGGAGCGCGGCGCGCAGGTCACGGGGAT
Organism: Pseudomonadota bacterium; assembly: GCA_021808445.1. Classification (GTDB taxonomy): domain Bacteria; phylum Pseudomonadota; class Gammaproteobacteria; order Burkholderiales; family Burkholderiaceae_C; genus Thiomonas_A. Next base: position 2,456 of record JAKBBP010000032.1, read on the forward strand.
CGACCTCGCCGACCGTGCGCTGAAGGTGGCCCGCATGCACGCGCTGGAGCGATCGCTGGACCTGCGCTACGAGCTCATCAGTGCCGAGCAGCTGGCCGCCGAACGTCCGGCCGGTTTCGACCTGGTCTGTTGCATGGAAATGCTGGAGCATGTGCCGCGTCCCGATTCCGTCGTGCGGGCCGCGGCGCAGCTGGTGCGTCCCGGCGGCTGGGTGTTCTTCTCCACCATCAACCGCAACCTGTGGTCCTTCGCGCTGGCCATCGTGGGCGCCGAGTATCTGCTGCGTCTGCTGCCTCGCGGCACCCACGAATACGCCCGATTCCTGCGTCCCAGCGAGCTGGCGGGCTGGGCGCGCGAGTCGGGGCTGGATGCGGTGGAATTCCGCGGCCTCGAGCCCGATCTGCTGCGCGGCGGCTGGCGCATGGGACCGCGCGTGGACGTGAATTACTTCCTGGCCTGTCGTCGCCCGCCCCAGCAGCCGCAGGAGTCCGCGTGAACCTTCCGTCTCCCGGCGCGCAGACCCCTTCGCGCGCCCCGTATCGCAGCGTCCTGTTCGATCTGGACGGCACCCTGGCGGACAGTGCCCCCGACCTCGCCGAAGCCCTCAACCGCATGCGTCGGCGGCGCGGCATGGCGGACCTGCCTCTGGAGCAGTTGCGCCCGATGGCCTCGCACGGCGCGCGGGGCCTGCTCCAGGCCGGCCTGGGCGCGCAGCCTCAGGATGCCGACTGGGCTTCGCTGCGCGACGAGTTCCTGGCCAACTACGAGGCCTCGATCTGCGTTTTGACCCGCCCCTTCGAGGGCATCGAGCCGCTGCTTCGCGAGCTGGAGCGCCGCGCCATTCCCTGGGGCATCGTCACGAACAAGCTGGCGCGCTATACCGATGCGCTCCTGAGCCGGTTGGACCTGGGGGCCAGGCCGGGCTGCGTGGTCAGCGGTGACACCGCCGCGCGCGCCAAGCCGGCGCCCGATCCGCTGCTGCACGCGGCAGCGGCTCTGCGCATCGAGCCGGCCGGCTGCCTGTACGTGGGCGACGATCTGCGGGACGTGCAGGCAGCCGTGGCCGCGGGCATGGACGCCGCGGCCGCCGCCTACGGCTACGGTGGACCGCAGGCCTCGCGCCAATGGGGCGCCCAGCACGTGCTCGAGCACCCCGCCGAGTTGCTGGGCCTGCTCTGAGGGCAGGCTCCCGGCCGGCGACTCAGGTCCGTGCCGGCCGCTGCGCGGACTTCGGGCGGAAGGCCCGGCAGACCTCGGGGTCGGTTTCCAGATAGGGGCCGCCGATCAGGTCCACGCAGTAGGGCACGGCGGCGAACACTCCCTGCACCTGCAAGCTGCCGTCGGCACCCCGGAGCCCCTCGAGGGTCTCGCGGATGGACTTGGGCTGCCCGGGCAGGTTGAGGATCAGCGCCTTGCCGCGAATCACCCCCAATTGGCGCGAGAGTATGGCCGTGGGCACGAAATGCAGGCTGATGCGACGCATTTCCTCGCCGAAACCCGGCAGCAGGCGGTCGGCCACGTCCGCGGTCGCCTCCGGGGTGACGTCGCGCGGCGCCGGGCCGGTGCCTCCGGTGGTCAGCACCAGGTCGCAGCCCGCCACGTCCACCAGCTCGCGCAGCGCCGCGGCGATGCCCTCGCGTTCATCGGGGATCAGGCGTTCGCTGAAACGCAGGGGATTGCGCAAGGCACGCTGCAGCCATTCCCGCAGCGAGGGCAGACCCTGGTCCGTGTACACCCCGCTGGAGGCGCGGTCACTGATGGACACCAGGCCGATGTGCACGGGCTCGGGCGGCGCCGGGGCAGCGTCTGCCGGGCGGGCGTCAGTCGGAGAGGAGGGCGTCGTCATGGTCGTCGTTCGGGTCGTGCGCGGAATCCGAGACGGCCGTCTCGGGCAGCAGCAACTGCTTGAGGTGCTGGTAGAGCAGGCGAAACTGGCGCGGGGGCTTGCCGGCGGCACGCTCGGCGCGAGCCGCCCGCAGGCACTGGCGCAGCTCCTGGACCGGGGCACCGGGGTACTCCCGCACGAGCTCGGCCAGCGCCGCGTCGTCGGCCAGCAGGCGCTCGCGCCAGTCCTCGAGCTGGTGCAGCCGGGCCACCGCGGCGCGGCTCTCGCCCGTGGCCTCGAGCAGCGCCTGGCGCAACGGCTCCGGATCGACCTTGCGCATGAGCTTGCCGATGTACTGGGCATGCCGGCGCCGGCCCTCGAAACTGCGCAGCCGGGACCATTCCCGCAGTGCGTCGCGCAGCGCCTCGGGCACGTCCAGAAGGTCGATACGGGCGCGGGGAAGTTGCGCCAGGCTCTCGCCCAGCTGCTGCAGTTCCAGCATGTCGCGCTTGCGCTGGCTCTTGCTCGGCGGCTCCGCCGGATCGTGGCCGGCAGGCACGTCGGCGGCCGGCGCGGCGCCGCGGGAGAATGTGGGCGATTTCATGGACCCGTATTATCAGGCGGGTCAGAGCACGCGGCGAGCCGCCGCGGCACGGGCGCCTCTCCAACCCTTTCAAACGTCAGGTCTTCCGTGGGTCATTTCGCATACTCCCCATCCGATTTCCAGGAACTCGCGGCGCTGGCGCTGCGTGAAGCGCGCGAGGCAGGCGCCAGCGATGCAGCGGTCGAGGTCTCCGAAGGCCAGGGGCTGAGCGTCAACGTGCGCATCGGGCGCGTCGAGCAGGTGGAGCACAACACCGACAAGGGGCTGGACGTCACCGTCTACGCCGGGCAGCGCCGCGGGCACGCGAGCACCTCCGATTTTTCCGCGCAGGCCATTCGCAGCACGGTGCGCGCAGCCTTCGACATCGCCCGCTACACCGCCGAGGACGACTGCGCCGGTCTGCCCGAGGCCGAGCTGCTGGCCACCCGCACCCGCGATCCGGGCCTCTACCACCCCTGGGACCCCAGCGTCGAGCAGGCGGTGGAACTGGCACGCCGTGCCGAGGACGCGGCCTTCGCCACGGACCGGCGCATCCGCAACAGCGAGGGGGCATCGGTGTCGGCGCAGCACATGCATTTCCTGCTGGCCAACAGCCGCGGGTTCAGCGACGGCTATGCCAGCAGCCGGCACAGCCTGTCCTGCGTGCCCATCGCCGGTCGCGGCAACGACATGCAGCGCGACTACTGGTGGAGCAGCCACCGAGACGCGGACAGGCTGTCCGATCCCGAGGCGCTGGGTCGCTACGCGGCCGAGCGCGCCCTGTCACGCCTGCGGGCTCGCAAGATCCCCACCGGCCAGTATCCCGTGCTGTTCGAGGCCCCGCTGGCCGCCGGCCTGCTCGGCTCGCTGGTGCACGCGGCCAGCGGGGGCACCCTGTACCGCAAGGCCTCCTTCCTGGTGGACCAGCTGGGCAAGCCCGTGCTGGCCTCGCACCTGGATCTGCTGGAGGACCCGCGCGTTCCCGACGGCATGGGCAGCGCGCCCTTCGATGACGAGGGCGTGCGTACCCGCAAGCGCAGTGTCGTGCGCGGCGGCGTGCTCGAGGGCTATTTCCTGTCCACCTACTCCGGGCGCAAGCTGGGCCTGCCCACCACCGGCAACGCCGGCGGCTCGCACAACCTGAGCCTGAGCAGCCGGCTCACCCGCCCCGGCGACAACCTCGCGCAGATGCTGCGCAAGCTGGACCGCGGGCTGTTCGTCATCGAGCTCATCGGCCATGGCATCAACTACGTCACCGGCGACTATTCGCGCGGCGCCATGGGCTTCTGGGTGGAGGGCGGCCAGATCCGCTACCCGGTGCACGAGATCACGGTGGCGGGGAATCTGCGCGACATGCTGCTGGGCATTCGCGCGGTGGGCGCCGACGTGCACGTGAGCGGCAGCCGCCGCACGGGCTCCATCCTGCTGGAATCGATGACCGTCGCGGGCAGCTGAAGCCCCGCGGGGCTCGCGCCCGGCTCAGGCCGGGGCGCGGCGCTCGTAGAGCACGAAGTCGAAGGCCGGCACCCCCGCCTGCGCGTCATGGTGCTCGCGGCTGAGCTGCTCGAACTGATCCCGCGGCCACGCCGGGAACCAGGCGTCGCCCTGGGGCTCGGCCTCGACTTCCGTCAGCCACAGTCGATGCGCCAGCGGCAGCGCCTGTTCGTAGATCTGCGCCCCGCCGATCACGAACACCTCGGGGGCCTCCACGCAAAGGCGCAGCGCCTCCTGCAACGAGGCCACGGGCTCCGCGCCCGGCGCGTTCCACGCCTCCTGGCGGGTGACCACCAGATTGCGCCGCCCGGGAAGCGGGCGGCCGATGGCGTCCCAGGTCTTGCGCCCCATGACCACCGGGTGGCCATGGGTGATTTTCTTGAAATGCGCGAGGTCGGCCGGAATATGCCAGGCCAGCGCGTTGTCGCGGCCGATGACCCGGTTGCGAGCGAGGGCGGCGATCAGGCTGACGCGGGTGCCTGGGGAGGAAGTGGACATGGCGTGGCCTCGCGGATGCGCTGCAGGTTCAGACGGCCACCGCAGCCTTGATGGCAGGGTGGTGCTGGTAGTCGATCAGCTCGAAGTCCCCGAGCTCGTAGCCGAAGATGCTGGCCGGGCGGCGACGCAGGCGCAGCCGCGGAGGCGCGAAGGGCGGGCGCGACAACTGCAGGCGCACCTGCTCGAGATGGTTGTGATAGATGTGGCAGTCGCCGCCGGTCCAGATGAACTCGCCCACCTCGAAGCCGCATTGATCGGCCACCATGTGGGTGAGCAGGGCGTAGCTGGCGATGTTGAAGGGCACGCCGAGGAACAGGTCGGCGCTGCGCTGGTACAGCTGGCAGCTCAGGCGCGGCGCCTCGCCCGGCCGGGCAGGAGACACGTAGAACTGGAACAGGACGTGGCAGGGTGGCAGCGCCATGCGCGGGATCTCGCCCACGTTCCAGGCGCTGACCAGGTGGCGGCGCGAATCCGGATGCTCCCGCAGACCCTGGATCAACTGCGCGATCTGGTCCACGCGGCTGCCGTCGGCGGCCGGCCACGATCGCCATTGCACGCCGTACACGGGGCCCAGTTCGCCTTGCGCGTCGGCCCATTCGTCCCAGATGGAGACGCCGTGCTCGTGCAGGTAGGCGATGTTGCTTTCCCCCCGCAGGAACCAGAGCAATTCCACGGCGATGCTCTTGAAATGCACGCGCTTGGTGGTCACCAGCGGGAAACCCTCGCGCAGATCGAAGCGCAGCTGGGCGCCGAAATGGCTGCGCGTGCCGGTGCCGGTGCGATCGGGCTTGTCGGCGCCGTCGCGCAGCACCATGCGCAACAGGTCTTCGTAGGGAGTGCGAACCATGGACGTGGATCTCGAGGGGGTTCGTGGAGGCCCCCGTGCGGGCCTAAACTGCGTCTCATGCATCGTAGCTGCTCGCCATGACCGAAGCCCGCCAACCCCGACTCGAATTCGTTTCCTGCCTGCATCCCGGAGGCCTGCACCGCATGGCGTACTGGGAGTGGGGCGAACCGGACCTTCCCGATGTCGTGGTCTGCGTGCACGGGCTGTCGCGCCAGGGGCGCGACTTCGACCGCCTCGCCGCGGCGCTGAGCGGGAAGCTGCGGGTGGTGTGCCCCGACGTCGCCGGGCGAGGGCGCTCGCAGTGGCTGGCGCCCCAGCTGTACCAGGTGGCGCAGTACGCCTCCGACATGGTCACGCTGCTGGCGCGCCTGCGCGCGCGGCGCCTGGGCTGGGTGGGCACCTCCATGGGCGGGCTCATCGGCATTGCGCTGGGAGGGCTGCAGGACAGCCCCCTGCAGGCCCTGGTGCTCAATGACATCGGCCCGTCCATCGCCGAGCAGGGATTGCGCCGCATCGCCGGCGGTCTGGCCCGCCGCATGCGCTTTTCCAGCCTGGACGACGCGGCGGACTACCTTTGGTCCGTCTCGGAGGGTTTCGGCCCGCACAGCCGGGCGGACTGGCTGGAGCTCTGCCGTCCCATGCTGGTGCCGCAGCCCGACGGCAGCCTTGTGCTGCACTACGACCCGGCCATCCTGCAGTCCTTCGCGCAGCTCGGAGCGCCGGACGCCGCGGCCCAGCTGGCCGCGGGCGAGCAGGCCATGTGGGCTCTGTACGACGCCGTGAAGGCGCCCACGCTGGTGCTGCGCGGCGAGCAGTCGGACATCCTCAGCGCCGGAACCGCGCAGGCCATGCGTGCGCGAGGACCGCAGGCCCAGAGCCTGGACATCGCCGGGGTGGGCCATGCGCCCACGCTGATGAGCCCGGAGCAGATCGAGCCCGTTCAGCGCTTCCTCCTGCACCACCTGGCAGGGGCCTGAGCCCCTTGCAGCGCGCGATGAACCAGCCGGGCAAACAGCTCGCGGCCCGCGGCGACGGAGAGCCGAAGGCCGATCCAGCGGCCGGCGGCGAACCCGGTGCGGGCGTCGGCACTCTGCCACAGCGCGCCAGGGCCTTCAGCGCCGCGCTGCTGGCCGACGTGCTGCTCGACAGCGGCGAGCCTGCGCTGCAGCACGCCGATGCCGTGCAGGCCATCCTGGCCTCCATCGGTGCCGACGAGGCCACGCGCGCGGCGGCCTGGCTGAGCCTGGCCGCCGCCCAGCTGTCCAAGCCCGAGGAGCAGTTGTCGAAGGTCTTCGGGCGCGACAATGCACGACTGGCGCTGGAGAGTCGCAAGCTCATGGGCGTGTTCACGCTGGCCCGCCAGGGCGGCGCTGGCGGGGCCGCGGACAGTTCCACCCGCCATCGCGAAATGCTGCGCCGCTTGCTGCTGGCCCTGTCGGAGGACCTGCGGGTGATCCCCTTGCGTCTGGCCTCGCGGCTGCAGTCCCTGCGCTACTTCACCCTCGCCGGCAGGGGCGCACCCGAGGATTTCGTGCAGACCTCGCTGCAGATCTGGGCGCCGCTGGCCAACCGGCTCGGCCTGTGGCAGATCAAGTGGGAAATCGAGGACCTGGCCTTCCGGCTGGACCGCCCCGCAGAGTACGCACGCATCGCCGACTGGATGCATCGGCGCGGTGCCGAGCATGAGGCCTTGCTCACCCAGGCCGGCGCACGCGTTCGCGAGGCCCTCGCTGCGCAGGGCATCGAAGCCGCGGTCAGCGGGCGGCGCAAGCACGCCTACAGCATCTGGCGCAAGATGCAGGGCAAATCCCTCGAGCTCGACCAGGTGATGGACCTGCTGGCCCTGCGCATCGTGGTCGATACCGTGGACCAGTGCTACGCCGCGCTGGGTCTGGTGCACGAGCTCTGGAGCCCGCTGGAAGCCGAGTACGACGACTACATCGCGCGACCCAAGGCCAACGGCTACCAGTCGCTGCACACGGTGGTGCGGGGCCCGCGCGAGCTGCCTCTGGAAATCCAGATCCGTACCCAGGCGATGCACGAGCACGCGGAGCAGGGGGTGGCGGCGCACTGGGCCTACAAGGAAGCCGGCGCGCAGGGCTACAAGGGCGTGGTGGCCGCATCCAGTTTCGACGCCAAGGTGGCGCTGGCCCGCCAGCTGCTCGCCTGGCGCGGCGAGCTCGCGGGCGAGGCCGGCAGCCTCCCGACCGGCCCGGCACAGACGGTGCCCGCCGCGGGCAACCCTTTCGATGACCGGGTCTACGTGCTCACGCCGCAGGCGCGCATTCTCGAACTGGAAAGCGGCAGCACCGCGGTGGATTTCGCCTATGCCGTGCACACCGACCTGGGGCACCACTGCCGCGGCGCGCGCGTGGACGGCGCACTGCTGCCGCTGAACACGCCCCTGCGCAGCGGCCAGACGGTGGAAATCGTCGCCGCCAAGCAGGGAGGGCCTTCGCGCGACTGGCTGAACCCCGAGCTCGGCTTCCTGCGCTCGGCGCGTGCCCGCGCCAAGGTGCGCGCCTGGTTCAATGCCCAGGCGCTGGAGCAGACCACGGCCCACGGCCGCGCCCAGGTGGAGAAACTCCTGCAGCGCGAGGGGCGCGGGGGCATGAGCCTGCACGACCTGGCCAGCGGCCTGGGCCTGCGTTCCCCCGAGCAGCTGTTCGAGCGCGTGGGCAGCGAGAACCTGCCCTTGCGTCAGGTCGAGACCTTCCTGCGCGGCGGCGAGCTCGCGGAGCAGGGCGGCGAGGAGCTCGAACTTCGCACGGCGAAGGCCCAGCCGGGCGGCGTGCTGGTGGTGGGCGTCGACGCCTTGCTGACCCAGCTGGCCGGCTGCTGCAAGCCAGCCCCGCCGGACGCCATCTGCGGCTTTGTCACGCGTGGCCGAGGCGTCTCGGTGCACCGCGCCGATTGCAGCAATGCGCGTCACCTCCGGCAGCGTCACCCCGAGCGCGTGATCCCGGTGACCTGGGGTGCCCGCGACGCCGGGGTCTACGCGGTCGACCTGATGGTGGAGGCCGCCGACCGCCACGGCCTTCTGCGCGACATCTCCGAGGTGTTCTCCAAGCAGAAGCTCAACGTGATCGGAGTGCGCACCCAGAGCCGGGGGGACACGGCCCACATGCTGTTCACCGTCGAGCTGCCGGGCCTGGAAGCGCTGTCCTCCGCGCTGGCGCAGCTGCGCGAGGTGCGGGGCGTGCGCCTGGCACGCAGGCGATGAAGGGCTGCGCGGCGGGTCCGATACTTGCCTGGCGCAGGTGCTGTCGTGCTACCATTTGCGGTTTCCAGGCGGTTAGCTCAGATGGTTAGAGCGCTTGCTTGACATGCAAGAGGTCGTTGGTTCGATTCCAATACCGCCTACCAGGATTCCAGCGCCGGCATGCCGTGCCGGCCCCGCGCCCATGAAAGCCCTGCCACGTTTGCCGTTGCTCGAGCGAACTCGTCGCGAGCGCTGAACTCCCGACCAGGCTGTGCGGACCGTCGCGCGCGGACATCCCGACGCGTTGCAAGGACAGAAGTGCGGCTTGCCCGCACTTTTTTGTTGCCCGCTTCGAGCGCCCCATGCCCCACATCACGCTTCCCGACGGATCGCGCCGCAGTTACGACCACCCGCTGAGCCTGGCCGACGTGGCCGCCAGCATCGGCCCGGGCCTGGCCAAGGCGGCGCTGGCCGCGAAGGTCGACGGCCGCCTGGTCGATCTCAGCCATCGCCTGCAGGACGGGCAGGACGTGCGCGTGAGCATCATCACCGCCAAGGATCCCGAGGGCCTGGAGGTCCTGCGTCACTCGACCGCCCACCTGCTGGCCTATGCCGTCAAGGAACTGTTTCCCGACGCGCAGGTCACGATCGGGCCGGTGATCGAGGATGGCTTCTACTACGACTTCGCCTACAAGCGCCCCTTCACACCCGAGGACCTGGCCGCCATCGAGCAGCGCATGGCGCAGATCGCCGGCCGAGACGAAGCGGTGCAGCGCCGCGTGGTGCCGCGTGACGAAGCGGTGGCCTTCTTCGAAGCGCAGGGCGAGCGCTACAAGGCCGAGATCATCCGCGACATTCCCGCCGGCGAGGACGTCTCGCTGTATACCGAGGGCTCCTTCACCGACCTGTGCCGCGGCCCCCACGTGCCCTCCACCGGCCGGCTTCAGGTGTTCAAGCTGATGAAGGTGGCTGGGGCCTACTGGCGCGGTGACCATCGCAACGAGCAGCTGCAGCGCATCTACGGCACCGCCTGGGCCCGCAAGGAAGAGCAGGCCGCCTACCTGCATCGCCTGGAGGAAGCCGAGAAGCGCGACCACCGCCGCCTGGGGCGCGAACTCGACCTGTTCCATTTTCAGGACGAGGCCCCGGGCCTGGCCTTCTGGCACCCCAAGGGCTGGCAGATCTGGCAGGCGGTGGAACAGTACATGCGGCGCGTGTACCGCGACAGCGGCTACCAGGAAGTGCGCGCTCCCCAGGTGCTGGACGTGAGCCTGTGGAAGCGTTCGGGCCACTGGGACAACTACGCCGAGAACATGTTCTTCACCGAGTCGGAAAAGCGCCAGTACGCGCTCAAGCCGATGAATTGCCCGGGGCACGTGCAGATTTTCAACGCCGGGCTGCGCAGCTACCGGGACCTGCCGCTGCGCTACGGCGAGTTCGGCGGCTGCCACCGCAACGAGCCCTCGGGCGCGCTGCACGGGCTGCTGCGCGTGCGCGGTTTCACCCAGGACGATGGGCACATCTTCTGCACCGAGCAGCAGATCGAGTCCGAAGTGGCGGCCTTCCACGGCCAGGCCATGAAGACCTATGCGGATTTCGGCTTCACCGACATCGCCCTCAAGATCGCCCTGCGCCCGGAAAAGCGCATCGGCAGCGAGGAGGTCTGGGACAAGGCCGAGCAGGCGCTGCGCGACGCGCTGCGCGGCAGCGGCGTGGACAGCTGGACCGAGCTGCCGGGGGAGGGCGCGTTCTACGGCCCGAAGATCGAGTACCACATGAAGGATTCCATCGGCCGTGCCTGGCAGGTGGGCACCATGCAGGTGGACTTCATGATGCCCGAGCGCCTGGACGCCAGCTACGTGGACGAACAATCCACGCGTCGGCGCCCCGTCATGCTGCACCGCGCCATCGTCGGCTCGATGGAGCGTTTCATCGGCGTGCTCATCGAGCACCATGCCGGGGCCATGCCGCTGTGGCTTGCGCCCGTGCAGGCGGTGGTGATGAGCATCACCGACGATTCTGCCGACTACGCGGCGCAAGTGGCGCAAAGACTGCAAAAACAAGGCCTTAGAGTCGAGTCTGATTTGCGCAGCGATAAGATCGGTTATAAAATCCGCGAACATTCGTTGCAAAAGATTCCCTACCTACTCGTGGTCGGGGACAAGGAACGTGCCAGTGAGTCGGTTGCGGTGCGCGCGCGCGGCAACCAGGATCTGGGCGTTCTGAGCCTGTCCGCATTCGAGCAGCGCCTTCGCGCGGAGCTGGATGCGGTGCAGGGCAGCTGAAGCCAGGCCCGGCCTGGCCCCCGGCCCGCCGTCCCATGTCACGAATTCATTGAAAGGCTGAACCATCGCTACGCTACAGAGCCGCAACGCCCCGGAGAAAAGGGCCCATCGCCTGAACCGTGAGATCAACGTGCCCGAAGTCCGCCTGAGCGGCGAGGAAAACGAGGCGCTGGGGATCGTGTCCATCGGAGAGGCCTTGCGCCTGGCCGAGGAACGCGGGGTCGACCTGGTGGAAATTGCCGCCACTGCCACGCCGCCGGTATGCCGGCTGATGGACTACGGCAAGTTCAAGTACCAGGAGCAGAAGCGCTCCCACGAGGCGAAGCTCAAGCAGAAGCAGATCCAGATCAAGGAGGTCAAGTTCCGGCCTGCCACCGACGAGGGCGACTACCAGATCAAGTTGCGCAATCTGAAGCGCTTCCTGGACGACGGTGACAAGGCCAAGATCTCGCTGCGTTTTCGCGGCCGCGAGATCACCCACCAGGAAATCGGCATGCGCCTGCTCGAGCGGGTGCGCGACGACCTCGAGGCGCATGCCCAGGTCGAGCAGATGCCGCGCCTGGAGGGACGGCAGATGATCATGGTGCTGGCACCGCGCAAGAAGAAGTAGTCGCGCGATCCGGCACCCCCAATCCGCGGCCAGGGCGCAAGCCCCGGCGCGGGGCCCCGGCGGCGGCCCGGTTGATCCGGGCCGTTGTCGATTCCAAGTGCGCACAGGCTCAAGTTCCGCATGGCGCGGGCGCCTGTGATCATGTTCATTCCAACGGAGCAGTTCATGCCCAAGATGAAAACCAAGAAAAGCGCCGCCAAGCGCTTTCGCGTTCGGCCGGGTGGCACGGTCAAGCGCGGCCAGGCCTTCAAGCGTCACATCCTGACCAAGAAGACGACCAAGAACAAGCGTCATCTGCGCGGCAGTGCCGAAGTGCACGCCACGAACATGGGCCATATCGCCCAGATGATGCCCTTCGCCTGAGCCCCCGGGCTTTGGCGACGTTGTCCCTATTCGGTAAAGGAGTGTTCAGATGCCTCGCGTCAAACGTGGTGTAACGGCTCGCGCCCGCCACAAGAAGGTGCTCGACCAGGCCAAGGGTTTCCGCGGCCGCCGCAAGAACGTATTCCGCATCGCCAAGCAGGCGGTGATGAAGGCCGGCCAGTACGCCTACCGCGACCGCCGTGCCAAGAAGCGCGAGTTCCGCGCGCTGTGGATCACGCGCATCAACGCCGCCGTGCGTGAACTCGGCATGAGCTACAGCGTGTTCATGAACGGCATGAAAAAGGCCTCGATCGACATCGACCGCAAGGTCCTGGCCGACATGGCGGTGCATGACAGCGCAGCCTTCGGCAAGATCGTCGAGGCCGTGCGGGCGAAGTTGGCCTGAGTCCGGCCCGAGGGAACGCGCCGCAGGTGCGTTCCCCTGCAACAAGCCGCAGGCCTGGGATGTTCCCGGGCCTTTTTTCACGCCGCCGCTGCCGCTTCGCGGCGCCGGCATGAAGGTTGTGCGATGACCACGAACCCGCAATTGCAGAACCTGGTGAACCAGGCGCGCGAACAGTTCGCCGCCAGCCCGAGCGCGGCCGAGCTGGAGAACGCCAAGGCGCGTTTCCTGGGCAAGTCCGGCGCGATCACCGCGCTGATGAAGGATCTCGCGAAGCTGTCCCCCGAGGACAAGCGCGTGCAGGGCGCCGAAATCAACCTGGCCAAGCAGGCCATCGAGCAGGCCCTGCAGGCACGGCGCGACGCGCTGGCGGAGGCCGAATTGAAGGCCCGCCTGGCCGAGCAGGCCATCGACGTCACGCTGGACGGGCGCGGCCAGCGCCGCGGCGGGGTGCACCCGGTGGTGCGCTCGTGGATGCGCATCGAATCCATCTTCCGCTCCATCGGCTTCGAGGTTGCCGACGGCCCCGAGATCGAGGACGACTGGAGCAACTTCACGGCCTTGAACTCGCCGCAGGACCATCCGGCGCGCTCGATGCAGGACACCTTCTACGTCGATCTCGACGATGCGCGCGGCCAGCCCCTGCTGCTGCGCACCCATACCTCGCCCATGCAGGTGCGCCACGCGCGCGCCCACGTACGGCGCCACGAGGGCGCGGCGGCCATGCCCGACATCCGGGTCATCGCTCCGGGACGCACCTACCGCGTGGACAGCGATGCCACGCACTCGCCCATGTTCCATCAGTTCGAGGGGCTGTGGATCGGCGAGAACGTGTCCATGGCCGACCTGAAGGGGGTGTACACCGCCTTCCTGCACACCTTTTTCGAACGCGACGACATCGAGCTGCGCTTCCGCCCCTCGTATTTTCCGTTCACCGAGCCCTCGGCCGAGATCGACATGCGCTTCGACAGCGGCCCCTTGCGTGGCCGCTGGCTGGAAATCTCCGGCGCCGGGCAGGTGCATCCGGTGGTGGTGCGCAACTTCGGCCTGGATCCGGAACGCCATATCGGCTTCGCCTTCGGCTCCGGGATCGAGCGCCTGACCATGCTGCGCTACGGCATCGGCGACCTGCGCCAGTTCTACGGCTCCGACCTGCGTTTCCTCGAACAGTTCGACGCCGCCTGAGCCGCCGAGCACCGCCCCCGAACCCCGATTTCGTCTCCCGCCGATCCATGCAAGTACCCGAATCCTGGCTGCGCAGTTTCTGCAACCCGAATCTCGGCATCGAGGAACTCGCCGAAGGCCTGACCATGGCGGGCCTCGAGGTCGAGGAACTGCGCCCCGCCGCGCCCGACTTCCGGGGAGTGGTGGTGGCCCAGGTCCTGGAAGTCGTGCCCCATCCCGATGCCGATCGCCTGCGCGTGTGCAAGGTCGATGCCGGCGCGGCGCAGACCCTGCAGATCGTCTGCGGCGCGCCCAACGTCGCGGCAGGCATGAAGGTGCCCTGCGCGACCATCGGCGCCGAACTCCCCCCGGCGGAAGCGGGCGGCAAGGTCTTTCGCATCGGCGCGGCGCGTATGCGCGGCGTGGACTCCCAGGGCATGCTGTGCTCGGCCCGCGAACTCGGCTTGTCCGCCGACCATTCCGGGCTTCTGGCGCTGGACCCGCAACTCGCGGTGGGCCAGGACCTGCGCGAGGCCTTGCGCCTGGACGAGCGCATCCTGGAGATCAAGCTCACGCCCAACCTCGGGCACTGCATGAGCGTGTACGGCGTGGCCCGTGAACTCTCGGCCATCACCGGGGCCGAGCTGCTGCGGCCCCGATTCGAGCCCGTGGCCCCGCAGTTGCAGGAAAACCTGCCCGTGCGCGTGCTGGCCGACGATCTGTGCGGGCGCTTCTCCGGACGCGTGATCCGCGGCGTGGATGCGCGCGCTCCCACTCCGGCCTGGCTGCGCCAGCGCCTGGAACGCGCCGGCCAGCGCAGCATCTCGGCGCTGGTGGACATCTCCAACTACGTCATGCTCGAGCTCGGGCGCCCCACCCACGTGTTCGACCTCGACCGCATCGAGGGCGGCCTGGAAGTACGCTGGGGCCGCGCCGGGGAATCCCTGGAACTGCTCAACGGCCAGACCATCCAGGTGGACGAGCGCGTCGGCGTGATCGCCGCCGGCAAGGGCATCGAGTCCCTGGCGGGAATCATGGGCGGCGAGGCCACCGCGGTGAGCCTGGACACCCGCAACGTCTACGTCGAGGCGGCATTCTGGTGGCCCCAGGCCATCCGCGGGCGTGCCCGGCGCTACAACTTCAGCACCGATGCCGGCGCGCGTTTCGAGCGCGGCGTGGACCCGGCCACCACGGTGGAGCACCTGGAGTACATCACCCGCCTGATCCTCGAGGTCTGCGGTGGCCAGGCCGGCCCGGTGGACGACCAGCGCCTGCGTGTTCCCGAGCGCAAGCCCGTGGCCATGCGAGTGGCGCGCTGCGAGCGCATCATCGGTACCCCGATCGGGGCCGATCGCATGGCGCAGATCTTCCAGCGCCTGGGCCTGCCGGCGCTTCGCGAAGGACAGGGCGCCGAGGAGCGCTTCGTGGTCACCCCGCCCAGTTACCGCTTCGACCTCGAGATCGAGGAAGACCTGGTGGAGGAAGTGGCGCGAGTCCACGGCTACGCCAATATTCCCGTGCGCCCGCCGCTGGCACCCATGTCCATGCTGCCCGAGCCCGAGGGCCAGCGCAGCCAGCACGCCCTTCGCCTGGCCCTGGTCGAGCGTGGTTACCAGGAAACCATCCAGTTCAGCTTCGCCGAACCCGAATGGGAGGCCGACCTGGCCGGCAATGCGCATCCCATTGCGCTGCGCAACCCCATCAGCGCGCAGGCCGGGGTGATGCGATCCAGCCTGATGGGAGGGCTGCTGCAGACCCTGCGCACCAACCTGAACCAGCGCGCGCGCCGAGCGCGCATGTTCGAGGTGGGACGAGTGTTCCTGCGCGCGCCTGGACGCGACGACCTCGAACCCCGCGGCGTCGAGCAGCCCACCCGGGTGGGCGGCCTGGCCTACGGCCCGGTGATGCCCACCGGCTGGGCCACGCCCGAGCGGCAGGTCGACTTCTATGACGTCAAGGCCGACGTGCAGCAACTCTGCGCCGGCTGTGGCGAACTGCGCTTCGAGCCCGTGCAGCACCCGGCGCTGCACCCGGGGCGCGCGGCATGCGTGCTGATCGACGGGCAAAGCGCCGGGGTGGTCGGCGAGCTGCACCCGCGGTGGGTGCAGAAATACGCGCTGCCCCAGGCCCCCATCCTGTTCGAGCTCGACGCCGCGATGCTGCAGCGCCGGCAACTGCCCCAGCCCCATGCCCTGGCGCGCACGCCCGCGGTGCTGCGCGATCTGGCCTTCGTGCTCGAGGCCTCGGTGCCGGCGGCTCGCGTTCTCGATCTGGCGCGCGAGCTGCGAGCCGCCGATCCCCGCTGCGCCATCCTGGCCGACGCCGTGCTGTTCGACGTCTTTCCGCTGCCCGGCACGACCACGCGCAGCCTCGCGCTGCGCCTGAACCTGCAGGCCGAGGAAACCCTCACCGATGCCCAGGCCGACGCCGCCTGCGCCGCCGTGGTCGAAGCCATGCAGCGCAGCTTCGACGCGCGGCTGCGTACCTGAGGCCGGAACTCCCGAACGTCCCATCCGACGACCGTCTTTCGCGAAGGAACCATCCCATCATGGAAAAACTGGTCACCAGCCTGCAGACCCCGAGCCTGACCAAGGCCGAGTTGTCGGAACTGCTGTACGAGCGCATCGGGCTGAACAAGCGCGAGTCCAAGGACATGGTGGATGCGTTTTTCGATCTGATCCGCGACGCGCTGGCCAGCGGCCAGGACGTGAAGCTGTCCAATTTCGGGAATTTCCAGCTGCGCGACAAGGCGCAACGTCCCGGACGCAACCCGCGCACCGGCGAGGTCATCCCCATCCGCGCGAGGCGCGTGGTCACCTTCCATCCGAGCCAGAAGTTCAAGGAACAGCTGCAAGGCGGCAACGAGGCCACGATGCCGCTCACCGTCACCGGCACGTTGAGCCGGGGCTGAGCGCCGCCAGACGCCCCGCGCCCCCCCCGCTGAGCCGTGCCCGCCATGACCGCCTCCTCGGATCTGCCGCCGATTCCCGCCAAACGCTACTTCACCATCGGTGAGGTCAGCGAGCTGTGCGGTGTGAAGGCCCACGTGCTTCGCTACTGGGAGCAGGAATTCAGCCAGCTGCGCCCGATGAAGCGCCGCGGCAACCGCCGCTACTACCAGCACCACGAAGTGCTGCTGATCCGGCGCATCCGCGAGTTGCTGTACGACCAGGGCTTCACCATCCACGGTGCCCGCGCCAAGCTGTCGCAGGGGCAGGGCGCCGAGGTGCCGCGCGCCGCGGACGCCGTGGCGCCCGTGGTCCTGCCCGAGGTGCCGCCGCTGCCACTGCCGCCGGGCGACCCCGCGAACTGGAGCCCGGCAGGACGCGAGGACCTGTTGCGCGAACTTTTCCTGCTCAAGGAGCTTCTACGCAGCGATTGAAGCTGCTACACTTTTTGTTTTTGGTCAGTCGGGGCGTAGCGCAGCCTGGTAGCGCACCTGCATGGGGTGCAGGGGGTCGGAAGTTCGAATCTTCTCGCCCCGACCATTGAGACCAAAAGAGAATCGAGGACAAGGACTTGCCCCTGGTCCTGAGAAGCCCGCCGTGACGTGTCATGGGCGGGCTTTTTCGTGGGCGCTGATGTGTTGCCAATCTGTTGCCAATCTGTTGCCAATCAGTTGCCAATCAGTTGCCAATCAGTTGCCAATCTGCGGCGGTCGTGGCCGCTGGCGTTGCGGATGTAGTTCAACAGCCTGCTAGATGCCGCAGCGCTCCTTCATGCGTCGGCAATAGGCATCGAGCGGGGGAAGCGCGCGCGCGTGCTCGCGCAGCGGCGAATCGATCGGTGCCCACAGGATGTTGGCGACAAAGGCGTAGGTCGTCGCGTCGAGCGAGGTCGGCTGCGCGCCGAGCATGAATGGCTTGTCGCCCAGGAAGTCAGCGATCGCGCTGATGTCACGGCAGCCCATGGCATGGATCTCCTGTGCACTGTGGCGGCCCATGCCATGGCCTTGCAACTGGGCCAGCAGTCCACGCCGCCCAACGTACGGCAAGATCCAGCGCAAGGGCGCGGGATAGCTGCTGAAAAAGGCCTCCCGCGTGGCGCGCCATGCCGCATCCGGAACCCAGCGCGTATGCACCGCGGCCCAGTACAGATGCTCCTCCATCAGACGCTGGAATGCCAGCGCGACCGCCTTCTCCTCGTTCGACAGCGCGCCGTCGAGCGGATCGCCGTACCTCGATTTGAGGTAGTCGATGATGAGCCCGCTGTCGGCGACGATCTTCCCGTCGTCCTCGATGTAGGGCAGCTTGCGCTTGGGGGCCTTGAGCACGTCGCCGATGTTGACGGCCTCGTAAGGCAGCCCGGCAAGCCGGAGGTAGACCTCCAGCTTCATGCAAAACGGGCTTGCGTTCGGCAGGCCAAAGGCAGGGGCGAACTGGTGCAGCCGAATCATGGCGTCGACTCCTTGGGGGCGCGTCCCCGCCACGCGAGGCCTCGCGTAACGATCGGAAACCAGTATAGCTGCCGGGTTCAGCGGCCCAGCACCTCTACGCAACCTCGAGGGCAGGTGGAGTCTCCTGCCGCCACCGGCACGAAGACACGGCCACTGCGTGGATCGGTGGCGACCGAGTGGGCTTCGGGTCCGCTCGGAACATTGCCCAACCACTGCAGCGTACGGGCGGAAATGACGCCGAGCACCGGTCCTCCAGGGTTTGCCGACGCGGCGAGTACGAACACAGCCAGCCGCCGGTCGTAGCCGACTTCGTCGGATCCGCCGACCTGTGCGAAGCGCTTCACCAGACGACCGTCGTTCGTGTCGATGACAAGCGACTGCGCAGGAAAACCAGCCGCCACGGCATCGTCGCTGCAGCCCACCAGCAGGTGATCGCCCGGTCCCAGCGCCAGCCCGGCAGGCATGCAATCGGAAACCGGCCACACGGTGCGCAGTCTGGCGCTGCGCGGGTCGATGACCGCGATACCGCCTCGCGAGGCCACGCCATCGAGTTCGGGAATCGCCAGGTAGATCTTCCCAGTGCTCGGATCCCACAGCGGTTGCTCGAGCCCGTGGGTGGCACGGGGCAGCGTGATCCGGCCGAGTATCGGATAGGGTGCTCGGGTCGAGATCAGCGTGACGAACGCGGGACGATCGGCGTTGTTCGCGGCGATCACCAGGTGGTCCCGCGGGTCGACGGTCAGCTCGTCGACCCGATGTCGCCCCCCTGTCGCCACCGACGCGACGACGTGCCGGGTTCGCAGGTCCGCGATCTTCACGCTGCTGTCGCCGTCTCCCGCCCAGACCTGGTCGGCGCCGACGATATGCACTCCGTTCGGTCCACCGCGGTGATCCGGGCGATTGCCGGCAAAACCGTCGATGCGCCCAAGGTCGCGCAGCGTACGGACATCGATCAGGTCGACCCCGGCATTCGATCGATCGGCCAGCGCGAACACCCCATCACCGACATCGCCGATGTCGAAGCTCGTCAAGGGCTGGCCGGGCAGGTCGATCGTGGCCACCCGGCGCAGCGGGGGCCCGGAAACAGCGGCGAAGGTGCTTGCGCCGCGCAGGGCGACGACGCTGAGGAGGGCTGCGAGGGCGACGATTCGGGACAACGACATGGCTATTTCGGTCATCGTGGATCCAGCCCGCGATGGTGGCAGCACAACATGAAAGCCCCGTGACCGGGTCGAGGCCGAACGATTCCGCATCACCTTACCGTCGTCTCACCACCCATCACGGATTTGAAACTTTGCCCACCTAAGGTCTGGCTGCTCGCGCTCGTGACCTCGGGTAACCGCGCGTGAGTGGACGCATCACCTGTAACGCTCGCCCGACCTACCGCCGCTGCCGCTGTCCGGATCCAGGCAGCCCTTCGTGCTCCGACCAAGGAAGTCCCCATGCTTTCCTCCCTCCGTCTGTCCTGCCTGGCCGTCGCGATCGCCGCGGCGATCGGCGCCCCGGCCACCGCCTCCGCCTTCGAGTTCCAGGCCCATCACCATCAGCCATCCGACCGGGACGACGCCTTCCGGCGCGGGGTCATGCTGCCGACGGGGGTGCGCATCACGCCGACCGCCGCACCCGGCGCCAGCTACCAGTTGCTCGACCCCGGGCTGCCCAGTGGGGTGAAGGCCGGCTACGCCGACTCGGAGGCACTGAGCCCGGACGGCAAGACCCTGCTGGTCCTGACCAGCGGCTACAACTACGTGGTCGACGCCAACGGCAAGTTCCTGCCCCAGCAATCGACCCAGTTCATCTTCGTCTACGACGTCAGCAGCGGTCGCGCAGTGCGCAAGCAGGTGCTCCCCGTCTCCAACAGTTTCGTGGGCATCGCGTTCTCGCCCGATGGCAACGCGTTCTACGTTCCCGGCGCCGGCGAGGACGACGTGCATGTGTTCGAGCGCACCAACGGCATGTGGGCGGAGTCGGGCGCGCCGATCCCCCTGGGTCACAAGAGTGGCAACGGCCTGTCGCAGAAGCCGCTCGCCAGCGGCATCGCCGTGACGGCCGATGGCAGCCGCGCGGTGGTGGTCAACGAATACAACGACTCGGTGTCGATCATCAACCTGGCCACGCGATCGGTGGTGGCCGAGCAGGACCTGCGTCCGGGCAAGAGTGGAGGCCCGAGCGGAGTTTCAGGCGGCCAGTATCCGGACGCGGTGGCCATCGTCGGCAATCGGACCGCGTACGTGAGCAGCGAACTCGACCGGCAGGTCGTCGTGCTGGATATCTCCGGGGCCAAGCCGGCGGTGATCGGACGCATCGACGTGCCGGGCAACCCGAACAAGATGGTGCTCGACCACGCGCAGGACCGTCTGTATGTCGCCTCCGACAATGCCGACGTGGTCTCGGTGATCGACACCACCACCCACCGCCTGCTTGGCACGGTGGGAACCTTGGCGCCTCGCAGTGTGATGTCGGCCGAGCAGGCTCGCTACAAGGGGGCATCGCCCGACGGGCTGGCGCTCTCGCCGGACGACAGCACGCTGTACGTGACCAACCGTGGCACCGATTCGGTGGCCGTGATCTCGCTGCGAGGGCGCATGCCGAGAGTGACCGGCCTGATTCCGACCGGATGGTCGCCTTCGGACGTGCGCGTGTCGCCGGACGGCCGCATGCTCTACGTCAGCAACGCCAAGACCGATCCGGGTCCCAATCCGGGGAACTGCCTGGGCTATGAGACGGTGCCCTGCCCGGTGCCGAACTCGCCAGTGACCTTCGCGCCCAACCAGTACATCCTGAACCTCACCGGCTCGGCGCTGCTGAGCCTGCCGGTGCCGCGGGAGGACAGCCTGGAGCGCCTGACCCGCCAGGTCGCGCTCAACAATCGCTTCGACCGCGTGCCCAGCGAGGCCGACCTGCGCACGATGCATTGGCTGCGCGCGCACATCCATCACGTGATCTACATCGTCAAGGAAAACCGTACCTACGACCAGGTGCTGGGTGACCTCGGCAAAGGCAACGGCGACCCGTCGCTGGCCGAGTTCCCGTGGACTACGACACCCAACCAGCATGCGCTGGCGGCCCACTTTGTCGATCTGGACAATTTCTACGATCCGGGCGACGTCAGTGGCAACGGCTGGCCCTGGAGCACGTCCGGGCGCGAATCCGACGACGGCGCCAAGATGCTGCCGCCGAACTACGCCGGCAACGGCGGCGGAGGTTCCTACGACTGGGAAGGCGACAACCGCAACGTCGACGTCGGCTTGAGTGGCGCGGCGCGCATCGCCGCCGACCCGCTGGCCGCCTCGCTCGACCCGGATACGCTGCCGGCCGCGAGCAATGTGGCCGCGCCGGACGGCCCGGACCCCGGCGAGCAGCAGCAGGGCTACCTATGGAACTCGGCGCTGCGCGCTGGGCTGTCGGTGCGCAACTACGGTTTCATGCTCGATCTGACCCGCTATCACCTGGACGGGACACCGTATGCATCGCTGGCGATCCCGCTCGACACCAACGCCGCCGCGGACCAGCGCACGGTGGCGTTCCCCGCCAACCCGCAACTGGCAGGAAGGACCGATCCGTACTTCCGCGGCTTCGACACCCGGTTCCCGGACTTCTACCGTGAGCAGGAGTGGGAGCGCGAGTTCTCCGGCTACGTGGCCCACCACGACATGCCCAACCTCATGCTGGTGCGCTTCATGATGGACCACACCGGCAGTTTCTCCAGCGCGATCGATGGCGACAACACCCCCGAGACCCAGGTGGCGGACAATGACTACGCGGTCGGTCGCCTGGTGCAGGCGGTGGCGCATAGTCCCTACGCCGACAGCACCCTGATCTTCGTCGTGGAAGACGACGCGCAGGACGGGCCCGACCATGTGGACGCCCACCGCAGCATCGCCTTCGTCGTCGGGCCGTATGTGCGCAAGGACGCGGTGGTGCACCGCCACTACACCACGGTGAACATGCTGCGGACGATCACCGACGTGCTCGGCATCGATCACCTGGGGCAGTTCGATGCCGATGCCGTGCCCATGGCTGCGGTGTTCGACACGTCGCCGGCCAACGCGGCCTGGAGCTACACCGCGACGGCCTCGAGCCTGCTTGCGGGGACTTCTCTGCCGCTGCCCGCGGGAACGACCTTTGCCGCCGCGACGAAGCCCACGCATGCCATGGCCTACTGGGCCGCGCTGACCAAGGGTTTCGATTTCAACGAGGAGGACAAGGTCAACGCGGGTGTCTACAACCGCGTCCTGTGGAAGGGGTTGATGCACGGCGAGGCTTACCCGACCGTGCGCGACGGGCAGGGCGCTGCAAACGCCTCGGCGGACAAGAAGTCCTGACCTGACCCTGCCGGGGCCTGGCAATGCCCGACCCCGGCGCTGATTTCGATGCCGGCGCGCGCGCGCCGGCATCCGCCTGGCAAGCTCTCGATGACTCGTTCCAAGCCGGTGGCACCCGCCATCGCGGCCTGCGTCGCCTTTCTCGCAAGTTCGTGCGTGCGAGCCGAGCCGGTGCGCCAGCTTCACGGCGTGCAGGTCACGGCGTGCGTGCAGGCGCCGGGGGCCCGGGAGGGGTGCGCGCCGCCAGGTGCGAGGGACTCCACCGAACCCGTGCGCGCGTCGCTGCGCGAATCCGACATCGGCCTCGTCGGCCCCCAGGGCGGCGGCATGCAGGCCCTGGCGCTGCTGCCCAACGTGCGACTCACCGGCTACGCCACGACGGGAGGGTCCTCGGACTCCGGCCTGTACCTGCGCGGGCTCAAGCTGGGCTACAACGAGATTCCCGGGGATCTGGCCACCAACATCCTCACCGCCGAGTTCGACGGTGTTCCGCTGAATGACCTGATTCGCAACACCAGCTGGCACTCGTCGCAGGCCCCGATGGCCGCGTTGCTGCAGCGCGTGGATGTCACCGCCGGACCGGGCGATGCAGCCACACGCTGGTACGACAGCCTGGGCGGCAGCATCGACTTCATCCCGCCGCAACCGGGCACGCAACCGGGCACCAAGGTGGAACTGAGCGGAGGAAGCTTTCGCAGCGGCGTGGCCTCGCTGACGCACGTCACGGGGCAAGCCGACGGGTGGTCCTCTGCGCTGGGCGTGGCTGGCAGCCGCAGCGAATCGTTCCGCGACGGGCCGGATCGTCTGCCTGCGCACGCGTTGCAGGCCTACTTCAAGACCCGCCGGCTGATCGAAGGCGGACGCCTCGATCTGGGTTTGTACGGAGTTCGCCAGCAGGATGACACGCCGCCGCCGATTCCCGTGTCGCTGGCGGATGCCCAGGCCAATGGGATCGACCTGCAGGGCCTCGGGGCTGGCCCGGGGGTCTACAGCCAGCCAAGCGCCGGCTACCAGGCCAGCCTGCCGAACTCGCTCTGGCGAAACCGCACCTCGCTGCAGAACACGCTGTACTGGGCGCGCCTGCATCTGCGCCTGGCCCCGGAGCTGGCGATGACGGAACTCGCCTGGCTGCAGCAGTCGCACGTCCAGCATGTCCAGCAGAACGATTTCTCGGCCGCGGCGGGCGTCGGCCTGAATGCGGCCTCCTACGCGCGCACGCTGGGCGACAAGCTGGACTTCACGCTGGACCTGGGGCCCGCGCAGCAATTGCGTTGGGGTGGCTACGTGCTGTTCGAGCGCTCGCAGGGCAGTTCGGTCGGCTACACGCCGCGCCCGGGCATCTCGCTGCAGGGCGACGGCATCGTCGCTGCCGACGTGCAGGACCTTTCGCAACAGTCCACGCGCACCCGCTTCTGGGCCTTGTACTTGCAGGACCGGGCGCGCATCGGCCCGGGCCTGACCGTCGTACCGGGCCTGCGAGCGGTCGGATTCCAGACGCAGTTCCACAATGCCAGCGCCGGCCTGGCTTCCGCGCTGGGCGTCGACAGGGCCCTGGCGGACCCCAGCCCCGACACCGTCGACCACCATGCACGACTCGAGCCTTCGTTGGGCGTGACCCTGGCGGTGGCGCCCGGGCTGCGCGTGCACGCCAGCTACGCGGTGGCCTTCCACAACCCGGACCTGGAGAACTACGACACCGGCATGTCCGTAGCTCCACGCTTGAGCACGCTCGCCTTGCTCCGGGCTCGCAGCGTCGATGCCGGCCTGGTCTATACGGCGCGACCTTGGAGGGGGCTGCACGACATGCGAACCGCACTGGACGTGTTCGAGACCCATCTGGGAGGGCAGACCATCGGCTACAGCAGCGCGTCCAACCCCAACCAGATCACCTTCGGCAGCGGCGCATCCACGCTGAGGGGGGTCGAGCTGCGCGCCCGCGCAAGCCTGGGACAGCATTGGCGCGGCTTCGTGAATGCGGGCTGGCTGCGATCCCGCTGGGACGCCTACGTCAATTACGACACCGGAGCGAGTTTCGCGGGCCGGCCGGTGTCCAACCTGCCGCAGTACACGGCCAGTGCGGGTGCCACGTATCGTCATTTCCTGCGAGAGGGGATCGTGGACACAACGCTATGGGTGCAATCGCTGGGTCCCTACCCCATGTTCGACAACCAGCAGGTGGGGCCGTCGACCCGCAGCGTGGGCGGCCACACGCTGCTGAACCTGGATTTGCGCTACAGCAGCGCGGCCCTGGCGAAGTTGATCCCGGGTGCGCAACTCGCCAGCTTGCAGCTCCATGTCATCAACCTGACGGACCGGCAGTACGACTCGGCGGAGTACATCGCGGCCGGGGATTTGCTGCATACCCCGGGCGCCGGCTACGTGCTGGCCTATCCAGGCACGCCGCGCGCAATCTACCTGTCCATATCGGCGAATTACTAGTCAGGACACTGCCAGTGGGACAGGACACTACGGGCGCTCATCGCCCGTGGCAACGACGGCTTCATCGCTTGCAACACCCGGACACAGCTCTTCATCTTGAGTCACGGAAGAGTCAACTCGCTGTCACCGAGCTCCCGTGGAATCGGCTGCGGCCATCGAGCCAGTCAGAGGCATGACCTGTTCAAGCCCTTCCAACTTTCCTGCTCGCCACGAATCCATGAACCCGTCTCTTCTTCGCGCCACCCATCTCAGCGCCGCCATCGCACTCGCCTTTGGCACGACAGCCCTATCCCATGCCGCGGCGTCCCAGGACCTCGGCACCGTGCAATCCACCGCATCCGTCGGTGAAGCGGGGACGACACCCGGCGCGACGGACTTTTCCACCAAGGTCTATCGACACAAGCAACTTCAGCACGCTACGCAGCCGGTAAAGTCCGTGACCAAGGACGAGGCTGCACTGCTGGGTCCGGATGCGGGCGGCATGCAGGCTCTGTCCCTGGTGCCCAACGTGCGCATCACCAGCTACAACGCCACCAGCGTGTCCTCTCGCTCGCAGATTTCCATGCGCGGGGTCAAGGTGGGCTACAACTCCATTCCCGGGGACCTGTCGACCAATGCCATCACCGCCGAGCTCGACGGCGTTCCGCTCAACAGCCTGATCCAGGGAACCGGCTGGCACTCTCCCGAGACGCCGATCGGCGCGCTGCTGCAGGGCATCAACGTGGTCGAAGGCCCCGGAAACCCGCGCGAGCGCTGGTACGACAGCCTGGGCGGCACGATCAACTTCATCCCACTGCAGCCGACCCGAAACGCGAACTCGAAGATCGAGCTGTCGGGTGGAAGTTTCCACACCGGCGTCGAGTCCGTGGTGCACAACACCGGCGAGCACGATGGCTGGTCGACCGTGTTCGGGTTGGCCAACGCCAACAGCCACGCCATTCGCGATAGCGCCGACAACCTGCCCTCGCACACCGTGCAGGCCTATTTCAAGACGCGCAAGGCCCTGGAGAGCGGCTCGCTGAGCCTGGGCGCCTACGCTGTCCAGAACGACGAGCAGCGTCCCAACATGATCCCGGTCAGCGGCGCGGATGCCGCGGCCAACGGCATCGGGCTGTACGGCACCGACGGCAAAGGCAACGCCGTGGGGCCGGTCTACAGCCAGCAGACCACAGGCTACTACTCGACCCTGCCGCGTGCGGTCTGGCAAAAGCACAACTACGTCGTCGACTACATGTACTGGGGCCGGCTGCGCCTGCACCTGGACCCGGACCTGACGATGTCCAACCTGACCTGGATCCGCAACGGCAACATCAACCACTACCGGCAGAACGATTACGTCGCCAGCTCGCCCAGCGGCGAGTACTACATCGAGCACTCGCTGACCTTCGGGGATCGCCTGGGCTTCGACCAGCGACTGGGCTCGCACAACCTGCTCAGCTACGGGGGCTATTTCATCCACGCCCGCTCGAGCAACCAGTACATCGGCTATACGCCGCGCGCGGGCATCTCGCTGCTGGGCGACGGCATCACCGCAGCCGACATCAACGGCATCGGCTACAACACCACGACCAACGACTACTGGGCGCTGTTCCTGCAGGACAAGTTCAAGCCGCTCCCAACCCTCGCCGTGGTGCCCGGAATTCGCTATGTGAATTTCCAGACCGACTTCGCCAACACCAGCGCGCAGGCGGCGACCGACCTGGGGCTGCCGGCGAATTTCAACGCCACCAGCGGCGACCTCAGCCCCGACGTGTCGACGACCTTCCACAAGGTCGAGCCGTCACTGGGCGTGAACTGGGCCCTCGACCCCGCGGTCAGCGCGTTCGGCAGCTATGCGATCGCCTACCACAACCCGAGCCAGGGAAACTATGACCAGGGCCGCTCGACCGGACTGGCTCCCGACCTGGCCGCGCTGCAACTCGTGAAGTCGGCGTCCTACGACTTCGGCGTGCGCTACGCCGCTGCGCGCTGGCAAGGTCTGCGCAATGTGTACGCCAGCGTGGAGTACTTCCACACCCAGCTGTCGAACCAGACGGTGCGATACACCAACCCCAACAACCCCAACCAGACCACCTTCGGGACTGGCAGCGCTACCCTCAAGGGAGTGGATCTGCAACTGCGCGGGGACGTCGGCGAGCACTGGCGCGGCTTCGCCAACCTCGGATGGTTGTCGAGTACCTGGGACTCGTACTACAGCTACAAATCCAACCAGAGTTTCAATGGCATGCCGGTGTCGAACGCCCCCAAGCTCACCGCGAATGCCGGCGTGACCTACCGCTACTTCCGCCCCGACGGAGTGATCGACACCACCCTCTGGGATCAATACACGGGGGCCTCCTACCTGTTCGACAACTCCGTGGTCGGCCCGTCGACTCAGCAGAACCCGGCATACAACCTGCTGAACCTCAACGTGAAGTACAGCAGCGCGGCCATCGCGCAGATGATCCCGGGCGCGGAAGTGGCCACGATCGCTCTGAGCGTGAGCAATCTGCTGGACAAGCAATACAACTCCACCGAGTACATCTCGGCGGGAGGCTACTTCCAGACGCCTCAGGGAGGCTATGTCATCGCCAACCCGGGCGCGCCCAGGGCTGTCTACCTCTCGTTGTCGGCCGAGTTCTGAGCTTCGCTGCGGCCGAGGAGCTCGCCATGGCATGAACCGCGCAGCCACCCCGTCGACCGCACCCAGGGGCAGCGGGGTGGAGGCGCTGCTCGCCGGCGCCCGTTTCACGATGCGTGGGGCAGGCGCTGGGCACGATCACGATCGTGGTGCATGTCGAGATGAGCGAGGCCGTAGGCGCGGCGGCCTATCCGAGTCGGCTGCGAGCTGACCAAAGTTGCTCAAGGCGGTTGTCCCAGGGTGACGGACGCAGAATATTCTTGTATTTTCCTAGGCGTTTCCTTGCGGAAATCCTGCTACGTGCGGGTCCTTCACTCCAAAACCTTCCAGCTCGACGATGACTTTGGCGTGTGCGAACTGCGGAGCCGCGCTGGAGCAAGCGGCGAGGTTTTGTGACCAGTGCGGAAAACCCCAGCAGCCAGCGCGTCTGGTCTGCACCGGTTGCGCGGAGGTGAACGCGCCGAACGCGGGATTCTGCAAGGGCTGCGGGGCCAGCCTGAGCGGCCACCAAGCTTCTGTGACCGCCCATGCGCTGCCAGCGGTGCGGGCCGCCAAGGTGGCCGCGCCACTGGCCACGCCGCAATCCTTCGCCGGGCTGTACCACTTCGTGCGTAGCCACCTGCTGGTGGTCAACAGCCTGGTGGCGTTTTCCAGCACTACGGTTGCACTCCTGGATTTCCTGTCGCCGCGGCTGTCCGTGCTGCCGCGCCTGGTGTACGGAGTCACCGCGATCGTCGCGGGGTTCTTGCTGATCGCTGCGTTCATTCCGGGGATGGATCGCTGGCTGCTGCGCCGCCTGTTTCCCGTCGAGGACCCAGTCCCCGGACTGTGGCGCAGGGGTGGCTGGCAGTTTGCCGTGCTGCTGCTCGCTCTGGTCAGCGGATTTGGCTTCGAGTCGGTGGCCAAGGCGAGTCAGGGGGGGGTGTTGGCTGCCGGATTTCCCGCGATCAAGGATTTCCAACGGCAGTTTCTCCGGTTGCGCGAGGGAATCGGGCAGGTCCAGTCGGGGGTCGCCCACGCGAACACCCAGCTGAAGGTTCTGGTCGATGCTCAACGTGATCCCGCGCATCTGCTGCGGGCCCGGGGGTACAAGATCAGCTCGCAGGGTCTCGCGACTGCCATCGACACTGGGGATGAAAAGGCTGTAGCCCTGTTTGTCCTGATGAACTTCCGGGTCACGCAACCGGCTCCGATCCTGGCCCTTCTCGGAAGAAATGGCGATCGATGGGATCCTCGCGTCAGCCTCCTGCTTCGACCCTCGATGTTCAGGGCTCCGAAGGCCTGCTGGCCCATCCCGACGGCGCCAGTCCAGGGGATCATCGGGCATCTCGAAGCTCGCTGCCAAGCCTACGCAAGCCTGTGTGGCCCCGCCGCATTCGCAAGGGCGGCGCCCATCGTGGACCGACTGCAGCAGGCGGTGCAGGCCATGGAGACCACTCACCGCTTTATGGGCGTGCCAGTGGATGCGGCGCAACGACAGGTCGCCCGGGCTTATGTGGCCAGACTGAAGGCCGATACATCCAGTGAATCCCTATGGCAGCATGCCCTCGAAGGGCAGTGCGTGCAAGGATTTCCCAGCTTCCCGCCCTCCAAGTGAGGGATGCAACCTGGCATCCGGGGACTGGGGGCGGGAGAGAGGGGACTTTTCCGTCCAGGAGCGGTTCGCATTGCGCGTGGCCCAGGCCTCAGGAAGGCCTTGCTTCGGCGTCGGCGCGGCAGCCTAGGCTGCCGCGCGCTCGGCGAGCATCGCGCACACGGCGTCGGTGACCTGTGCGGTGCTCGCGCAGCCTCCGAGATCCGCGGTGTGCAGCGAAGCGTCGGCGGTGACCGTTTCGATGGCGCGCATGAGGCGTGCGGCGGCCCGTGGCTGTCCCAGGTGCTCGAGCATCATCACGATGGACCAGAAGGTTCCGATGGGGTTGGCCAGGCCCTTGCCCATGATGTCGAAGGCCGAGCCGTGGATGGGCTCGAACATCGAGGGGTAGCGCCGCTCGGGATCGATGTTCGCGGTGGGGGCGATGCCCAGGCTGCCGGCCAGGGCGGCGGCCAGGTCGCTGAGGATGTCCGCGTGCAGGTTGGTGGCCACGATCGTGTCCAGCGAGGCCGGACGGTTGACCATGCGCGCCGTGGCGGCGTCGACCAGTTCCTTGTCCCATCGCACGTCGGGGAACTCCTGCGCCACCTGCTCGGCGATCTCGTCCCACATCACCATGCCGTGGCGCTGGGCGTTGCTCTTGGTGACCACCGTCAACAACCTGCGTGGCC
>JAKBBP010000033.1 GCA_021808445.1 Pseudomonadota bacterium
CCGAGCCCATGTAGATGATGCTGCCGCCGCGGCCCGAGGCCTTCATGTGGGGCACGCAGGCCTTGGTGGTGAGGAAGGCGCCGTCGAGGTGGATGGCCAGCATCTTCTTCCACTCGGCGAAGGGGAATTCCTCCACCGGGTGCACGATCTGCACCCCGGCGTTGCTCACCAGCACGTCCACCCCGCCCCAGGCCTGGACGACCTTGTCCACGGCGGCATTCACCTCGGATTCACTGGTCACGTCCATGGTCACGGCCATGGCCTGGCCGCCGGCGGTCTGGATCTCGTTGACCACGGCCTGCGCGGACTGCAGGTTGATGTCGGCGATCACCACCTTGCCACCCTCGCGCGCGTAGGTCAGCGCGATCTGCTTGCCGATGCCACTGGCCGCGCCGGTGACGATGCAAACCTTGTCCTTGAGTTTCATGGCCAATCTCCTTGTCCTTGTACGTTGGTAGGGGAAGTTCCGGGGCCGGCCCGGCCGCGCCTCAGGCCAGGTAGTCGTGCACCACGCGACCCAGGCCCAGCGTGAGGTCGGTGAGCACATGCACGCCCGACACCACCTCCAGCACCGGCAGGCGCGCCACCGGGGCCAGCGCATGCTCGGCGAGCTGCAGTGCCGCGGGGCCGGTCCACGCGCCCTTCACCACCACATCTTCCAGATGGTATTCAACCAGCTCGCAGATGCGCGGGCTGCCGTCGACGTGGGGAATGATCTTCAGCAGGTAGTTCGGCTCGAGCAGGCCCGGCAGCAGGGACTGCGGATCGAGGGCGCGGTGCTTGTAGCCCATGGTGGCGGTGGCCACGCGCACCGAGCCGTAGTCCAGCGTGCCCAGCAGGGTGTCGGTCTGCACCTGCAGCGCCGGCGCCGCCAGCTTCTTGGGAAAACCCCAGAGCTCGCGCCCGCCGGCGATCGGAGCTTCGTCGTTGAGGAACATCGAATGCACGTAGCTGCCCTTGCGCCCCTCGAGCAGCACGGGGATCACCTGGCCGGACTCCGTGTAGTCGCCGAAGCCGGTGGAGTCGGGCATGCGGATGAACTCGTATTTCACCAGCGGGTCCTCGGGTAGCTGCAGGGGCTCGGGGACCACCGCGCGCAGGATCCGGGGATCGGTGCGGTAGGTGACGACCAGGAACTCGCGGTTGACGAAACGGTAGGGCCCCGGCGGAAAGGCGGGGCTGGTCAGGGGCATCGCGAAGGCGTTGCGTCGTACGTCGTCGATGTTCATGCTTGGGGGCCTCCTGGTTTCGCGTCGGCCGCGGGCACGTCGAATACGTGCACTCCGTCGGCCTCCGGATCGTGGTTCTGCCAGGTCGGATCGCCGAGGGTGCGGCTCATGTCGGCCACGCCGGCCTGCCAGTGCTCGGCCATCGAGCGCCGCGAGAACTCATAGTCCTTCGACTGGCCCTCGTAGCCCTTGCTGCGGTAGATGAGGTGCACGATGTCCATGCCGGCGCGGCGCTGGTGCAGGCGCGCCAGGGCCTGCACGTCGGGGTCCTCACGCAACTGCGCGGGCAGCTTGTCGAGCAGCCGGCGCGCAGCCTGCGCCAGGCGCTGGCGCTCGAGCACGTGGGTGGTGTTCAGGCGCGTGCGGCTGGAGAAGCGGATGTCCTTCTCCCGCGCCACGACCTCGCCCATGGTGCCGGGCACGGGGCCCAGGGCCGAGAACAGGTCGACCTGGAACACCACCCGGCGCCGATCGGCGGGCTGGTCGAGCACGTACTGCAGCGGGGTGTTGGACACCAGGCCGCCGTCCCAGTAGGACTCGCCGTCGATCTCCACCGGCGGGAATCCGGGCGGCAGCGCGCCGCTGGCCATCACGTGGCGGGCGTCCAGGCGCCGCGTGGTGGAGTCGAAATACTCGAAGTTGCCGGTGCGCACGTTCACCGCGCCCACGGACAGCCGGGTCGGCCCGTCGTTGATGCGGTCGAAGTCGACCAGGCGCTCGAGCGTGCGCTTGAGCGGCGAGGTGTCGTAGTGGCTGATCGCGCCGTCGGTACCGCGGGGATGCCAGCCCGCCGGCGGAATGCGCGGCATGAAAAACCCCGGCACGCCGAACAGCACGCCGCGCAGGGCGCTGGCTTCGTTGAAGGCCCCTCGCAGGTCCCCGTCGAGCACCTGGGCCAGGCCGGTGGGCATGGGCGAACTGACCAGCTCCCAGAACTCGCGCAGGCGCTGCAGGCGCTTCTCCGGGGGATTGCCGGCGATCAGCGCGGCGTTGATGGCACCGATGGACACCCCGGCCACCCAGTCGGGGTCGCGGTGCACGGCCGTGAGAACCTCGTACACCCCGCCCTGGTAGGCGCCGAGGGCGCCACCGCCCTGCAGGACCAGGATGCATTCGGACTGCGCGCAGCGCTGGTCGGCCTTGCTGGTCGAGGACTTCGGGGATCCGGAAGGCCTCGAAGGCCTGGACGGACCGGAGGAGCTGGAGGAAGTGCTTGCTTTCTGGGTGGGCATGTTTGCCTCGCTCTTGAGCTCTACCGGCAGACCACGCAGGATTGCGTCGTGTCTGCTGCAGCGCACAAGGTTAACAGCGAGGCGGTGTCGGCTGTGTTACAGAATCCTCGGGGGGAGCACAAAAAACCCCCACGCCATCATGGTCGTGGGGGTCGACGCGGAGAAACTTGCGCGGGTCGCTTCCGCGGGTCGGTTTCGCGGGTCGGTTTCGCGGGTCAGTCGTGCAGCACCCGGGTGGCCGACTCGTTGAGCCGCGGCGGGGTCTCGAAGGTGTGGAACGGAGGCGGCGACGGCACTTCCCATTCCAGGCCCTCGGCGCCGTCCCACGGACGCTGCGGGGCCTTCACGCCCTGGTGACGCAGCATGGGCATCACCACGGCGAACAGGAAGTACACCTGCGCCAGCCCGAAAATGAAGGCACCGATGGACGAGAGCTGGTTGAAGTCGGTGAACTGCAGCGGGTAGTCGGCGTAGCGACGGACCATGCCGCCCAGACCGAGGAAGAACTGCGGGAAGAAGGTCAGGTTGAAGCCGATCATCGACAGCCAGAAGTGGATCTGGCCGGCACGCTCGTCATACATCACGCCCGACCACTTGGGACCCCAGTAGTACACCGCCATGAAGATCGCGAACAGCGAGCCTGCCACCATGGTGTAGTGGAAGTGGGCCACCACGTAGTAGGTGTTGTGCACCTCGGTGTCGATGGGCACCATGGCCAGCACCAGCCCGGTGAAGCCGCCGATCAGGAACACGACGATGAACCCGATGGCGAACAGCATCGGGGTCTCGAAGCTCAGCGCGCCACGCCACATCGTGGCCACCCAGTTGAACACCTTCACGCCGGTGGGCACCGCGATCAGCATGGTCGCGTACATGAAGAACAGCTGGCCGAAGGTCGGCATGCCGGCGGTGAACATGTGGTGGGCCCACACGATGAACGACAGGATGGCGATGGACGCCGTGGCATACACCATCGAGCTGTAGCCGAACAGGGGCTTGCGCGAGAAGGTGGGCACCACGGTGCTCATCACGCCGAAGGACGGCAGGATCAGCACGTACACCTCGGGGTGTCCCATGAACCAGAACAGATGCTGGTACAGCACGGGATCGCCGCCGCCGGCGGTATTGAAGAAGTTGGTGCCGAAGTGGCGGTCCGTCAGGGTCATCGTGACCGCGCCGGCCAGCACCGGCATGATCGCGATCAGCAGGTAGGCGGTGATCAGCCAGGTCCACGTGAACATCGGCATCTTCATCAGGGTCATGCCCGGCGCGCGCATGTTCAGGATGGTTACGATGATGTTGATGGAGCCCATGATCGACGACGCGCCCAGGATGTGCACGGCGAAGATGGTCAGGTCCATGCTCATGCCCTGCTGCACGGTCAGCGGAGCGTACAGGGTCCAGCCCACGTCGGGAGCGCCGCCCGGCACGAAGAAGGCCGACACCCCCAGGATGGCCGCCGGGATCAGCAGCCAGAAGCTGAGGTTGTTCATGCGCGGGAAGGCCATGTCCGGCGCGCCGATCTGCAGCGGGATCATCCAGTTGGCCAGGCCGGTCAGCGCGGGCATCACGGCCATGAAGATCATGATCAGGCCGTGCATGGTCGAGAACGACAGGAACATCTGGGGGTTCAGGAACTGGATCCCCGGATCGAAGAGCTCGGCGCGGATGCCCAGCGCCAGGATGCCCCCGACGAACAGCATGGACAGCGCGAACACGAGGTACATCGTGCCGATGTCCTTGTGGTTGGTCGAAAACAGCCAGCGCCGCCAGCCATGCGGGTGGTCATGGGCATGGTCGGCATCGTGTGCCGGCGCATGGACTGGATCGAGCACGACGCTCATCGAAGACTCCTTTCTACTTGCTGGAAGATTCAAAAACCGATGTTCGACAAATTCCCGGCAGGCGCGCGCCTCGCGCGCGCGGCCCGCGCAACGGCCGCAGCATACACCTGCTGGCATGGCGGGGGCGGGTTCGGGCGCATGGACGGACCTGGTACTTTGTAGCCCCGAAGCCCCCTGCGGGACCCAGGGTTAACCCGGATCCCGCCTGATGGCGGTCAAGGCCGGTGACGGATGCGGCGGGGCTCAGCTCCAGTTGTCCGATCCGGAGGAATCATCGCCCCAGGATCCGGAGGAATCGTCGGTCCAGGAGCCGGCGTCGTTGATGCCGAAATCCTGGTCATCCGGCAGCGCGCTGCCCGCATCCGCCATGGGCGGGGCCGCCTGCGCATCGGGCATCACGGAGCCTCCCCGGTCGAAGAGCTTGTCCACCACCATCTGGCCGGCGGCCATGCCGGCGCCCACGGCCAGGCCGGTGCCCACCGCGCCGAGGATGCCGTTGCCTTGCTGGGCGGGCGGGTAGGCGCCGTAGGGGGCCTGCCCCATGGGCTGCGGCGGGTAGCCGGGAGGATAGGGAGCCTGGCCGGGAACTCCGGGCGCTCCCGGCCAGCCCGGAGGCATGACCTGCACCGGAGGGCGGCGCGACGCGCGGTACACGCCCCACAGCACGATCAGCGCCAGCACGACCAGCGCGATGCCCACCGCCCCCATGGGAAAGCCGCGGCGCGCAGGCGCGGCGCCCCGCGCCGAGTGCGCGGCGATCTGCCGCGTGAAGGCCTGCAGGGTGTCGCGGCGCTCGAAGCCCAGGCCAGGATCCAGGCGTTGCGCCGTGGCCAGTTCGCGCGAGGCCCGGGGCCAGTCGCCCTGCAGCGCGGCCACGCGGGCCGAGACGTAGTGCGCCTTGGCGGAGTCGGGATAGGCCGCCAGCACCTGGTCGATGTCGCGGCGAGCCTGCGCCACGTGGCCGGTGGTGGCCGCGGTGTACACATCGTGGATCGAGGGAACCGAGGCCGGCGCGGCCTGGGCCGCCGCCAGCCCCGCGACCAGGGCTGCAACGCAAAGCAGGAGACGCAACAGTTTCATGGCAAGCCGCGAAAGGCCTCGAACAGGAAAACGCAATCCAGATACCCGATGGAGCGATGGAACGATGGAGCGGCGCTTCGCGCGGCGCCCCGGGGCTGTATTTTAAGCCAGCGCGCGCCCGCGCCGGCTTGCGGCGAAGCTGGCTGGCGGGGCGGCGGGCGCCGGGGCCTGTGCTCCCGGTGCGCCGCCTGCCCCCCTGCGACACCTATTCCCGGTAGGGGGCCGTCTCGCCGGGCCGGCGCAGCATCTTGTTCACCTCGTCGCGGTGCAGTTCCTCCAGTCCGATCATCTCCCGCGCGTATTCCTCGAGCAGCACCGACTGCCCCTCCACGGCATCGAGCAGCGCGTAGTAGGCCGCCAGCGAGGCTTTCTCGTGCTCCAGGCTTTCGCGCAGGATGTCGCCGATGTCGTGCTGCGTGGTTTCCAGCAGCGCCCCGATCTTCAGCGAGGGATGGCCGCCCAGCAGGGTCACCAGCTCTCCGGCACGATGGGCGTGGGCCAGGCTCTCGGAGGCGTTGGCCTTGAGCCAGGAGACGATCGGGATACGGTTGTAGCCATAGACCATCAGCGCATAGTGGGTGTAGCGCACCACCCCCGCCAACTCGGTTTCCAGGATGATGTTCAACTGGGTGAGCGCAGCCTTGCGCTGCGCTTCGTTCATGTCGCCGTTCCTCATGCCGACCTCCTTCTGGGTGCCGGCCGCGCACGCGCGGCCGCGGGTTGCGACCCCCGCGCAGCGCCGCGGCACGCGCGGGAAGCCAGGAAACGAGCCGACTCTAGCAGTGGCTGGGCGCCGCGGGGGCTTGCCCACGCACCGGGCAGGGGGTTGGGATGCGGGCGGCGCGCGGCGCGCCCTGCAATCCGCGCCCGGGCGCTGCACAATTCCCGCATCATGCAAGCCCTCTCTCGTGTTCGTCTTTCCATGCTCGACCTCGTCGCGGTGCGCGAGGGTGGCAGCGTCGCCGATGCGCTGGCCATCGCGCTGCGCACCGCGCGTCACGCCGAGCAACTCGGCTTTGTGCGCTACTGGCTCGCAGAGCACCACAACATGCCGGGCATCGCCAGTTCGGCCACCGCCGTGCTGGCGGGCCACATCGCCGGCGGCACCCAGCGCATTCGCGTGGGCTCCGGGGGCGTGATGCTGCCCAACCATGCGCCCCTCGTGGTCGCCGAGGCCTTCGGCACCCTGGCCGAGCTGTATCCGGGGCGCATCGACCTGGGCCTGGGGCGCGCGCCCGGGACGGATCCGCTGACCATGCGCGCGCTGCGCCGCGACCGTGTCGAGTCGGAAGACGATTTTCCCCGCGACGTGGCCGAGTTGCAGCAATTGCTGGCCCCGCCCACGCCGGGGCAACGCCTGGTGGCCACTCCAGGAGCGGGCACCCGGGTGCCCATCTGGCTGCTGGGCTCCAGCCTGTTCTCGGCCTCGCTGGCCGCGCAGATGGGCCTGCCCTTCGCCTTCGCCTCGCATTTCGCGCCACGCCTGCTGCTGCAGGCCCTGGAGCTGTACCGGAGCCGGTTCCAGCCCTCGCAGACCCTGCGCGAACCCTACGTGGCCATCGGCGTGCCGCTGATCGCGGCCGACGATGACGAGGAGGCCGACTTCCTGGCCAGCAGCACCTACCAGCGGGTGCTGGGCATCGTCACCGGTCGGCGCGGCAAACTCCCGCCGCCGGTCCGGGGTTTCCTGCAGGGCCTGCACGCCCAGGAACGCGCGGCCATCGCGGACTTCCTGGCGGCCGCGGTGATCGGCGGCCCGCAGGCCGTGCGGGCGGGCTTCGAAGCCCTGGCCGAGGCCACGCGTGCCGACGAGTTCATCCTGGTCAGCGACGTATACGACCCCGCGTTGCGCCTGCGCAGCCTGGACATTGGCGCGCGCGTGCTGCGCGAGGCCCAGCAGGCCCTGCCCGCCGAGGCCTGAGCGCGGCGGGTGGAGCCGGGTTTGCGCCAGCACAAGGACATCGCGCCGGTACCCCCCTAGGCTTGTCCGCATGAAGTCGCCCCGCGGCGCGAAGGGTTCGTGGCGCAGCGCGGCTCGGGGGGAAGCAATGCGGTTGGTGTGGCTGGACGAGTGGTGGGCGGGCGCCGATGCCGCGCCCGCCGTCGTGCCCGTGCCGGCCTCGGAGCGGCGGCGACTGCGCCGGCGGCGTGCCCATATGACGAGCCTGGTCGGGCTGAGCTACGCCATCGACCTGGGCGTGCTGGCGCTGTTCTGGCGAGGTGGAGCCGCGCCGACCAGCCTGCTGCCGCTGTACGCGGGACTGGCACTGCTGCACGTGCTGCTGTTCGGCGCCCTGCAACTGACCGGGGCCACCGAGCGCACGGGCCACCCGAACCTCGCGGGCCTGCAGATGGCCTGGGCCATCGCCATGCAGATCGGCGCGATGCTGTGGGCACCCGCGGTGGCCGGCTATTTCATCGGCGTGATGTTCGTGGTGTTTTCCTTCGGCGCATTGCGGCTTCCCCTGCGCTCGGCGCTCTGGATGTGGGCGGGCACCAGCATCGCGCTGGCCCTGCTGCTGTGGAAATTCCCCCTGCTGGGGGCCATGCATGCCGGCCTGCGCGAGTCCGCCTGGGTGCGGGTGGGCGCGGGGGTGGGCTTCTCCAGCCTGCTGCTGCGCTGCCTGGTGTTGAATTTCCGCGCCATGTCCCTGCGTGCCCGCTCGATGCGCGAGGCCGCCCGACTCGCCGCGGAAGCCGCCGCGGCACGCGAGCGGGCGATACGCGACGGGCTTACGGGAGCGCTCAACCGGGACGGGCTTTCCCCTTTGCTGGAGCAGGAACTGCGCATGCTGCGGGACCACGAGGTCGACAGTTGCGTGGCGATGATCGACATCGACTGGTTCAAGAGCATCAACGATGGCTGCGGCCACCTCACCGGCGACCGGGTGCTGCGCGCTCTGGTCGATCTGCTGCACGCCCACCTGCGCGCCAGCGACCGGCTGGCGCGCTTCGGCGGCGAGGAATTCGTGTTGCTGATGCCCTCCACCGGCGAATCCGACGCGATGGAGATCGCCGAGCGTCTTCGCGTCCTGGTGGAGCGGCAGGACTGGTCCGCCTTGGCCGAGGGTCTGTCGCTGACCGTGTCCATCGGCGTGGCCCAGGCCCACGCCGGCGACCGTGTCGAGACCCTGCTGGCCCGCGCGGACATGGCCCTGTACGGCGCCAAGGCCTCCGGGCGCAACCGCTGCTGCGTGGCCATGCGGGTCGACGCCATGGAGTCGCGGGCCGAGGCCCTGGGTGGGGGGCAGGCGCATCCCGCCTGAGAGAGCCGGGGCCGGATCGGGAGCGGGCGCGCAACCCTGGCGCGGACCTGATCCGCGTGCGCGGGCTCCAGGTCCCTGCCCGCTTCGCCCCCTCACGGCAGGCTTCGGCGGGCGGTACCATGGCTCGGCACGCCCCCTGCCGGCGCCCTGTCCACGCGCTGTCCACGCCCTGCCCACGCCTGCCGCCATGCCAACGCCCGCCTGCCTGCCCGAGCTGCCTGCCGTGTCCGCCGAGCCCGCCCGTTCGGGCCGCCCCGGCCTCGCTGTCCTCAGGGGCTGGCCCATTCCGGTCGCGAGGCCGGCCTGGGCGCGGGCCGCGCTGGCCGCCGCAGCCTGCGCGGTCGTCACGCTGGCCGCGGCGCAGCCTGCCCCGGCGCAGTCCGTCCCGCCCGCACAGGCAGCGCAGTACCTGCCGGGCGCGGGTGCGACGAATGTGCAGCGCCTGGTGCATCCGAGCCTGCGCCTGAGCTCGCCGCGACAGGCGCAGGAGGCCCTGCTTGCGGGAGTGCAACTGCTCGGGCCGCTCGGCACGCCGGTGCCCGGGGTGCTGCGCCTGCAGGGCTCCGGGCTGGTCTTCGAGCCCGCCATGCCGCTGGCTGGCTGCACCCGCTATACCCTGGTGGCCGGCCCGGCTTCGTCCCGGATCGGATTCACCACCGCCTGCAGCCACTGGAGCGAGCCGGTGCAGATCGACGACCCGCACACCGCACGGCGCCCGGACCGCGGAGCCGATGCCGTGCAGGTGGCCGCGAGCGCGGGCGGGGGGGCCTGGGCGGCGTGGTTCCAGAGCGATGGCCGACGCAGTGCCATCGAGGCCAACCGGCTGAGCCCGGACACCGGCGCCTGGCAGGGCCCGCGGCGCATCGACCTGCGGGCCGGCGCCGGCGCCACGCTGCCGGTGCTGGCCGCGCTGTCGAACGGGCAGGTGCTGGCGGCCTGGCTGCAGGACGTGCACGGACATGCCGGGGTATTCGCCCGCGTGCTGGGCGCCGATGCGCATGCTCCGGCCGTGCGCCTGGACGATCCGCGCCTGGCGGCCAGTCCCACCAATGTGCAGCTGGCCACCGATGCGGCCGGCGATGCGGTCGCCGTCTGGCAGCAGCCGGGGGCGCGGCACACCCAGGCCTGGGCCGCGCACTGGAGCGCCGCCCAGGGCCGCTGGAGCGCGGCGCAGCCGCTCGACGCGGCGCCCGCCCCCGACTATGCCCCGGCGGTGGCCGGCGCCGGCGAGGACCAATTCGTCGCGGCCTGGGAGCGCGGAACGGCGGGCCATGAGCGCATCGTGGCCAGCCGCTGGCTGGGACAGGCCTGGTCGCGGCCCCGGCTGCTCAGTGCCCCCGGTCTGCGCGCACGCCGCGTTGCCCTCGCGCTGGGCCCTGCGCATGAGCTGGCGGCCGCGTGGATCCAGGGCGACGGCAGCGCACGACGCGTGGCGCTGCGCAGGCTGCTCGTGCCCGGCTGGATCGGCGCCCCGGCACACCTGCTCGGCGGCCCCGGACTGCGGGGACCGGCCGTGTCCGCGGCACTGAGCCTGGACCCGGCGGGGGACGCGGCGGTGGCCTGGGAACAACAGACGTCCCCCCAGGGTGACTACGTGATCGAGGCCACGCGCTGGGAACGCGACGCGGCAGCCCCCCCTTCCGGCCAGCGCATCGACCCGCCCGGCCAGCGCAATGCCGGCAACCCGGTCCTGCTGAGCGACCCGGCCGGCAACCTGGTCTGCGCCTGGTACCAGGACACGACCCAGGGCCTGCAGGTGCTGGCCGCGCGATTCGACGCCTCCAGCCGACACTGGCAGGCGGCCCAGCTGCTGTCGGATCCGCGCAGCACGATCCAGGCCAGCTTCCCCGCGCTCGCGGTGGATGCGGCGGGCAGTTTCACCGCGGTCTGGCAGCAATACAACGGCTGGCGCGACATCGTCGAGTCCAGCCGGCTGGACTGATCGCGCGCCGGTCGTGTCCCCGCGCTTGCCGCGGGGGCGCCAGGATTGCCATCGCCGACGCCAGGCCCTAGGCTTGGGATTCGGGCGCTGCAAGCGCGGCCGCGGCAAGGGTCCAAGGGGGGCTTTTCATGCTGATCGTCACCACCGAGAACGTGCCGGGACACACGGTACGCGAGGTCAAGGGGCAGGTGTTCGGCGTCACGGTGCGCAGCCGCGGACTGGGAGGCAACGTGATGGCCGGCCTGCGCACCATCGTCGGCGGTGAGATTCCCGAATACACCCAGATGCTGGAAGAGGCTCGGCGGCACGCCATCGACCGCATGGTGGAGAACGCGCTGATGCGCAAGGCCAATGCCATCGTCATGATGCGCTTCGATTCCTCCGAGCTGGGCCAGTCGATGAGCGAGATCGTGGCCTACGGCACCGCGGTGGTGATCGACCCGGCCTGAAAGCGCGAGGCCACGAGCCCATGCTGCGCATGTTCGTGCTGCTGCTTGGCGCGGCGCTGAGCCTGGGCGGAGCGCTGGTGCTGGTCGTGCACGGGCCGCGCAGCGCCGGCCTGCAGGCCCTGGTGCTGGGCCTGCTGTTGCTGGGAGGCATCCTGTTCGAGCGACTGCGCTACGGCGAATCGGACACGCCGCCCACCGGCGCCGACTGGGAGCGCACCGACGAGACCTTCATCGACCCGGGCAGCGGGCGGCCCATGGCCGTGTACCAGAACCGCAGCACGGGCAAGCGCCGCTACGTGCCCATCGGGCGCGGCTGAGCGGATCGTCGGGCCGTGTTCGCCGAATACCTCGCCCTGGACGCCACGGATCTGGCGCGCCTGGTCGCTCGGGGCGAAGTGTCGAGCGTGGAGGTGCTGGAGGCCGCGCTGGCGCGGCTGGACGCAGTCAACCCCCGACTTCGCGCGGTGGTGTTCGACTGGCGCGAAAGCGCGCTGCAGCAGGCGCGCGCCTTCGACGCGCTGCCTCGCGCCGCGCCTGAGCGAGCCAGGCCCTTCGCCGGGGTTCCGCTGCTGCTCAAGGACCTGGGCCAGGACCTGCGGGGACAGCCTTCCACCTGGGCCAGCCGCGCGCGCGCGGGGGTGCTGGCGCGCAATACGTCCAGCGTGGTGCAACGCTGGCTGGCGGCAGGCCTGCTGCCCCTGGGCAAGACCAATCTGCCCGAGTTCGCGCTCAAGGCGGTGACCGAGCCGGCCTTGTTCGGCCCCTGCCGCAACCCCTGGGATGCGCAGCGCACGCCCGGAGGCTCGTCGGGCGGCGCGGCCGCCGCGGTTGCGGCGGGCATCGTTCCGGTGGCCGGCGCCTCCGACGGAGGCGGATCCATCCGCATCCCCGCCGCCTATTGCGGTCTGTTCGGGCTGCGCCCCTCGCGAGGCCGGGTCAGCGAGGCCCCCGAGGCCGACGAATTCTGGGAGGGCGCCAGTGCCACCCATGTGCTCACGCGCAGCGTGCGCGACAGCGCCGCGCTCCTGGATGCCGCCATGGGCGCCGCGCCGGGGGACCCCTTCACGGTGGCGCCCCCTGCGCGCTCGTACGCGCTGGAGGCCTGCACGCCCCCGCCACGTCTGCGCATCGGCTTCAGCGTGTCATCCCCGCTGGGCACGGAGATCCATGCGGAGCACGTGGGAGCGGTCGAGCGCACGGTCGATCTGTTGCGCGAGCTGGGCCATGAGGTCGAGCCGGCCGCGCCCTCGATCGATGGCGAGCAACTGGCGCAAAGCTACCTGGGCATCTATTACGGGCATGTCGCGGCGGACATGCGCCAGTGCAAGCGCGAGTTCGGCGCCCGCGACCAGGATTTCGAGCTCGATACAAGGGCCATCGCGGCCATCGGCGAGAGCCTGCCGGCGCCCGCCTTCGTCGAGCTGCGCCGGCGGTGGAACGGCTTCGCGCGGGCACTGGCCGCCTTCCACGCGCGCCACGACCTGTACCTGACTCCCACGACGGCCCAGCCGGCGGCGCGCATCGGCGAACTCGACGCCCCGCCCTGGCAGCACGCGGCGCTGCGCGCGGTGCTGGCCTGCGGCCTGGGTGCGCTGTTGCGTCGCAGCGGCATGGTCGAGGAACTGGCCCGCGCCAACCTGGCACGCACGCCCTTCACCCAGTTGGCCAACCTGACCGGTACGCCGGCGATGAGCCTGCCGCTGCACCTGGGCGCGGACGGCCTGCCCGTGGGCGTGCAATTCGTGGCGCCCTGGGGACGCGAGGACCTGCTGTTTCAGCTGGCCGGGCAACTGGAATCGGCGCGCCCCTGGGCACAGCGGCTGCCCGTCGCGCCGGCCTGAAGGCCGCGCGAGGCTCCGTCGCCAGGTTCAGGGACGCCAGCCGAGCAGCATCGCCACTCCCAGCGCCAGGGCCACCGCCAGCATCAGGCCGACGAGCCGGCGCAGGCCGCGGATCTCCGAGCGCAGCTCCTCGATCTCGGGCGCCCGGGTCTGGGCGGGTGCGGCGCGGTCGCCGGGGGCCGGCCCCTGCGCGCCGACCGTCCGTGCGGGCGCATCGGGCGCATCGCCGAGGCCGGCGCCTGGCGCGGCCTCGCGTCGCCTTCGGATGTCCTCCAGCAGCCCGGGAAGGACGTTGTCCACGTTCGCCTGCGGCGGCGGCAGCTTGCCCGGCATGAAGCATCCTCCCCGTGCGGCCTATCCGCCAAAGAAATGGGGCAGGATCCGGTGCGCCGAAGTCGCGGGATTG
The DNA here is from genome assembly GCA_021808445.1 of Pseudomonadota bacterium. Lineage (GTDB taxonomy): Bacteria > Pseudomonadota > Gammaproteobacteria > Burkholderiales > Burkholderiaceae_C > Thiomonas_A. The sequence continues at coordinate 13,290 of JAKBBP010000033.1, forward strand.
TCGGCCAGCAGGTGCGGGTCGGTGGTGACGATGATCAGGCCGTCCATCGGCGTGCCGTAGCCTCCGACCGTCGGGCGCTTCTTGGGCAAGGTGACCCCACCAGGTTCCTTGGCCAGCTCGGCATGCACCGAGCAGTAGTAGTACTTCAGCCCCGGGTGCCGGAAGCGCACGGTGTAGGTGTGCACCGGATGCCCGGGACCCGGGGTGCCAGCCACGACGCCGTCGAAGCGCTTGCTGGTCGTGCCGGTGGCGGGGTTGTAGCCGACGATGGTGTGCGCTCCGGTGTCCTCGTCCACGAAGACCACCGGCTGGCCCGGGCGCACCGCCACCACGTTCTCCAGGAACTCGTTCGCGCCGTTCATGTGCACGTACACCGGCGGTGCCGGCTTGGCCCAGGCGCAGGCCGCGCCGGACAGGAACAGGGCTGCCAGCGCAGCCGCGCGCAGCGGGCCCCGAAACGGGGAACGGACATTCGGACAACGGACATTCGGGGAACGGACATTCGGGTCATGCGGCATGGCTTGGCTCCAGGTGCGCCAGTCATCTGGCGATGCAAAGGTAGAAGCCGCCGCCGGGAGCGTCAACGCAGGCTCACATCCGCTTACCGCTGCGACGAATCCGAAGCCATGCGAGCCTGTCGAGGATCAGGCGCTCGCCGCCAGTTCGGCGCGCCAGATCTCGGTGAATCCCTCGATCACGTGGTGGCGGATGCGCGGGCGCGCGGACGCTCCGCCGCGGAAATGCTCGTCCAGCAGACGGGCGAGCTCGGTGTGCTGCAAGCCACGCTCGGCGAGGAAGTCCCGCACGGTCTCGCGCGCGCTCACCCCACCGCCGCGCCCGTCCACGGCCACCGAACCCAGTTGCATGTCCCACAGCAGGTAGGTGGCAAGCGCGCCCAGCGCCGTGCGAGGCCGCAGCGGGTCGATGTCGAAGCGAAACTCGGCGTGCCATGGGGCAACCTGTTCGATGGGCATCGGCCGGGCGATCCCGTAGCCCTGCCCCTGGTCGGCGCCGAGGATGGCCGCACTCTCGATGAGGCCGCGGTGCTCCAGGCCCTCCACGGTCAGGCGCATGCCGAAGGCATGCACCAGTCGGGTCAGGTAGAACATGAACTCCAGCGCGCGCTGCGGGCGCCCGGCGGCCCCGCGCACCAGGCCCTGGTCCATTTTCACGTCATCGAAGGCGTATTGGTCCAGGCGCAGCAGAGAGCTGTGGCCCGAGCCCAGGTCGTCCTCCGCCAGGCGCACCCCCGCCTCGCGCAGACCTTGCAGGAAGGCGGCGCGGCGCTCGTCGCTGCCAGCGCCCTCGTGGCTTTCCAGCACTTCCAGTTCCAGTCGGATCCCCCGCGGGCGGCACCGCTCCAGCGCCTGCAGGATCGCGCGCTCGCAGCGCGGATCCCCGATACCCTCGGCGGGGAAGTTCAGCGCCACGGCCGCGCGCAGCCCCTGGTCCTGCAGGACCGCGCCGTCCACGCAGGCACGATCCAGTCCGAGCTGCAGCAGGGTGAACAACTCCTCATTGCCGCAGGCCGGCAGGAAGCGCTCCGGGCTGACCAGGTGCCCCTGCTCGTCGAGCAGACGCGCCAGCGCCTCCAGCTTCACCAGTTCGCCGCTGCGCAGGTCGATGATCGGCTGGTAGACAAAGCGCACCCTCCCCTCGGACATCCAGCGCCGGTAGATCTGGCGCCGCGGCAGGGGCACCACCGGGGTGCTGTTCAGGCGCTGCACCGCGTGGCTCAGCGCCTTTTGCACATGGTTGAGGAAGTTGCCCATGCGCAGGGTCGAGAAAAAACGCGGCCACGCGCTGTACAGGCTCAGCAGGGCAATGGTCTTGCCGGCGTCATCGAGCAGCGGCACCGCGGCGCTGGAGCGAAAACCCAGCTCGGTGCCCAGCGCCTGCCAGGGCCTGTTGCGCGACTCGATGGCCCAGGCCTCGGAAATGATCACCTGACCGTTGCGCCAGGCCCGCCCCCCGGGCCCCTGCCCCGACGCCCGCTCGGGATCGATGCTGATGCGAGGGACCAGCCCGGACATCATGGCCTCGTGATAGCGATGCCCGGAGGCTCCCTGGGAGGCCTCGATCTGCAATTCGCCCTGTGCATCGCAACGCGCGAAAAAAGCCGAGACATCGCCGTCGAGATCCCCGATCACCCCCATCACCCCGCGCACCAGATCGGAAAAATTCCCGGTGCCCTGGATCAGTTCGTCGATCTGCGAGATCGCCAGCGCGAGCTCGACCTCGATGCGCCGGTAGCTCACTGCCTGCGCCTGCAGGTCCGCGAACAGGCGCCGGTTGAAGACTTGCGAAACCTCGTCACGGGATGCGTCCCCGACCAGGGGCATGATCTCGGCGTGGACTTCCTGCTGGTAGGCCCCGTAGGTCTCGATCAGCGAGGTCAGATCCACGCCCACCAGCGCATGCGCTCGGCCCGCGCGCTGGGCAGCGGCCTGATGTTCCGCCAGGCTCAGGGTGGGGGAGAACAGGCGCTGCAGATGCTCGGCCTGACGGGCTTTCAGACGCTCGAACTCCTCGGGCAGCAGCGCCTGCAGCACCTGTGCGCCCTCGGAGGTGCGCCCCAGCTGGTCGTAGAAATGCTCGGTGAAGCGTTCCACGATCCATGCCACCGTCTGCTGCACGGGACGCAGGCAGGCCTCGACACCCGCTCCGTACACCCGCTCGTCCGCGGTTCCCAGACTCATGACCGGACCCTTCTCGCTGTGCTCGACCTGATCCGCGCTGCGGGCGCACCCGCTCCGGAACCCTGAACTGCCCGCAGCATACGCCCGAGGGCCCGGGGCTCAGCTCAGGATCAGCAGGGCGATCACCGCCGAGGTCCAGACGCCGATGGCCGCGGTGCTCGTGTCCTCGGCGGCCACCAGCAAGGCGGCGCACAGGCCCCAGGCCGACACGCCGAGCCACATGCGCAGGCCCGAAGCCCCCATCAGCAGGGCCAGCAGCGATGCGAGAAGGATGGCTTTACGCAACATAGGGTCATTGTCGCGCGCGCCGCGCGGCTGCGCGAGTCCGGGTCGACCCTGGGTCGACGGCGCCGGAAGACCGCTTGCCAGGCGCCGGGCCGGATCACTTCCCCGCGCCGGAGGACCGGACGGTCGTGGAGCCCAGGGCTTGCGCGGATCTTGCGAGTTTCGCGGGTTTTGCGGGTTTCGCGGGTTTCGCGGCCTGCGGCCCGGGAGGCGGCTGCCTGGCCTGGCTCGCCGGGGCAGGCGCGGTTTCGGCCACGCCCTCCAGCGCCGCGGAGCCAGCACCGGGAGTGGCCACGGCCAGGGTGCCGGAGTCCCCCACGGGAGTCAGCACCAGACCCTCGACGGCAACGACGCCTGCCGGCAACACGCCGGCGCTCGCCGATTCGGCCTGGGTGGTTGCAAAGTGCATGCGCAAGCCCACGTGCCACAGACCCGAGGCGATGCCTTGCGCGCGAAGGACCAGCCGCGCCGCCTCCACGATGGAGATTTCCTGGGAGTTCGGGGGCAGGTTCCTTGCCGTCATGTCAGGTCCTTTTGCGCCACTGTAGCAAGGCGACAGCGCCAGGAAACCCCGCTCACGGGCGAATCACGAGGACCTGCGGAAGGCTTGACAGACCGTAGAACGACCCCAGGGGGCCGCGCAGTCTGCTGCTCCCGAGGAGAGGTCAAGCGCCGAGCGGATGGGCTCAGTAGCGGCGACGCGCCGGGGCGGGAGCCGGGCCGCTGCGCGGCTCCAGGTGCCGGAACGTGATGCGACCCTTGGTCAGGTCATAGGGCGACAGTTCCAGGGTCACCTTGTCGCCGGCCAGGATGCGGATGTGGTGCTTGCGCATCTTGCCGCCGGTGTAGGCGACCACCACGTGGCCGTTTTCCAGGGTCACGCGGTACCGCGAATCCGGCAGCACTTCGTCCACCGCTCCGCGCATTTCGATGAGTTCTTCCTTGGCCATGATCGTGTTCCTCCAGGGGTGAGTCGTACGGGCGGGCGCCCCGCCCACGAGCAGGACCCGTCGAGCGCTCGGCCGCGCCCGCTCACCCACACGTTGTACAGATCAAGATCACGGGGCCTGATGCGCCACGCTGGCACTTGCCCGGCTTTCATGACCCAGACGAAGCTTGCCTGGGTGCAGGCGCCCCCCGTCCGCGGGAGCCGCGCTGCTGAAGATGCGGAGCGCGAGCGCTCGCAATGCGTCAAGGCGCTGCAAGGCAAAGCCACGCTGCAGCACGCTCCCGAGAGCTTAGCAGAAATACGCATTCGGCGGGCGGGACCCCGGCGGGAGAGGCGCCAGGCCCAGGAAATCCCGTCGGCGCGGCTCGTTGCTCATCAAATACCCGTGATTTCCGTGAAATAGTTACGTGTTGTCAGGGGTCGGCCTTCCTAGCATGGAATCACTACATGCGCTCCGAGGAGATGGCGATGAACCCCAACAGGATCGAGGAAGTCGAGGACTCCAGTGAGCTGGACCCACGGGCTCCGGGCGTCTGGGAGCTCGGATCCGTCCAGGTGGATGCGCTGGAGAGCCTGCCGTCCCGGGCAGCCGAGGTGCTGGTCCACGTGCGCGATCGCAAGCAGCCGCGCAGAATCCTTCGCTTCGCCCGGGCTCTGCGGCGCCAGTTGAGCGAGCGCTCGGCAGGACCCCGGGCCGAGCACTGAATCCCGGGGCGCAAACCGAGTGCCCGGCGGCGGCCAGGGGGACGATAATGGGCGCACCGCCGCGACACCTGCTCGGCGGGGACCTTCGGGGTAGCCATGCGTGATCACGATTCCCGCAGTGTGGACATCCACGACCGGAGCCCCGGCGAGCACGGACCGGCCATGCCCCCGCCAGGCTCCCCGGACGGACTGGGCAGTCTGCTGCAGGACATCGCGGCGCGCAAGCGCGCGGAGATCCTGCTCGGAGGACAGAACCGCCTCGTGGAGATGATCGCGACGGGTCGCCCCCTGGCGGCGACCCTGCATGCGCTGGTTCTCTTCATCGAGGAACAGTCCCCCGGCATGCTGGGATCCATCCTGCTGCTCGACCGGGAGGGAGCGCATGTGCGCCACGGCGCGGCCCCCCATCTGCCGGCCGCCTTCATGGCCGCGGTGGACGGCCAGCCCATCGGACCGGCCGCGGGCTCCTGCGGTACCGCCGCGTTCCGCAAGCAGGCCGTCATCGTCGAGGACATCGCCACCGACCCGCTGTGGGAGAGCTACCGCGCGCCAGCCCTGGCCGAGGGCCTGCGCGCCTGCTGGTCCACGCCCATCTTCGATGAGCAGCGACGCGTACTGGGCACCTTCGCGATGTATTACCGCCGCCCGGGGAGGCCCGAGCCGCAGCACCTGGAACTCATCGGCCTGGCCACCCATGTGGCCGCGATCGCGATGACCCGGGATCGTACCGAGCGCTCGCATGTGCAGAGTGAATCGCGGCTGATCAGGGCCCAGCGCGTGGCGCGCATGGGTTTCCTGGAGTGGAATCTGCAGACCCGCGAAATCGTCTGCTCCGACGAGGTGTACGCGATGGCCGGGATCGAGCCGGACGGAGCGCCCGCGACTCCGGCGCTGGTCTCGAGCCTGGTGCATCCCGAGGACCTGGCGCGGGTGCGCGGCCGCCTGGACCAGGCCATCCGGCGCATCCGACCCTACGACATCGATCACCGCATCCGCAGGCCCGACGGCCGGATCGTCTGGGTCCACGCGCAGGCCGAGCTGACGGGCGATGCGGAGCAAGGCACGGAAATCCTCCTGGCCACGATCGTGGACATCACCGAGCGCAAGCAGGCCGAATCGGCGGCGCAACACCTGTCGCAGCTGTACGCGGCGCTCAGCCAGTGCAACCAGGCCATCGTGCAAAGCGCCAGCGAAGCCGAGCTGCTGCCCAAGGTCTGCGAGGCCGCCGTGCGTTTCGGGGGACTCAAGATGGCCTGGATCGGCATGCTGGACGAGGCCACGGGCAAGATCCGACCGCGAGCCGCCCATGGCGCGGGCGTCGAATACCTGCAAGCCATCGACATCTCGGCCGACGCCTCGCTGGCGAGCGGGCGCGGCCCGACCGGTACCGCCGTGCGCGAAAACCGCCCCTACTGGTGCCAGGACTTCGCCGGGGACCCCAACAGCGCGCCCTGGCGCGAGCGAGCCTTCCAGTTCGGCTGGAAAAGCTCGGCGGTCATTCCCCTGAGCCGCAAGGGCGTCGGCATCGGCGCCCTGACCCTGTATTCCGACACGGTGCAGGCCTTCGACGCGCCGACCCGCGAACTGCTGACGGAAATGGCCACCGATCTCAGTTACGCGCTGGATCACTTCGAGCTGAAGGCCGAGCGCGAGAAGGCCGAGGCCGCGTTGCGCGCCAGCGAGCGCCACTTGCGCACCATCGTCGAGACCGAACCCGAGTGCGTGAAAGTCATTTCCGCCAACGGCGTCCTGCTGGAAATGAACTCCGCGGGCCTGAGCATGCTGGAGGCCGCCAGCTTCGAGCAGGTACAGAGCCAGGACCTGCTCGACTACATCCTTCCGGAGCACCGCACGGCCTTCACCGATCTGCACCGGCGCGTGCTGGAGGGCCAGAGCGAGCGGCTCCAGTTCGAGATCCAGGGGCTGCGCGGAACCCGGCGCTGGCTCGAGACCCATGCGGCTCCGATGCGCGATGCGCAGGGACGCATCGACGCCGTGCTGGCCGTCACGCGGGACATCACCGAACAGCGGCGCAACGAGGAGCGCATCAGCTACCTGGCCAACTTCGACGCCCTCACCGGACTGCCCAACCGCGCCCAGCTGCAGGACCACGTCCAGTACGCCATCAACCTGGCGAAGCGGAACAACGGCCTGCTGGCGCTGATGTTCGTGGACATCGATCGATTCAAGGACGTCAACGACACCCTGGGCCACAGCATCGGGGACGCCGTGCTGGTGGAGGTGGCGCGGCGCCTGAAGTCGCTGGTGCGGGCCGAGGACACCGTCTCGCGCCTGGGTGGCGACGAGTTCGTGCTGATGCTTCCGGGCAGCGATGCCCGGGGCGCGGCACAGTTCGCGCAGCGGCTGTTGCAGGCCATCGCCGAGCCCTTCCCGCACAGGCAGCACGAGCTGAGCATGACCGCATCGATCGGAGTGGCCATGTTCCCCGAGGATGGCGAGGACATGGAGACCCTGGCCCGCAAGGCCGACACGGCCATGTACCGGGCCAAGCACGAAGGTCGCAACGCCTACCGCTTCTTCACCGCGGAAATGCAGGCTCGCGCAGCGCGCAGCATGCAGCTGCTCAATGCCCTGCGTCAGGCGCTGGATCGCGGACAGTTGCAGGTCCATTACCAGCCCCAGTTCTCCATCGACACGACCCGCGTGGTCGGCGCTGAAGCCCTGCTGCGCTGGCAGCACCCCCAGCTGGGGACCGTGGCTCCGGCGGAATTCATTCCGGTCGCCGAGGACTCGGGGCTGATTCTTCCCATCGGCGAATGGACCCTGCGCACCGCGATTCGCCAGCTCAGGCACTGGCTGGATGCCGGCCACCCGCCCATGGTCATCGCGGTCAATCTGTCGACCGTGCAGTTCCGCCACCCCAACCTTCCCGACCTGGTGGCGCGCATCCTCGAGGAGGAGCAGCTGCCCGCGGATCACCTGGAACTGGAGCTGACCGAGGGCACGGCCATGCACGACCCCTTGAAGGCCATCCAGGTGATGAACGAACTGCACCGGCGAGGGATTCGCATGTCCATCGATGACTTCGGCACGGGCTACTCCTCGCTGAACTACCTCAAGAAGTTCAAGGCCTACAAACTCAAGATCGACCGCTCCTTCGTGCAAGACATCGGCACCGATCAGGAGGATCGCGCCATCGTGGCCGCGATCGTGAGCATGTCCCGCAACCTGGGCCTGCAGACCATCGCCGAGGGGGTGGAGACCTCCGAGCAGCTGGACTTCCTGCGCGCGCAAGGCTGCGACGAGGCCCAGGGCTACCTGTTCGGCCGACCGGTGCCCGCGGACCAGTTCGAAGCCTTCCTCGAAACTGCCCGCCGACCGCACGACACGGTCTGAGCGCCCCGCCGTCCGGGATCCGCACGCCGGATCGAGCCTGGGCCCAGGCCGGCCCCGGGGCGGCAAACCCTGGCGCACCCACGAGGCGCGCTGCTGGCGACAACCCGCTCGCGCGCTTGCCCATGCTCGTTATTTGTGCGGTATACGCGCGATATTCCTGGATTTCGACCCAACCAGGAACGATTTTCTCCATCTAAAGTTCGGTCGCACGCAATAGGAACCCGTCACCTCGCCTTCCCGCAGGCCGTTGCGAAGGCCTCTCGAGCCTTCACGCCCCATGAACGCGGCAGTCCCGAAGCCTGTCCTTGACCGCGATGTTCATGACCGGGCCTTCCTGGCCTTCGCGTCCTGGGTGTTTTTCCTGGGACTGCTCTTCGTCCTGCGCACCCCCCCGAGAATCTACCCGGACACCTTCGGCTACACCAACATGCGGGTTTGGTGGAGCATGGGACATGGCTTCCTGGGGGCCTTGCAGCAAGGATTGGCCAACCGCCCGATCGCCACGCAACTTCTGTTCTGGCTCGTCCCTTCCAACAAGGCCGTCCAGATCTTGTTCTTCGTCTTGTCCTTTGCATCCTGGACCTACTTCGCGACGGTAGCCCGCTCGGCCCTGGTCCATCCGGGCTTGCGCTTCCTCGCAGGCGCGCTGATCTGCGTCAGCGCCGTGGGCTCCTGGAGCCTGGCCTTCAACAATGCCATCCTCCCTGAAAGCCTGGCCATGAGTGTCACGGTCGTGCAGACGGCCTCGGTGATCAGCCACGCCTTGCAACCACGCAGAACCTCACTGCTGGTGTTCATGCTCGCCAGTCTGATCGGCGCCTTCACCACCACCTCCCTCGCCTTCCTCGCGCCGGCCGTCGCGCCCCTGTTCGCGATGCGTCGCGAGCGCATCCGCACGGCCGTGGCGCTGACCCTCTACGCCCTTGCTCTGCTGCTCGCTTCGAGCAACCTGTTGCACCACGACGCACCCGCGAACTTCGACATGGTGGTCAAGGACAATGTGTTCGGCCGCATGGCCCATGATCGCCTCGGGCGAAGCCTGCTCATCAGCAAGGGATTCCCCGCCGCCGATCTGGACGGCGGATGTACCCGTTCCTTCGATTACCTGGGCCCGGACCTGGAGGGGCACCTGAACGACGCCCCCCTCTACCCCTGCCGGGTCGGATCCGGGGCGACGCGATGGATACAGGCTTCCGGCTCCTCCACCTACATGGAATGGCTGCTGCGAGGCAGCGGGGCCCGGATCCTGCAGTTCCTTCGCGCCGGCCTGCCGAGCCTGCTGAGCAGTGCCCAGGACGTCCGGACCATGACCGGCATGGATTCGACGCCCCTTTGGCGTGTGCTGCAGCAGGCTGCGCCCATCGGCGATGCGAGGATTTCCGCCCTCCTGCTCCTGCTTGTGCTCCTGCTGCGCCTGCGCGCCCCCGGGACGACTGCCCATGCGCCAGGCCCACGGATTGGGCTTCTTCTGGCCCTTCTGTGCGGCGCCGAGCTCAGCAATGTATTCATTGCCTACTGGGGCGACACCTCGGACATCCTGCGGCATTGCATCCACCCGCTGACGGCCCTGCAGGCGACGCTGTGCCTCGCCTGCTTCTACCGGATCGACGCATGGTCGAGGCGCCACAACCCCGCGCACGGGCTCCGGGTTTGACCACAGTGCATACGCGGCTTATCTTGGATCCAGGGAGTCCGTCCTCCCGCGATCCCGCACCGCGAGTCCACCATGGCCACGAAACCCCTCAAGATCGGAATCTCGGCCCGCATCGAGCATCCCCAGCCCGGGCAGGCCGGGCTGCGCGCCAAGACCCTGCAATACCTGGAACAATCGGTTGCGCATTGGGCCATGTCGCGCGACGTGCTCGTGTTCATGGTGCCCACGGTGGCCAGCGGCGGCGGCATCGTGCGCAGCAACATCCGGCTCTCCGACTACGCCGACGCGCTCGACGGCCTCATCCTGCAGGGCGGCGCCGACCTGAGCCCGAACAGCTACGGAGAGGAGCCGCTGCAGCCGCAATGGGCCGGAGACCCCATGCGCGACGGCTACGAGATGGAACTGCTGCACGAGTTCATCGAGGTGCGCAAGCCCGTGCTGGGCATCTGCCGCGGGGCGCAGCTCATCAACGTGGCCATGGGCGGCACCCTGTACCAGGACCTGCCCACCCAGCTGCCCGGGCACGCCACCCCGCATCTCAGCGAGGCCTACGACCAGAACGCGCACCCGGTGCGCTTCGTCAAGGAGGGGCTGCTCGCACGCCTGTACCCCGAGGCCGATCCCGCCAGGCTCAACGTCGTGTCGGTGCATCACCAGGCGGTGCGCAGCCTGGGGCGGGACCTCGTGGTGGATGCGATCAGCCCCGACGACGGCCTGCCCGAGGCGATTCGCGGCACGGGTCGCAATTTCCTGCTCGGGCTGCAATGGCACCCCGAGTTCCATCACCCGTCGAACCCGCAACTGCTGGACTGCACCCCCATCCTCGAGGAGTTCCTGCGCCACGTGCGCAAGCGCCGCTGGTGATCGGCCGGCGTCCCCCTCCCCCGCTGGTCACGGTGGTCCTGCTCAGGTCCCCGATTGGCCTTCACCGGGCGCCGGCACGGAGGACGGGGGCGTCGCGCCCGGAAGGTTCGCACGCATCCACTGGCTCATGGAGTCGAAGAGCCCGTCGACCGCACCATGGTCGGTGGCCCCCCAGCAGTTGCTGGGACGCATTCCAGCACCCAGCGTGAGCAGGCCCAGCAGGTCGCGCTGGGCCGCAGGACGTACGAGCACATCGCCGACGTAGACATCGTCCAGCGTGTCGGCTCGCCGCACGCCCAGCTGATAGCGCACGCCGTCGCGCCCATCCAGGCAATCGAACCAGACGATGAGAAAGGGCTTGTAGGCCCGGGCCAGGGACTGATAGCCGCCCCACTTGCGCAAGTCGGTGACCCGCCCCTGCAAGCCATGGCGGGCGACGAATCGGGGAAGGTCCTCGCTGCGAAGGACCTGATCGAAGATTCCAAGATTCGCGAGCCGGGTCACCATGTCGGGCCGGGTCTCGAGGTACTCCGGCATGACCACCGCCAGCGCGCGGTAGCGCCCCAACGGAATGTTCCTGGCCACCGAGACGTGGGGCGCCGGACGTTCCGCGGTCGTCGATCCCGTGGCCGCACAGGCTGCGAGCCACAGCGCCAGGCAGGCTGAGAGAAGGAGCCGGGTCATGGTGAGGGAGGGTCCACGATGGGCCCTCGATCGTAAACCCTGGAGGCATGGACCCGACCCGCCGCGCCGGGTCGGCCGCGGCGCTCCATGGTCACGGCTCAGGCCCGCGGCCCCGACGCTCGGGCCGCGGGGCCGCTCTCGGGCTGGGCCGCTGGATTGCATCCGTGAATTCCCGCAATGAACTGCGAATGCGCCTACGGTATGTTCGTAAGTTGGATGAACAATCCTGGCTCCGGGGTCCGATGGAACCCGAAACCTTCCTGACTTCCCCCACCTATGCCGGCAGGATGCTCCTACTGCGGAACCGTCGCGGTCGATGCGACGGACTTGTTCTGCGCCCACTGTGGCCACTCCATCCAGGCCTCGCGGATCCCCTGTTCCGGTTGCTCGACCCTGAACGACGCCGACTCCCAGTACTGCAAACACTGCGGCGCTGCTCTGAGCGCGGGCGGGGTCTCTGCAAAGCGGAACTCGCCCGCGACAGCTCCCGCCGCCCAGGCATCGGCGCCGACGCACGCCTTCTCCGGGCTCTATCGTTTTGTGCGTGACCACGTGGTCATCGTCAATGGCCTGGTGGGCTTTGCGATCACGTCGGTTTCCTTGCTGGACTTCCTGTCGCCGCGCCTGTCGATCCTCCCAGCCGTCATCTACACCGGCACCGCGCTGCTGGCCGTTGTGCTGCTCGCCTCCGCACTGATTCCGCCATTGGACCGGTGGATGAACCAGCTGCTTCACGGCACCCCAAGCTCGCAACAGCCCACGTGGCGGAGGGGGACGTGGCAATTCGCGGTGTTGTTGCTCACCCTGGTCAGCGCCTTCGGCTTCGAGTCGGTGGCCAAGGCCCAGCAAGGTGGCGTACTGGCATCCAGATTTCCGGCGATCAAACAGTTCCAACAGCAGTTTCTTCAGTTGCACCAGGACCTCGGGAAGGTGCAGGCGGGAGTGGATCAGGCGAATGCCAAGATGGATCGCCTCCTCGCAGCGGATGACGATCCCCACCGCGCAATCCGGGCACGCGGCTACGACGCCAGCGACGATGGCCTGATGCAGGCCATCAGGAACCACGACCTGACCGGCGTCGCACTGTTCACGAGAATCGGCATGCCGGTGAACCAGGTCGGCGTCCTGCTGGTGCTGTGGATGCAGCCCGAGCCATGGCGGTCGCGTCTGGCGCGGCAGCTCGCGCCGGGCATGTTCGACCCGGGCAATGCGCAGTCATGCGCCGGCCCGTTTCTGACCGGTCCCGAGAGCGACGTCGAGGACAATCTGCGGATCTACGCGCGGCTCTGCGGTCGGCGGCCCATCATGGCGCAAATGCAGGCGTCCCTCGATCGACTCGACCAGCTGCTGGCCCAGAAGGTCATCGTCCACCCGGGCTGGGACTGCAAGCATTACTCGAAACTGACGGACCAGCAGGCCCAGATGCTTAATCTCGGATTGGGCCATTGCAGATACGAAACCCGCACGGATACGCCGGAGAATATCGCTCTCGCTCGGAGGCTCAAGGATTTTCTGGCGCTGCTGCGCGGCCTGCCGCAGGATCAGGTTCGACAACAGGGCGCCTGAACAGCCCGGGTCCCTGGCGGAAGCGGTGAGATTCGAACTCACGGACGGTTGCCCGTCGCCGGTTTTCAAGACCGGTGCAATCGACCACTCTGCCACGCTTCCGGGGAACCCGCGATTCTATGCCGGCGGCGGCGCGGGCTCGGGGAGGAACAGCTCGAGCACCTCGTTGAGCAGTTCCCAGCCGCGCGGCGTCGCGGCGATGCGCGTGGCGGTGGACTCCAGCAGTCCGAGTTGCTCGGCGCGCCGCAAGCCGGGCTGCAGGCTCGACAGGGGCATGCCGGTGCGCTCGACATAGCGGGCAGGATCGAAGCCCTCGGCCAGGCGCAGGGCGTTGAGCAGGAACTCGAAAGGCAGTTCGCGCCGGCTCACCTCCTGCTCCGTGTCCACCGCAAGGCCCTGCGCGGCCTGGCTCATGTACCGCTCGGGCTGGGCGTGGCGGGTCTGGCGCAGGATGCGATGCGCAAAGGTCAGCTTGGAATGCGCGCCGGCGCCGATGCCCAGATAGTCTCCGAATTCCCAGTAATTGCGGTTGTGCCGGCTGGCATGTCCGGCGCGGGCGTAGGCCGACACCTCGTAGCGCTGCAGGCCGGCGGCGGCGGCCTGCTCGGCCAGCGCCTGCTGCATGTCGGCCGCCAGGTCGGGGCCGGGCAGGCCTCCGGGCGGACGGCGCGCGAAGGCCGTCTGGGGCTCGATGGTGAGCTGGTACAGCGACAGGTGCGGGGGCTGGAATTGCAGCGCCCGGCGCAGTTCCTCGCGCGCTCCGGCCAGGTCCTGCCCCGGCAGCGCGAACATCAGGTCGATGTTGAAACTGGGCACGACCCGCGCGGCTTCCTCGATGGCCGCGCAGGCCTGCGCGCTGTCGTGCACGCGGCCCAGGCGTTCCAGCATGGCGTCATCGAAGCTCTGCACGCCGATGGACAGGCGGTTCACGCCCGCCTGCGCATAGGCCGCGAAGCGCTCGCGTTCGAAGGTCCCGGGATTGGCCTCCAGGGTGATCTCGGCATCCGCGGCCAGGCGCAGGCGGGCGCGGATGCCCGCGAGCAGTGCGTCGATGGCCTCGGGGGCGAACAGGCTGGGCGTGCCGCCGCCCAGGAACACGCTGAGCACCGTGCGGCCCCACACCAGAGGAAGGGCCGTCTCCAGGTCCTGCAGCAGCGCCTCAACGTAGGCGCGCTCGGGCAGCGCGCCCTGCCCCTCGCGGCGCGCATGGGAGTTGAAATCGCAATAGGGGCATTTGCGCAGACACCAGGGCAGGTGCACGTACAGCGCCAGGGGCGGGAGCTCACGCAGTTGCAGGGTGCCCGCGCGCATGCGCTGCGGCAGCTCCGCCGCGGCACGCTGCAGGGACTGTTCGTGGCCCTGCGGCGCGCCGGTCTCGGCACGCTCGGGGTGCAGCGGGATGACCGGCATCAGATCGCCTGGTGCTGCGCGCTCGGCGCGACGCCCCAGAATGCTTCGAGCAACTGGGCCATCTGCGCGGCGGCGCGGGCGCGGTGGCTGAGACGGTTCTTCTCGGCGGCTTCGAGCTGGGCCAGGGTGAGCCCGCGTTGCGGCAGCACGAACAGGGGGTCGTAGCCGAATCCGCCCTCCCCCGCCGGCGCGCCCGCCACGTGGCCGTGCAGCCAGCCGTGGGCGATCAGCGGCTCGGGGTCCTCGGCATGGCGCAGCGCGACCAGCACGCACACGAAGTGCGCCCGGCGCTCACCCACGCCCTGCAGGCGCTGCAGCAGCAGCTGGTTGTTGCGCGCGTCCTGCTCGGCACGGGGCAGGCTCGCCTGGCCCTCGGCCGCCGCGTAGCGCGCCGAAAGCACGCCCGGGGCTCCGCCCAGGGCGCGCACGCACAGTCCGGAATCGTCGGCCAGCGCAGGCTTGCCGGTGTGGCGGCTGGCGTGGCGCGCCTTGGCCAGCGCGTTCTCGACAAAGGTGCCGAAGGGCTCCGGGCACTCGGGCACCGAGGGATCGAGTCGCAGCAGTTCGACCTGCAGCGCGCCCAGCAGGGCCTGGAATTCAGCAAGCTTGCCCGGATTGCCCGTGGCCAGCACGAGTTCGCTGGAATGCATCGTGGGGGTGCGGGGTGGGAGGCTCAGGCAGGCTGGCGCAGCGCCTGGAGCTGCAGTTCATGCACGCGGCGCAGCGCGGCCTGCGCGGCATCCACCAGGGCGTCGAGCTGGGCCCGGCTGAAGGGCTCGCCCTCCGCGGTACCCTGCACCTCCACCAGATGGCCCGCGCCGGTTCCGACCACGTTCATGTCGCAGTCGCAGCGCGAATCCTCCTCGTAGGCCAGATCGACCAGCACGCGTCCGCCGAGCAGCCCGACGGAGACCGCGCCCACCAGTTCGCGCATGGGATGCGCGGCGACGACTCCGCTGCGCAGCAAGCCCTCGCAGGCATCCCAGGCCGCCACCGCGGCGCCGGTGATCGCCGCCGTGCGGGTACCGCCGTCCGCCTGCAGAACGTCGCAGTCCAGCACGATCTGGCGCTCGCCCAGCAGGGAGAAGTCGAACACGCTGCGCAAGCTGCGTCCGATGAGTCGCTGGATCTCCTCGGTACGTCCTTGCGGGCGTCCGCGCTTGACCTCGCGCTCAATGCGCGTGTGGGTGGCGCGAGGCAGCATGCCGTACTCGGCAGTGACCCAGCCCAGGCCGCTTCCGCGACGGTGCGGGGGCACCTTTTGCTCGACGCTGGCATTGCACAGCACGCGGGTGCGTCCGAACTCGACCAGCACCGAGCCTTCGGCGTGGCAGGTGAATGAACGGGTGAAGCGGATGTCGCGCAGCTGCTCGGCTGCGCGTCCATCGAGGCGGGAAACGGACATCGTGGGTCGTTGGCTGGCTATTTCTTGGCGGCGGCGCGGCGGATGGCCTCGTTGATCTCGGCGATCGAGCGCTCGATGGCCGCATCGTCCAGGTCATCCACCGGCAGGTCGCGCAATTCGGCCTGGAAGGTCGAGGCGAACACGCCGGGGGCGAGGTTCTGCGTGCTCACGCCCTGCGTGGTGTCGCGCTCGGTGTCGGCCTCCCATTCGATGGCCAGCGCGGTCACGTTGTCCGACTCGGCCGAGCGGTTGCGCAACGCGCGCTCCACCAGCTCGGGCACCGCATCCGACAGGGCTCGCGCGCTGAGCACGCTGACGATCGAGCTTTCGTCGATCTGGCTCCACAGACCATCGGAACACAGCATGATCAGGTCGCCGGTGGACAGCTTCTGCGGCACGCCGATCTCGATGAAGGGGGCCTGTGGGGAGCCCAGGCAGGTGTAGAGCACGTTGCGGTTGGCGGTGCGAGGCATCGAGGCCTGCGCCGCCGCGGCGCCGGGAATGCTCTGCAGCATGCGCTGCTCGGCATGGGAGTGATCCAGCGTGCGGGTGAGCAGCGAGCCCGCGCGCAGGAAGTACAGGCGCGAGTCGCCCACGTGGGCCCATTGGGCCATGCCCCCCTGCAGCACGCACAGGACGACCGTGGTGCGCGGAAAGTCTTCCAGCCGATGGTCGCGCGCATAGCGATGGATGTGCTCGTGCGCGGTCTGCACGGCGCGGCGCAGGAAGGCGCGCGGGTCGTCCAGGCTGGGCTGGGCCTCGCGCTGGAACATGCCCGAGACGGTGGTCAGGGCGATCTGCGCCGCCACGTCGCCGCGCGGGTGCCCGCCCATGCCGTCGGCAAGGCCCAGCAGCACGCTGTCGCGGGTGTAGCAGTAGCCGACGCGGTCCTCGTTGTTGGAGCGCCCGCCGCGCCGGCTGACCTGGTAGACGGAAAACCTCATGGCAATTCCCCGTGGAACATGCGCGGCTTCAATGCCGACGCGCGCCGCTGCCGAAGCGCGTGGCCTGGATCGCCTTGTCCACGCGGGCCTTCGTGTCGTTGACCAGTTCGTCGATCTGCATGCGCAGCTTCTCGCTCAGGGTGAGCTGCGTGTAGCGACGCGGATTCTCGGCGCCGAGTTCCTTTTGCAGGTTGAACACGCTTTGCGGACGCGCCAGCGGGTCGAGGGACATGCACCACTCGACGATCTCGATCAGGTTGTCCGAGTACACGCCGCGAAGCTTGGCCAGTTGCGCGCCCAGGCGATCCTTCTCCAGGCGCTGGGTGGCCTCGTGCGGCGGATAGCCGGTCATGCAGGCATAGATGCACGCCCCCACCGCGTAGATGTCGGTCCAGGGGCCGAAGGATGCGTCGCGCTTGTACATCTCGGGAGGCGCGAATCCAGGGGTGTACATGGGACGAAAGCGCTTGTCCTGCTGCCCGATCACCTCTCGGGCGGCGCCGAAGTCGATCAGGATGGGCTTGTCGTCGTCGGTGATGAACAGGTTGGCCGGCTTGATGTCCAGATGCAGCATCTTGTGCTGATGCACCACGCGCAGACCCTGCAGGATTTCATCGTACAGCGAGCGGATGGTCGACTCGCGGAAGATTTTCTTGCGCTTGAGATCGCGCGCCGTGATGATGAACTCCTGCAGGGACGAGCCCTCCAGGTAGTTCATCACCATGTAGACGGTTTCATTCTCGCGAAAGAAGTTGAGCACTCCCACGACGCTGGGGTGGGAGATCTGGGCGAGCGAACGACCTTCCTCGAAAAAACTCTTCAGACCCAGCCGGTACAGCGCGAGCTTCTCGGGCTGCACCACCGGAACGGTCTCGCCCTGCAGGCGTTCGACCAGCGAGGCCGGCAGGTATTCCTTGATGGCCACACGCTGGCCGTCGCCGCCGATGGCCAGGTAGACCACGCCGAAGCCGCCGCTGGCGAGCTTGCGTAACACGCGGTATCCGCCGACCTGGCTGTCCGGTTCGAGCGGCGCGGGCTTGTTCTTGTTCGACATGCTGGAGCGGTTCGCGGCGGACAGGACACCAGGGCGGGCTGTGGAAGAATGCGCTGGAAGGAATCAGGAACCCTAGAACCCGGGAGATCCCAGTGGGAGCCATTTATAGCATGACCGGTTACGGCGAGGCCTCGGCCGCGGTCGAGGCGCCCGGCGCCCTCAGCGTACACGTGGATCTGCGCAGCGTA
>JAKBBP010000006.1 GCA_021808445.1 Pseudomonadota bacterium
AAGAAGTAGTGGGGGCTGCGCCTGGTCTGACCAGGCCGGCAAGCGGTCGGCATACCTTCTTCCGTGAGGCTGCCAACAGCCCTCGCCAACGCTAAGGTATGCCGGCCTCTGGTCGAGTAGCTGGCCTTCGAACGCAAGGAAAACAGAGCCGTCGGACCGAGTAGGTCAGCGAGTAGCAATTTTTCCGGTGAGACGAAAAGAGAACGCCTGCAATTGCTTGCGTTGCTTTCCCGACACACACCCTTTCCGCCAGAACACGCGAACAAGCCTCGCGAACAAGCCGCCTCAAGGCGGCTTTTTTGTCGCGCGCGCGCAGCGCGGCGGCGCAGGCTAGTGTCCTGTCCCGTAAATTACGGGACAGGACACTAGCATCGATGCACCGCAACCATCGCCGTGTAACGCGTCACGAACGATGCCCGAACCCGCCAAGCCGACCCCGTGGTGGTTCACCGTGCTGCCCATCGGCGCGCTGGTCGCGCTGGGCGCGATGGCGCTGACCCATCGCAATTTCGAACCGAGCCGCGGTTTCGCGCTCGCCAGCGTCGCGCCATTGCTGCTGGCCACGGTCTGGCTCGCGAACCATCTGCGCCGTCGTCTGGTCGGGTGCGTGCGCCCGCGCCGATTCGGCAGCGGCGACGACGACCCCCAGGTGTTCGGCGCAGGCCGCGCCTGGCAGCAATCGCTGCTGGTGGCGCTGTTGTGCATGCTCGCGCTGCTGTTGTTCATCGATTCGTTTTGCAACACCGTTTTCGGCGACACGCGGTTCTCGACCTACGCCGTGACCGGGAAATACATCCAGGAGCAGCGCCTCGCATCGTGCGACACGCTGCGCATCGCGCGCCTGAGCGGCCCCGGCGAGCGCCACCACGTCTGCGTCTCGGCGCATGCCTACCGCAGCATCGTGCCGGGCCAGACGCTGAGGGTCGGCGAGCAGACTTCGTGGTTCGGCGACGAGATCACGAGCTACCAGCGCATCGGTCCGTAGCGCCTGCACGATCGGTGCGGCGCGCCAGACACGGCAGCAAGCCTACGCGCTGCGTGGACGCGCGGACCGTTCAGGTTTGGGCGTGTCGGTCGGAAGACAACGGTATGCCGGACTTCGTCATCGCAATCATGGCCCGAATCAGTGGCCTAGGCGTGTAGTACTCGCCACCGTAGCGAGCGGCGTTGCCCATGTTCCGAATCTTCGCGTCGTACAGGTGCAAAAGTTCGTGCTTCTCGGTTTGCGAGCGGAACCGCAGCTCGTCGACCAGGTCGATGACCTCGCGCAGCTTGTAGCCGATCGGGACCTTGTTCTTGACCTCGTCGAACACCGCGCCGATCCTGTACTCCATGGTGTTCGGGCTCGCGACCGGGTCCTTGAAGCCAGCCAGGTACGGGAAGAGCTTGTCGTCAACGAAGTCCCGTAGGTCATCGCCTGTCAGTGCCGCATTGTGGGGAGGGCAGTTCGAGGGAGTTCGACATGAGCCGCGGCCTGGCGGAAATAGTGCGCAAGCAGGTTGGGTTGAAAATTTGCTGTGAGTCGCCCGTGGCCAAGAGCGCGCACGCTGGAATTTCCCGGATCTCCCGAATCCAGGAAGGCCGAGACAGCTTTGCGAATCCCGGCCAACTTGGCAAAGGGCACGATGCGGTTCACTTGCTGGCTCCAAAGACCGAGTGTGCCCGATTCTCCATCAGGTACTTGCCGAACTCGAACACGTGGACGGGACGATCCTTCGTGGGCTTTGTCGCCGGGTCCGTGTGCATGTATAGGTGCAGTCGGCCGCTAGAGCGTTGCTGTGCCGATTCGACCAGTTCCTGCGCCTTCCAGAGCCAAATGCGCTCCTCCGAGAGGTCGACCAGTGCGTGCAACTCGGCAGGCGAGTCCTCTGGCACCCACCAGTCCAACGCAGCGCGACCCTTGCCACCACTGGGCTTCGGTCGGAGGTTCGTCTTGACTTGGATGGTCCAGGCGTGCTGATGGCCCGGGGCATAGGCAACCAGGTCAATGCCTGCATCGGTGGTCATCGGCGCCGAGTCGATGCCCAGCAACAGGAGTCGGTACTGCACCAGCAGCTCGCCGGCTCGGCCGATTTGGGCGGTGGAAAGCTTCATGGATGGTTCGTCCCTTTTGGCGTCAGCTTACCGCGCAAAGATGCGACCAACGACGATTCCGGTGGCCGATGTCCCTATGATCTACGATTGTCGATGAAGCATTCTCCATCCCCTCACCATGCCTCGGCCCAACCCTATGAAGCTAACCGGCTACCTCTGGACTGGCTTGGCCGTGGTGGTCTGTCCTTGCCACTTGCCTCTCATCATCGGTGCCCTGGCTGGCACAGCCGCGGGTGCGTTGCTGAGCGCGCACTGGGTGCTGGGCCTTGTCGGGCTCGTCTGCCTGTTCCTGGTGTCTGCGGCGCAGGCCTGGCGCAAGCTCTCGGGGAATGGATGCGCGAATTCTTGCGATGTCGCCTGACTCTGACGGCTCGTTGGGTGTCGGTGGATAGCCGTGCGTCGGCCTTCGAGCCAAGGGCCTCGTCGTGTCGGTGCATTGCGCTGTTCACGCTGCCGATGTGGCCTTGAATGCGGCATTGCGCATATTCACAT
The DNA here is from genome assembly GCA_021808445.1 of Pseudomonadota bacterium. Lineage (GTDB taxonomy): Bacteria > Pseudomonadota > Gammaproteobacteria > Burkholderiales > Burkholderiaceae_C > Thiomonas_A. The sequence continues at coordinate 2,587 of JAKBBP010000006.1, forward strand.
CTAACAGGAAATCCAATTCATGCAAAGGCGGTAAATACCGCCCCCTGTGTTCCCCGGTCGTCAGCCGATTTCGGGAGAATGGTCCCTCGTGGGGAACCCATCCACGAACCGGCAACGCGCCAACCCGAGGTGCTCGTATGCCTCGGGGCCTTGGCGCAGGCAGCCTTTCAAGACTGGAGACATGCATGAAGAAGATGGCAAGACAGCTTGTGGTCGGGACCCTTGTGGCGTTGGGTGCCCTCGTCGGCACGAACCGTGCTCTCGCTGCCGGCAGTAGCGGTGTCGACAAGAACGGAGTTCTGGACCGGTGCCAGTACCTTCCGCTGGCGACCAACCTGGCGTTCCCCAAGAAGTTCGGGGCCAAGAACACGACCATCTGCGTGGACATTCCCGTGCAGGTGGAAAAGGCAAAGATGGTGTTCAACATGGACACGGACACCGTCGACGGAAAGGGCAACTCGAACGGCCTGAAGCACATGGTGATGATGGGCGCGGTCATGAAGGACCAGATCGCCAAGGGCTTGATCAAGCCTGACGAGGTTTCCATCATCGGCATCGTGCACGGGTCTGCGTTGAAGTGGGTCACCAAGCCGGTTCCACCGCAGCAGAAGAAGTGGATCGATGCGATCTTCAAGCTTCAGCACGAGGGAGTGAACATCCATCTCGAAGCCTGTGCGGCTGCGATGAACGGTGCGCATCTGACCAAGAAGAACCTGTACACGTACGACGCCGAAGGCAACCCCGATCCCAAGGCCGGTGGTCGCATCTAAGTGAACCAGGGTGCGTTTGCCCGTGAGCTCTACCTCGAGAACCATGGCTACGCCTACTTCGAGGAAGGCTACGACTACCACGGAAAGAAGTAGTGGGGGCTGCACTTGGTCCGGCCAGGCAGGCAAGCGGTTGGCATACCTACTTCCGTGAGGCCGCCAACAGCCCTCATCAACGCTAAGGTATGCCGGCCCGTGCGCGGGACCATGGCATGAACTCGCGCACCGCGGGCTGCCTCAGGTGCAGAGCAGCCCGCCGTCGACGGCGATGTTCTGGCCGGTGACGAAGGCGGCGGCGTCGCTGACCAGCCAGGCCGCCAGCTCGCCGACGTCGCGTCGCTGTGCCAGCCGGCCAAGCGGAATGCGCGTGGTGATGGCGTCGCGCAGCCGGTCGTCGAGATGCGGTTTCATCATGTCGGTGTCGACCACCGCCGGCGAGATCGCGTTCACGCGCACGCCTTTCGGTCCGAGTTCACGCGCCAGGCCCTGGGTCATCGCCACCACCGCGGCCTTCGTGGCCCCGTACCAGACGTTGCCCACCGAGCCGCCGCCGCGTGCCGCCGACACCGAGGCGACGTTGAGGATGTTGCCGCGGCCTCGCGCCGCCATCGACGGCGCCACCGCCTGCACGCAGTGGTAGACGCCGCTGACGTTGGTGGCCAGCAGGTCGTCCCACGCCGCGCCGTCGGTGGCATGGAACGGTCCCTGCGCGAGCAGCCCGGCGTTGTTCACCAGGATGTCGATGGCGCCGTGCTCGCCCACCACGCGCTCGACGGCGACGGTGATCGCGTGGCGGTCGCGCACGTCCATCGCCAGCGCGCTGGCGAGCTCGCCGAGGTCGGTCGCCGCGCGCTGCACGGCCGCGGCGTCGAGGTCGGTGAGCACCACCCGGCAGCCGTCGCGGGCCAGGCGTTCGGCGATGTGCCGGCCGATGCCGCGCGCGGCACCGGTGACCAGCGCGAGCTGGCCTTGCAGGTCGGAGGACATCGGGTCAGGCTTCCTCGGGTTTCAGGCGATGCGTTGAAAGCCGGCGCTGGCCGGTGCCCAGGCGCGGCAGCAGGCACGGCAGCAGGCACGGCAGCAGGCGGGCGCCCGCGTCAGGCGGCGCGCAGTCCGAGCATCTGACGCGCTTCGGTCGGTGTCGCGGGGCGCCTGCCGTGCGCCTCGCAGGCCTCGACGATCTTGCGCACGAGGTCGGCGTTGCTGGTGGCCAGCCGGGTCTCGTCATAGCGCAGATTGTCCTCCAGCCCGGTTCGGCAGTGGCCCCCCTCGGCCAGGCACCACTGGTTGACGGGCCACTGGTTGCGCCCGATGCCGGCGGCCACCCAGGTGGCCTCGGGCAGTACCGCCTGCAGCTCGGAGCGCAGGAAGTCGAAGATCGAGCGCCGCGCCGGCATCGCGTTGGGAACCCCCATCACGAACTGCACGTGCGCGCGCTTGTCCAGCAGCCCGTCCTTCACCAGCTTGGCCGCGCTGTACAGCATCGCCAGGTCGAACACCTCGATCTCGGGCTTGATGTCGAACTCCTGCATCTTGCGCGCCAGGCCCTCGACGAAATCGGGAGGGTTCTCGTAGATGCCGGTGGGGAAATTCACCGAACCGGTGGCCAGCGATGCCATGTCGGGGCGCAGGTACAGCATGGCGCCTCGCGCATCCTGGTCGCGACCGCGCCCGCCGGTGGAGAACTGCACGATCATGCCCGGGCAGTGTTTGCGCACCCCCTCCTGCACGCGGCCGTACAGCTCGGGATCGGAGCTCGGCGACTCGTCGGGATTGCGCACGTGGACGTGCACCAGCGACGCGCCCGCCTCGTAGGCCTCGTGCGTGGATTCGATCTGCTCCGCCGGCGTGACGGGAACCGCCGGACTGTCTTTCTTGCGGGGCAGGGCCCCGGTGATCGCGACGGTGATGATGACGGGGCGCATAGGGTATCTCCTGAGGTCTCAACAGTCGAAATGCTCGATTTCATTATTGCTTCTTCGGGCCTGAGACTGCAAGAATTGCATTCAGAGAAATGATTCATTTCGATGAATGAAATATGAAAGGGTGTGGGCCTGGGGAGCATCGCTCCCGCCCGCGCTGCCAGCGGAGAGCACCGACCGTGAGCGAAGCCAACGAGCGCATGAGCTACCGCGACCTGCGGGAGCTCGTCGAATTGATCAACTCCTGTTCGCAGTTCGGGGAGTTCCATCTCAAGCTGGGCGATCTCGAGATCGAGCTGCGGCGCGTCGGTACCGGCGCGCCCGCGCAGGCTGCGCCTACGCCCCCGGCAGCGCCCGCGCCGCAGGCGCCAACGCAGGCGCCGACGCAGCCGCCCACGCTGGAGCCGCAGGCAAGGACACAGGCCTCGCAGGCCGCGCCGCAGCAGCGCCACGGCCATGTCGGCGGTGGCGAGGTCACGCTCGAGCCGGCAGACTCGCCGGCCGCGGCTGCGTCGCATGCCACGCACCCCGCGGCGACTTCCTACCCTCCCGGCTCGGTGCTTGTGACATCGCCGATGGTCGGCATCTTCTACCGTGCGCCGGAGCCGGGTGCGCGCCCCTTCGTCGAGGTCGGGCAGGCGGTGGATGCCGAAACCACGGTGTGCATCATCGAGGTCATGAAGCTGATGAACTCGATTCCCGCCGCTGCCGCCGGCACCGTGACCCATGTGCTGGTCGGCGACGGAGAGCCGGTCGAGTACGGCCAGGTGCTGATGGTGGTGGCGCCGGCCGAGGCAGCCTGAGCCGCATCGCCTGCTCCCTGCCCCTTCGACAGCCCCCCGCGCAGCACGTCCCGAGGTCCTCGTGTCCGCCGATCCGCAACCCCCGAAGCCCCTGCGGCGCGTGCTCGTCGCCAATCGCGGCGAGATCGCGGTGCGCATCATCCGTGCCTGCCGCGAGCTCGGCCTCGAAACCCTGCAGGTGTACTCGGAAGCCGACCGCGAAAGCCTCGCGGTGCGCATGGCCGATCACGCCGTGTGCATCGGTCCGGCGCGTTCCACGCAGAGTTACCTGAATGCCGAGCGCATCGTCTCGGCGGCGCTGGTCCACGGCGCCGACGCCATTCATCCCGGCTACGGCTTCCTGTCGGAGAACCCGAACTTCGCCGCGCTGTGCGAGCAGGAAGGCGTGACCTTCGTCGGCCCGAGCGCGCGTGTCATCTCCCTCATGGGCGACAAGGCGATGGCGCGCCGCATGGCCGACGAGGCCGGTGTGCCGACCACGCCCGGCTCGCGTGGCACGGTGGCCGACGCCGACGCGGCGCTGGACGTGGCGCGCCGCCTCGGCTACCCGGTTCTGCTGAAGGCTGCGGCCGGCGGTGGCGGACGCGGCATGCGCGTGGTGCACGAGGAGTCGGAGCTGGCGGCGCGCTTCGCGGACGCGTCGCGCGAGGCCAAGGCAGCGTTCAACGACGGCTCGATCTACGTCGAGAAGTACCTCACCGAGGTGCGGCATATCGAGATCCAGGTGCTGTCCGACGGCGAGCGCGTGCTGCACCTGGGCGAGCGCGACTGCTCGATCCAGCGTCGCAACCAGAAGCTGCTCGAGGAAAGCCCGTCGCCGGTACTCGATCCGGGGCTGCGCGAGCGCATCGGCGAGGCCGCGGTGCGGCTGTGCCGGCATGTCGGCTACACCAGCGCGGGCACCATCGAATGCATTCTCGACCAGCGCAGCGGCGAGTTCTATTTCATGGAGATGAACACTCGCGTGCAGGTCGAGCATCCGGTGAGCGAATGCGTCACGGGCATCGACATCGTCAAGCAGCAGCTGCGCATCGCCCAGGGCCTTGCGCTGGACATCGATCAGTCGGCGGTGCGCTGGTCGGGGCACGCCATCGAGTGCCGCATCAACGCCGAGGATCCGGCGCAGGGCTTCGCCCCCCATCCCGGGCGGATCGACGAGCTGCACCTGCCCGGCGGACCCGGCATCCGGGTCGACACCCACGTCTATGCGGGCTACCGCGTGCCGCCGTACTACGACTCGCTGCTGGCCAAGGTCATCGCGTGGGGCGCCACGCGCGACGAGGCGCTGGCGCGCATGCGGCGTGCGCTCGCCGAGATGCGTGTCGGTGGGCTCAAGACCACGCTGTCCTTTCACGAGCAGCTGCTGCGCGACGAGCGATTCCGCAGCGGCGACGTGCATACGCGTTTCGTCGAGGAGGTCTTCCTGAAATGAGCCCCCAGCCACCCGCTTCGCAAGGCGCCGCTGCGCGCAAAGAATTCCGGCTCGTCGACGTCACGCTGCGCGACGCCCACCAGTGCCTGTGGTCGACACGCATGACGACCGCCATGATGGCTCCCATCGTCGAGGCCATCGACCGCGTCGGCTACGCGCAGATCAACATCCTCGGCGGCGCCGTGTTCGACGTGAGCGTGCGCTTTCTGCGGGAGAACCCCTTCGAGCGCGTGGGCCTGCTGTGCGAGCGTTTCAGCACGCCCTGCGACGGGCTCACGCGTGGGCAAAGCCTGTACACCTTCGAGCTGTTCCCTGACGATATCGTCGAGCTCAACTCGGCCGCGCTGGCGGCGCGCGGGCTGAAGGTGCTCACCGTCTACGACGCGCTCAACGACAACCGCAACATCGTCTCGTCGGTGCGCTCGGCGCATGCCCACGGCATGCAGGTCAACGCCATGATGACCTACACGCTGAGCCCGGTGCACACCGACGAGTACTACGTGGAGCGCGCGCGCGAACTGGTGGCACTGCGCGCGGACTACATCTCGGTCAAGGACCCGACGGGGCTGCTCACGCCCGAGCGTGCACGCACGCTGTTCCCGGCGGTGGCGGCGGCGGTCGGTGACATTCCGCTGCGCCTGCACTCCCATTGCCAGTCGGCGCTTTCGCCGCAGGTCTACGAAGTGGCGATGCAAAGCGGCTTCAGCCTCGGAGACACCGCGGTCGAGCCGCTGGCCAACGGTGCGTCACTGCCGGCGGCCGAGGAGATCGACCGCCGCGCCCGCGCGCTCGGGCTGCACACCGGCATCGACCGCGACGTGCTGCGCCAGACCTCGGAGTACTTCGACTGGCTGGCGGCGCGCGAGAGCAAGCCGCGCGGCGAGGTGGCGAGCTACGACCCGGCGCTGTACGAGCACCAGGTGCCCGGCGGCATGATCTCCAACCTGAAGTCCCAGCTGCAGACCATGGGCATGCAGTCGCGCCTGCCGGAGATCCTGGTCGAGGCCGCGCAGGTGCGCCGGGACCTCGGCTATCCGATCCTGGTCAGCCCGTTCGCGCAGTACATCATCACGCAGGCGGTGCTCAACGTCGTGCAGGGCGAGCGCTACAAGACCGTGCCCGACGAGGTGCGCAAGTACGCGATGGGCTACTACGGCCGACTCGCCTCGCGGCCCAGCGACGAGTTCCTCGAGCGCGCGCGCATCCGCGACAGCGACATCAGCGACGAGCGCCCGCAGGAGCTGGCGCGCGGCTGGATTCCGCGGCTGCGCGCCGAGCTCGGCGGCCAGGCCAGCGACGAGGACGTGCTGCTGCACGCCTTCTACGACAAGGCGCTGATCGAGTCGCTGCAGCCCGCGCCGCCGCGCTATCCCGAAAGGACCACGCCCTTGCACGAGCTGATCCGCTATCTCGGCGCGCGCAAGGACATCGAGCATGCCCGCATCCGCTTCGCGGGGGTGGATCTGGCCGTGTCGAGCTGAGGCGAGGCCCGACGATCGTCCTGACGGCATGCCGCGGGACATCGCCGGGTCGCGACGGCGCGACACATGCGAGCAACGGCAGCAACGCGAACAAGAAGGCGGCAGGCAGTTCATGCCCAGCCGCACGCTGTGGTAGATGGTCCGGCGGGCGCCCTGCGACGGAGCTTCCCCGGTGCTGGAATCGGTGCCGTCTGGCGCGCAGGCAGTCGTTGGGCGCGCGAGGCGGCGAGCTCGTCGCGCAGTCGTCGACCACGCATGGAGGAGACAACCATGTCGACCACGGAATCAAGGGATTTGTTTGCGCAGGAGAACCTGCTCGCCCGCCTCGACCGCATGCCGGTCAACGGCATCATTCTGGCCATCGTCGCGCTTCTAGGCCTGGTGTGGATCCTGGAGGCCTTCGATATCGGCATCATCGCCCCGGTGATCCTGCTGTTGCGCACCACCTGGAAGCTGTCGCCGCACGACGTGGGCCTGATCGGCAGCAGCGGAACGCTGGGCATCGTCATCGGGCTGCTGCCGGCCGGCCGCCTCGCCGACCGCTACGGTCGCAAGACCCTGCTGATGGTGGGAATCGTGGTGTTCAGCGTGTTCACCTTCCTCGGTGGGCTCTCGCGCGACATCCACGAGCTGTTGATCTGCCGCTTCATCGCGGGACTGGGGCAGGGTGCGGTGTTTCCCGTGCCGTACCTGCTGCTGTCGGAGTTCGTCAACAAGCACTGGCGGGGCACGGCGGTCGGGCTGGCCAACTCGCTGCTGGGGTTCGCCTACGGGCTCAACACCCTGGTCGGTGCCCTGGTCATCGGCCGCGTCCCGGCGGAGCAGGCGTGGCGTGTGCTGCTGATGATCGGCGGCTCGGCCATCGTCATGCTCCCGGTGATCCTGATCTTCCTGCCGGAGTCTCCCCGCTTCCTGCTCAAGGTCGGCAAGATCGACAAGGTCCGTGAGCTGGTCGAGAAGCTCGAGCGCCTCAGCGGCATCGCCCACGACGACACGCTAAGCGACCCGCGGGCTCTGCAGGTTCTGCAAATCGCCCGCGGACGCCCGGCCTCGCTGCTCACGCTGTTCGAGCCGCCGTACCTTTCGCGCCTGATCGTGTCCTACCTCGCGCTGCTGTCGCCCTTCATCCTGTTCTACGTGATCACCATCTACGGGCCGAGCATTCTGCACCACATGGGCGCCAGCAAGGCCAACGCGCTGTACTACACCTCCGGCCTGCTGTTCCTGACGGTGGTGACCACGGCGATCGCGGGCAGCATCGGGGATCGCTTCAGCCGTCGCACCGGGATCATCGTGCTCATGATCGGCACCGCGCTGGCGGCCTCCGTGCTGCAGCAGCCGATGCCGCGCATGCTCGTGATCCTGGCCGCGGCAGCCACATGGGGCCTCGTGTACGCGGCCTTCCCGCTGGCCAAGCTGTACATGGCCGAGCAGTTCCCGACGCGTCTGCGTGGTACCGGTGCGATGCTGGGCGAGTGCGTGACGCGCTTTCTCAGCGGGGTGGTGCTGGTGTACCTGTTCCCGATTCTTTCGGCCAGCATGACGCCGTCGTCGCTGTTCACGCTGCTGGGCGTCATCAGCGTGGTGTGCATCCTGCCCATCTGGATGTTCGGCACCCAGACCTCGGGGCGCAGCATCGAGGAAACCGGCACCGACGTGGCGGCCTACGCGCAGTCCTCGTCGGCTGCCGGCGTGGCGCCTTCGGAAAGCTCGGGCAGCTGACCGGGAGGAAGCGCACATGCAAGCCAGCATCCAGCAGCATGGCGTGCTCGAGGTGCTGCGCCTCGAGGCGCATGCCGCGGGGCCGCTCAGCGGGCTCGACGTGGTGGTGAAAGACGTGTTCGACCTGGCCGGAACCACCACCGGCTTCGGCAATCCCGACTGGGCCCGGCTGCACGGCGCGGCGAGCGCCGACGCGGCGGTGGTCAGCCGACTGCGCGATGCCGGCGCCAGCATCGTCGGGAAGACAACCACCGTGGAGTTCACCTTCGGCCTCGAGGGAGTGAACCGCTGGTACGGCACGCCGGTCAACCCGGCGGCTCCCGGGCGCCTGCCCGGGGGATCGTCATGCGGTTCGGCCAGTGCCGTGGCGGCCGGTCTGGCCGCCATCGGCCTGGGCTCGGATACCGGCGGCTCGGTACGCATTCCCGCCAGCTACTGCGGACTGTTCGGCATCCGCCCCAGCCTGGGCGCGATCAGCCTGCTGGGGGCGATGCCCTATGTGCCGAGCCTGGACACTCCAGGCTGGCTGTGCCGCGACGCGCAGACCCTGCGGCGCGTGGGCGACGCACTGCTGCCCGCGGGGCCGGAGGTCGACGGCTCGCTGCTGCTGCTGCGCGATGCCTTCGACAATGCCGAGCCACAAGTGGCCGACGCGCTCGACAGGCTGTGCGAGCGGCTGGCCCGCAGTGGCTGGCAGCTGCATGAGCTGCGCCTGGGCTCCGTGGCGCTGGAGCCGCTGCGCGAGGCCATGGCGCATGTTCACGGCCGCGAGGTTTGGCAGTCCCTCGGGGCATGGATCGACACACACGCGCCGGCCATGGCCGACGCCACGCAGCGCCGCATGCGTGCCGCGGCCGGCATCGACGCCGCGACGGCGCAGCGCGCGCGCGCGCTGCGGGAGGCATTCCGATCGACCATGCAGCGCCTGCTGGGCAACGGTGCCGTGCTGCTGTACCCGACGAGCCCCTGTGTCGCCCCGGCGCTGGATGCCACGCCCGAGGAACTGGAGGCGGTACGCACCAGAACGCAATGCGTGACGGCCATCGCCGGGCTCGCCGGCCTGCCCGAACTCAGCCTGCCGCTGGCGCGCGTGGCGTCATTGCCGGTGGGTCTGTCGCTGGCGGCAGGACCCGGGCGCGACCGCGCCTTGCTGGCCATGGCCGAGCGCATGTGTCGGGATGTCTCCGAGCACGCGCCAGCCGGCACCGTGGTGGCGGCCTGAGCCGAGGGACGCCGGTCATGGACTGGCAGACCTTGGCGGTGGCCGGCGTGGCTGCGCTGGGAGGGCTGATGCGCGGGCTCACCGGCTTCGGCGGCGCGATGGTCATGGCGCCGATCCTGTCGATGGCCTATCCCCCGGCGCGCGTCGTGCCGGTGGTCATGCTGCTCGAGGCCTTCATCGCCGCGCCCATGCTGTGGCCGGCCTGGAAACGCGCGCAGCGCGGCCTGGTGCTGACCATCTGCGCCGCGGCCGTCGCCGCGTTGCCCGCCGGTGCCTTCGTGCTGCTGCATGCTCCAGCCCAATTGCTGCGCCGGGGGATCGCCGGCATCGTCATGGCACTGTCGCTGATGCTGCTGGGCGGCGTGCGCTATCGGGGGCCGCGCCCGCTTCCCCTGACCGTGGCGATCGCGGCCGGCTGCGGCGTGCTGCTGGGGGCCACCGGAATCGGCGGGCCGCCGATGGTGGTGTACCTGTTGTCCGGTCCCGAGCCGATCGACGTCACGCGCGCCAACATGACCGTCTACGCCAGCGTGATCGCGGTGGCGGCGCTTTCCCTGCTGTGGCTGCACGGGGCCCTGCAACTGGGAGGCGCGCTGACGCCGTGGCTGATGGCGCCGAGCTACGGGCTCGGCATCGCGCTGGGTACCCACCTGCATGGTCGTACGCGCGAGCAGGCGCTGCGCCGCGTTGCCGTGCTGATGTTGATCGCCGTGTGTGCGGTCGCGCTGCTGCGCGGCTGAGGCATCGCTTACTCAGGCCGTGCCGCTGCTCCTGCGGCGACGCGCCGGCGGCCGCCCGGCGTCGGCTTCGGCTTCGGCCTCGGCCTCGGCTTCACCGGAATCGAGCAGGAAGGCCGCAATGGCGCTGGCGGCGCGGCGCAGTGCCGGCACATGCAGCAAGGCCTGCTCGATGCTCATGCGCGCGGCCGGCGCATGCATCGCCACCGCCGCGTAGATGCTCCCGCTCGCGTCGCATACCGGCACCGCCACCGCCACCGAGGCCTCGAACAACTCGCTGTCGTGGGTGCCGATTCCGCTGGCGCGGATGTCGCGCAGCTGCTCGAGCAGCTGCTCGACGTCGGTGATGGTTCGATCGGTGTAGCGCTTCAACGGGCCCTGTCCGAGCAGGCGCCGCACCTTCGTCGGCGACATGCGGCACAGGAACAGCTTGCCGCTGGCCGTGCAGTGCAGCGGCACGCGCGTGCCCGGGTCGAGATGCAGACGCAGCGGCAGCGTGGTCTCGACGCGGTCGATGTACAGCACCTCGGCGCCGTCGAACATGGTCAGATTGCAGCTTTCCCGGACCTCGTCGACCAGTTGCTGCAGCACGGCGTGGCTTTGCGCGCGCAGCATCGAATGCTGCATCGCCTCGATGGCCAGGCGCGACATGCGCGGCCCGATGACGTAACGCTTGGTCAGCGGGTCGCGCTGCAGCAGGTCGGCCTCGTGCAGCATCGCCAGGATGCGGTACACGGTGGGCTTGGGCAGCGAGCAGGCCTGCGTGGCCTCGTCGAGCGAGACCGGCGCGCCGGCTCTCACCACGTGCTCGAGCACCGCGAAGGCCCTCAGGGCCGTGGAGCGTGCTTCGTTGTTGGATTCCATGGGCGGCGCCGTGCGAGTGCCCGACCATTATCGCCCAGGCCCCGCCCGTCGTGGGCGGGGTCGCGCGGGCCGCGCGCGGGGAGATCAGCCCAGTTCGGGAAGCAGCACCAGCAGGTCCGTGACGCCCACGTCGGCGCCGGCCTGGGTCAGCAGCGTGGTGACCTGTCCGCGGTGGTGGGTCTGGTGATTGAACACGTGGAGCAGCAGGCCGTGCAGTTCCCTGCAATGGGGCTGGCCCTTGGAGTTGGCGTAGTGCAATGGGGTGTCCAGGTCCTCGTCGAGCAAGGCCGCCGTCCATTCCAGGATCCACGCGTCGAGCGTGCCCCGGTGCTGGCGCAGTTCCGGCAGCGTGGGGAACAGGATGGCGTCCAGCGAGGGCGGAACCGGCAGCTGCAGCACCGGCGCGATCTGCGGCCACTGGCGCGGATGGCGCGCGAAGCGCCGCAGCCACAGCGTGTCGGCGACCACGAGGTGGTTCAGGGTGCCGAGGATGGAGCCGAAGAAGGCGCCCCGATCGCGCGTCAGCTCGTCCGGGCCGAGGCGCGAAGCGGCCTCGTAGACCCTGTCGTTCATCCACCGGTTGTACTCGGCCAGCAGCTGCAGGTGTGCGATGCGCGAGCTCATGCGGGTCTCCTGGAGGACGAAGCCCGCAGCATAGGCCCTGCTAGGGCCTGCTCAGGAAGAGTTGCTGCAACTCCCGGCCTCCGTTCTGGGCACACCCTGATGGATCGGGGTCGACCAACTGGAAATTCGCCGTGTTCCCGGGGTAATCGTAGCTGTTGACCAGATAGCCGCTGCCCCAGTACGGGCCGTCCCATGCGTAGCCGATCACCCCGATGGAGTGCTGGGGGAGATAGCTCTGGATGAATTCGTCCGTGATGGTCTGGTTGGGGTCGGTGGGACATTCAAAGTCCTCGTCCCAGGCCGTGGCAACCACGGCCTGGCCACTTTGCTCGAAGTTTCCGAACCAGGTATCCCAGCTGCTGATGCTTGCGCTCTCACTGCCATTCGCGACATAGCTGAAAGGATGAACCGTGTAGGCCGAGTTGGAAGGCATGCTGGCGGGAACGGCGAATCCATCGAATCCGAAATCCACCCCCTGGCCGTTGAAGAACAGAACGTTGTCGGGAGCCAGCGCCCGCAGATACTGCCCGACGGTGAGCATGCCCTGATCCGGCTCCGAGCCGCAGCCCGTTTCCCATGCGTTCCAGTCGGGCTGGGTGTAGCTGCCGAGATTGCAGGCGGCCGTTGCGTCCGGTTCGTTGAAGACTTCGAGGATCACGCCCTTGTCGTTGGTCAGGGTCGGGTCGAGGATCTGCTTCCAGGCCTGTTCGGTATGGATGTCGGGAAGCTTCTGGGGGGTCCCGTTTTCGTCGGGGGTGCAGCCGTATTTCTCGGCCTGCATGTCGACGATCACCACGAGGCCTGCGGCGCGGGCTTGCGCGATGACGCTGCGGGCCATGTCCGTGTAGCTCGAGAGGCCCTGGGCGTATTCGGCTTGCAGCGCGCCCTGGCTGACGTGGATGCGCACGGTGTTGGCATGCCAGTCCTGGACCATGGCCTGGAACGATGCGTTGTAGGCCAGGCCCGGCAGTGGTGGGGCGGTCAATGCGGCCTGGGTGTCCTCGAGATATTGAACCAAGGTGGCATTCAGCGGGGTGGCCAGGGGGCACAGCGTGGCCGCGTAGGAGACGGGATAAAGAATGCCGTTGGTGTTGAAGCCCTCGGGGATGAAGGGCGTACTGGTGCCGGCGACGACGAGTCGTCCGCCGACGACGGCGACACCTTCGGGCTGCGTGGAAAAACTTGCCGAGACGGACTGCGCCTGGAGCATCGTCACGGTGCAGGTCGGGGCCGATCCGCTGCAAGCACCGCTCCAGCCTGTGAACAGGTAGCCCGCCGCGGGCATGGCCTGCAGGGTGACCTGACTGTCCGGGCTGAACGCACCCACGCAGGAACTGCCGCAGGCGATCCCGCCCGGGCTGGAGGTCACGCTCCCGTTTCCGCTGGTGCTGACCGTCAGGGAGAAGGCTTGCGGCGGCGTGGCCGTCGGCAGTGCGGGCGAGGTGGCGCCGCCACCGCTGCCACCACCGCTGCCACCACCGCAGGCACTGAGCAGCGCGGCCGAGGCGATCATCACGACGAACATCAGGCTGCCTGGGGAGAACTGCTTGCGCGGCCGTACGCCGGCAGCCTGTCGGATCATGTCGTCTCTCCCGAATGTGAAGCATGGAACTCTCTGCGGCCATGCCTGCCATTCGATGAACGATGCGTCGCGGGGCTTGCCGACAGGGCATCGCCGCGAAATTGCAAGCGTCTGCAACTTCATGCCTGGGATCACCGTGCCGGCAGGCGGATCCGTGTTGCATCGGCGGTGCCTCTCGTCAGCCTCGCCAGCTCGCGGCCGGCAAGGCCGGCGCGATCCGGATCGTCCTCTCGCAACTGTCCCGTTCCGAGGAAACCTTGCTACGCTCGGCCATGCTCAGCCTGCTCTGCAGGCTGCGAGGGAAGGGGGGCATGCATGTTCAGGCGGATCGCTCCGTATCTTGCGGTCTTCTCCGGGCCGACTCCGGACCCGCAGGAGTTCGGCGACCCCGGCAACCACGGCAACCACGGCAACCACGGCAACCACGAGCCATGCTCGTGACCGCCGTGGCGCGGCCCAGATCAGGGCGAAGTCCAGTATTGACGGAACAGGTCGTCGAGGTACGTCAGCTGCATGCCGGCACCGGCGAAGGTCGAGCCGGCGGGTGCAGCCTGAACGCTCAAGGTCGCGGTGACCTGGCCTGGAACCAACTGCTCGTTGTAGTTGTTGCACGCGGTCTGGCCCGACAGCGTGGCGCAGCCGTACAGATTGAGGTTGTTGGCGTACAGTCCGCCGGCGCTTGGCGCGCTCCAGTTGATGGTCAGCGTCCCGCCGCTGGCAAAGGCCGAGCCTGGCGATGGCGTGGAGCTGAAGCCGCTGGCGAAGTCCGCTGCGCCCGCCTGGTTCGACGTCAGGGGCAACACGGTGAGCGTCGGATGGTAGGTCGCCAGTGGTGTGTCCGTGGAAGGGCTGGAACCGTTGTACAACTGAATCGTGTACGTCGACGGCACGCTCATCGTGGCGATCTGGGCATCGCTCAGCGGGATGACCTGCCCGGCGATCGACTGCGAGCAACCGGGGGACAGGGTGCTCTGCAGCGTCGGCGTGGTGCTTCCCGCGTAGCCATAGCTGGGAGGCCCGCCTGCCGCCAGTTGCATGGGCCCGCCACTGCCGGTCGCGAAGTACAGGACAGGCACCGGAAGCTGCGGGCCGCTGACCACGGCATAGGTCAGTCCGACAGCACCCTTATCGTTGATCTCGACATCGAGACCCGCACACAGGGCTCCCGTGACACTCGCGTTGGTGCTCATGATGGCGGCACGCGCGATTTTCTGGTTGCCGAGAATCAGCCAGCTCCCTTGCGCGTTCTTGTACACGATGAAGGAAGTCCTGCTGTTGGGCTCTGTGTCCTCCAGTACGGTGAAGACGACCTTGTACGCAGGCGCCCCGGACGGCACCGTGTTCACCCGTGACGGCACCGGCAGCAATTCGATGTCGGAGATGGTCATGTTTCCGCCGACGATCTTCGGCGCGGTGGTGATGTTCTGCAGGAAGGGGCCCAGTCCCTGACCGTCGTGCAGGAAGTGCGTCTGGTCAAAGTAGGACAACAGTGCGCTGGACGTCGGGGACGGAGCGGTGGCCAGCAGCGCGCTCAAGTCGTTGAAGGTCGTGGTGATGGCCTGCAGGTCGCTGACGTTGTTGGACGAGCCTGCCGGCAGCGGCGTGCTCGGCGGGTTGCTGAGTGTCCCGCTCACCGACTGCCCGGTCGTGGTGTTGGTCAGGATTTCGCTGCCCGTGCCAGGGTCGATCGTGACGTGGATGCTGTCCAGCACGGCGTCGAGTCCGCTGCCGTTGGCGCTGAATGCCTGATGAAGCAAGTCCACCGTGCCAGCGACCCCCTGCTGTTGCAGGATGGGTTGCAGCTCGGCGTCAAGCGCCTGTACGCCCGCCGACAAGGCCGCAGGAGTGAGCAGGCTGGAGTAGTTGCCGTTGGCGAAAATGGTCGCCGCGAGCTGGTGACCGAGGTTGGCGATGACCAGGTCGGTCAACGGTGTGATGTCGATGGTCGCGTTGCCGCTGGTGACGTCGGCGGCGGTTACCGCGGAGGCCAGCGAGTAGTCGACACCGCCGAGCTTGTAGTTGATCTGCAGCATGAAGGGCGGCTGGAGGCCCTGGATCTGGGTTGTCGTGAAGGCGTAGTGGCCGTTGGCGTCAGTGGTCGTGGTCAACGTCCTGGCCGGGCTCGATGAATCCTTCAGCGTGACCACGCCGTTCATCGAGCCGCTGGCGCCTCCGGTGATGGGCGCGCCAACCGCAGCCACGCCACTGATCGCCGCCGCGCTGGGACTGACTCCCCCGCCTGAGCCGGTCGCGAGGCCGCCGCCTCCACCACCCCCGCCGCACCCTGCAAGGGCAAGGACGATCGAGACTGCAAGAATCCGGAATGACTTAGCCAACCCACGCAGCTTGTCCATGATCTTTGGCTCCCCCATCGAGCTTCGACCAGGATCGGACCTCTCGCGGCGAGTGCCGAGTGATGCACTGGGGCTGCGGGAGCGGGTCGAAGCTTGTCAAAGATGCTAGGGCGGGGGTCGGCGAGGCCCCTTCGGAATCTTGTCTTGCTCTTTGGTTTCTTGCCTCGAAAGATCACACGATGAACGTCGGCGGGGCGGGGCCGGTCTTTTCTTTCATTTTTGCCCCATGGACCTGCGGTATTCGCTCGGAAGAATGCCGTGGAATCTGCGGAAAATCGTGACGAATTGAGAGTACGATTCAAAACCGCAGGCTGCCGCGACATCCGCCAATGTCCATTCTGGAGACTTTCCGATGCATTGCAGCGCATGCATTGCGCGGCATTCCAGCACGTAGCGCCACAAGCTGTTTCCCGTGGAGGCGCGAAAGGCCCTGGCCAGGTGATAGGGGCTCATGCCAGCCAGGTCCGCCAGGTCCTGCAGGCTGAACGTGCCGGCGATGTTGGCATGGATGTAGTCCTTCAGATTGCGCATCTTCCAGGCTGGAAGCGAAGGGCCCGTGGACCGGCGCCGGCGACCGGCCGCGTAGTCCATGAAAATGCGTCGCGCGATGGCCGTCAGCAGAGACTGCTCGAACAGTCGACCGTTTTGCCGATCTCCACGCCCAAAAGCCTGCAATGCGCAGAGCAGATGCACCAGAACTTCGTCCTGGTGCGGGGCAACCCGCGACTCGAACTGGATGGGGCAGCCTTCGGTCAAGTCGCCGAGGAGTTGCGTGACCTGCAGGCTCGAGAGGGTCAGGAACAGCGCATCGATGACTGCGTGCCACGTCGTGGCCAGACTGTCGCCCCTGGCCAGGAAACGCAATCCGCCAGGCACGATATCGCCCGTCACCACGCGCCCGTCGAGCCTGCTCTCGAAGCGGATGGCCCGCTGCGAGAGCGGCACCATCAGGATGTGCTCATCGAAGGTATGCGCGGCGAGACTGCCGGCTTCGATCACTCGTCGCTCGAGCACATAGCTCCCCTCGATGCCAGCCGACTCCGCTGCGGCGGTCTCGAAGTAAGGCGCCAGATTTCCGGCCGGGTCACGCATCCATATGCGAGGCGCGGTGGCGCCATGCCCGGCGCTGCGCCCTTGCGGGGGTCTGCGACTGTGCGAAGTCATCGTGGTTCCTCCCCGCACCCTGCCGCCGCGATCCCTGCAGCGCCAAGCTGGCTGTGGGGCGGCTATACAACATGTTCACGGTATCAGCCCGCCCCAGGCTTGGATGTATGGCGCAGTAACACATGTAACATTAGAAACAGATAGAAATTCTTGAATCCTCGAAGTTCCTGCGTGGCGAGATGGGCGCTGCCACCCAATAGGCATCGGAGCTTGTGCCGGGTCGGTCGTTAGGAGGCAACGGCCCCTGTTCATTCGGCACGCCGCGAGCGCGCGATGTCTCGAATCCAGGGTGGCCGGCGCATTCGGAGCTCGCCACAATTGTTCGTGGAATATCGGGTTTTGTGCATGCGACTCCGGAAAAGTCGGGCCATGGCGCGTGAAAATTGTTGTTTTGATGCATGCGGCCCTTGATGCGTGGATTTGATCCACTTAGCATTTCCACGGACCATCCACAAGAATGAATGGCCGGAATGACTTGCCGACGACGCGGCGCAGGAGCCGAGTCGTGCGATCTGCGTGTCGCGGCGGGGGACTGGTTCTGGCGCGCACGGTCATGCAAGCTCACAGCGAAGTGCTCGCAGCTCGGCAAAGCCCGCCGGGAGAGGAGCTTCGCGTCTTGCTGCTGTGCGACGTCGACTCGCGGGCGGCGCAACTCGAGGCCTTGTTGGGCGACTTCCGGATTTCGCGCGGGAGATGGCCGCTTTCCTCAGGCGCGGCCGATGGGTGGCCGCAGGGCTCCTGCGACGTGTTGCTGGCGGTCCTGCCGGATGCAAGCGCGCTGGACGGCCTGCTGCGCCTGTGCGGCCATCGGCAGGCGGAGGTGGTGCCCTGGATGCTGCTGGCCGAGGGGATCGATGCGCGGCGCGAGCAGGAGCTCATGCAGGCCGGGTGCGCGCTGGTGCTGGACAGCGCCCGGGACATCGTGCTGCCGCAGTGCCTGCGTCGCGTGTGCGAAGCTTCGCGCGCGCGGGCCGAGCTGGCTCGCGCGCAACGCGAGCTGCGCCATTCCGCGCAGCGCTTCGAAGCCGTGTTCGCCCACGGGCCCACTGCCGCGCTGATCGTGGACGCGCACAGCCACCGCGTGCGCGAGGCCAACGCCATGGCCCTGCGCATGTTCGACGTCGACGCCGAGCGCATGGGCTCGGCTTCGCTGCAGGCGTGGATCGATCCGGCGGACCTCGGGTTGTTCGAGGCCACGGTGCAGCGCGCACTGGGAAGGAAGGAGCCCCGCGTACGCGTGGAATTGCGGCTTCACCGCAGCGATGACAGCAGGTTCTGGGGCGACGTCAGCGTGGCCTGCGTCGATGCCGGGCCCGGCGCCTCGGCGAGCCTGGTGGTCACGCTGCTCAACATCAACCTGCGCAAGCAGGCGGAGGCCGCGGCGGCGGATCATCAGGCCGAGCTCGAGCGCAGGGTGCAGGAAAAGACCGCCGACCTGCAGGCGCAGCGCCGTCGCCTGGAGGCTTTGTACGCCGTGAGCTCGATGGTCGCCGGCGCACCGTCGGTGGCGCAACTGGCGGCCGACTGCGTCGGCGTGCTGCGCCGGCTGGCGCGGGCCGACGCCGTGGTGCTGCGCAGTTGCGTGGCCTCGGGGGAGATCGGCGAGGTGCTGGCGCTCGATGGCGCGGCCTTCGACGACACGGCCTTGCCGCGGTATCTGGACTTGGCCGATGGCGACAGCGGCTTGCGGGTGCTGGAGCTGGCGGCGCCCGAGGCGAGCGGCCTGCAGCGCCTGGTGCGCGTGCCGGCCGCGGCCCAGCGCCGGGTGCTGGGCGTTGTCGATCTGGCCTACGCCGATGCGCGGCAGGTACCGCCGCGCGAGGACCTGCTCATGCTGGAGGCGGCCGCCGCGCATCTGGCGGCCGGGCTCGAGGCGGCTCGGACCGCGGCGCTGGAGCGCGAAGCGGCAGTGAGCCGCGAGCGTGCTCTGCTGGCGCGTGAGCTGCACGATTCCATCGCCCAGGCTCTGGCCTTCATGAGCATCCAGCTCGAGCTGCTGCGCACCGCGCTGCGTGCCGGGGATGCCTCGCGCGTGGACGCCGCGCTGGAGGAGCTTGGCGCCGGGCTGCGCGAGAGCACCGACGACGTGCGCGAATTGCTGCTGCATTTCCGCACGCGCAGTGAGGCCGAGGACATTGCCCCCGCGATCCGCAGCACGGTGCAGAAATTCGAATTGCAGTGCTCGGTTCCTGTCTCCCTGGAACTCGATACCTGCGGGCGCGCGCTGGAGCCGGACGTGCAGGTCCAGGTCCTGCATATCCTGCAGGAGGCCCTGTCCAACGTGCGCAAGCACGCGCGGGCCACGGCACTGCGCGTACGCGTGCGTGGTGCGCCCCGCTGGCGCATCGAGGTGTGCGACAACGGCGTGGGCTTCGACGCCCGCGCCCAGCGCCGGCGTGGCGCGGCGCAGGTCGGGCTGCAGATCATGCGCGAGCGCGCGGCGCAGATCGGTGCCAGCGTCGATGTGCGCTCCACACCGGGGGCGGGCACCACCGTGATGGTGGAATGGGAGCAGCCCCGCGCCGCTTCCCCCTCCACAGGCAACGGGCATGCCGGCAGATCCTGAATTCCGCGTGCTGCTGGTCGACGACCACGCCTTGTTCCGGCGCGGCCTGGCGGCCCTGCTGGGCGAGCAGCCGGACATGCGCCTGGTGGGCGAGGCCGGCGATGTCAACGAGGCGCTGCGCCTGGCCGAGAGCCAGCGGCCCGATCTGGTGCTGCTGGACAACCACTTGCCGGGCGTCGCCGGGGTCGACGCCATCGAGTCGCTGCTGCAGCGTGCCCCGGGTGCCCGCGTGCTCATGCTGACGGTCAGCGAATCGGCCGAGGATCTGCGCGCTGCCTTGCGCAGCGGAGCGGCCGGCTATGTGCTCAAGAACGGCGCTCCGGGGGAACTGCCTCAGGCCATGCGACGCGTGTTGCGTGGCGAGACGGTGATCGGTGCGGGCCTGGCCGCCAAGGTCATGCAGGCCTTCGACGGGGGCGCGGCGGCGCCGCAGCAGCCGAGGCCCCTGGATCCAGCGCCCCACGGTTTCGATTCACTGGGCCCGCGCGAGCGTACGGTGGCACTGGCCATCGCGGCCGGCGCGAGCAACAAGCGCATCGCCCGGGATCTGGGCATCGCCGAGGCCACGGTGAAGGCCCATGTGCGGGTGATCCTGCGCAAGCTCGGGCTGAGCTCCAGGGTGCAGGTCGCGGTGCTGGCCAGTCGCGACGCGCCGCATGGCCTGAAGGACTAGTCCTTCGGGGCGCGGCGGGACGCCGTGCGAGGTATGGTGCGGCGCCAGGCTCGCGCCTAGAGTCGTGTCCATGCGCCGCCTCATGCGGCGCGCCCGCCCGGACACTGCCACCGTGAGTTCCCGACCCCTCGTTCCTGCCTCCGGCAACGGCAGCGATTTCGCCGTCACGGACCGCGATTTCCAGCGCGTGTGCGGCTGGCTGCGCGAGCAATGCGGCATGGACTACCGGGCCAACAAGCGCGATCTGCTCGAGCACCGCATGCGCAGGATCTGCGAGCAGGCCCACCTGGGTTCGATGCATGAACTGGCCGAGCGCCTGGAGCGCGGAAGCGACCCGGCGCTGAGCCTCGCCGTGTTGCACGGGGCCTCGACCAATCACACCTATTTCTACCGGGAGCCACAGGTCCTGGATGCCTTCGCCAGGCTCGTGCTGCCTTCCCTGCCGCGCGGCGAGCTGCGCATCTGGAGCGCGGCGGCTTCATCGGGTGACGAGGCCTACACCCTGGCGATGATCGCGGCCGAGGTGCTCGGGCCGGAGATCGCGAGGGCTTCGCTGTCGATCCTGGGAACCGACATCAGCGCGGTGATGATCGAGGCCGCCGAGCAGGCGGTGTATCCACAGGCAAGGCTCAGCGGGCTGCCGCGGGGCTTGCGCGAGCGTTACCTGCGGGATCTCGGCGACGGGCAGCTGCGCGTGGTCGCGCCCTTGCGGGAAATGTGCACCTTTCGGCGCCTGAACCTCAAGGTGCGCCCGCTGCCGTTCCAACGCAGTTTCCACGTGGTGTTCTGCCGCAACGTCCTGTACTACTTCGACCGCGAGCAGCAGCGCGCCACGGTGGAGGCCATCTATGAGGTCACCGAGCCGGGTGGGTGGCTGCTGACCAGCGTGACCGAGCCGCTGCGCGACCTCGGCACGCGCTGGATTGCGATACAGGGCGGCGTCTACCGCAAGGCGGCCTGAAATGCAGCGACGTCCCCGCCTGCGCGTGCTGGTGGTCGAGGCCTCGGCGCCGCTGAGGCGCCTGATCTGCGAGGCCGTCCGCGCGGACGCCGGACTGGATCTGGTGGCCGAGGCGGGAGACGCCTGGGCCGCGCGCGACGCACTCGTGGAGCGGCAACCCGACGCCGTCGTGCTGGGGCTGGACCTGCCGGGCTTCGATGGACTCGATCTGCTGCGCCGGTACATGCAGATCCTGCCGACCCCGACGGTGGTGCTGGCGGGCTCGGATGCCGGCGAGCGCGAGCGCCTGGACGCGGCCCTGGCGGCGGGCGCCGCCTGCGTGGTGGCGCGCCCGCGCGACGCGGACCCGCTGGCCATGCGCCGCCAGCTGCGGCTGATCGCCGCGAGGCTGCGCGCGGCGGCTGGCCCGAGGGGGCGTCGCCCGGCGCGCAGCGCCGGACTGGAGCCCTTCGATGCGCCCGAGCTGGCGAGCAGCCACATCATTGCCGTGGGGTCGTCGACCGGCGGCGTGGAGGCGCTGAGCAGCCTGCTTCCCGGCTTCGACGAGTACGCCCCGGCCCTGCTGCTCGTGCAGCACATGCCCGCGGGCTTCACCGCCTCGCTGGCGCGGCGCCTCGACGGCCTGGGCAGGCTGCGCGTGCGCGAGGCTTGCGATGGCGACCGCGTGGTGCCTGGGCAGGCCTTGCTCGCGCCCGGCGGGGCGCGCCACATGGTGCTCGAGCGCCTGGGCGCGCAGCTGCGCGTGCGCCTGGTGCCCGGCGATCCGGTGAACTACAGCCGGCCGTCGGTGGACGTGCTTTTCGAGTCGGTGGCGGCGCAGGCCGGCGCGCGCGCCGGAGCCATCCTGCTCACGGGCATGGGCAGCGATGGCGCCGCCGGCATGCTTCGCATCCGCCGCAGCGGCGGTCATACGGTGGCACAGGACGAGGCCACCAGCGTCGTGTTCGGCATGCCGCAGATGGCACGCCGCCTGGGAGCCGCCGAGGCGGTGGCCCCCTTGTTGTCGATTCCCGCGACCCTGGCGCGCCTGATGGCGCGGGGCGTCGCGGCCTCAGCCTCACGAACCTGATCAACCGGAGCAATCCATGAGCACCCATCAAGAAGCGGAACCGGGTGGTTTCGCGTCGGACGACGAGTACACCGAGCTGGTGTTCCGGGACGACGACAACGTCGATGACATGTACCTGACCTTCGGGGTCGCGACCGAGGAGTATGGAATCGGCATCGGCTACGTCACCGAAATCGTCAGCATGCAGCACATCGTGCAGCTGCCCGAGTCCGCGCCCTCGGTCAAGGGCGTGATCAATCTGCGCGGCAAGGTCATTCCGGTCATGGACCTGCGCCTGCGCTTCGGCCTGCAGCCCAAGGACTACACCGAGCGCACGGTGATCATCGTGCTGAGCGTGAACGACGTGGCCGTCGGCCTGGTGGTCGACCACGTCAGCGAGGTGCTGGAGATCCCGCCGAACCAGATCGACACGGCAGCCGCCCTCGGAGGCGCCAACCCATCGATCGTGCGCGGCTTTGGCAAGCAGGCCAATCGTTTCGCCGCCATCGTGGACGTCGAGCGCATGCTCGCCGGCCAGCTCACGCCCGCGAGCGTGCATTGAACAACAGGACAACAGCAGAGGAAATCCATCATGAACGCAATGACAGATCTTCCGGTCGGCGGTGTGCTCGACCATCTCCAGGCCTTGAGCCAGCCCGTGGTGCTGGCCGACAGCGGCATGAACATCCGCTTCCTGAACCGAGCGGCCAACGAGATGTTCACCCGGTTGCAGCCCGAGATTCGGCGCCAGATTCCCGGCTTCGACGTCAGCCGGCTGATCGGCGCCCCCCTGGAGGCGCTGCATGCGCAGGGCAGCGCGATCCGCGACAAGGTCGCGGCGCTGACCCGGCCCGCGAGCCTCGAAATCCGGCTCGGTTCCGCCTCGATGTCCTGCACCGTCGACCCGGTGTTCGACGAGCAGGGAAAGCGTGTGGCCACCTTGGTGGAGTGGCGCGAGCGCGACGCCACCGACGCCACAGCGCGCCTGCTGGCTGACCTGGGCACGATGGCGCGCCTGCATGAGCAGGGCGAGATCGACGCGGTGGTCGACGCCGCCAACTACGACGGAGCCTTCGCCGAGGTCGTACGCGCGGTCAACGCCATGGTGGGCAGCCACATCGCAACCAAGCGAGCGGCCATGGCCTGCGTGGCCGAGATCGCCGGCGGAAACTTCGATGCACCCCTGGAACGCTTCCCTGGCAAGAAGGCCTTCATCAACGACACCATCGAGCGTCTGCGCGCCAATCTGCGCGGGCTGATCGACGCGATGAACCACATGTCGGCCGAGCACGACAAGGGCGACATCGACGTGTTCATCGATCCCTCTCCCTTCGGCGGCGCCTTCGCCGGCATGGCCGTGGGCATCAATAACATGGTGGCCGGGCACATCGCCGTGAAGAAAAAGGCCATGGCTTGCGTGAATGCCTTCGCGCATGGCGACTTCGACGCGGAACTCGAGCGCTTCCCCGGCAAGAAGGCCTTCATCAACGAGGCCATCGAGACCCTGCGCGGCCATCTCAAGGGGCTGGTTGCCGAGCTGCAGCGCCTGATCGCGGCTTCCGCTGCCGGGCAGCTGAGCGAGCGTGCCCAGGTGGGCGCCTTGCAGGGGGATTTCGCCGCGCTGGTTGGCGGCATCAACCGCATGCTCGACGAAATCCTGCTGCCGATCGCCGAGGGCAACCGCATCCTGCGCCAGATCCGCGGCGGCAACCTGCGCGAGAAGGTCGAGATCGCCTGCAAGGGCGAGCACGAGCAGATGAAGAATGCGGTCAACGGCGTGCACGCCTGGCTCGAGGAGCTGATCGACTTCGTCACCCACGTGGCCAACGGGGACCTCAGCGTGGAGATGAGCAAGGCTTCCGAACAGGACCAGATCCACGAATGGCTGATGCTTCTCAAGACCAATATTTCCAGCATCGCCCGCGATGCCGCGTCGCTGTCGCTGGCGATCGTCGACGGCCGCCTCGATGCCAGCGTGGACGCCAGCGCCTACAGCGGTGAATACGCGCGCATCATCGAGGCCTTCGGGCGCGCCTTCGAGGGGCTCAACGCCACCTTCGGCCAGGTGGTGGATGCGGTCGAGCAGGTCAGCGAGGCCTCGCAGCAACTCAGCGCGGCGTCGCAGGACATGGCCTCTTCCTCGGAGGAACAGTCGGCCGCCGTGGAGGAAGTCACCGCCAGCCTGGAGCAGACCGACAGCCAGGTCAAGGCCAACACCGACAACGCCGACACGGCCAACCAGCTGGTCAGCGAGACCTCGGAGTTCGCCTCCAGGGGACAGCAGAAGATGGCCGCGATGAGCGAGGCGATGGGAGCGATCGATGCGTCGGCCCAGAACATCGCGAAGATCATCAAGGTCATCGATGAGATCGCCTTCCAGACCAACATCCTGGCGCTGAACGCGGCGGTCGAGGCCGCGCGGGCGGGCCAGCACGGGAGGGGCTTCGCGGTGGTGGCGCAGGAAGTGCGCAACCTGGCCGGACGCAGCGCCAAGGCGGCACGCGAGACGGCCGAGCTGATCGACGATTCGTCCAAGCGGGTCAACCAGGGCGTGGCGATCGCCGCCGAGACAGGCAGCGCGCTGCAGGCCATTGTCGGCAACGTGCTCAAGGTGCGCGACCTGGTCGGCGAGATCGCCACGGCCAGTTCCGAGCAATCACGCGGTGTGTCGCAGATCAACACCGCGATGGGGCAGGTGGCCACGGCGGCCCAGCAGGGCAGCCAGCAGGCCGAGGAGCTGGCCTCCTCGTCCTCGCAGCTCAGCAGCGTGGCGGCGCAATTGCAGCAGGAGATGGCACGCTTCAAGCTGCGCCCGCGGCAGGCCGCCGGGCTGGTGGTGCCCGGGCTCGGGGAGCTTTCAGCGGAGCAGTTGCGTCAGCTCAAGGCCCTGCTGATGGTGCAGCCGTCCGCGCCGCGGGCCGCCGCGCGTCCGGCGCCGCACCGGGTCTCGCCCGGCCGCGTGCTGCCGCTGGATGCCGACGAGCGCGGATTCAAGCACTTCTGATCCAGGGTGGCCAGCATGGCGGCGGCCGGCGTCCCCGAAAGCTTCTTCGGCGAGCCGGCGCCAGTGGTAGGCGCCCTGTACAGGGCGCTGACCTTCGAGACTCGGCTGCTGCCATGCCCGGCCAACGCGCAGGCCGCGCTGCGTACAGTGTGCGAGGCCCTGCTCGCCAGCGGGGTGTTCGTGGCGGTCGAGGTGTTCGAGCCCGGCGGCGCAGCGGCGGCCTTCGTGCGCCGGGACCCGGCAGCGCGTGGCGGCGCAGCGCGGGCGCTGCCGCGCTGGCTGGGTGAGGGGGCCGCGCGCTGCTGGCGAGACCGCGAGCCGCGGGTGATGCCCGGCGGCTCGCGACGCCGGGCGCGCATCCTGGTGCCGGTGTCTCACGGCGGCGCCGCGCGCCTGCTGCTGGTGCTGGTCTGCGCCGACGCTGCGCCGTTGCCGCCCGAGGCGCTGTCGTTGATCGCGCGCATGGGGGAGCTGCTGGGATTTGCGCTCGACGAGGTCGAATTCAAGGGGGGGCTCATGCAGCAGTGCGCGCTGCAGGGATACGCGGCGCGCCACGATCCCCAAACGGGCCTGCCCAACGGACTGGCCTTGTGCGAGCGCATTTCGCGGGAAGCCAGACTGTGCGCGCAGGACGATGCATGGTTCGCCATGGGCCTGTTGCGCTGCGTGGGCACCGGCCCCGGCACACCCTGCGACGAGCCGATGCGGGCCGCGCTGGCACGGGCCCTGCGCGCGACCTGCCGGCATCGGGATGTCGTGGCCTGCCTCGACGACGGAGTCTTCGGCCTGCTGCTGCGGGACCTCGAACCGCGTGCTCCGGAGTCTGCTGCGGCTCGGATGCTGCAGCAGTGGGGCATGCGCCTGCTGGAATCGCAGCAGGCGCCATCCACGGGCGTGAGGCTGCGCCTGGGGATGGTCGTGGCGAAGGCATCGGGCACGGCCTGCGCAGCCTTGCTGCAGCGCGCGCGCGCTGCGCTTGAGGCGGCGCAGCGCGACGCCGCGCCCGACGCGCGCTGGCACGTGGTCTGGGCTTGACAGGCCGCCTCGCCGGCGCGCTCAGCCGCGGTGGCGTAGCGCGAACTCGCCCTCGGCCAGTTGCTCGCGCAGGAACTGCACGGCGACGCGCACCTTGGCCGACTGGCTCAGGCGCGCCGTGCTGGCAGCCCAGATCGCCAGCGGCTGCGACCAGGCCGGCAGGATGTGGCGCAGGCGGCCCGCGCGCAGCGCGTCGCTGAGATCCCAGGCGGCCTGGAGCAGGACGCCGTGCCCGTCCTCGGCCCAGCCGCGCACGATTTCCGAGTTGTTCGACGACAGCCTGCCGGTGACCTTCACGCTGCGGGTCTGCCCTTGCCCGGACAGACGCCACACGCCGAAGGCCTGATGGCGCTCGCGCAGCACCAGGCAGTCGTGGCGCGCCAGATCGGCGATGTCCTGCGGGGTGCCGCGCGCATCGAGATAGGCGGGGGCCGCGCACAGGATGCGCGGGCTGTCGGCGAGACGGTAGGCGACCAGATGCGGCTCGTCCACCTCGCCGATGCGCACGTCCAGGTCCACGTTCTCTCCCGGCAGGTCGACGCGGCGATCCACGGCGTCCAGGCTCACCTCGAGCCCGGGATGGCGCTGCGCCAGCTGGGACAGGATCGGGCCGACATGCATGCGTCCCAGGCGGAAGCTGGTGGTCACGCGCAGGGTGCCACGGGGCTCGAGCCGACCGCCTGCCACGGTCTGCCCCATTTCCTCGACCCCGTCGAGGATGCGCTGGGCCGAAGCGTAGACGTGCTCGCCTTGCTCGGTCACGCTGACACGGCGCGCGGCCCGGTGAAAAAGGGGGACCCCCAGGTCGCGCTCGAGCATCGCGATGCGCTTGCTCACGTAGGCCGGCGACATGCCCAGCTCCGCCGCCGCCGCTGCGAAACTGGCTTTGCGCGCGGCCAGGCAGAACACCCTCAAGTCCGCCAGCTGGAATTGGAGCAACACGATACGTGAATTGAAGCTTGATGAAATGCGGATTGTGCGCCTGTTTCGGAAACCATACAGTCCTTCGCACAGGGCCTTGCGTGTCGCGGGGCGATCACGGGTGGGGGCGCGGCTGCGATGGACTTTGGACTGAGCGAAGAACAAGGGATGATCATCGAGACGGTGCGCCGCTTCATCCGCGAGCACCTCGAACCCCTGGAGCAGGGTGTGGAGGACAGCGGCGTGCTCGATGCGCAGGTCGCCCGGCGCCTGCTTTCCGCGTCCAGGGAGCTGGGCCTGTACGCGTTGAACATGCCCGCGGAGCTCGGAGGCGGGGGACTCAGCACGCTGGACCGGATGCTGTGCGAGGAGCAGTTCGGCCACAGCACCGACATCCTGATCCGGCGATCCTTCGGCAATGTCTACGAACCGCTGCTGGAGTGCCGCGGCGCCCAGGTCGAGCGCTGGCTGCTGCCCACGGTGCGGGGCGAGCGCACTTGCTCGATCGCCATCACCGAGCCCGGCGCGGGATCGGATGCCCAGGGCATTCGCAGCCGCGCCCGGCGCAGCGAGCACGGATGGGTGCTCAATGGCAGCAAGCATTTCATCAGCGACGGCGAGTGGAGCGATTTCTTCCTGGTCTCGGCGCGCACCGACGATGACGCGATCTCGCTGTTCATGGTCGACAAGGGCCTGCCCGGGTTCAGCGTGGGCAAGGACCAGAAGATGATGGGCCTGCGCGGCACGCCCCATGTCGAGCTGTTCTTCCAGGACGTGCCGCTGGAGCCGCTGGCCCTGCTGGGCGAGCCGGGACAGGGCTTCAAGCTGGCGATGCGGGCGCTCAACGTCGTGCGCCTGGCGCAGGTGGGCGCGCGCGCGGTGGGCAAGGCCGCGCATGTGCTGGAGCTGACCCTGGCCTATGCGCAGCAGCGGCGGCAGTTCGGCCAGCCGATCGCCCAGTTCCAGCTGGTGCAGCAGATGCTCGCCGACAGCGCCATCGAGATCCACGCGGCGCGCCTGCTCGTGCTCCAGGCGGCCTGGATGATCGACTCGGGCATCGACGCGCGCGACCAGATTTCCATGGTCAAGGTACATGCCGCGGAGATGCTGGGGCGTGTCGTCGACCGCGCCGTGCAGGTGTTCGGCGGCATGGGCTATTGCAAGGAATTGCCCATCGAGCGCTACTTTCGGGACGCGCGGATCTACCGGATATTCGACGGAACCTCGGAAATCCATCGCACCGTGGTCGCCAGGGCCCTGCTGCGGCGTGGCGCCGCGCTGTTCGACCTGCACCGCTGAGGAGACGGCGATGGGAGCGCGTTTCGTCAGTGCCGATGCGGCCGCAGAGATGATCGACGACGGACACACCGTCGCGTTGATGGGCGGCGGCGGCGGCCTCATGGAGGCGACTTGCCTGTTCCAGGCCGTCGAGCGGCGCTTCCTGCGCACCGCGCGGCCCCGCGGCCTGAGCCTGGTGCACGCGCTGGGCATCGGCGACCGGCAGGCGCGTGGGGTGAACTGCTTCGCGCACGAGGGCCTGGTGCGCAAGGTCATCGGCGGGCACTGGGTCTGGTCGCCGCGCATGCAGGGCCTGGCGCGCGACGAGAAGATCGCCGCCTACATCCTGCCCGGCGGCGTGTCCTCGCAGCTGCTGCGGGAGATCGGCGCCGGGCGCCCCGGGCTGATCACCCATGTGGGGCTGGGCACCGTGTGCGATCCCCGCCACGGCGGCGGGCGCATGAACGCCAGCGCGCGCGAGGAGCTGGCCGAGGTGATCACGCTGGATGGCCGCGAGTACCTGCGCTACAAGCCCTACCGGGTCGACGTGGCGCTGGTGCGCGGCTCGGTGGCCGACGAGGACGGCAACATCGGCTTCGAGCACGAGGCCGCCGATCTCGACGCCTGCGCCATCGCGCTGGCGGCACGCGCATGCCGCGGCCGGGTGATCGTGCAGGTGCGCGAGCGCCTGCCCCGCGGGGCGCTGGGCGCGCGCCAGGTCCGTATACCCGCCGCATGGGTCGACGCGATCGTCGTGGATCCGCAGCAGCGCACCAGCTACGACATCGAATTCGACCCCGAGCTGTCCGGGGAGCTGACAGGGCGCGCGCGGCAAGACTGCGTCGCGCGTGCCGCGCGGGAGCCGGAGCGGGCATTCAGCGAGCGCGACGCGATCGCCAGGCGCGCCGCCTGCGAGCTGTTCGACGGCGCCGTGGTCAATTACGGCGTGGGCATTCCCGACGCCGTGGCCGGGCTGGTCGCCCGGCGCGGCGAGCTGCATCGCATCCACCAGACCATCGAGCACGGCATCTACGGCGGCAGCCTGCTCGACGGGAGCCTGTTCGGCTATGCACGCAACCCCAGCGCCATCCTGGACGCGCCCACCCAGTTCGATTTCTATGCTGGAGGAGGCTTGGACATCGCCATGCTCGGCTTCGGCGAGCTCGATGCCGCGGGCAATGTCAACGTGTCCAGGCTGGGCGGGCTGACGGTGGGCCCCGGAGGCTTCATCGACATCGCGCAGAACGCGCGCAAGGTCGTGTTCTGCGGGACCTTCGCGGCCAAGGGCGTGGGGCTGGAGACCGGCGACGGCAGCCTGCGCATCACGCGCCACGGCCAGGTGAACAAGCTGGTGCGCGAGGTCGAGCAGATCAGCTTCAGCGGGCAACAGGCGCTGCGCCGCGGCCAGAAGGTGCTGTACCTGACCGAGCGCGCCAGCTTCCGCCTCGGGCCGCAAGGCGTGGAACTGTTCGAGATCGCTCCGGGCGTCGACCTGCGGCGCGACGTGCTCGACCGCATGGGGTTCTCCCCGTGCATCGAGACTGCGCCCGCCTGCATGCCGACCTCGCACTTCCGCGCCATCGACGATGGCTGCGGCTCGCTTTCGAGCCGCGAGGGCCGGAACACGTCCTGATGAGGCCGCGGTGGCGCGGGCCGGCCCTGGCCGGGATCAGCGCGTCGCCGCGTCGGCCCCCGGCGGGCGCCTGGGCAGGGCCCGATCCTGTTCGCAGGCCTTGAGCGGACGCACCGTGGCGCCGAGGATGCGTTCGATCTCGTGCTTGCGCGCATCGACGAGCACCCGCAGGCAGGCGCAGCCGTAGCCATAGTGCCCGTTGGTTGCGACCCACTGTGAGTCCGGGAAATCCGGCCAGTCGCCATCGGCCTGGTGGCCTCCCTGGATACCCACCACCCATTCGGCCTGCCGATCGCTCAGCCAGGCGTTGCCCGGAGTGGGGTTGTCGAACCAGCCGCAGCGCAGCTCGGGCCCGGAGGACGCGGCGATTGCGGCGGGCGTCGCCATGGTGACCGCGCCACCCAGCCAGGCCAGGAGCGCCAGCAGCAGGGCGGGAACCGGTTTCATGGAGCGGGCGGGGGAAGCTGGCGATCGCCGACCAGTCGTCCATCGACCAGGTCGAGGATACGCTCGCAGCGCTGGGCCAGACGCGGGTCGTGGGTGACCACCAGCACCGCGCACTGGAACTCCTGGTTGAAGCGCCGCAGCAGCGCGAACACTTCGTCGGCGCTGTGGGTGTCGAGATTGCCGGTAGGTTCGTCGGCCAGCACCAGCGGAGGGTGGGTGAGCAGCGCGCGGGCGATCGCCACGCGCTGCTGCTGACCGCCGGAGAGTTCGGAGGGACGCTTGGCGGTATGCGCCTGCAGCCCCACCGCGCGCAGCAGTTCCAGCGCGCGCTGCTCCAGCTCGCGGCTGCGCCGCATGCCCTGCACCAATGCGGGCATGAGCACGTTGTCGAGCACGCTGAAGGCCTGGATCAGGTGGTGGAACTGGAACACGAAACCGATGGAGCGGCCACGCAGCGCGGTGCGCGCGGTGTCGTCCAGCGCGCGGGTGGGCTGGTCCAGCAGGTAGAGCTCGCCGTCGCTGGGAGTGTCGAGCAGGCCGATGAGGTTGAGCAGGGTGGTCTTGCCCGAGCCGCTGGGGCCGATGAGCGCGGTGAACTCGCCCCGCCGCAGTTCGAAGTCGATGCCGTGCAGCACCTCGGTTTCCAGGGGGGTGCCGGCGTGGTAGGACTTGCGCAGCTGCTGCAGGCGCAGCACGGGTGCATGCGTCAGCGGGGCCGCAGCCAACTGCTCCAGGGCCTGGGGCTCAGACATAGCGGATCGCCACCACCGGGTCCAGGCGCGCGGCGCGTAGCGCCGGCAGGGCGGCGGCCGCCACCCCCGCCGCGGTGGCCAGCACCACGGCCTCGACCACCAGGCCGGCCGGCACCGGCACGTAGAACAGCCCTGGGCCGAAGGTGTTGAAGGCCCACACCATGCCGGCTCCCGCGGCCGCGCCCAGCACGGAGCCGGCGCAGCCCACGGCGGCGCCCTCGAACAGGAACACGCCCAGCACCCTGGCCCGGGTGGCGCCCATGGCGCGCAGGATGCCGATCTCCCGCGTGCGCTGCACCACGCTGACCGCCAGCACGCTGGCGATGCCGAAGGCCACCGAAAGCCCCACGAAAAAGCGGATCAGCGCGCTGGACAGGGACTGCGAGCGCAGGGCGTTGAGCAACTGGGAGTTGGTCGACATCCAGCTCTCGGATTTCAGGCCCGTGAGGGCGGCGATGCGAGCGGCGATGGTCTGCGCGTCGAAAATGCGCTCCACCGTCAGGTCGAGTTCCGTGACCCCTCCCGGCAAGGCGAGCAGGGACTGGGCAGGCTTGAGCCCCATGTACACGTAGCGCTCGTCCAGGTCGCGCACGCCCAGGCTGAACACGCCGGCCACGTCGAACACCTGGGATCCGCCCGAGGCACCCTGCACGCGCAACTTGTCGCCCAGTCTGAGCCCCAGGTCCTCGGCCAGGCGGTAGCCCACGACGATGCGGCTGGCCCCCACGTCCAGGCGGCCCTGCAGCATGTCCTTGTCCAGCGGAATGACCTGGATGTAGCGCTGGGGCTCGATGCCCAGGACGGCCACCGCGCGCACGGCCGCGCCGCGTTGCGCGAAAGCCGGCCCGCTGACCATCGGCGAGACAGCGCGCACGCCGGGCAGGCGCTGCAGCACGCCCAGGACCCCAGGCCAGTTGTTGATGGAGCGCAGGCGCTGGGGGCGCGCATCCACGGAACGCAGGTCCACCGTGCCGCTGGGCGCGGGAGCTGCCAGGGGCAGGAGGTCGGGGGAGGAGACCACGATGTGCGCCTGGGTTCCCAGGGTACGCTGCACGATGTTGCCCTGCAGCCCGTCGACCAGGGCCGTGATGAACACGATGACGGCCGCGCCTACCGCGACGCCGACGATGATCAGCAGGGTCTGCGCCTTGCCATCCCGCAGGAAGTGCAAGGCGATGCGCCAGGACAGTCCCATGGTCGATGCTCGTGCCGGGGTTCCTGCGGCCTCGCGCGGCGCCGCTTCAAGACCGGGAGGCGGGCGCCGTGCCCGTCGCCGCCGAGGCCGATGCGGGCGCAGAGGGCAGCGCCTGCAGGCGCGCGCGCACGCGCTCGCCGTCCCGTACCGCGCGGTCGGTGATCACCACGTCGCCGGCGCGAAGGCCCTGCACCACCTGACTGGCCACCAGCCCGCGCAGGCCCAGGCGGACCTCGCGCAGTCTGGCCTTGCCGGCCTGCAGGAGCAGGACCCGCGCCCGCGCGCCCTCGCGGTCGCGCAGCGCGTCGTCCGGGACCACCAGGGCCTGTCGCAGCTCGGCCGTGCGCAGGTCGCAGGAGATGGTCATGTCCTGGCGCAGCCAGGGCGGCGGGTCGGACACGCGCAGGCGCAGTTCGATGGTTCCGCTGGTGGTGTCGACCGAGGGGGCGATGAACACCAGGCGTGCGGCGACGGCGCGGTCGGGATATCCGTCGGTGATGCAGCGCGCCTCCTGGCCGAGGGCGAGTTCATGCAGGTTCTGCTCGTCCACCGGAAGCGACACCTCGGTGTCGCCCGCGCGCGCCAGGGTGAACAGCACCTGGCCGGGGTTGATGGTGTCGCCCACCTCGACATTGCGGGTGAGCACCTGGCCGGCCACCTCGGCGCGGATGTCGGCGCGCTGCGCCACCGCGCGGGCGGCCGCCTCCGAGGCCTGCAACTGGCGCTGCGCGGCGCCGCCTGGACGCACGGACTCCCAGGCCGCGCGCGCCGCGAGCTGTTGCTGGCGCGCGGCCTGCTCGGCCTGTTCGGCCTGCTCCAGCGCCTGTTGCGACAAGGCGCCGCTGGAGGCCTGGGCGCGTGCGCGCCGGGCCTCGGAAAGCGCCAGAGCCTGCGCGGACTCGGCGCTGCGCAGGGCCGCCAGCGCCTGCGGGCGGCTTTGCTGCACCAGTTGGCGCAGGGCCGCGCGCGCCTGGTCCAGCTGGGCCCGGGCCTGGTCGCTGCGCAGGCGCAACAGCAACTGGCCCACGTGGACCTGCTGGCCGCGGCGCACCAGGCGTTGCAGCACCGTGCCGGTGATCTCGCTGGCCACGTTCACGCGCGAGGGCGTGATCACGCGCCCGGTGGCGACCACGTCCTGCTCCAGCGGGGTGGATCGCAGCTGGTAGGCGGCCACGCGCGGGCCCTGCCAGCGTTGCAGCCCCCACCACGCCAGGAGCACCAGCGCGCAGGCTGCGGGAAGGAACCAGAGCAGGCGTCGAGGCACGAGGGAGTATGTGGGAGCTTGCGCCGAGTGTACTGCAGCGCTTGCCGGCGTCGATGCATCGAGGCATGCGCATGCGTGGGCCTCAGCCGGCGTGCACCTGGGGCAGCCTGGATGGCCCGCGGGCGAGGCGCTTCAAGCCTGCGCGGCGGCCAGTCGGATGCGGGTGATTTCGGAGGGGGCGCCGAAGCGCTTGGGCGGCCCCCAGTAGCCGGTTCCCCGGCTGACGTAGACCTGTAGCTGGCCGACGCGGTGCAGCCCGGCGGTGAACGGCTGCTGCAGGCCCACGAAGTGGTTCCATGGCCAGAATTGCCCGCCATGGGTGTGCCCGCTGAGCTGCAGGTCGAAGCCTGCGCGCGCGGCTTCGGCGGATGAGCGTGGCTGGTGCGCCAGCAGGATGCGCGGGAGGCCTTCGGGGCTGGCGTGCAGGGCCTTGAAGGGGTCGCTGCGGTGGGCGGGGTCGAAGCTTTGCCCCTGCGGGTCGGTCACGCCGGCCAGCACCAGGCGCGCGCCCTTGTGGACGAGCACCGCATGTTCGTTGAGCAGACAGCGCAGCCCCAGCCTGTGGAATTCGTCCACCCACTCCTCGGCGCCCGAGTAGTACTCGTGGTTGCCGGTGACCAGCCAGGCGCCGTGCAGGGCCCGCAGACCGCCCAGCGGCGCGGTGTGCTCGCGCAGGCGCTGCACCCGGCCGTCGACCACGTCGCCGGTGACGGCGACGAGGTCGGGGGCGAGGGCGTTGACCCGATCCACGATGGCCCGGACCTGCCCGGCCTTGATGGTGGGACCCACGTGGATGTCGCTGATCTGCACGATGGTGAAGCCTTCCAGCTCCGTGGGCAGGCCGGCTATGGGCACGCGCACGTCGACCACGCGGGCCACGCGCCGTGCATTGACCAGACCGATCAGCGAGACCAGCAGGGCCGCGGCCGGCGCAGCGATGGCGCTGGGGCGCGTCAGGTGTGCGCTGTCCGGCAGCAGCAGCAGGAGTTCGCGCAGCAGGGTGAACACCAGGGTCGAGGAAAAGAGCCCCAGGTCCAGAAAGCCCGCCCAGGCCACCAGGTCCCAGGAGCCGCCCTCGCGAAAGCGGCTGAGGAAGCCGGCCGGGATCAGCAGCGTGGAAAGGACCAGGAGGGCCGCGCCCGCGACGCGCCCGGCCAGGCCGAAGGCGGGCAGGAGCTGCGCGCCGATGTACAGGTGCAGCAGCGCGAGGACCGGCCAGACGCGCAGGAAGAAGCGGCGCATGCGTTGGGGCATGCGCGAGGGCATGCGCGCGGGGGCCGGGGCGGGCGAGGAGGCTGCCACGTCGGCAGAGCCCGGGGAGTCTGTGGGCATGGGGAGGTTCCGCGCCTGCGCGGGCTCAGCGCGGCAGCGCCGGAAGGTCGAGTACCTGGAGCACGGCGAAGAAGTGGCACACGCTGCCGCCCAGCACGAACAGGTGCCACACGCTGTGGGCGTAGCGCAGCCGCTGGTCCAGCACGAAGAAGACCACGCCAAAGGTATAGGCCACGCCGCCGGCGACCAGCCAGAGCATGGCGCCGCCGGGCATGGCCATCCACAAGGGCCGGATCGCCACCAGCGCCACCCAGCCCATGGCCAGGTACAGCAGGGTGGACAGGCGGGGAAAGCGCTCGGTGCCCAGGGTCTTGAACAGGATCCCCAGCACCGCCAGGCCCCAGACCAGCCCGAACAGGGACCAGCCCCAGGCCCCGCGCAGCACGGTGAGCGTGAACGGCGTGTAGCTTCCGGCGATGAACCCGTAGATCGCCGCGTGGTCGATCCAGCGCAGCACGATCTTGGCGCGACCTTCGCGCACCGCGTGGTACAGCGTCGAGACCAGGTAGGTCAGCACGGCCGTTGCGCCGAACAGGGCGGCGCCGGTCACTGCGCCGGCACCTCGCGCGTGCTCGACCAGGATCGGGATGGCGGCGATGGCCAGCGCCAGGCCCAGCCCGTGCGTGAGGCTGTTGGCGATTTCCTCGGGGAGGGATTGCAGGGCTTGGGTTGCCGAAGGCACGGGGATCTCCGCGGCGCGTGGGGCGCAACGGCTCCATTGTCGCGCCTCATGCGTCGGCGTGCAGGCCCTGGGGATCCTCGATCTCGCGCAGCTGCGCGATGCGCAGGTCCTGCGGGTCGCGCGAGCGCAGGCCGCGGCGCATTGCGCAGATCCGGTGCGCCCGTCGCTTGCCCAGCGATTCGACGTACACCACGTCGCCTTCGTGCAGACGGGTCTCGGTCGTGACCAGCGTGGGCGGGGTGCTGGAGGAGAGCCTGACGCGCGCTTGCAGGGGCTGTCGAGACCCCGCATGGGCGAAGGCTGCGAGATGGGGGACCTCTTCGTCGCCGCGCTGGCCGAAATCCGCCTGCTGGCCTTGCGGCGCGCGGCCGGCCGGCGCTGCGATGGCGTCCGGCCATCCGTCGATCGTGTCCTGTGCTTCGCTTTGCATCATGGGGCTCCCGGAGTCCACGTGATGCATCCATGCTAGGAACCCGTGTCCGGGATGGCGTCCAACTATTTCACGGCGGTGCGCGCAGGGATCGGCGAGACACGCAACTATTTCACGGTTATCCTGGGATTCGCACGAGGGGACACGACACTGTCCCGGATGGCGTGCGCGAATTCCCGGAACTTTCATGCCGATTCCTTCCCATCTCCAGACCCGCGAACAATTCACCGCCGCCTACGACAACCTGTCGGTCATCGACGATGCCGACAGCGTGGTCTCGGCCCTGCGTGAGCGCAGCCGGGCCTTCCACGCAGCCCACGCCTGCGTCGCCGACGTACCCTACGGACCGGGTCCGCGCCAGGTCTACGACTGGTATCCCGCGCGCTGCGAGGATCCGGCGTCGGCCCCGGTCCTGGTGTTCATCCACGGCGGCTACTGGCAGGCGCGCGACAAGCGCGATTTCTGTTGCGTGGGCAGCGGCCCGCTGGCCGCGGGCCTGCACCTGGTCATGGCCGAATACACCTTGGCCCCGCAATCGAGCCTGCCGGGGATGGTGACGGAAATCGGGCGTCTGCTCGATGCGCTGTCCACGCATCCCGTCCTGGGCGGCCAGGCCCGTCGCGGCCCCCGGCTCGTACTGAGCGGGCATTCGGCCGGAGCGCATCTCGCGGCCATGCATCGAATGCACGGCGCGGTGGCCGGCGTGCTGGCGATCAGCGGACTGTTCGATCTGGAGCCGATCCGGCGTGGCGCGCTCAACGACGCGCTGGGTCTGGACGAAGCGCAGGTGGCGGATTGCAGTCCGCAATTCCGGGTCGGCCCGGGGGCGCCTACGGTGGTCGCGGTCGGCGGGGCGGAACTGCCGGAGTTGCAGCGTCAAAGCCGGGAATACGCCGAGGCGCTGCGTGGCGCCGCGCAGATCACGCGCCTGATCGACGTGTCGGGGGCGAACCACCTGAGCATCCTTGCCGAACTCGAAAGCCGCGAGGGGGCCTTGCTGGCCGAGGCCCTCGCGCTGGTCGAGCGCGCGCGGCGCTGAGCCGCGGCAGGCGGGAGCCCGCCAGGAAGCGCTCAGGACCGCTCAGGTCCGCTCAGGACCGCTCAGGACGCCAGTTCCTCGCGCTGCTCGAGTTCCTCGAGTTCGCCGATGCGCAGGTCCGCGCTGTCGCGGGCACGCGCCCCGCTGCGCAGATACAGGATGCGGTGGGGCCGGCGCTGGCCGCGCGTGACCACGTAGACCACGTCGCCGTCACGCAGCGAAGCCTCGGTGGTGGTGATGGTCGGCCCAGCGCCGTCGATCAGGCGGACCTTGGCGTCGATGGCCTGCTTGTCGTCATGGCCCAGGTAGACGGAGCAGTAGACAGGGTGGGCGGTGCCGCGGGCGCTGAACTCGAGGCCCATGCCCGCGGGCATCGGCACGCCCGGCGCCGGCATCGCCTGCGCGCCTCCATCCTCCGCGCCTTCCCACTCGATGAGTCTCATGAACACCTCCGTAGACAGCCTTGAGCCTGCATCCTAGGAGGGTGCCCCCAGGAAGGCGCGCAACTATTTCACGGAAATCCGAGCTTTGGTCCCCAAGCCGGCCATCGGCTGCAACAGGAGGGCCAGCTCCCGGGTTTTCATGGGCTTGTAGCGCGGGGCTCGGTGCTCGTGCATCGAGGAAAACGCGGGCACGCTTCGACCTTGACAAATAATTGACCGTTTGACGAACATTCAGCGGGCAACCTTTCATTTTGTATTGGGATTTTCGAATCCATGCGCATCGCGCAGACAGAGCCGGCCGAGTCCGTGCACCCTGAAATCCTGCTCGACCCCGGCGAGCAGCAGGCCATTCTCGAGTACCAGCAGTCGATCCTGCGGGCGGTGCTCGGCGGGCGGGACTCCATCGACATGGTCCGCGAGGTGTGCCACCTGGCTGAAATGCTGCTTCCCAACGCGGTGGGCACCGTCATGCTGCTCAACCGTGACGATGGCAAGCTGTACGTGCACGCGTCTCCCAGCGTGCCCGAGGTCGCGGTGCGCCGCCTCAACGGCCTGCAGCCTGGGCCGGGAGGGGGGTCTTGCGGCAATGTGATCTACCGAGGGACTCCGCAGTTCGTCAGCAACACCTTCAGCGACCCGCGCTGGACGGACCTGCGCCAGATCGCCTACGACTTCAATCTGTGCGCCTGCTGGTCGGTGCCGGTCTATGACGACGCGGGTCAGATCATCGGCACCTTCGCGCTGTCGAGCTTCGAGCCGCGCGCACCGGGGCGCTTCCACCGCAAGTTGCTGGAGACCGGCGCGAGCCTGGTGGGCATCGTGCTGTCTCATGCGCGCTGGCAGGACAGCCTGCGGCTGTACGGGCGCGCCTTCGACTCGGCCGAAGAGGGCATGCTGGTCACGGACGCGCAGGCCCGCATCGTCGAGGCGAACCCGAGCATGTGCCGCATCCTGGGCTATGCGCGGGAGGAGTTGCTGGGGCAGACCCCGCGGATGTTCGCCTCGGGCATGCATGGGCCGGAGTTCTATGCGGCAATGTGGGCCTCGCTCCGTGAGGGAGGCGGCTGGAGCGGCGAGATCTGGAACCGGCGCAAGAGCGGCGAGGTCTATCCCGAATGGCTTTCGATCAAGGCCATTCAGGGCGCCGACGGCAGCGTGAGCAACTACCTCGGGGTGTTCAACGACCTCAGCCAGGCCAAGGCGGCCGAGAATGCGATCCAGCACCTGTCGACCCACGACGCGCTGACGGGCTTGCCCAACCGCAGACTGTTTCGCACGCGTTGCGAGAGCCTGCTCGAAAGTGGCGCGAAGCTCACCCTCGTCTGCGTGAACATCGATGATTTTCGCAGCGTGAACGAGACCTTCGGGCTGGGCGCGGGGGACCAGGTCCTGCATGCATGGGCCGCGCGCCTGCAGGCTTGCGCCGGAGATGCGGGCAATGTGTGCAGGTGGAATGGGGATGAGTTTCTCGTCATGGCCTCCTCGGCCGCCGAGCTGGACGCGGCCGACTTGTGCGAGCGCATCGCGCAGACCGCGGAGCTGGCCTTCGACCCGGGGGGCAGGGTGCTGGAACTGACGCTGTCCCAGGGGGTGGCCCAGTTTCCCGAGGATGCGGGGAATTTCGATGATCTTCTGGGCCAGGCCGCGGCTGCGTTGCACGACGCCAAGGCCGCGGGCAAGAACATCGTGCGCTACGCGACGCCGGGCGCCAGCGAGCGCGCGCGGGAACATTTCCGCCTCGCCCAGGGGCTGCGGCGCGCGCTGTCCCGGCAGGAGTTCGAACTGCATTACCAGCCGCAGGTCGATCTGCGCAATGGGCAGGTGATCGGGGCCGAGGCGCTGTTGCGCTGGCGGGATCCGGAGCGTGGACTGGTGGAGCCGGGAGCCTTCATCGGCGTGGCCGAGCGGACCGGGCTGATCGTCGAGATGGGAGCCTGGGTTCTCGATCGAGCCTGCGCCGACGCCGCGCGCTGGCATGCGATGGGCCTGGGCAGGCTGCCGCTGAGCGTGAACGTGTCGGTGGTGCAGATGCGAAGGGGTGATTTTCCGCAGTTGCTGGCGGATGCGATCGGGCGCCACGGGCTGGAGCCGGGGCAGCTCGAGGTGGAGTTGACCGAGTCGGTCTTTCTGGACGATGCCGCGCGCATGCGCACGGTGCTCGCCGGCTTGAAGCGCTCGGGCCTGCGCATCGCCATCGACGACTTCGGCACGGGCTATTCCAGCCTGGCCTACCTGCGCCGGCTGGACGTCGACCGGCTCAAGATCGACCGCAGCTTCGTGTTGGGGCTGACGGAGGATGCCGACGCGGCCGCCATCGTCAGTGCGGTGATCCAGATGGCCCACGCGCTGGGTCTGCAGGTTCTCGCCGAGGGGGTCGAGGATCAGGCCACGATGCAAGGCCTGCGCGAACTCGGCTGCGACGAGGCCCAGGGTTACTGGTTCCACCGCCCGATGGCGCGCGACGC
Organism: Pseudomonadota bacterium; assembly: GCA_021808445.1. GTDB lineage: Bacteria > Pseudomonadota > Gammaproteobacteria > Burkholderiales > Burkholderiaceae_C > Thiomonas_A. The sequence goes on from JAKBBP010000006.1 coordinate 42,429, forward strand.
CCTGGAACGCCTGCTGGTGGCCGCTTGAAGTCCCCCGGCGGCCCCTGTCGCTCAACAGTCTGCCAGGCCACGGACCCGCCGTGGCGGGCCCGTGAAAGCCTGTAGCCAGGCCTTGCGGCACGAACGGGCAGGCCCGTTCAGTGTTGTCCGCCTTTGTGGCCCGCCTGCGCGGCGCGTTCCGGGTCGTTCTTGAAATTGCCGCCGGAAACCTGGCCACCCTTGTGGCCTGCCTCGGCCGCGCGCGCCGGATCGTTCTTGAAATTGCCTCCGGAGACCTGACCGCCCTTGTGGCCGGCTTCGGCCGCACGTTCCGGGTCGTTCTTGAAATTGCCTCCGGAAACCTGACCACCCTTGTGACCGGCCTCGGCCGCACGTTCCGGGTCGTTCTTGAAATTGCCGCCGGAGGCCTGGCCTCCCTTCGAGGGGATCTGGCGTTGCTGCTCTTCGCTCATCGAGGCGAAGCCTCGCTTGGAGGTGTCCTGCTGGCCCTGCTGGGTATGTTCAGCCATTTTCCGCTCCTTGGATTCGGGTTCACTGGATGAATGAAAATCGCAAATCGAACATTCCCGAATGTCCAGCGCGCATTCAACGGAATGCTTCGCATCGCGGGAATGTCCTTGTCTGCCGTTTCAGTTTATCGAGAAACCGGTATTCGTGAATGGCGTCACGAATGACCAATGGTCGGTGAATGGTTTTATTGAATGTGGTTTCTTTGAATAAATCCGGTTGATTTGAAAATTCGTTGAATGTGCTGGGGTGCTCGCCCCGGTCCATCGAGGCAATCTCCGAGCACTACGAACATGACCGGAGCGAGGCTGCGCCCGAGCTTTCCTGGCCTCGGGGCCCTGTGGCTGCGGCCCCCGAGAGGGGCCGCAGGTCCGGCCGAGCACTACTTGCTGCTCAGGGCCCGCTTGGTCGCGTGGTAACCGTGCACCACGCCGTGGGCCACGTCCTTGCCCACGGTCTTGCCGGCATGCCAGACGCCGTGGCCGGCCTCGGAGCCCACATGCACGATCGCATGCCCGGCGTGGGAGGCGTCCTTCTTCAGGGTGTGTCCATACTCGGACACGCTCATGGCCTGGGCGCTGGCGCACAGGCCCGCGGCCGCGGCAGCCGCGCAGACCAGGCGCAGCCCGAGCCGCAGTCGGGCGGGGTACTTGCGAGGAGCTTGGGACATCGATGGATTCTCCGGATGGAGCGGGCTGCAGCCCGCGGGTACTCCCCCACGGAACGCGCGAGGCCCGGTGCACCGACCGGGAGGCGCGCGCGTCGTCGATGTGTTGTTGTCGGGGACATTATGCCAGCCGGGCCGGGTTTTCACGGAGCCAGGGCGCGCGTGCGGGCCACCAGCTGCGATGTCGCCCCTTGTGCTTCTTGCCGTGGTACATCGCGGCGTCGGCATGGCGCAGCAGCATGTCCGCCTCGGAGCGGTCGAGGGGGTAGCGCGCCACGCCGATGGTCATGCCCACCCGCGCCGAGGATCCGGCCAGCTCGAAATCATGCTCCACCGCGCGGTGCAGGCGCTCCACGACCGCATCGAGCTGCACCACGGCGCGATCGGGGTCGATATCCTCGACCAGGAGCACGAATTCGTCGCCCCCCAGCCGGGCGACGAGTTCATTCGCGCGCAGTTCCTCGCGCCAGCGCGCGGCCAGCTGGCGCAGCAGCTCGTCTCCCGCGGCATGCCCGAGGGAATCGTTGACGGGCTTGAAGTCATCCAGATCGATGTAGCCCAGGGCCACCTCGGTACCCTGGCGCCGGGCGCGTGCCAGGGCCTGCTGCAGGCGCGTATCCAGTTCCAGTCGATTGCCCAGGCCGGTCAGGGGGTCTCGCGACAACTGGGCCGAGGCCTGCGCGCGATGCAGGGCGATGTGCTGGAACTGGGCGTGGGTCCTGCGGGTCGCGTGCAGCAGGAACGCCGTGTACAGCACGTACAGCAGGCCCAGCCCGGGCGGCAGGGAGCGGGCGACCAGCAGCAGGTGCCAGGTCGCGGCGGCCACCGTGGGCATCACGAACAGCAGTGCGGAAACCCAGTCGGCCGAGTAGATGGCCATGCCGGCCCCGCACACGGCGCTGGCGATCAGCGCCACGGCCAGGGCGTGCATGGGATCGGCCGGGAACAGCAGGGCCGGCAGGATGGCCCAGGCCAGGCCCACGGCGAGCACGCTCAGCCGGGTCCTGCGCAACCACAGCAAGGGGGCCTTCTGCACGTTGCCTGGAGCGCGCGCGCGCAGCCAGGTCACGATGCGGACCAGGTACAGGGCGCAGTAGGCCGCCAGCCAGGCCAGCAGGGCGCGCGGAGGATCCACGCCGCGCAGGATCCACGCGGTGATCGCGGCGGAGCTGATGCCGGCGGCGAAATTCACCGGTACGCCGCGCAGCAACAATTGCACCAGGTCTGCCGCGACGTCGTCGGTGATGGCCTTCGAGGCCCTGGCCTTGCGTGCCGTGGCGGCCGGGCTCATGGGCGACGGTTCCCGGGCGGGAATCTGCGTCGGTCGGAAGGGCGCATGCTGGAATCCCCCTGCGGTACGTCAACCGCCTGTCAGGCCCTGCGAGGGGCAATCGGCGAAGTGTAGGTCCGGCGACCGAAGCGGTCCGTGAAACTTTGCACGTTCGGAGGGGGTTTCTCGTGGCTGCGGAGCTCAGCCGAAGCGAAAGCTGGCAAAAAAGAAGGCCACGTTTCCGTTATTTAGTTTGTTATTGACTTTGGGGAGATAAGTTCCATAAAGGCGTACCGGGCCGACACCTAATGAAACCAAGGGAAGCGCAATCGGAAATGGGATATTGTTCAGAATGTCCGCGCGGGAGGTCAGGCCCGCCGTGTATCCCGCCCCCAGGCTGATCGGGCCGTCCTCGGGGCGCCAGATCCATTGTTTCGCGTACCCCACCACGGGCTCGGCATTGCGATGCGAGTCGGAAAAGATCATCGCGTAGACCATTTCCTCGTTGCCGTCCGGGTCCACCAGGCGCCTGGCACCGCCGAAGCCCCAGGCGTGGCTGTTGAGCTTGGCGAGCTTGGCGGCGGTGTAGGTGCGCGGATCATGCCACGCATACCCCGTGAGGAAGAGCCGGTCCTGTCCCTGGTCATAGACCGTGCGCAGGTGGGAGCCGGCCTGCGAGATCCAGCCTTCCCCGTCCGCCAGGACCCCCGCCTGGCAGCCGTGGGCGGCGCAGGCCGCTGCCAGGCTGCAGACGGCGAGGGCCTTTCTCAGGACGGGTGCGCGCTTCGGGGGCGTCACTGCCAGGCGTAGTGGCGATTGCAGGACGGTGCGTGATCCGCACCACGGTGCGCCTGGAGCAGCGCGGAGAGTTCTCGGACGGCTTCGATGCATTCTGGTGTGTGAGGCAATGCGCCCTGGCGCAACAGGTTCAGCGCGCCCCGGGCGGCGCGCAGATGCTGCCTCCCGAAGGCGCTCCAGGATGCCTCGACGGCGTCGATGCCCTCGATGGCACGCTGGGCGGCGGCTGCGGGCGCCAGGCTGCCGATGCGCGCCTGGGCCAGCACCCGCCTCGCATGTTCCAGTTCACCCAGGAGATCTGTGTAACTTTGTGTTGCGTAGGGATGTTGGTTCATAGCGGAGTCCTCCTTTGCGGATGTTGCCGCCCGGGGTTCGTGAGGCCTTCCCCGGGGCGCAGGGTGGATGCGCCGCAGGACGAGAGCGTACCTGCGAAAAATGCCCGCAAGGTACGTAGGGAATGTGTCGCATTTATTGCTAGGGTCTACCCGAGGTGTCCCTGTGGCGGGCCGCCGCTTGTCGACCCCATGCGGGGCCTGCATGCGAGAATGGTTCGGCCTCCTCGCACTGCCTCCATGTCCCTTCCCGCCGTTCCTTCCGCCGCATGGCCCGATGCCGAGGTTCAGCGCCTCCAGGCCCTGCGCGAACTGGACCTGCTGGATCCCGCCGCAGAGCAGGTGTTCGACGATCTCGGAGCACTGGCCGCGCAGGTCGCGGGGGCGCCCATGGCCATGGTCAGCCTGGTCGAGGCCGAGCGGGTGTGCTTCAGGAGCCTCCTCGGACTGGATCTGCGCGAGGCCCCGCGCGAGGGCTGGTTCTGCGCGCAGGCGATTCTTGGCGAGGGCCTTCTGGAAGTCCCGGACGCCCGGCTGGATCCGAGCTTCGCCGGGAACGCGCTGGTGCGTGGGGCGCCGCATCTGCGCTTTTACGCCGGGGTGCCGCTGCGTACGGGGGAGGGCCACGCGCTGGGAACCCTGTGCGTGCTCGATTCCCAGCCTCGCCGTCTGGACGGCGCGCAGCGTGAGGGACTGGCGCGGCTGGGGCGGCAGGTGGTCCGCGTGATCGAAGCCCGGCAGGCGGCCGCGCGCCTGGTTCGCGCGCAGCGGCGTCTGCGCCGCCTGGCCGATTTCCGCGCCCTCCTGGCCGGTGTCAGCCAGGCGGTGGCCGATGCCGACGACGATCTGCAACTCCTGCGCCAGGCCTGCGCGCTCGGCGTGCGCTACGCAGGGGCCAGGCTCATGTACGTGGCCCGCCCCGCGGCGGACGGTCGCTTCGTGTTCCTGGCCAGCGCCGGCCAGACCGAGTATCTGCGGCACATCGTGATCTCCAGCCGCGCCGAGGATCCCCATGGAGGTGGTTTCGCGGGGGTGGTCTGGCGCGAGGGCCGGGCGCTGGTCAGCGATGACTTTCTCGGATCTCCCGAGCTGGGACCCTGGAGGGCGATGGCCGAGCAATACGGCTTTCGCGCGGCGGCGACCCTGCCCATCCGGCGCGGGAGGGAGACCTGGGCCATCATGACCATCCTCGACGCGCAGGCCGCGGTCTACGACCAGGACCTGCGGGAGCTGCTGGAGGAGCTTTCCGAAAGCCTGTCCAGCGGCCTGGACCGCATCGACCTGGCCCAGCGCGAGCGCGAGTCCTCGGCCTTGCGCGACGTGCTGCTGGACCACTCCCAGGCCGGGATCGTCGGCCTGCGTGATGGACGATTGGTGCGCGTGAATCAGCGCCTGGTGCAGATGCTGGGCTATGACCACGCGCAGCAAGTGCTCAGCCTGGGCCCGCGCGACCTGGTGCCGGACGACGCCGAGTTCGCGCGCTGGCAGCAATTTCATGCAGAGGTGCAGCAACAACCCCTGCACGCCCGCAATCTGCGGCTGCGGCGGCGCGACGGCAGCGAGCTGCCCTGCGACGTGTCCGGCGGAGTGGTGGAACAGCAGGGCCCGCGCACGGTGGTGTGGACCCTGCTCGACATCAGCGAGCGGGTGCAATTGCACCTGCGCCTGGAGCGCGCGCTGGCCTACCAGCGCCGCCTGATGGAGAAGAATGCCGCCGGCATGTTCACGCTGGACGCCAGCGCTCGCATCGGGGATCTCAATCCGGCATTGTGCGAAATGCTCGGGTACGCGCGCGAGGAATTGCTGGGCCAGGCCGCGCAGGAGTTGTTCGGGGCCGGTCCGGAGAGCGCGCGCTTCGAATCCATCGCCGACCAGGCTCGACAGGGCCTGCTGCGCGGTCGACTGGAGCAGCGTTTTCGCCGACGTGACGGTTCGCCGAGGGTGTGCGAGATCAGCGGCGTGCCCATCGAGCTGCCCGACGGCGCGCCCGGGGTGTTGTGGAGCGTCATCGACGTGACCGCCTTGCACGAGGCTCGCGACACCATCGCCTTCCAGGCCCGCCACGACATCCTCACGGGCCTGCCCAATCGCCGCGCGCTCGAGCAATACCTTCCGCGCGTGCTGCAGCGCGCGCGTGCGCCTGACAGCCGGGCTGTGGTGGGCTTGCTGGACCTGGACGACTTCAAGCCGGTGAACGACGCGCACGGTCACGGGGCGGGCGATGCCTTGCTGCGCGAATTCGGCCGCCGTCTGCGCGACTCGCTGCGCTCGTCGGATTTCCTCGCCCGGTTTGGTGGCGATGAATTCGTGCTGGTGCTGGAGGATCTGGACGAACACCAGCTCGAGTCGCAGCTGGATGCCGTGCTGGCACGCCTGCACCAAGCCGTGGAGCGCGAATTCCAGCTTCCGCATGGCCAGGGGGTGCGGGTGGGCATGAGCCTTGGACTGGCGCTGGTGCCCACGCAACCCGGCGGCGGCGAGGCGGTGCTGCGCCAGGCCGACGCCGCGTTGTACGAGCTCAAGGCCCACAAACTGCGGCGCGCGCGCTGGTGGCAACTGGGCACCAGCAACAGCGTCGGCAGCGAGGTGTCGGCGAACTTCGATCCCTTCGGCGCGCGTGCGGGCGAATGGCTGGGGACGGCCGAGGCGCAGGCCCTGCTCGAACCGGGGGCCTTCGAGCGACGGCTGCTTGCCGAGTGGGGGCAGCCCGAGGGCGGGCTGCACGCCGAAGCCTTGCGCGAGCGGGTCGGGGAGCAGGCCCTGCACGTGCAGTGGCTGCTCGGCCCGCAGCGCACGCTGGACGAGGTGCGGCATCGCGCCGGGCAGCGCGGGCGCTCGCTGGCGCTCATGGGGCTGGGCCCCTCCATGCTGGTGCGCGGCGCCGCCCTGGTGCAGCAGGAGCTGGCGCAGCGCATGCGCGCCTCGGCCGTGATGGCGCGCACGCGCCATGAGCTTGCGCAGATCGTCGAGGCCAGGCTTCGCGAGGACCTGCAGGCGCAGGTGCTCGCGCACGAGCAGGTCGTCGCGCGCTATTTCGCGGCCTTCGAAGAGCCGGCTCCGGCGGCGGGAACGCCCTGGCGCGATGCGCTCGAGGCGCTGCTGCGCTCGGTGGGCGAGCTCGACGGCATGCTGGCCTGCGTGCTCATGCGCCCCGACTCGCAGGGCTGCTTCCAGGTGGAGGCTGGCGCGGGCCCCTGCGCGCAGGCCATCGGCAAGGATCTGCGCGAAGGCCGTTACCAGGTTCGCCAGGATGACGACAGTCCGGCCGGGCGCGGCCTGGTCGGCAGCGCGTGGCGCAGCGGGCGTATCCACAGCACCGGGGAGTACGCACGCGACGCGCGCCTGGGCCTGTGGCAGGCCCGCATGCAGGCGCACGGAGTACGCAGCGTGATGGCCATCCCGGTGCCGGCGCAACAGGAGGGGGCGGCCTTCGTGCTGGTGTTGTTCGGCGCCTGGCCCGAGCAGTTCCAGGCGGGTCGCATGCGCCATTTCGCCAGGCTGCTGCAGCAGCAGGCCGCCCAGGCGTGGCGCAACCTGCGTGGTCCGCAGCCCGTGGCGCCACCGTCCCTGGAGGTGGCTCAGTCGCATCGGGCCGCGCTGTTCCGGGGAGGCCTGGAGCTGCACATGCAGCCGGTGGTGAATCTGCTCGACGGCAGCGTGCGGCGAGTCGAGGCGCTGGCCCGGCTGCGCGCGGCCGACGCATCGCTGGTGATGCCTGGTGTGTTCCTGCCCCTGCTGGGAGACGCCGAGCTCGACCGGCTGCTGCGCATGGTGCTGGAGCAATCCCTGGGGTGGCTGCGTCGCTGGGACGCTCAGGGCCTGGAGCTGGAAGTCTCGGTCAACCTGGCGCCAACCACCCTGGTGCATCCGCAGTGCGCGGAGTGGGTGGCGCAGGCCTTGCGCGCCAGCGGGGTCGACCCGGCGCGCCTGACCCTGGAACTGCTGGAGACCCAGGAGATCGACCGATCGGCCCAGGCGCGCGCCATCGCGGCCCTGGCCGAGCTGGGGGTGAAGCTGGCGATCGATGACCTGGGTTCCGGCTACAGCAGTCTCAAGCGCCTGACCGAGCTGCCCTTCGATACCATCAAGGTCGACCAGAGCCTGACCCTGAATCTGCGACGCTCGCCGATGCTCGGCTTCAATCTGGTCGGCACGCTGATCCGCATGGGCGCGGAGCTCGGCCGCCAGGTGATCGTCGAGGGGGCGCAGGATGTCGATACGGTGGATGCCGTGCGCGAACTGGGTGCCAGGCTGGCCCAGGGCTTCGCGCTGGCCCGGCCGATGGCAGCCGCCGACTTGCAGGGGTGGTGCGCCGCCGGCGGGCCGCGCCTGGGCCGCGAGCGCATCCACGGGCCCTTGGGCGCGCTGGCCTTGCACTGGGCACTGGCCCAGGACGGCGGCCAGCCACCGGTACACGTCGATGATTGTCCCGCGAGCGCATGGCTGCGGCGCAGCGGCCTCGGGGGAGGCGACGTCGAGGCCTGGCACGCGGCGGCGCACCGTGCGCAGGCCCCGTGGTCGTCCGAGCAAGCCTTCGTGCGCTGGCTGCTGCAGCAATTGCAGTCGGGGCACCCGGCGGGGCGGGACGAATCCGAAGCGCCGGGCGCGGCGTAGAGTTGGAGCGAGCCGCGGGTGCGGCACTGGCCTGGGAGCCTGGCATGCAGCAACAGTTGAAGCTTTCCGAACTGATCGGGGCCCTGAGCCACGCGCTGGACATCACCGAGGGCCAGCCTCGGGGCCATTGCGTTCGCTGTGCCTGGATCGGCATGGCGCTGGGGGAGGAGCTGGGCCTCGACGGCTTCGCGCTGTGGGAGCTCTACTACACCCTGTTGCTCAAGGACCTGGGCTGCAGCAGCAACGCGGCACGCATCTGCGAGCTCTATCTCAGCGACGACCTGCAGTTCAAGCGCGATTTCAAGCTCGTGGGCAGCTCGCTGCCCCAGGTCGCGCGCTTCGTGCTGACTCACACGGGCCTGCGCTCGGGCCTGGCCGAGCGCTTTCGCGCCACCCTGGACATTTTCCAGCATGGCTCCGATTTCTCCCGTGAGCTGATCCGCACACGTTGCCAGCGCGGTGCCGACATCGCGCGCCAGATGCGTTTCGGCGAGGCCGTGGCCGAGGGCATTCACGCGCTGGACGAGCATTGGGACGGCAGCGGCAAGCCCGATGGCCTCGCAGGCGAGGCCATTCCGCTGGCTTCGCGCATCGCTCTGCTTGCCCAGGTGGTGGACGTGTTCCATACCGCAGGAGGGCCGGACGCGGCCTTGCAGGAGCTGCGCCTGCGCTCCGGGAGCTGGTTCGACCCCGCCCTGGTAGGTGCGCTGGAGCGGGTGGCAGGCCAGACCGGGGAGAGCTTCTGGCAGGCCTTGCGGGACCCAGCGCTCGCGAAGCGGGTGTACGCGCTGGAGCCCGCGCGCCACAGCGTCCCCCTGGATGACGACTACCTGGACGAGATCGCCGAGGCCTTCGGCCAGATCATCGATGCGAAGAGCCCGTATACGGCGGGGCACAGCGCGCGTGTCGGACTGTACGCGGACCTGATCGCCGAGCAGTTGGGCCTGGATGCCGCGCGCCGGCGCTGGCTGCGCCGCGGTGCCCTGTTGCACGACCTGGGCAAGCTGGGGGTGAGCAACACCGTGCTCGACAAGCCAGGGCGGCTCGACGAGGCGGAATGGGAGGCCGTGCGCATGCACGCGCTCTACACCGAGCAGATCCTCTCGGGCATCGAGCCCTTCGCCGAGCTGGCGCGCATCGCCGGGGCCCACCACGAACGCCTGGACGGCACCGGCTACCCTCGCGGTCTGGGCGCGGCACAGATCAGCCTGGAGACCCGGGTGATCACCACGGCCGACATTTTCGACGCCATCTCCGCCGACCGGCCCTACCGCGCGGCCGTGCCGGTGGGAAAGACCCTGGACATGATGCAGGGTCTGGTCGGCACGGCTCTGGACGAGCGGTGCATGGTCGCCCTGCGTGCGGCCGCCGAGCGGGTGGAGGCCGATCTGCTGGACAGCCGGCCCGCGACGGCGTGAAATGGCGCCCTCGTGCGCGGCGCCGCCCAGGCTCCCCGCATGCTTCCCAGCATGCTTTCTTCCCAGCATGCTTTCAGCCAGACGACGGAATCACGACATGGAAATTCAAGGACAGAGCGCTTTGGTCACCGGGGCAGGCTCCGGGCTGGGCGAGGCGGTGGCGCGGGAGCTGGCGCGCCAGGGAGCCCGGGTGGCGGTGCTGGACCTCAACGCCGAGCGCGCCCGCGCGGTGGCTGCCGACATCGGAGGCATCGCGCTGGCGGCCGACGTCAGCGACGGCGCGGGGCTGCAGGCTGCCATCGAACAGGCCGCACAGGCCCACGGAACGGCGCGCATCGTCATGCACATGGCCGGCGTGGCCGGCGCCAGACGCGTGGTCTCGCGTGACGGAACGCCGGCTCCGCTGGAGGACTTCGAGCGCACGGTGCGCGTGAACCTGATCGGTAGCTACAACGTGGTCCGCCTGTGCGCCGCGCGCATCGCGGCCCTGGAGCCCCTGGCCGACGCTGAGCGCGGCGTGATGCTGCTGACCGCCTCGGTGGCGGCCTTCGATGGGCAGATCGGGCAGGCCGCCTATTCGGCCTCCAAGGGCGGGGTGGCGGCCATGACGCTTCCCCTGGCGCGGGACCTGGCTTCCCACGGGATTCGCGTGGTCACCGTGGCTCCTGGGCTGTTCGACACGCCGATGATGTCGGCCATGCCCCAGGAAGTGCAGGACTCGCTGGGCGCCTCGGTGCCTTTTCCCAAGCGCCTGGGACGTCCGCAGGAGATCGCGGCGCTGGCCGCGCACGTGGTGCGCAACGTCTACCTCAACGGCGAGACCATCCGCCTGGACGGCGCGCTGCGCATGGCGCCGCGCTGAGTGCCGGCCGCGGCGGCGCGCAAGCCTCGGGACAGTGCTCCAATAGGGGGATGAACCTCAAGCAACTCGAATATTTCGTGCGCGTCGCCGAGGTGGGCAGTTTCAGCAAGGCGGCGGTCCTGCTGGACATCGCCCAGCCGGCGCTGAGCCGTCAGGTTCGCCTGCTGGAGACCGACTTGCGCGCCGTGCTGCTGCAGCGCACCGGGCGAGGCGTGGTGCTCACCGAGGCGGGAAAACGCCTGTTCGAGCATGCGGCGGGTATCCTGCAACTCGTCGCGCAGGCTCGCGAGGACCTGGAGGCCGGGCGCGACGAACCGACGGGGCGCATCATCATCGGCCTGCCCCCGAGCATGGGGCGGGTGCTCACGCTGCCCCTGGTGCAGGGTTTCGAGTCGAGGCTGCCCAAGGCCCGCCTGGCGATCGTGGAGGGGCTGTCGGCCCACATCACGGAGTGGATCTCCACCGGGCGCGTGGACATCGGCCTGGTGCTGAACCCGCAAAGCCAGGAGGCCATCGAGGTGAGCCCGGTGTTCGAACAGGAACTGTGCCTGGTCAGCCCCGCGGGAAACGGCCCGCCCGAGCATGAAGTGCCTTTCAACACCCTGGGGTCCTACCCCCTGGTGATCCCCGAGCGGACCCATGCGATTCGCCGGATGATCGAAAACCAGGCGGCCCTGTCCCACATCAAGCTGCAGATCGCCTGGGAAGTCTCCGGGGTGCAGTCCATCCTGGACCTGGTGCGCTGCGGCCACGGCCATGCCGTGCTGGCACGCGGCGCGGTGCTGGCCAGCGGCCAGCGCGAGGCTTTCCGCGTCCGGGCGCTGACCCAGCCCAGCCTGTACAGCCGGCTGTTCCTGGCCACCTCCACGAGCAAGCCCAGCACGCCGCTGCTGCGTCATGCCGTGGATCTGTTGCTGCAACTGGCGCGCGAGCATGCGCGGGCGGCCGACCATATCAATTCGTGATAGCTGCTAGCGCGGCGGGCAGCCTTGGCCGGCGCATGGGGGCTTGCCATAATCGCCAAAGACTCGGGCTGCCATGAGCTTCGGCCCTGCGCGCCGAGAAATTTCCTGGAGACCTCCGCATGATCATCGACTGTCACGGCCACTACACCACCGCGCCCAAGGCGCTGGAGCAATGGCGCAAGGCGCAGATCGACCACCTTGCCACGCCGGAGCTCGGCCCCAAGGTGGCCGACCTGCGCATCAGCGACGATGAGTTGCGCGAAACCATCGAGAACAATCAGCTGCGCCTGATGCGCGAGCGCGGCAGCGACCTGACCATTTTCTCGCCGCGTGCCAGTTTCATGGCGCATCACATCGGCGACTTCCACACCAGCTCCACGTGGGCGGGCATCTGCAACGAGCTCTGCCATCGCGTCTCCCAGCTGTTTCCCGAGCATTTCATCGGCGCCGCCATGCTGCCCCAGTCGCCGGGCGTGGACCCGCGCAGCTGCATTCCCGAGCTCGAGCGTTGCGTGCGGGACTACGGCTTCGTGGGGATCAACCTCAACCCCGATCCCTCGGGCGGGCACTGGAAGGAGCCGCCGCTGACCGATCGCTGGTGGTACCCGATCTACGAGAAGATGGTGGAGTACGACATCCCGGCCATGGTGCACGTCAGCACCAGTTGCAATGCCTGTTTCCACACCACGGGCGCGCACTACCTGAACGCCGACACCACGGCCTTCATGCAGTGCCTCACCGGAGACCTGTTCAAGGATTTCCCGACCCTGAAATTCGTGATTCCCCACGGTGGCGGCGCGGTTCCCTACCACTGGGGGCGCTTCCGCGGCCTGGCGCAGGAACTGAAGAAGCCCGTGCTGCAGGAACACCTGCTGGGCAACATCTTCTTCGACACCTGCGTCTACCACCAGCCGGGCATCGACTTGCTGACCCGCGTGATCCCCGTGGACAACATCCTGTTCGCCTCGGAGATGATCGGCGCCGTGCGCGGCATCGATCCGCTGACCGGACACCACTACGACGACACCCGGCGCTACATCGAGGCCGCGGCCATCGACCCGCAGCAGCGCGCGAAGATCTACGAACACAACGCTCGGCGCGTATACCCGCGCCTGGATGCCGCGCTCAAGGCGCGCGGCCTTTGAACCCGGAGCCCAGGACATGACCCAGCTGAATCAACTTGGCGTGGTGCATCGCAAGATCCAGCGCGCCGACCCCGAGGCCGTCAAGGCCCTGTCGGGCTTCGGATCGGCCACCGTGCACGAGGCCATGGGCCGCGTCGGCCTGATGCGTCCCTACATGCGACCCATCTACGGCGGCGCCCATGCCTGCGGCACGGCGGTCACCGTGCTGCTCCACCCGGGCGACAACTGGATGCTGCACGTGGCGGCCGAACAGATCCGCCCCGGCGATCTGGTGGTCGCCGCGGTGACGGCCGAATGCAGCGACGGTTATTTCGGCGATCTGCTGGCGACTTCCTTTCGCGCCCAGGGAGCCTGCGGCCTGGTGATCGAGGCGGGCGTGCGCGACGTCAAGGACCTCACCGAGATGCGATTTCCGGTCTGGAGCCGCTACATCAGCGCCAAGGGCACCATCAAGGCCACCGTGGGTTCGGTGAACGTGCCCGTGGTCTGCGCCGGGGTGCAGGTGCAGCCTGGCGACGTGGTCGTGGCCGATGAGGACGGTGTGGTCGTGGTGCCGGCGGCGGTGGCCGCCGCCACCGCCGAGGCGGCCGCGGCCCGCGAAGCCAACGAGACCGACAAGCGCAGGAAGCTGGCCTCCGGAGTGCTGGGCCTGGACATGTACAAGATGCGCGAGCCGCTGGAAAAGGCCGGCCTGCGCTACGTGGACTGAAGGCCGTGAGCGACGAACCGAGGGATCGCGCTCGCTCCTGGGTCGTAGGCCTGGTCGGCTACGGAGAGGTGGGGCGCATCGTCGCCGAGGACCTGCGCGCGCTGGGCGTGCAGCAGGTGCTGGCCTGGGATCGCAAGCTGCTCGGGGAGGATCGCGCGCCCCTGCTGGAGCACGCCGCCGCGCAGGGCGTGCGTCCGACCGGCTCCGCGGCGGAGTTGGCGCGTGCCTGCGACCTGGTGATCAGCGCGGTCACGGCCAGCCAGGCCGTGGCCGTGGCGGTGCAATGCGCGCCGGCCTTGCGCGCGGGCGCCTGGTTCGTCGACGTGAATTCCGCCTCGCCAGGCGCGAAATCGCAGGCGGCCACGGCCATCGAGGCGGTCGGCGGCCGCTACGTCGAGGCCGCCGTGATGACCTCGATCCCGCCATACCGCAGCAAGGTGCCGATGCTGCTTGGCGGCCCGCATGCGCGCGAGTTCGCCCCGCACATGCAGGCGCTGGGTTTCGGCGCAGCGCGTTTCGGAGACGAGCGCCTGGGCATCGTCTCGGCCACCAAGATGTGCCGCAGCGTGATGATCAAGGGTCTGGAGGCCATGGTCATCGAGAGTTTCAGCGCAGCAAGGGCCTACGGCGTCGAGGACGCCGTGCTGGCCTCGCTGGCCGAGACCTTTCCGGGCATCGACTGGGAGCGCCAGGGCGCCTACTTTTTCCAGCGCGTGATCGAGCACGGCCGCCGACGCAGCGAGGAAATGCGGGAGGTGGCCCGTACCGTCGAGGAGACCGGCCTGAACCCCTGGTCGGCGGCTGGAACCGCCGAGCGGCAGGCCTGGGTGGCGGACCTGGCGGACCAGGGCGTTTTCGGGCGCCGTGGCGAGCAGGGCTACGCCCGCAGCGCCGACTGGAGGGTCGAGGCCGACCGATTGCTGGGCGCCTCCCAGGGCGCGCGCGACCATGCCGACAAGGACTGAATCCATGGTGTTCGAGAAAACCCCCGGCTGGCTGGACTGGTACCAGGGCCCTTCACGCCCCCGTTTCGTGCTGCCGCCCGGAAGCGTCGACGCCCATTGCCACGTGTTCGGTCCCGGCGAGCGTTTCCCGTACGCGCCCGAACGCAAGTACACCCCCTGCGACGCGTCGCGCGAGCAGCTGTTCGCGCTGCGCGACCATCTGGGTTTCGCGCGCAACGTCATCGTGCAGGCGACCTGCCATGGCGCCGACAACCGGGCGCTGGTGGATGCGCTGGAGCATTCCGGCGGACGCGCCCGTGGCGTGGCCACGGTGCGGCGCGACGTCAGCGACGAGCAGCTGCGCGCACTCGATGCGGCTGGCGTGCGGGGCGTTCGCTTCAATTTCGTGCGCCGTCTGGTGGACTTCACGCCGCGCGAGGAACTGATGGACATCGCCGCGCGCATCGCGCCCCTGGGGTGGCATGTGGTGATCTACTTCGAGGCGGTGGACCTCCCGGATCTGTGGGACTTCTTCAGCGCGCTGCCCACCAGGGTGGTGGTGGACCACATGGGGCGCCCCGACGTGAGCAAGCCGCTGGACGGGCCGGAATTCGAGCTTTTCCTGCGCTTCATGCGCGAGCACGACAACGTGTGGTCCAAGGTCAGCTGCCCGGAGCGTCTGTCGGTCACGGGGCCGCCGGCGCTGCACGGCGAACGCCGGGCCTACCGCGACGTGGTGCCCTTCGCGCGGCGCATCGTCGAGACCTTTCCCGATCGCGTGCTGTGGGGCACCGACTGGCCGCATCCCAACCTGAAGAACCACATGCCCGACGATGGGCTGCTGGTCGACTTCATCCCCCACATCGCCCCGACCGAGTCGCTGCAGCGCAAGCTGCTGGTGGACAATCCCATGCGCCTGTACTGGCCGGAGGAATTCGGGGCGATACCAGGAACGCCCAGCTCGCACGGAGGCCGCGATGGCGCTTGACAAGCCTTACAAGGACGTGCCCGGCACGACCATCTTCGACGCGGACATGTCGCGCCTGGGCTACCACCTCAACCAGTTCTGCATGTCCCTGATGAAGCCGGCGAACCGCGAGCGCTTCAAGGCCGACGAGCGTGCCTACCTCGACGAATGGCCGATGACCGAGGAGCAGAAGCTGGCGGTGCTGGCGCGCGACCTCAACCGCTGCATCCAGCTGGGGGGGAACATCTACTTCCTGGCCAAGATCGGCGCCACCGACGGCAAGTCCTTCCAGCAGATGGCCGGCAGCATGACCGGCCTGAGCGAGCAGGAATACCGTGACATGATGATTCGCGGGGGCCGTCCGATCGAGGGCAACCGCTACGTCGGCGAGGCTTCCCCGGCCAGGCCGCAGGAGAAGAGCTGATGGCCCGCGTCAGTGCAAGTGTCTACACCTCCCACGTGCCGGCCATCGGTGCGGCGATGGATCTGGGCAAGACCGGCGAGGCCTACTGGCAGCCGCTGTTCGCGGGCTACGAGTACTCGCGCCAATGGCTGCGCGAGCAGCGCCCCGACGTGATTTTCCTGGTCTACAACGACCACGCCAGCGCCTTCAGCCTGGAGATGATCCCCACCTTCGCCATCGGCACGGCCGAGCGTTTCCAGCCGGCCGACGAGGGCTGGGGGCCGCGCCCGGTACCCGAGGTGCTCGGGCATCCGGAGCTGGCCTCCCACATCGCCCAGTCGGTGATCCAGCAGGACTTCGACCTGACCATCGTCAACCGCATGGATGTGGACCATGGCCTGACCGTTCCCTTGTCGCTGATGTGCGGCCAGGTGCCGGCCTGGCCCTGCCCGGTGATTCCCTTCGCCGTCAACGTGGTGCAGTACCCGGTTCCTTCGGGGCGCCGCTGCCTGGCCCTGGGGCAGGCCATCCGCCGCGCCATCGAAAGCTTCGACGCCGACCTCAACGTGCAGGTCTGGGGCACCGGCGGGATGAGCCACCAGTTGCAGGGCCCGCGCGCGGGCCTGATCAACCGTGAGTGGGACCAGCGCTTCCTGGATCGCCTGATCGATGACCCGGTGGGCCTGGCCCAGGTTCCCCACATCGAGTACGTGCGCGAAGCGGGCTCGGAGGGCATCGAGCTGGTCATGTGGCTGATCGGGCGCGGCGCGATGGCCGACCTCGCCGGCGGACCCGCGCCCCGCGTGGCGCATCGCTTCTACCATGTCCCGGCGTCGAACACGGCGGTCGGACATCTGATCCTGGAGAACCCTCGCACATGAGCAAGAGCATCAAGGTCGCGCTGGCCGGAGCCGGCGCCTTCGGCATCAAGCACCTGGACGCCATCCGCGCGATCGACGGGGTCGAGGTGATCTCGCTGGTCGGGCGCGAACTCGACAAGACCCGCGATGTGGCGCGCACATACGGCGTGGACCACGTCACCACGGACCTGGCCGACAGCCTCGCGCTTCCCGAGGTCGACGCCGTGATCCTGTGCACCCCCACGCAGATGCACGCCGCGCAGGCACTGCAATGCCTGCGCGCGGGCAAGCATGTGGAAGTGGAGATCCCCCTGGCCGACAGCCTGGAGGACGCGCAGGCGGTGGTGGACGAGCAGCGGCGCAGCGGCCTGGTGGCGATGGTCGGACATACGCGTCGCTTCAATCCCAGCCACCAGTGGGTGCACCGTCGTATCGCGGCGGGCGAGCTGCAGGTGCAGCAGATGGACGTGCAGACCTACTTTTTCCGGCGCAGCAACATGAATGCCCTGGGGCAGCCGCGCAGCTGGACCGACCACCTGCTGTGGCATCACGCCGCGCACACGGTGGATCTGTTCGCATGGCAGTCGGGAGGCGAGATCGTGCAGGCCCACGCGGTACAGGGGCCGATCCACCCGCAGCTGGGAATCGCCATGGACATGAGCATCCAGCTGCGCAGCAGCACCGGGGCCATCTGCACCTTGTCGCTTTCCTTCAACAACGACGGCCCGCTGGGGACATTCTTCCGATACATCTGCGACAACGGCACGTATATCGCGCGCTACGACGACCTCGTGGACGGCAAGGACCGGGCCATCGACGTCAGCAAGGTGGACGTTTCGATGAATGGCATCGAATTGCAGGACCGCGAGTTCTTCGCCGCCATCCGCGAGGGCCGCGAGCCCGAATCCAGCGTCGCCAGGGTGCTTCCCTGCTACCGGGTGCTGGATCGCCTGGAGAAGGAACTGTCCTCGCAGGGTTGAGCAGGCGCCGGACCGGGCCGTTGCGCAGTCCCGCGGGAACGCGCAGGCCCCGCTGGCGCAACAGCAGCAGGCCGGCGGTGGCCAGCAGCATGCCGGCCAGCGCGATGACATGGATCGCCTGGTTCCCGAACACCGCGCGGTTCAAGGGACCGATGAGCAGCCCGCACAGGATCTGCGGCACCGTGATCGTGATGTTGAAGATGCCCAGGCAGGCCCCCATGTTCCGGGGCGGAACCTCGGCCGCCACGATGGCATAGGGAAGGGTGTTGAGGCTTCCGGAGAACAGCCCGAGCCCGAGCATCGCGCCATACACGGCCCGCATGTCGTGCAGGAAGGGCATGCCGACCAGGGTCGCGGCTCCGGCCAGCAGGGAGATCGCGTGTACCCGCTCGGGGTCGAAGCGCTCGGCCAGCCACGGCAGCGCCAGGGTGTAGAGCACGCCCACCGACTGGTAGATGGCGAAACAGATCCCCGACTGGATCACCCCCTTGGCGAGCAGGGCCTGGTGCTCCGGATGGACGGAAACGTCGGCGCCCGGAGGCAGCCCGAACATGTGCTGCGCCAGCGCCAGGCCGAAGTAGATCCATACGCTGAACAACCCCGCCCAGGTCAGCACCTGCACCAGGAACAGGCGGCGGATCACCGGAGGTGTCTGGCGAATGTTCCTGAATAGCTCGCGCGCCAGACGCGCGCAGAAGTCCGGGAATGCGCTGGATGCTTCCGGGGATGGCGAGGCCATGCGGTCCTTGTCCCGAAGCTGCCGGACTACCGGCGAGGCCGTGTGAAACAGGAGCAGGGCGCCGAGGAGCAGGGAAACCTTCAGGACCACGGGGATCTTGAATCCGGCCTCGCCCGGGTGGGCGAAGACGTGGGTCGCATGCATCAGCCAGGGAATGGCTCCTGCCAGCACTGCACCCAGCGAACCGAAGAGCGCCTGCCATGCAAAAGCCTTGGATTTCTGCCGATTGGGTGTGATATCCCCGATCAGCGAGCGCAGGCCCTCGGTGGCGCAATTGATGCTGCAACTCAGCAGGAGCACGAGCGTCGAGGTCAGCCAGAGGGCTTCCGAGAAGGCCAGCAGAGCCAGACTCGCGCAGCTCAGCATCGCCCCTGCGTAGATGTAGGGCATTCTCTTGCCGAAGCGCGTGTCCAGCAGGTCGCTGGCCTGGCCCAGCAGGGGTTGCACGATCAGTCCGGCGAGCGGTGGGATCAGCCACAGCCAGCTGACCTGCTGATCGGAGGCGCCCAGGAACTTGAACAGCCCGCTGGCGTTGTTCACCTCGAAGGTGCCGGCGGCCTGCAAACCCAGGTTTGCGAGCGATAAGTAGAAGAGTTGTCGATAGCTCAGGAGTGTCTGCGGATGTCCCATGGCTTGCGGGCCTCTGCCCCTGCATGCCCGGCCTGTCGAGGTGCCAGGCCGGGTGTCCATGCTACGCAGGGCGCCAAAGCCGTGGATGCGCAGGGGCCAAAGCCCGCGCTCCGGGACAACCCTCATATCGAAACGCGATAACTGATAGCGCAGCCGACCCTCTACGACAAGTCGGAGCGCGCCAACATAATCCCGTCGCCACGTTCGCGTGGCCATCGCCAATCAGAAATCAGCAGCAGACCAACGAAGGGAGACAGGATCATGGCAATCTCGACCACGTCGCGAGTGCGGGCCACGCTGGGCGCGCTGGCCCTCGGGGCCGCCTGCGCGTTGCCCGCAGCCCATGCCGGCAACCTGGAGCCGGCGGGCATCAACACCGGAGGCACCAGCTTTTTCGACGGTTTCGGCGCGACCAAGCCGGGCCTGGCCTACCTGGGTTACTACCAGTACCAGCATTACGACCGCATCGACGACAACACCGGAAACGAGTCGCCCGGGTTCAAGAACCCCAGCATCGACGTGTTCCTGATGCTCAATCAGCTGGCCTACACCACCGACAAGACCTTCTTCGGCGGCGACGCGCACCTGGGATTCACCGGGCTGTTGCCGATCCTGCATTTCAACACCTCCTTCGGCGCGGGCTCGCCGGCGACGCTGGACTCGCAGGACGGAGTGGGCGACCTCACCCTGGGCGCCTACCTGCAGTTCAACCCGGTGATCAGCGGCGGCCGTCCCGTGTACTCGCAGCGCGTGGAATTCGACGTCATCGTGCCCTCCGGGCAGTACAGCTCGAACACCGACATCAACCCGGGTTCCGGATTCTGGTCTCTCAACCCGTATTGGGCGGCCACGTGGCTGCCCACGCCCAAGACCGAGATCAGCTGGCGTCTGCATTACCTGTACAACTTTTCCAACAACAATCCGCGTGATCCGGCCCACCTGGGGCTGACCAGCAGCAAGGCCGGGCAGGCGATGTGGGTGAATTTCACCGGTTCCTACGCGTTGAATCCCCAGTTGCATGTGGGCCTGAACGGTTATTACTTCCAGCAACTGACCAGCGACAGCTATGACTGGAAGGCCGGCAGCACCCCCGTGGCCATGCCCTACGGCGACACCGGCAAGGCCGAGGTACTGGCCGTCGGCCCCGGCTTGTACTGGCAGGCCAACCCGACGAACATGTGGTTCGTGAACCTGTACGATCAGGTGCAGGCCAAGAACCATGTCCGCGGGACGGTGCTCAACGTGCACTGGGTCCATCCCTTCTGAGCCCTGAAGGGGCGGCGGACGAGTCGCCCCGCTTCCCGCATCGAGAACACGAGGAGACCTGAGCATGTCCCGCAAGCCTGATCCCGAACAAGGCGGTGTCGACGCCTCGCGCCGCCAGCTGGTGGCCCTGGCCGGCGCCTCCGCCGCCACTGCCGCCACCGCCGCTGGCTCGCTGCTGCCTGCGGTGGCTTCGGCCGCCGCCAAGCCGACGCTGAAAATCGGCTTCATCAGCCCGCTGACCGGTCCGCTGGGGGGCTTCGGCGAAGCCGATCCCTTCGTGCTGGACCTGGTGCGCAAGAAGACCGCCGGCGGCGTGAGCATCGGCGGCACCACCTACGCCATCGAGCTGATCGGACGCGATACCCAGTCCGATCCCTCGCGCGCCAGCCAGTTGGCCAAGGATCTGATCAACAACCAGAAGATCGATCTCATGCTGACCACCTCCACCCCCGAGGTGGTGAACCCGGTGGCCGATGCCTGCGAGGCCTCGGGCATGCCCTGCCTGTCGACCGTGGATCCCTGGGAGTCCTGGTACTTCGGACGCGGGGCCAAGCCGGGCCAGCCTTCGCCGTTCAAGTGGACCTACCACTTCTCTTTCGGCACCGAGGAATTCGCCAGGATGTACCTGTCCACCTGGGCGCTGGTGCCGACCAACAAGAAGGTCGGTGTGCTGTACCCCAACGACGCCGACGGCAACGCGCTGCGCGCGCACCTGGTGCCCGAGCTGAAAAAGGGCGGGTACACCATCGTCGACCCGGGCGCCTATCAGGACGGCACCACTGATTTCTCGTCGCAGATCTCGCGCTTCAAGTCCGAAGGCGTGCAGATCATCACAGGCGCTCCCATCCCGCCGGATTTCATCACCTTCCTGCGCCAGGCCGCGCAGCAGGGCCTGGTGCACCGGCTGAAAATCGTCATGCCGGCCAAGTTCGGGCTGTTTCCCTCCGACATCGCCGCGCTGGGTGAACTGGGCCACAAGGTGGCGTCGGGCGCATACTGGTCCCCGGCCTTCCCCTATGTCTCGCCGGTCGTGGGCCTGGGAGGCCAGCAGCTGGTCGATGTCTACGAGAAGGCCACGGGCAAGCAGTGGACCCAGCAGCTCGGCGCCTCGCTGGCGCTGATCGACGCGGGTTTCGCCGCGCTCAAGGCCAGCGGCGCGCCGAAGGACAAGGCCCGGGTGGCCGCGGCGATGAAGGTGCTCGACACGGTCACCACCGTGGGGCGCATCAATTTCCCCAAGGGCCCGGTGCCCAATGTCGCCACGGCGCCGATCATCGGTTCGCAATGGGTCAAGGCCAAGCCCGGAAGTCGTTTCAAGCTGAGCTTCCCGACCGTGGAGCATGCGGACGATCCCAAGGTGGCCATCCAGGCCAGGCTGCTGCCGTATGCCTGATGCGCGCAGCCCCGCCGCCGCTTCGCCGGCGGCGCCTATCCTGTCGGCCACGCGTGTGGCCAAGAGCTTCGGCGCTCTGCGCGTACTCGAGGACGTCAGCCTGGGCATCGCGCGTGGCGAGGCGGTGGGAATCGTCGGCCCCAACGGGGCCGGCAAGACCACCCTGTTCAACGTGCTGTCGGGGGCCTATGCGCCGGGAAGCGGCAGCGTCGAGTTCGACGGCCGGGACGTCACCGCGCTGGACGCCGCGGCGCGCTGCCGCCTCGGCGTGGCGCGCTCTCACCAGGTGCCGCGCCCCTTCGGCGGCATGACCGTGTTCGAGAACCTGCACGTGGCCGCCGCGGTGGGCGCCGGCGCCAGCGGCGAGCGGGCCAACGAGCTGTGCCTGAACTCCCTGCGGCTGTGCGGCATGCTCGACGTGGCCAACCGGCGCGCCGACACCCTGGGCCTGCTCGACCGCAAGCGTCTGGAAATGGCGCGGGCGCTGGCCACCGATCCGCAGATCCTGCTGCTCGATGAAATCGGCGGCGGACTCACCGACGCAGAGGCCCAGGACCTGGTCGGCATCATCCGCGAGATCCTGGGCCGCGGCATCACCGTGGTGTGGATCGAGCACATCGTGCATGTGCTGCTGCAGGTGGTGCAGCGCCTGGTGTGCATGGAGTCCGGACGCATCATCGCGGACGGCGAACCCCATGCCGTGATGAAGGACCCCGCGGTCATCGAGGCCTATCTGGGGAGTGTTTCCCTATGAGTGACGCATTGCTGCGCATCGAGGCGCTGCAGGCCGGCTACGGACTGCTCAAGGCCGTGCGCTCGGTATCCTTCGACTGCCACCAGGGCCAGGTGCTGGCGCTGGTCGGGGCCAACGGCGCGGGCAAGACCACCCTGATGCGAACCCTGGCGGGCGCGCACCCGGCCGTGGCCGGGCGCATCGTGTTCGACGGCCAGGACATCACCACGCTGCGCGCGCCCCGGCGCGTGGGCCTGGGCATCGCGATGGTGCCCGAGGGGCGGCGCCTGTTCGGCGGCATGAGCGTGGAGGACAACCTGCGCGTGGCCGCAATGCGCGCGCGCAAGGGGCCCTGGAACCTGGAGTCCGTGCTCGAGGCCTTCCCGCAACTCAAGCCGAAGCTCAAGGCCGCGGCGGGCACCCTGTCGGGCGGCCAGCAGCAGGCCACCTCCATCGCGCGCGCGCTGATGACCAACCCTCGCGTGTTGCTGCTCGACGAGATCTCACTGGGCCTTTCGCCCATCGCCGTCGACCAGGTCTACGAGTCCTTGCATGGGCTGATCCAGGCCGGCACCACCCTGGTGCTGGTGGAACAGGACCTGACCCGCGCGCTGAAGGTCGCCGATCGCGTCGTGTGCATGCTCGAGGGGAGCATCCCGCTGCAGGGCGCGCGCGATGAGCTCAGCCGCGAACAGATCATGGACGCGTACTTCGGCCTGTCGCGCAGCGCCCAGGCCGCGCACTGAGGATCCGCCACGACATGGAATTCCTGAATCAGATCATCCAGGGCGTGCTGCTCGGCGGCTACTACGCCATCCTGGCCAGCGGCCTGTCCTTCCTGTTCGGCGTGATGCGCATCGTCAACCTCGCGCACGGCAGCCTGGCGGTGCTGGCCGGCTACCTGATTTTCAGTGCCTGCCAGCATCTGGGCGTCGACGTGCCGGTGGCCGCGCTGATGGTCATGCCGGTGATGGCCGTGCTTGGCTGGGTGCTCAACCGGCTGCTGCTTCAGCGTAGCCTGCGTGGTGGCATGCTGGTGCCCATCCTGGCGACCTTCGGGCTTTCGATCGTCATCGACAACCTGTTGTTCCAGGTCTTCGGAGCCGATACGCGTTCGCTGGCCCCCAACATCGGCTCGCTGTCCTATGACAGCTGGCAGGTGGTGGGCGACCTGTACGTGTCCAAGCTCGACGTCCTGACCTTCGGCACCGCGGTGGCCGTGCTCGGCTCGCTGCAGATCGCCTTGTCGCGCACCGGGATCGGACGCGCGATTCGCGCCACCGCGGAGGACCCCGATGCGGTGAACCTGATCGGCATCGATTCGCGCATGGTCTACTCCGCCGCCAGCGCCATCGCGATGGTGCTGATCACCGTGGCCGCGCTGTTCCTCGGCATGCGCAGCACCTTCGCGCCCTATGCGGGCCAGGCCCAGTTGCTGTTCGCCTTCGAGACCGTGGTCATCGGCGGCACAGGCTCGCTGTGGGGAACGCTGCTGGGCGGCATCGTGCTGGGTGTGTCGCAAAGCATCGGCGCGCAGATCAATCCCATCGGATTCCTCATCGCCGGCCACGGAGTGTTCCTGGTGATCCTGGTGCTGAGGGTCTATTCCAAAGTCTGGCATCTGCGCCGGCCGCGCCTGCGGGCCGCGCGTACGACCCCCCAAGGAGCTGGAGCATGAAGCAGGCGATGCAGGGCGCGCAGGTGGTGCGCTGGACCTCCCGCTCGGTGGGATTCGTGCTGGGTGTCGGGCTGCTCGTGCTGGTGCTGGCCTTCGGGCCGCTGTTCATGCGCCCGGAAGTGCTGGACCGGCTGAGCACGCTGTTCATCTACGTGCTGCTGGCCGCCATGTGGAATGCCCTGGCCGGCTACGGAGGCCTGGTGTCGATCGGGCAGCAGGCCTTCATCGGACTCGGGGGATATTTCCTGGTGCGCCTGTCGGCCGGCGGCATGGACGTGTACGCGGCCATGCTGGTGTCCGTGCTGCTGGTGGGACTGGTGTCGCTGCCGCTGGGCCAGATCATGCTCAAGCTGGGCGGCGGCGAGTTCGCCATCGGCATGTGGGTGCTGGCCGAGTTGCTGCACCTGCTGGTGACCATCGATCCCATCGTGCAGGGCGAGACCGGAACCTCGCTGCTGGGCATCGATGCCTACGCACCGGCGGCGCGACGCGCGGACACCTACTGGATGGCCCTGGGCCTGATGGTGCTGCTGCTGGGCGTGCTGTTCCTGCTGCTGCGCAGTCGCGTGGGTGCGTCCCTGCAAGCCGTTCGCGACGACGAGACCGCAGCGGCCTCCATCGGCGTGAACGTCCTGCGCAGCAAGCACGTGCTGTTCTTCCTGTCCGCGCTGGGCTGCGGCGCGGGAGGCGCGCTTTGGCTGGCGACGTCGATCACCTACCAGCCGGCCACCTTCTTCGGCCCGCAGTGGACCGCCTACATGCTGTTCATGGTCGTCGTCGGCGGCCTGGGCACCTTCGAGGGGCCGATTCTCGGTGCCGTGCTGTTCTTCGTCGCCGAGACCTGGTTCGGAGCCACGGGCGTGGTCTACCTCATCGGGCTGGGCGTGCTGGCCATCGGTTTCGCGCTGCTGTTCCCGCGCGGCATCTGGGGGGCCGTGGAGGGGCGCTGGTCGCTGCGCCTGCTGCCCATCGGCTACCACCTGCGCCTGGCCGGGCTGCGGGACGGCAAGCTGCTCGTGCGCCACGAACAGCAGGGCCGGCCGGCCTGATGCGCGCTGCGCTTGCCTGGGAGCGCGGGGCTTCGCGCGCCAGGCGGCCTGCTACAGTCGCGGAACCGCGCCCCGGTTGCCGTCCATGAGCTCCGACTCCACCGTTCCCCAAGCCACCGCGCGCCGCGGCGGCGCCGCTTCCGGTCTGGACCAGACGGTGCTGGGCCACGTGCTGGGCTACCAGCTGGCGCGAGCCTCCATCCACACCCGCGCGGCCTTCCAGAAGGCCATCGGCGAGCCCTTGCGCCTGCGCCCGGTGGAGTTCACCATCCTGCAATTGCTGCGCCACAACCGCCGTGCCACGCAAAAGCAGCTCGCGCGCGCGCTGGCCATCACGGCGCCTGGCATGACCGTGCTGCTGGATCGTCTGGAATCGCGCGGACTGATCCTGCGCGAGCGCAACGAGCACGACAAGCGCTCGGTGTTCGTGCGGCTCGACGAGGCGGGAGACGAACTCGCGGAGGCCTCGCTGCGGGCCTCGCGTGACATGGAAACCGAGGTGCTGCACGGCCTGTCGGCGGGCGAGCGCCTGATGCTGTTCGAATTGCTGGACCGCGTGGCCCGCGGGTCGCGCTGATACGCCGTCGGCGCTTCGGCCCGGTGCGGCCCGGTGCGGCCCGGCCTGGCCCGCAGGCGCGGGCCGACACCGGCCCATGCCTGCAGCCTGGCCTGGGCTCAGGCGCTGGCGGCCTGCGGCACAGCCTGTTCCGCCGCGATCATGCGATCGATGATGCGCCGCGACTGGACGCCTCCGGCATCGATGTTCAGCTTGAGCAGCGAGCGCTGGGGCTGGGCGCTGAGGTTGCGTTGCTGGCGTTCAAGCATTTCCCGGTCCTCGGAGAAGATCCCGCCCTGGCCCTCGCGGATGCGCGCGGTCAACTCGGCATCGCCCGGCTTGAAGTTGCGTGCCATGCCCCAGAAATACCAGTGGGTGGTCTCGGTTTCCGGGGTGATGAAGTCCACCACGATGCTGGAGGCCTTGTAGCGCGCCTCGGCCTCGTAGCCGCCATGGCCTGCCAACGCCACCCCGACCTCGATCATCACGTGGCTGGGCGGAGTGAAGCGGCAGATCTGCCAGCGGTCGCAGGGCTGGTCCCCGGGCAGGTCGTTGGCGCGCAGCGCGGCGGCCCAGAAGGGCGGGGCCTGGATGCCCTGCATGTGGCGGCTGGTGATCACCATGTCCCCGTCGACCCGCGTCGCGGGCACCGACTCCTCGATCTCGCGCTGTCCGATGCTGCTGGCGTGCACGTAGGTCTCGTGGGTCAGGTCCATCAGGTTGTCGATCATCAGGCGGTAGTCGCAGTCGATGTGGTACAGCCCGCCGCCGTAGGCCCACTCGGGGCTTTCCAGCCAGTCGAATTTCGGCAGCTTCGCGGGATCGGCGAGTTCCGCGCGCCCCGGCCAGATCCAGATGAAACCGTAGCGTTCGACCACGGGGAAGCTGCGCACCCGCGGGAATCCCTGTACGCGCTGGCAGGGCATCGCGCATACGCGTCCGTCGGCGCCCATTTCCAGCCCGTGGTAGCCGCACACCAGGCGGCCGTCGCGCACGAAGCCCAGCGACAGCGGGGCGCCGCGATGCGGGCAGAAGTCCTCCACCGCCGCGGCGCGCCCCTGCGCGTCGCGGAACAGGGCCACCGCATGGCCGCACAGCGTGCGCCCCAGGGGCTTGCCGTCGATTTCGTCGGGCGTGCACGCCACGTACCAGGCATCCTGCACGAACATGATCCGCATCCTCCGTGAAAACCCTGATCAACATGCCATCAGGTGGCTGTGTAATTGGATCCAAAGTCGACCATAATTCGCCCCTGGCGTCAAAGGGGAAGACCCGTTGGCGTTCCATTGGATCCAATAACCGCCGCTTGGCCCATTCTTGTGCGTCACGATTCCATCCAGGTGCTGACCACCCTGCGCAGGCTGATCTCCGAGGGCCGTTACGCCCCCGGGGCGCGCATGGTCGAAATCCCGGTGGCCGGGCAACTCGGCGTCTCGCGCACGCCGGTGCGCCTGGCCTTTCGCACGCTGGAGCAGGAGGGCCTGCTCGAGCGCTCCGGAGCGCGCGGCTACGTGGTGCGCAGCTTTTCGGAGCAGGACGTGCGGTGCGGCCTCGAGGTGCGTGGCGTGCTGGAGGGCCTGGCGGCGCGGCGCAGCGCCGAGCAGGGGCTGCGCGCCGAGGTGCGTGAGACCCTGCGCGACTGCGTGCGCGAGGGTGCCGAGCTGCTGGGCCCCGGCGTGCTCGACGCGGCCTCGATCGCCGGCTGGAGCGAGGTGAACGGCCGCTTTCACCGGTGCATCATCGAAGCCAGCGGCAGTCGCGCGATCGCCGACGCCATCGCGCGCAACAACCATCTTCCCTTTGCGTCGTCGGACTCCATCATCATCGACACCACGCGCCTGCGCCAGGAATACGAAAAGCTGCGCGTGGCCCAGTTGCAGCACGCGCTGGTGCTCGACGCTCTGGAAGCCGGCGAGGCCGCGCGCGCGGAGATGCTCATGCGCGAACACGCCTACGTGGGCGTGCGCTACGGCCATCTGCTGGGCCGACTGCCGGCTGCCGGCGCCGGCAACCCCTGAACCCTTGTCCCGACATCACCTCCCATGAGTCTTCCCGAACCCGAACTCCGGCTGCGCGTGACCGCCAGGCAGATGGCCGCGCAGGACATCTGCTGGCTCGAACTTCGCGACGTCGACGGGCGCGAGCTGCCGGCGTTCAGTGCCGGCGCGCACATCGACCTGCATCTCGGCGGCGGCCTGGTGCGCCAGTACTCGCTGGCCGGCAGCCCGGCCGAGCGCTCACGCTACGAACTCGGCGTGCTGCTGGAGCCGGCGTCGCGCGGCGGCTCGGCCGCGGTGCACCGGCAGGTGCGCGAAGGCGACATCCTGGGCGCCAGCGCGCCGCGCAACCATTTCGGGCTGGATCGCGACGCGCCGTACAGCCTGCTGCTGGCGGGCGGCATCGGCGTCACGCCGCTGCTCAGCATGGCCGAGCAGTTGCACCTGGACGCGCGCGAGTTCGCCTTGCACTACTGCACGCGATCGGCGGCGCGCACTGCCTTCGTCGAGCGCCTGCGCCGCAGCGCCTGGGCGGGCCGCGTGCATCTGCACCACGACGACGGCGCCTCCGCGCAGCGCCTCGACCTGCCGGCGCTGCTGCAAGGCGCGCCGGCCGGCGCCCACCTCTATGTCTGCGGACCGCGCGGCTTCATCGACTGGGTGCTGCAGGGTGCGCGCGCCACCGGCTGGGACGATGCACGCCTGCATCGCGAATACTTCGTCGCGGCCGAGACGGCGCCTTCCCCGGCAGGGGCCTTCGAGGTGGAGCTGGCCTCCAGCGGCCGGGTGGTGCGCGTGGAGCCGGCGCAGACCATCGTGCAGGCGCTGGCCGCCGCCGGCGTCGACCTGCCTACCTCCTGCGAGCAGGGAGTGTGCGGCACCTGCCTGACCCGCGTGCTCGCGGGAACGCCCGAGCACCGGGACTCCTACCTCACCGACGAGGAGCGCGCCCGCAACGACCAGATCCTGCCCTGTTGCTCGCGCGCGCTCAGCGCCCGTCTGCGGCTGGATGTGTAGTGTCCTGACCCGTGAATGCCAGGCATTTCGCTGGGCCGTATCGGGGCGCAGGCAAGGTGCCGGCGAGGGTTCAGGCCGCGGACTTCGGTCCCAGCCCGAGCAGGCGCATGGCATTCGTCTTGAGGATGGGCTGGTGCACCTCGGGCCGGAAGCCGGCCTGCTCGAAGTCCTTCATCCAGCGCTCGGGGGTGATCAGCGGAAAGTCGGAGCCGAACAGTACGCGGTCCCTGAGCAGGGTGTTGGCGTACTGCACCAGTTGCGGCGGGAAGTAGCGCGGGCTCCAGCCCGACAGGTCGAGCCAGACATTCGGCTTGTGCATGGCCACCGACAGGGCCTCGTCCTGCCACGGCCACGACGGATGGGCGATGACGATCTGCATGTCCGGAAACGCGATGGCCACGTCGTCCAGGTGCATCGGGTTGGAGTACTCCAGGCGCAGTCCGCCGCCACAGCGCATGCCGCTGCCGATGCCCGAGTGTCCGCTGTGGAAGATCGCCGGAAGCTTGTACTCGTCGATCACCTCGTAGATGGGCCAGGCCATGCGGTCGTAGGGGTGGAAGCCCTGCACCGTGGGGTGGAACTTGAAGCCCTTGACTCCGTAGTCCTCGATCAGGCGTCGCGCCTCGCGCGCGCCCATGCGACCCTTGTGCGGGTCGATGCTGGCGAAGGCGATCAGTATGTCGGGGTTGTCGCGTGCGGCCGCGGCGATCTCCTCGTTGGGAATGCGCCGGCGTCCGAGCTGGGTCTCGGCGTCCACCGTGAACATCACCAGGCCGATGCGCTTGTCGCGGTAGTAGGCCACGGTTTCCTCGATGGTCGGGCGCCGCGCCGAGCGGAAATACCTGTCGGCCGCGCGGTCGTACTCCTCGCCGTAGTTGTCGAAGGGATTCCAGCAGGACACCTCGGCGTGGGTGTGTACGTCGATGGCGATCAGATCGTCGGGATTCATGCGCTGCTCCGGGGGGTGCGAGCCTTGGTGGAAAGTTCAGAATTGCAAATAATAAGCCGTGGGCCGACTTCGTATGCTCGGCTCTGCAGCGGTAGAAGCAGGGTTTTCCCGGGGAGATCCCGGTATTGATAGTTACTACTATGAAGTTTTTCTGGATCCGAACATCGCCATGGCCCGCTCCGCTCCGCTGCTGCACGTCTCCCACCCCGAGCCGGGAATCGCCCATGTGGAGCTCGACCGTCCCGCCAAGCGCAACGCCATCAGCGACGAGCTGATCGCGGCCATCGACCAGGCCTTCGCGAACCTGCCGGCGCAGGTGCGAGCGGTGGTGCTGTCGGCGCGCGGGGAGCATTTCTGCGCCGGGCTGGACCTGTCGGAGCTCAGCGAGCGCAGTGTCGCCGAGGGCATTGTGCATTCGCGTTCCTGGCATGCAGCCTTCGAGCGAGTGCAGTTCGGGCGCGCGCCCGTGGTCGCGGTGCTGCATGGCGCGGTGGTGGGCGGCGGACTGGAGCTGGCGGCCTCCACGCATATCCGCGTGGCCGAGCCGGACGCCATTTTCGGCTTGCCGGAGGGGCAGCGCGGCCTGTTCGTCGGAGGAGGCGGCTCCTCGCGCATTTCCCAGCTCATCGGGCATGCACGCATGACCGACATGATGCTCACCGGGCGCGTGCTGGACGCCGACGAGGCGCTGGCCGCCGGCCTGGTGCAGTACAAGGTCGGCGTGGGGGAGGGGCTCGACAAGGGCTTCGCCCTGGCCCGGCGCATCGCCTCCAACGCGCCGCTGTCGAATTTCGCGGTGCAGCATGCCTTGCCGCGCATCGCCGGCATGCCCCAGGCCGAGGGCTTGTTCGTGGAGTCGCTGATGGCGGCCATCGCCCAGGCGGATGACGCGGCCAAGCAGCGCCTGCAGGATTTCCTGGCCGGCCGCGCCGCGAAAGTGCGCAAGGAGCCTTGAGCATGGATGCCGTCGTCACGTCCGGGAAGGCCCCACGCCCGCGCGCGCGTGCCTGCCACATCGGCGGCTGCGTGCAGGTCGAGATGCAGCGGCGCCCCGATGGTGCCCTCGTGCTGCGCTCGCCGGAGGCCCTGGGCGAGTATCCCCAGCGCCTGAGCGATCGCCTGGAACATTGGGCGCGCGAGGCGCCGCAGCGGGTGTTCGTGGCACGCCGCGGCACCGACGGCGAGTGGATCCGCATCGGCTACGCCGACATGCTCGAGCGGGCGCGGCGCATCGCCACGGCGCTGCTGGCGCGCGGCCTCGACGCCGAGCACCCGATCCTGGTGCTGGGGGAGAACAGCCTGGAGCAGCTGCAGCTGGCCCTGGGGGCCATGCTGGCCGGCATACCCCACGCGCCGGTGTCTCCCGCCTATGCGCTGGTGTCGCGGGATTACGCCAAGCTGCGTCACGTGGTGCGCACCCTGACCCCCGGCCTGGTGTTCGCCAGCGACGCGGCCTACGAGCCGGCGTTGCGCGCGGTCCTGGACCCGCAGATCGAGGTGGTGCTGGCGCGAGGGGAACTGCAGGCTCGCCCCGGCACGCCCTTCGACACCTTGCTGAGGCAGCCGCCGCTGGATCTGCGCCATACCCATGAAAAGGTGGGCCCGGACACCATCGCCAAGTTCCTGTTCACCTCGGGCTCGACCCGCAACCCCAAGGCCGTGGTCAACACCCAGCGCATGCTGTGTGCCAACCAGCAGATGATCCTGCAGTCCATGCCCTTCCTGGGCGAGCAGCCACCGGTGCTGGTCGACTGGCTGCCGTGGAACCATACCTTCGGCGGCAACCATAACGTGGGCATTGCCTTGTACAACGGCGGCACCTTGTACATCGACGACGGCAAGCCGACCCCGCAAGGCATCGGCGAGACCCTGCGCAACCTGCGGGAGATCGCCCCCACCGTGTATTTCAACGTTCCCAAGGGCTTCGAGGAAATCGCCTCGGCCATGCGCGAGGACGCGCAGCTGCGCAGGCAACTGTTCTCGCGGGTCCAGGCCTTTTTCTTCGCGGGAGCCGGGCTGTCGCAGGCGGTGTGGGACGAGCTCGACGCGCTGGCTGAGTCCGAGGTGGGAGAGCGCATCTGCATGCTGACCGGCCTGGGCATGACCGAGACCGCGCCGTCCGCCATGTTCGCCCTCGGGCCCGAGGTCGAGTCCGGGCATATCGGCCTGCCGGTGCCGGGCGTGGAACTCAAGCTGGTTGCGCTGGACGGCAAGCTGGAGGTGCGCTTTCGCGGCCCCAATGTCATGCCGGGCTACTGGCGCGCGCCGGAGCAGACGGCCGAGGCCTTCGACGAGGAAGGCTACTACCGTACCGGGGACGCCGCGCGTTTCGTGGACCCCGGGGAACCGCGGCGTGGCCTGCGCTTCGACGGGCGGATCGCCGAGGATTTCAAGTTGTCCAGCGGAACCTTCGTGAGTTGCGGGCCGCTGCGCGCACGTATCGCCCAGCTGGGCGCCCCCTGTGTGCATGACGCCGTGCTGACCGCGCCCGACCGCGACGACCTGGGTGCGCTGATCGTGCCGCGCCTGGACGAATGTCGGGCGCTGGCCGGCCTGCCGCCCGGCACGCCGGCGGCACAGGTGCTCGAACATCCTCAGGTGCGGGAGTTTTTCCAGCGCCTGGTGGATACCTTGTGGCAGCAAGGTACCGGCAGCGCCACGCGCGTGGCGCGCGCGCTGGTGCTGGTGGAGGCGCCTTCGCTGGACCGCGGCGAGATCACCGACAAGGGCTCGATCAACCAGCGGGCGATGTTGCAGCACCGCGCCGAACTGGTCGATTCGCTGTACGCCGGTACCGCGCCAGCCATGCTGGTGCCTCGGTAACCCCGCAAGGCCCGGGAGCAAGGGTCGGGCTCAGACCAGCGGGCGCAGCTCGTGCGCGGCCTCCTGCAGCAGGGGAAGCAGTTCGCCTTGCAGGGCATGTGCGCTCACGCGCTGGGGGGAGCTGACCGCATTGAGCGCGGCCACCGTCACGCCTGCCGCGTTGCGCACCGGCACGGCCAGCGCATGCACGCCGAGTTCGTGTTCCTCGCTGGCCAGGCACCAGTCCTGGCGGCGCACCTGCTCGATGGTCGCGCGCAGTTCGCGCGGCTCGGTGCGGGTCAGGGGCGTCAGGCGAGCGAAGCTTCGGCCCTTCATCCAGCTGGCCAGCTGGGCGCGCGAAAGCGCGGCCAGGAGCACGCGCCCGGTGGAGGTGGCGTGGGCGGGAAGGCGCGCGCCCAGGTGCACGCCGTAGGCAATGATGCGCTGGGCCCCGGATTCCGCGGCGCCGCGCTCGGCACCGCTGCGCGCGAC
This sequence comes from Pseudomonadota bacterium, assembly GCA_021808445.1. Taxonomy (GTDB): domain Bacteria; phylum Pseudomonadota; class Gammaproteobacteria; order Burkholderiales; family Burkholderiaceae_C; genus Thiomonas_A. The sequence goes on from JAKBBP010000006.1 coordinate 75,171, forward strand.
GATCACCACCTCGTCGCGGTCCAGGACCACGCCGGAGAAGGCCAGTCGGGCCTGCAGCGCGAGCCGGTTGAGCGTGGGCTGGATGGCCCTCGGCAGGCGTGCCGAGGCCAGATAGCTTCCCGAGAAGCGCAGCACCTTGCTGGACAGCCAGAAATAGCTGCCGTCGGTCTCCAGGTAGCCGAGGTGCGCCAGCGTGAGCAGATGCCGGCGCGCGGCCGCGCGGGTGATGCCGGCGCGCTCGGCGGTCAGCGTGGCGTTGAGCCGCTGGCGCTCGGTGTCGAAGCTCTCGAGCACCGCCATGCCCTTGGCCATGCCCTCGATGAAATCGACGTGCGCGATGCCGGCGCGGACCAGGTCGTGGCGGGAGCGGGCGGGCATGGCGGGAGGGCGGGGAAGGCGGAAGGGGGAGGGGGAGGGGGGTTCCGCAATTCTGCGCGATGATCGCACAGATTGTGCATGCAGCGCGCAAAGACCGCGAGGGCCTGCTACGAAACCAGGCGCGGCGGACCTAGAGTCTCCGAATCCTCGATATACGAATACGGAGACATCTCATGCGTACCCAAGTCGCCATCATCGGCGCCGGCCCCTCGGGGCTGCTGCTGGGCCAGTTGCTGTACAAGGCCGGCGTGGATGCGGTGATCATCGAGCGCCAGAGCGCCGAGCACGTGCTGTCGCGCATCCGCGCGGGCATCCTGGAGCAGGTCACGGTCGACCTGCTCGACGAGGCCGGCGTGGGCGAGCGCATGCACCGGGAGGGGCTGGTGCACGCAGGTTTCGACCTGCTGTGGCACAACCAGCGTAACCGCATCGACCTGGAGCGCTTGACGGGGGGGAAAAAGGTCATCTGCTACGGCCAGACCGAGGTGACCCGGGATCTGATGGAGGCTCGCCAGGCGGCCGGCCTGCGCAGCTTCTACACCGCGTCGGAAGTCGCGGTGCAGGATTTCGACACTGCCAGGCCCAGCGTGAGCTTCCTGCACGAAGGAACGCGTCACAGGCTGGACTGTGATTTCATCGCCGGTTGCGACGGATTCCACGGTGTGTGCCGGGCCAGCGCGCCGCGCGCGGCGATCCGCGAGTTCGAGCGGGTCTACCCCTTCGGCTGGCTGGGCCTGCTGTCGGACACGCCGCCCGTGCATCACGAACTCATCTACATCAACAGCCCGCGGGGCTTTGCCCTGTGTTCGCAGCGCTCGCTGACCCGCAGCCGCTACTACGTGCAGGTGCCCCTGAGCGAGAAGGTGGAGAACTGGAGCGACCAGCGCTTCTGGGACGAGCTGCGCGCGCGCCTGGACCCAAGCGCGCGCGAGCAACTCGTCACCGGCCCTTCCCTGGAAAAGAGCATCGCGCCGCTGCGCAGCTTCGTCACCGAGCCTCTGCGATTCGGACGGATGTTCCTGGCGGGCGACGCCGGGCACATCGTCCCCCCTACCGGGGCGAAGGGCCTGAACCTTGCCGCCAGCGACGTGAAATACCTGTCCGCGGCCTTGATCGAGTACTACGCCGAGCACAGCGAGGCGGGGCTGGACGGCTACTCCGCGCGCTGCCTCAAGCGCATCTGGCGCGGGGAGCGCTTTTCCTGGTGGTTCACCCAGCTCATGCACGAGTTCCCCGAGCAGGGTGAAATCCATGCGCGGTTCCAGGAAGCCGAGCTGGAATACCTGCTGCATTCCGAAGCCGGGCAACGCACCATCGCCGAGAACTACGTGGGTCTGCCGCTGGATTTCGGCTCCTGAGGCGCGCGGGCGGCGTTCCGGCGGGTCGTCACCGCGCCGCCGGGGGGGGCCGCTGGCGCGCGCCGAAGCCGCGGGCGGTGCGACAATGGACCCATGACGCGTGGATCGATCCGGCTCCTGCCCTCGCTGGCCGCGGCGGCGCTGCTGCTGGCGGCGGCGCCACCACGCGCCCAGGCCGCGCTGGGCGGCCCGCCGAACTGCCAGCGCTTCGGGCTCATCGCCTCGACCCTGCAGGCCGACTTCCTCGCCGGGCGCAGCTTCCAGGACGCGCAGGCCGACGGCATGCGCCTGCTGGGACCGGAGCACCCGCATCAGGCGCTGATTCTGCAGCGCCTGGCCCGTGCCATCTACAGCAGCCCGGACAGCCGGGTCTTCAGCCCGCAGGCGCGCGCGCAGCAGGTGCAGGCGCAATGCCTGCAGGCGCAGCGCCGCTGAAGCACGCTTCGCTGAAGCACGCTCCGCTGAAGCACGCTCCGCTGAAGCACGCTCCGCTGAAGCACACTCCGCTGAAGCACACTCCGCCGAAGCACGCAGCGCTCGGCCCGCCTCAGGGCCGTGCAGCGGGGGCCTCGGCACTGGCCTCGTCCATCAGGCCTTCCTGCAGGCGCAGCAGCGCGTTCATGCGGGCGGCGTCGAAGCGCGCCTGCACGGCCTGCATGCGCGTATCCAGGGCGTTGCGCCGGGCGAGCAACCAGTCCGCCACGCCGGCCTCGCCGAGTTCCCAGGCGCGCTGCGTGCGTGCCAGCGCCGCCTGCTGGCTGGCCGCGGCCAGCATCAGGGCCTGGGCGGCGCGTGCCTGTGCACGGGCCTGGGCACTCAGGCTCTGCGCCTGTTCCAGCACCCGCATGCGCAGTTCCTGCAGCCGCCATTGCGCGGCGTCCAGGTCGGCCAGGGCCGCACGTTCTCCCGCAGCCCGGGCCGCGCCGCCGATGGGTATCTGGAGCTGCAGTCCGACGATACGCTCGCGGCCCCCGCGATCCGAGCCCAGGTAGGCTCCCACCGTGGGCTGGGGCGTGCGCGCGGCGCGCGCCTGGTCGGCCTGAGCCTGGGCCTGACGCACGGCGCTGCGCGCAAGCGCCAGCGTGGCGCTGTGCTCCAGCACACGCTGGCGTAGCGCCGCGTCGTCGGCGGGAGCATCCAGCAGCTCGACCGCACTGCCCGGATCGCCGCGCAAGCCGGGATCCGCGGCCAGCAGCGGCCAGCGCGCCAGCAGCGCGGCGCGCTGGCTGGAGGCGCGCCCCTGGGCCTGCAGCGCGGCCGCATCGGCCCGGGCCCGTTCGGCGCGTACCAGGTCGTATTCCAGGCGACTGGCATCGCCCAGCTGTTCGCGCCGCTGCACCACGCCGGCCTGCCGGTCCAGGGCCTGCGCCGAGGCGCGTGCCAGCTCGGCATCGGCGTCGGCCAGCTGGGTGTCGAACCAGGCACGCAGGAGCTGATCGAGCAGCTCACGGCGCGCGGTGCGTTGCGCCTCGCGAGCCTGTGCGGCCAGCGCGTCGGCCAGTGCGCGGTCCGCCCGCGCTTGCGCGGGAAGGCGCAAGGGGCGGTTGAGCTGGAGCTGCCATTCGGCGTAGCGGCCATTGTCCGGCGCTTCGTCCACGCGGCGTTGCTGCAACTGGGCCTGCGCCGTGAACTCCTGCGAGCCCGCGCGCAGGGCGTCGCCGCGGGCCCCGGCCGCATCGCGCAGCGCGCGCGCCTCGGCCAGCGACGGAGCCTGCGCCAGCAGCTGGTGCAGCAGGTCGGCGCGCGGCAGCGTGGGCTGGGCGAAGGATCCGGCGTCGGGCAGGGCGGCTTCGGGCGCGCCCGCGGCGGGGCTGGACGGGCGCGCCTGCGAGCCTGGCGCGGCGGGGGGGATGGGCGCAGTGGCGCCGAGCGCCGCGGCTCCTGCGCCGGGAAGCAGGCCCGCGCAGGCTGCCACGACGATCATGCCCGGCAAGACGTTCATGGGCGATTCTCCGCAGCTGCCCCGTCGGCCTGTCGCGCGATGCGGGGCACACCGAAGCGCGCGAACAGCAGCGGCAGCAGCACCAGGGTCAGCACCGTGGAACTGAACAGCCCGCCGACCACCACCACGGCCAGGGGCTTCTGGATCTCCGAGCCGGGGCCGCTGGCCGACAGCAGCGGAATCAGGCCCAGAGCGGTGATGCTGGCGGTCATCATGACCGGGCGCAGCCGGCGCATCGAGCCTTCACGCACGGCCTGCGCCAGCGGCAGCCCGCGCTGCAGCAGCTCGTTGAAATGACTCACCAGAACCACGCCGTTAAGCACGGCGATGCCCAGCAGCGCGATGAATCCCACCGATGCGGGTACGGACATGTACTCGCCGCTGACCCACAGCGCCAGCACTCCGCCGACCAAGGCGAAGGGGATGTTCGCGAACACCAGCACCGACTGGCGCAGGGAGCCGAAGGTGGTCATGAGCAGCACGAAAATCAGCCCCAGGGCCAGCGGCACCACCAGTCCCAGGCGGGCTGCGGCGCGCTGCTGGTTCTCGAACTGGCCACCCCATTGCAGGCGTACGCCTTCGGGCAGCTGGACCCGGGCGGCCACCGCGCGCCGGGCCTCGGCGACGAATCCCACCAGGTCGCGCCCGCCCACGTTGGCCTGGACCGTGGCGAAGCGGCTTCCGTCCTCGTGGGTCACCAGCACCGGCCCCAGGGTCGGGCGCAGACGGGCCAGGTAGGACAGGGGCCAGCTGCGGCCGTCGGGAGCGGTGATGCGCAGGTCGGCGAAGCTCTGCGGCTGATCGCGCAGCTCCGGGCCACCGCGCAGCAGCAACGGGGTGCGGCGCACGCCCTCGAGCACGACGCCGAGCTGCTGGCCCTCGACCAGCGCGCGCAGGTCGCTCTGCAGGGATTGCACGTCGAACCCGGCGCGTCCGGCGGCCAGGCGGTCGACGTCCACCGTGAGGTACTGCACGCCCTCGGTGCGCGCGGCCAGGACGTCCTGCGCGCCGGGAAGGCCGCGCAGCACCTGCGCTACCTCTTGGGCCAGCTTGCCGAGCTGGCCGAGATCGGGCCCGAAGATCTTCACCACCAGATCGCCGCGGGAGCCGGTGAGCATTTCCGACACGCGCATCTCGATCGGCTGGGTGAAGGTGTAATCCAAGCCCGGGAATCGCTGCATGACCTTGCGGATGGCCTCGATCACCTGGGCCTTGTCGCCGCGCCATTCGGAGGCCGGCTTGAGCACCAGGAAGGTATCGGTCTCGTTCAGGCCCATGGGGTCCAGCCCGAGATCGTCGGAGCCGCTGCGCGCGATGATGGCGCGGATCTCCGGCACCTGCTGGAGCAGCGCGCGCTGGACCCGCAGGTCCAGGGCCGCGGTGGCGCCCAGGCCCACCGACGGCAGCTTTTGCAGTTGCAGGATGATGTCCCCTTCGTCCAGCGTGGGCATGAAGGTCTTGCCCACGCGGGTGTAGGCCAAGCCCGCGGCCACCAGGGACACCAGGGCGAGCACCACCACCGTGCGCGCATGCGCGAAGCTCCAGTCCAGTACGCGTGCGTAGCCGGCGGACAGCCTGCGGACCAGCCAAGGGTCGGCATGGCTGACCTTGCGCAGCAGCATCGAGGCCATCACCGGCACCGTGGTCAGCGCGATGAGCAGCGATGCCGCCAGCGCGAACACGATGGTCAGCGCCACCGGACGGAACAACTTGCCCTCCAGTCCCTGCAAGGACAGCAGGGGCAGGAACACGATGCCGATGATGGCCACGCCCGACAGCACCGGGCCCGCGACTTCCGAGACCGCGCGCAGCACCCGTGCGAGGCGATCGCTGGTGGCCGCGCCGGCATCCGCCGAGGCCGCCCGGCTGGGGTCGTGGCCCATATGGCTGACCAGATTCTCCACCACCACCACCGCGGCGTCGACCAGCATGCCCAGCGCGATGGCCAGGCCGCCCAGGCTCATCAGGTTGGCCGACAGTCCGGCCCATCGCATCAGTACGAAGGTGGCCAGCGCCGACAGCGGAAGGGTCAGCGCGACCACCAGGGCGGCGCGCCAGTTGCCCAGGAAGGCCAGCAGCATCACCACCACCAGCACCACGGCCTCGGCCAGCGCGCGCATCACCGTGCCCACCGCGCGCTGGACCAGCTGGCTGCGGTCGTAGAACACGCGCAGCCTCATGCCCTGCGGCAGGCGCGGCTCGACCTCGGCCAGGCGTGCGCGCACGCCGGCGATGAGCTTCGAGGCATTGGCTCCCCGCAGGGCCAGCACGATGCCCTCGACGGCCTCGCCTTTTCCGTCCTCGGTGACAATGCCGTAGCGCGTGCTGCTGGCCATGCGCACCTGCGCCACGTCGCCCACGCGCACCACCGAGCCCCCCTGGGCCGTGATCACGGTGTCCCGGATGTCGGCGGCATCCCGATAGGCTCCCTGCACGCGCACGATGCGGGTTTCCTCGCCTTCGTCCAGGCGTCCGGCGCCGTCGTTGCTGTTGTTGGCCAGGAGCGCCGCGCGCAGCGCTTCCAGGCCGACGCCGCGCGCGGCCATGCGCGCCGGGTCGGGCACGACTTCGAATACGCGCTGGTCGCCACCCAGCATGTTCACGTCGGCCACGCCAGGCACCGTGCGAAGCGCGGGGCGCACCAGCCATTGCAGCGCGCTGCGCTTTTGCGCCAGGCTGGCGGGCCCTTTCACGGTGAACATGAACACATCCGACAGGGGCGTGGTGATGGGTGCCAGGCCTCCCTGCACGGAGGGTGGCAGGTCCGCACGCACATTGGACAGCGCTTCGGCGACCTGCTGGCGCGCCCAGTACACGTCGGTGCCTTCCTCGAAGTCCACGGTGACGTCGGCGATGCCATACTTGGAGATGGAGCGCACGATGCGCTTGCGCGCGATGCCCAGCACTTCCTGCTCGATGGGCAGCACGACCCGCGTCTCCACCTCCTCGGGGGTCATGCCCGGCGCCTTCATGATCACCTTGACCTGGGGCGAGGACACGTCGGGGAACGCGTCGACCGGCAGCGCTCGCCAGGCGAACAGGCCCGCGACCGCCAGCGCGAGGGTCGCGCCCAGCGTGACCAGGCGCTGGCGCAGCGCCGCGTGGGTGAGGGCGTGCAGGATCATGGCTTCGCGCCCGCGCCGGCCTTCAGCGCCGCCACACCGCTGATGGCCACCTGCTGGCCCGCATGCAGCGGGCCGTCGACGATCGCCGCATCAGGCAGGCGCGCGACCACGCGCACCGGCACGACCCGAAACCCCTGGTCCTGCTCGACCAGCACCGATTCCCGCTCGGCCACGCTGGTCAGCGCCGACGGTGGCACCGCGAACATGCCGGCGCGAGCAGGCAACTGCACCCGCGCCTGCACCATGGCGCCGGCGCGCAGCCCGCCTGGTTCGCGCAGGCGCGCGCGCAGCACCACATGCTGCCCCGCAGTCAGCGCCGGCGCCAGGGCCAGCAGCACGCCGCGGGCCGAAGTGCCCGCGACCTCCACCTGAGCGCCGGCGCGCAGCACCGCGGCCTGCTCGGCCGTGGCGTCGATCTCCAGGGCCAGCGAGTTCGCGGCCATCAGGTGGAACAAGGGGGCGCCGGCATCCACGCGCTGGCCCGGCAGGGCCTGGGCCTGGGCGACCACGCCGTCGATCGGGGACAGCAGACGCACCCGGCCGTCGAGGCCGCTGCCTGCGCCGCGCAGCCGCAGCGCCAGCCGGCGCTCGCGCAGCAAGGCGGCCGCCTGGCCTTCGCGCGCGGCCGCGGCCTGGGCACGCGACGCGGGAATGATGCCCTCGGCCAGCAGCGCGGCATCGCGACGGTGCTGTTCGCGGGCCAGGTCGAACTGGATGCGGGCATCGTCCGCGTCGCGCTGGAGCTGCGCGACCTCGGGGCTTTGCATCTCGCCCAGCAGCTGACCCCGGCGCACGGCGTCGCCGGCCGCGGCGTCCAGGCGCGTCATCACCCCGGGAGCCGGTGCGGCGATCACCGCCTGGGCCTGCACGGGAACCACCACGCGCGCGGGCAGTCTGAGGTCCGCCGAGGCGGCCGCGCGGACTTCGGCCACGCGCACTCCGAGGGCGGTGCGCTGGGCGGGGTCGATGGGGATGAAACTGCCGTCCTGCGCCGGCCCAGCCGCGCGAGCCAGGAACCAGGGCAGCGCCATCAGCAGCCCGAGGGCGAGGCGTGCTCCGGCGGCACGGCGCGGGCGGGGGCCGCGCCCGCTGGGCGGGCGTCGGGAAGGGCTTCGGCGATCCATGGCATTCTCCGCTCGGCCGGGTCGCCCGCATCCCTGCGGCGGCCCGGACCTGTTCGGGGTTGTTATGCGGGAAAATCCTAATCAAGGATACAAACGGAAACATTGCAACGCATCAAGCTTGGCGTCGGCCCTTGCTGCCGCCCCTTGTGCCCAGCCTTGCGCTGGCCATCCCCGGGACCCGGCGGTGCGCCAGCGTTAGCATGCGGGCTACGGGTTCGCCGGCGGCGTCCCGATCCATGGAGACCGCAGCATGCAGGCCACGCATCCCGCGCAGGACTACGCCTTCCAGACCGTGCGCCACGTCGAGGCGGGCATCGGCGCCTGCGCTCGCCTGGGCGACCTGGCGGCGCGCTATGCCCCGGAGGCCCGTTCCGCCCTCCTGGTCACCGATGCCGGCGTGCGCAAGGCCGGTCTGTTCGAGCCCGCGCTGCGGGCGCTGCGCGAAGCCGGGCTGCAGGTGCAGGTCTTCGATGGCGTGCAGGCGGATCCTCCCGACCACGTGGCCCTGTTCGCCTGCACCCAGGCGAGGGAGGTGGGGGCCGGCCTGGTGATCGGTTTCGGCGGCGGCAGCAGCATGGACGTGGCCAAGATCGTGGCCTGCCTGGCCCACCCCGACAATCGCCTGGAGCTGCCGCAGCTTTACGGGGTGGAGAGCGTTCGCGCCCGGCGCCTGCCTCTGCTGCAGGTGCCCACGACCGCGGGCACCGGCTCCGAGGTCACGCGGGTGGCCATCGTCACCACCGGGGCGACGACCAAGTCGGGCATCGTGAATGCCGCCTTGCTGGCGGATGCCGTGGTGCTGGACGCGGCGCTGACCCGCGGCCTGCCCGCCGCGGTGACGGCGGCCACCGGAATCGACGCCATGGTGCATGCCATCGAGGCCTACACCAGCGCGCGTCGCAAGAACCCCATGTCCGACATGCTGGCGCGTGAGGCGCTGCGCCTGCTGGGGGGCAGCCTGCTGCGCGCGGTCGAGCATGGCGAGGATCTGCAGGCGAGGCAGGACATGCTGCGCGGCGCGATGCTGGCCGGGATGGCCTTCGACAACGCGCCGGTGGCGGCGGTGCATGCGCTGGCCTATCCGCTGGGCGGCATCCACCACCTGCCGCACGGGCTGAGCAATGCGCTGGTGCTGCCCCATGTGCTGCGCTTCAACCAGCCGGCGGCCGCGGAACTCTACGCCGAGCTGGCCGCGGTCCTGTTGCCGCAGGCCGCGCCCGGCGAGGCCGGTGCGATCCAGATGATCGAGCACATGGCCGGGCTGTGCGCGCGCAGCGGCCTGCCCACTCGCTTGCGCGACTGCGGGGTCGAAGCCACCGGGCTCGGCTTGCTGGCCCGCGAGGCCATGGGGCAGCAGCGACTGCTGCAGAACAACCCGCGGCCTCTGGACGAGGCCGACGCACTGGCGATCTACCAGGCCGCCTTCTGATCCGCGCCGCCATGCCGTCCATGCCGCAGCCGGTCCCGCAATTCCCCCATCGCGCGCGCCTGAGCACGCGCTGGGGCGACAACGATGTCTACGGACATGTCAACAACGCGGTGTACTACCAGTACTTCGACAGCGTGATCAACGCCTACCTGATCGAGCGCGGAGGCCTGGACATCCACACCGGGGATGTCGTGGGCTTCATCGTTCGCTCCGAATGCGACTATCTCGCACCGGTGGCCTATCCGGGCGAACTCGAGGTGGGCCTGGCGGTCGAGCGCCTCGGCAACTCCTCGGTCACCTACCGCCTGGGCCTGTTCGATCCGCGCGCGCGGCAGGCCTTGCAGCCCTGCGCGCTGGCGCGCATGGTGCACGTGTTCGTGCGCCGTGCCGACTCGCGCCCCGTGACGCTGCCCGCGACCCTGCGCGCCGCGCTCCAAAGCCTGCTCGTCGAGGGCTGAGGCCGCCCCCCGGGGGGGTCAACCCGCGCAGTACAGGTCCACGTACTCGTGCACCGGCATCTGCGCAAGTCGCGCGGTGTCCAGCGAGGCCTGCAGGATGGCATGCTGCTGCCTGGGTGCGAAGCGCCGCGCCACCTTGGCGCGGAACTTGGCCTCCAGCAAGGGCTCGCCCTCGGCACGCCGGCGCCTGTGGCCGACGGGGTATTCCACCAGGACCTCCGGCAGCGCAGTGCCGTCCCGGAGCGTCACGCACAGCCCGTTGGCGATGGAGCGCTTGTCGGGGTCGTGATAGTCGGCGGTGAAGCGCGGATCCTCGACACAGTGGATGCGCGCGCGCAGCGCGTCGATGCGCGGATCGGCGGCCACCGCGTCCTCGTAGTCCGCCGCCGTCAGGCGTCCGTGCAGCAGCGCCACCGCGACCATGTACTGGATGCAATGATCGCGATCGGCCGGGTTGTGCAGCGGGCCCTGCTTGTCGATGATGCGCAGGCAGGCCGCCTGGGTGCGGATGCTGACGCGATCGATGTCCGCGGCGCTGCGCCCGCTGGCGGCCAGCTGGGCATGCAGGGCCAGCGCGGCCTCCACGGCGGTCTGGCCGTGGAACTCCGCCGGAAAGCTGATCTTGAACAGCACGTTTTCCATCACGTAGCTGCCCAGCGCCCGCGGCAGACGCAGCGGTTTGCCGCCGAAGCTGACGTCCTGGAAGCCCCAGGTGGGCGCGCTCAGCGCCGTGGGATACCCCATTTCCCCGGTGCGGGCGATCAGCGCCAGCCGCACGCCGCGGCTGGTGGCGTCGCCGGCGGCCCAGCTCTTGCGGCTGCCGGTGTTGGGGGCGTGCCGGTAGGTGCGCAGCGCCTGGCCATCCACCCAGGCCAGGGAGATGGCATCGATGAGCTCCGCCCGGCTCAGGCCGAGCAGGCGCCCGCAGACCGCGGTCGTGGCCACCTTGACCAGCAGCACATGGTCCAGCCCGACCTGATGGAAGGAGTTCTCGAGCGCGAGCACGCCCTGGATCTCATGCGCCTGCACCATGGCGTTGAGCACGTCGCGCATCACCAGCGCGGGCTTGCCTGCCGCCACGGCCACGCGGCTGAGCCAGTCGGCCACCATCAGGATGCCGCCCAGATTGTCGGAAGGGTGGCCCCATTCGGCCGCCAGCCAGGTGTCGTTGAAGTCCAGCCAGCGCACCATGGCGCCCAGGTTGAAGGCGGCGCTGACCGGGTCCAGCTGGTAGGGCGTGCCGGGCACCCTGGCGCCCTGGGGCACGATGGTGCCGGGGACCACCGGGCCCAGCAGCTTGGTGCAGGCCGGGTAGTCCAGCGCCTCCAGGCCGCAGCCGAGGCTGTCGATCAGGCACAGGCGCGCCGTCTCCAGCGCCAGTCCGAGAAAGCGCGTGCGGTCCAGCACGTAGTCGGCGAGGTCGACCAGCAGCGGGTCGGGGGCCGGGCGGCCCTGGGAGGGGTCTGAGCTCATGCCGGGGATTCTCGCTCAGCGCCGTGTCGCCGGCAGCCGCTCGGGCAGCCGCGCAGGGTCTTTCAGAAGGCGTCGCCCGGAATACGCACCCAGCCTTCCATGAGAATGCGCGCGCTGCGGCTCATCAAGGCCTTGGTCACTTTCCACTGGCCCTGCTCGAGCACGGCCTCGGCGCCCACGCGAAGCGTTCCCGACGGATGCCCGAAGCGCACCGCACTGCGAGTCCCACCGCCGGCGGCCAGGTTCACCAGGGTGCCGGGAATCGCCGCCGCGGTGCCGATGGCCACCGCCGCCGTGCCCATCATGGCGTGGTGCAGCTTGCCCATGGACATGGCGCGCACCAGCAGGTCGACGTCGCCGGCGGCGATGGATTTGCCGCTGGAGGCGACGTAGCCGGCCGGCGGGGCCACGAAGGCTACCTTGGGCGTGTGCTGGCGCGTGGCGGCCTCTTCCAGCGTGCGGATCAGGCCCATGCGCATGGCCCCGTGCGCGCGAATGGTCTCGAAACGGGCGAGCGCCGCGGGGTCCAGGTTGATCGCGTCCTGCAGTTCGGTACCCCGGTATCCCAGATCCTTGGCGTCGAGGAAGATGGTCGGGATCCCGGCATTGATCATGGTGGCGCGGAAGCTGCCGACTCCGGGAACCTCGAGCATGTCGACCACGTTGCCGGTGGGGAACATGGCGCCGCCACCGTCCTCGTCGTCGGCCGCCGGATCGAGGAATTCCAGAGGCACCTCGGCGGCCGGGAAGGTCACCCCGTCGAGCTCGAAGTCACCGGTCTCCTGCACCGCGCCGTCGCGCATGGGCACGTGGGCGACGATGGTCTTGCCGATATTGGCCTGCCAGATGCGCACCACCGCGGTTCCGTCGCGCGGCAGGCGCTCGGCGGGGATCAGCCCGGAGGCAATGGCGAAGGGTCCCACCGCCGCCGAGAGATTGCCGCAATTTCCGCTCCAGTCGACGAAGTCGCGGTCGATGGCGATCTGGCCGAACAGATAGTCGACGTCGTGCCCGGCCCGCGTGCTCGGCGACAGGATCACGGTCTTGCTGGTGCTGGAACTGGCCCCCCCCATTCCGTCGATGTGCTTGGCGTAGGGATCGGGGCTGCCGATCACCCGCTGCAGCAAGCGGTCACGCGCACGGCCCGGCTCCCGTGCCGCCTCCGGCAGGTCCTGCAGGCGGAAGAACACCCCTTTGCTGGTGCCGCCGCGCATGTAGGTGGCGGGAATGCGGATCTGGGCACGATGGGACATGCTGGTTCCTCGGGTTCAGGCGGCCTGGGATTCGGCCAGGAAATCCTGCGCGAAGCGCTGCAGCACTCCGCCGGCTTCGTAGATGGAGACTTCCTCGGCGGTGTCGAGGCGGCAGGTCACCGGGACCTCCTCGCGGCTGCCGTCGCGCCGGTTCACCACCAGGGTGAGCATGGCCCCCGGCTTGCGCTCACCGAGCACGTCGTAGGTCTCGGTGCCGTCCAGGCGCAGGGAGCTGCGCGTGGTTCCGGGCAGGAATTGCAGCGGCAGCACCCCCATGCCGATCAGGTTGGTGCGATGGATGCGCTCGAAGCCTTCCGCGGCGATCGCCTCCACGCCCGCCAGGCGCACGCCCTTGGCGGCCCAGTCGCGCGAGGAGCCCTGACCGTAATCGGCCCCGGCGATGATGATCAGCGGCTGGCGTCGCTCCATGTAGGTCTCGATGGCCTCCCACATGCGCATCACCCGGCCCTCGGGCTCCACGCGCGCCAGCGAGCCCGCGCGCACGCTGCCGTCGGGGTTGCGCACCATCTCGTTCTTCAGCGTGGGGTTGGCGAAGGTGGCGCGCTGCGCGGTGAGGTGGTCGCCGCGGTGCGTGGCGTAGGAGTTGAAATCCTCCTCGGGCAGGCCCATGCGGGCCAGGTACTCGCCGGCGGCACTGTCGGGCAGGATGGCGTTGGAGGGCGACAAGTGGTCGGTGGTGATGTTGTCCGGCAGCAGGGCCAGCGGACGCATGCCGCGCAGGCTGCGTTCGCCGGCCAGCGCCCCTTCCCAGTAGGGAGGGCGCCGGATGTAGGTGGACTTGTCGCGCCAGGCGTACAGCGGCTCGGTGCGCTGCGCGCTCTCGGGGCGCAGCGCGAACATGGGCTCGTAGACCTGGCGGAAGAACTCGGGCTTCACGGCCGAGCGCACCAGTGCGTCGATCTCGGCGTCGTCGGGCCAGATATCGGCCAGCCGGATCTCCCGCCCGTCGGCCACGCCGAGCACGTCGCGCTCGATGTCGAAGCGGATGGTGCCCGCGATGGCATAGGCCACGACCAGTGGCGGCGAGGCCAGGAAGGCCTGCTTGGCGTAGGGGTGGATGCGCCCGTCGAAATTGCGATTGCCCGACAGTACGGCGGTGGCATAGAGATCGCGCTCGACGATCTCCTGCTGGATCGCCGGGTCCAGTGCGCCCGACATGCCGTTGCAGGAGGTGCAGGCGTAGGCGACGATGCCGAATCCCAGCGCCTCCAGATCGGGCAGCAGCCCGGCCTCTTCCAGGTACAGGCGCACCGCCTTGGAGCCCGGCGCCAGCGAGCTCTTCACCCAGGGCTTGCGCTGCAGCCCGAGCCTGCGCGCGTTGCGCGCCAGCAGCGCGGCGGCGATCACGTTGCGCGGATTGGAGGTGTTGGTGCAGCTGGTGATGGCGGCGATGATCACCGCCCCGTCGGGCATGCGCCCGGATGGCTGCTCCCAGGGCCTGGCGATGCCCCGGGCGGCCAGCTCGGTCGTGGCCACGCGGGCGTGGGGGTTGGACGGGCCGGCCATGTTGCGCACCACGCTGGCCAGGTCGAAGCGCAGCGTGCGCTCGTACTTCGCCCCCAGCAGCGTGTCGGCCCACAGGCCGGCGGCCTTGGCGTAGGTCTCGACCAGCGACACCTGTTCGGCACTGCGGCCGGTCAGGCGCAGGTACTCGAGGGTCTGCGGGTCGATCGCGAACATGGCCGCCGTGGCGCCGTACTCCGGGGCCATGTTGGAGATGGTCGCGCGATCGCCCAGGGTGAGCGCTGCCGCGCCTTCGCCGCGGAATTCCAGATAGGCACCCACCACCTTGGACTTGCGCAGGAATTCGGTCAGCGCAAGCACGATATCCGTGGCGGTGATGCCCGGGCGCGGGCGTCCGGTCAGTTCCACGCCGATGATCTCGGGCAGACGCATCCACGATGCGCGCCCGAGCATCACGTTCTCCGCCTCCAGCCCGCCCACGCCGACCGCGATGACCCCCAGTGCGTCCACATGCGGGGTGTGGCTGTCGGTGCCCACGAGGGTGTCGGGATAGGCCACTCCCCCCTCGGCGTGGACCACGGGGGACATGCGCTCCAGGTTGATCTGGTGCATGATGCCGTTGCCCGGGGGAATCACGTCCACGTTGCGAAAGGCGGTGCGGCACCAGTCGATGAAATGGAAGCGGTCTTCGTTGCGCCGGTCCTCGATGGCACGGTTCTTGGCGAAGGCCTCGGGATCGTCCCCGCCGCATTCCACCGCCAGCGAGTGGTCCACGATGAGCTGCACCGGCACCACCGGGTTGACCCGCGCCGGATCGCCCCCCTGCGCGGCGATGGCGTCGCGCAGTCCGGCCAGATCCACCAGTGCGGTCTGGCCCAGGATGTCGTGGCACACCACCCGCGCCGGGTACCAGGGAAAGTCGCGGTCGCGCCGGCCCTCCGCGATCTGCAGCAGGCAGTCGTCGAGCCGTTGCGGGTCGCAGCGGCGCACCAGGTTCTCGGCGTGGACGCGTGCGGTGTAGGACAGGCCGTCCCAGCTTCCCGGGCGCAGGGCCTCCACCGCCTCGCGGGCGTCGAAGTAGTCCAGGGCGGTACCGGGCAGGTTCTTGCGGTGGAGCTGGTTCATGGCTTGCGGCTCAGGAGCGCTTGGCCAGGGGCACGAAGGCCTGGTCCTCGGGGCCCACGTAGTTGGCGCTGGGGCGGATGATCTTGCCGTCCTGGCGCTGTTCGATGACATGCGCGGCCCAGCCGGAGGTGCGCGAGATCACGAACAGCGGCGTGAACATGGCGGTGGGCACGCCCATGAGGTGGTAGCTGACGGCGGAGAACCAGTCGAGGTTGGGGAACATCTTCTTGATATCCCACATGACGCTTTCCAGGCGCTCGGCGATGGCGAACAGGCGCAGGTCGCGCTGGTCCTCGCCCAGGCGCCGGGCCACCGCCTTGATGACCTTGTTGCGCGGATCGCTGACCGTGTAGACGGGATGGCCGAAGCCGATCACGACTTCCTTGTTCTCGACGCGGCGGCGAATGTCGGCCTCGGCTTCGTCGGGGCTCGCGTAGCGGCTCTGCACCTCGAAGGCGACCTCGTTGGCGCCGCCGTGCTTGGGACCGCGCAGGGCGCCGATGCCGCCGGCGATGGCCGAGTACATGTCGGAGCCGGTGCCGGCGACCACGCGCGAGGTGAAGGTGGAGGCGTTGAACTCGTGCTCGGCGTACAGGATCAGCGAGGTGTGCATCGCGCGCACCCACAGCTCGGAGGGGCGGCGACCGTGCAGCAGATGCAGGAAATGCCCGCCGATGGAATCATCGTCGGTCTCCACCTCGATGCGTCGACCGTTGTGGCTGAAGTGGTACCAGTACAGCAGCGCCGAGCCCAGGCTGGCCATCAGGCGGTCGGCGATGTCGCGCGCGCCCGGCAGGTTGTGGTCGTCCTTCTCGGGCAGCAGGCAGCCCAGCACCGACACGGCGGTGCGCATCACGTCCATGGGGTGGCTGGATGCGGGCAGCGCCTCCAGCGCCAGGCGCAGCGCCTGCGGCAGGCCGCGCAGCGCGCGCAGCTTGCCTTTGTAGGCTCCGAGCTGGGCGGCGTCGGGCAGTTTGCCATGCACCAGCAGGTGGGCGATTTCCTCGAACTCGCAGGTCTCGGCCAGGTCCAGGATGTCGTAGCCGCGGTAATGCAGGTCGTTGCCGGTGCGCCCCACGGTGCAGATGGCGGTGTTTCCCGCGACGGTGCCCGACAGGGCGACGGACTTCTTGGGCTTGAACCCGGGGGTGGTGGTCTCGGACATGCTTGCGTGCTCCTGGGTACGGATCATTGGGGGTTGCGGCGGCCGGCGAACATCTGGTCCAGGCTCTGCTCGTAGCGGTGGTAGCCGATGCGCTCGTAGAGTTCCTCGCGGGTCTGCATGGTGTCCAGCACCGTGCGCTGGGTGCCTTCGCGGCGAATGGTCTGGTATACGTTCTCGGCGGCCTTGTTCATGGCCCGGAAGGCCGACAGCGGGTACAGGGCGATCGCCGCGCCGGCCGAGCGCAGCTCTTCCAGCGTGAACAACGGGGTCTTGCCGAATTCGGTGATGTTGGCCAGCACCGGCACCTTGAGCTCGTCGACGAAGCGGCGATAGGTGGCGAGGTCGGGAACCGCCTCCGCGAAAATGCCGTCCGCGCCCGCTTCGACACAGGCGCGCGCGCGGTCGATGGCGCGCTCCACGCCCTCCACGGCGATGGCGTCGGTGCGCGCGAGCAGGAAGAACTGCTCGTCCGTGCGCGCATCGGCAGCGGCCTTCACGCGATCGGCCATTTCCTCCGAGGCGACGATTTCCTTGCCCGGGCGGTGCCCGCAGCGCTTCGCACCTACCTGGTCCTCGATGTGGCAGGCGGCGGCACCGAACTTGATCAGGCCCTTGATCGTGCGCGCGATGTTGAAGGCGCTGGGCCCGAAGCCGGTGTCGATGTCCACCATCAGCGGCAGGTCGCACACATCGGTGATGCGCCGCACGTCGGTGAGCACGTCGTCCAGGGTGTTGATGCCCAGGTCCGGCATGCCCAGCGAGCCGGCGGCCACGCCGCCTCCCGACAGGTAGATGGCGCGATACCCGGCGCGCTGGGCCAGTAGCGCGTGGTTGGCGTTGATGGCGCCGATGACCTGCAGAGGGCTTTCCTCGGCCAGCGCGGCGCGAAACAGGGATCCGGGAGATTTCATGGTGGGGCTCGGGTGGAGGCTGTGGCCCGATGGGCTGCAAGGAGCGTGCCATGCGATGCCATGTCGGCAAGTTGCTGAATGAACGGGGTTTTCACGGGAGCGTGCGGAATTTCTGATGGCCCGAAGTGTTGCATGTTCGAAATTCATGTTTCAATTCTGAAACATGCGCACCGATCGCACCGGGTGCGCCCAGCCTGCGACGCCAACGCCACCCGCCATGTCCACTCCTGTCACCGCGGCTCCCGCGCCCACCGAGCCCGCCGAGGCGCCGCCGCGCATCCTGGCCATCGGATTCCTGCGCCTGAAGCAGTTGCTGCACGAGGTGGCTCCCGAATACGCCAGCCGGGCGCGCGTGGACGTGGTCGACCGCGGCTTCGACGAGGCCCTGGTCGAAATCGAGGCCCGGCGCGCCCTGGAACCCGTGGACGTGCTGGTGGCCGCCGGCCTGCACGGCGCCTTCCTGCGCCGGCATTGCGATCTGCCGGTGGTGCTGGTCAAGGTCGGGGGCTTCGACCTGATGCATGCGCTGGCGCGCGCGCGCGAGCTGTCGCCGCGGGTCGCGCTGGTGAGCTTCGGCGCCGTCAGCTCCGAGGTGGAGCAGTTCAGCCGGGGATTCGGCCTGCACATCGTGCAGCGAAGTTACCGCAGCGAGGCCGAGGCGGCCGCCTGCGTGGCCGAGCTGGGCGCCGCCGGCATCGACGTGGTCGTGGCTCCCGGCATGGTGCTGGACCTGGCCGAGCAGGCGGGGATGCGGGGCGTCCTGCTGTATTCCCACGACGCCGTGCGCGCGGCCATCGACGACGCCGTGGAGATCGCGCGCGCATCCCGCCTGGCCTCGGCCAAGCGCGAGCGCCTGAACACCATCCTGGAGCAGTTGCGCGACGGCGTGGTGGCCGTCGACGAGTCCGAGCGCATCGAGGCCGTGAACCCGCCGATGCAGCGCCTGCTCGGGCGCAGCCGCGCCCAGTTGCTGGGTCGGGTGCTGGGCGACGTGGCGCCGGAATTCACCCTGGCGCGCACCCTGCGCGACGGCGTCGAGCAGGCCGAGGACATCGTGCGTTTCGGCGCCCAGACCCTGGTGATCAGCCGCAGCCCCATCGTCGAGCGCGGCCTGCGCACCGGCGCCGTGCTGACCTGCCAGGACCCGGCGGCCATCCAGCGCGTGGATCGCAGCCTGCGCGCGCGCAATCGACCCTCGCCCACCGGCACGCGCTGGCGCCTGTCGGACCTGGTGGGAAAGTCCGCGGCCATGCGTCGTGCGCTGGCGCAGGCCGAGCGTTTCGCGCACAGCGAGGCCACCGTGCTGCTGGTCGGGGAAAGCGGCACCGGCAAGGAGTTGTTCGCGCAGGGTCTGCACGCGGCCAGCCGGCGACGCGCGCAGCCTTTCGTGGCCATCAACTGCGCGGCCTTTCCCGAGTCCCTGCTGGAAAGCGAGCTGTTCGGCTACGAGGAGGGCGCCTTCACCGGCGCGCGCAAGGCGGGCAAGGCCGGGCTGTTCGAGGCCGCGCACACCGGCACGCTGTTCCTGGACGAGATCGGCGACATGCCGGTTTCGCTGCAGACTCGCCTGCTGCGCGTGCTGCAGGAGCGCGAGATCCTGCGCGTGGGGGCCACCGAGCCCACCCCGGTGGATGTGCGGGTGATCGCCGCCACGCACCAGGACCTGGCCGCGCGCATCGACGCGGGGCTGTTCCGGCGCGATCTGTACTACCGCCTGAACATCCTGCGCCTGGAGATCCCCAGCCTGCGCGAGCGCCGGGAGGACCTGCCCGCGCTGGCCTCGCACCTGCTGGAGCGGGCGCTGGAGCGCGCGCGCGCGCCGGCGGGCGCGCGCGGGCCCCTGCTGCGCGAATTGCTGCGCCTGATCGCCGGCGCCCGGCACCATGCATGGCCGGGCAACGTGCGCGAACTGGAGAATCTGTGCGAACGCGTGGCAGGCGCCGCGGGTCATGACCCGGCCGCCGCCGAAGCCTTCGGGCTGTCGGAGCTGCTGTCCGAGATGCTGCCCGAGCTGGCCGCGCCGGCTGGCGTCGATGCCGGCACGGCTACGGGTACGCTGGCCGGCACGCTGGCGGGGCGGCGCGCCGAATCCGAGCGCGAACTCATCGAGCGCACGCTGGCCGAATGTGGGGCCAACCAGGCGCTGGCCTGCGAACGCCTGGGCATCTCGCGCAGCACCCTGTGGCGCAAGCTGCGGGCCGGGCAGGGCGGCTGAGTCGTCCGGCGCGCCCAGGGCATGTCCCGGCGAGTGCGCAGGATCAGGAATTCCAGCGCGCTGAGGTGCGGGGCCCAGGGGAATGCCCGCGTCGCCGCTCAGGCCGCGGTCGGGCCGCGCAGGCGCAGCACCTGCGGCGGCGGGCGCCGCGGGTTGCCCAGGTGGGCCAACAGCAGCCGGTAGGTGTCGAGGTCGAAGCCGAAGGCGTCGTCACGCTGGCGCGCGCACAGCAGTTCGTCCAGCTCGACATCGTCGCGCGCGGTGCCCAGGTGGCGCCACTGGTCGAACACGTGGACCTCGCTGCGCGTGCCGTCAGAGGACGATTCGCGCAAACCCACCGGGCCGTCATAGGGCCAGGCGCGCAGGCGCTCCGCGGCCAGTGCGGCGCGCGCCCGCGCGGCGTGCAGCTGCGGCGTCTCCTCGCCGCAGCACACGCCGCGACAGCGTCCGATCTGGTGCGC
The DNA here is from genome assembly GCA_021808445.1 of Pseudomonadota bacterium. Classification (GTDB taxonomy): domain Bacteria; phylum Pseudomonadota; class Gammaproteobacteria; order Burkholderiales; family Burkholderiaceae_C; genus Thiomonas_A. The sequence goes on from JAKBBP010000006.1 coordinate 95,073, forward strand.
GAAACAGCGGCCACGGCCGGATTCCAGGCCCAGCACGCGCAGACACAGCCCATGCTGCCCGGCCAGCGTGCGCACGGCCTCCTGCGCCTGGCGCCGGCTGCGGTAGGTGCCGTACAGCTGTCCGAAGCGCGCCGGGTCGACGATCTCGTCGCGCACCAGGGTGAGCAGGGGTTGTTCGCGGGGGTCATCGGCCATGCGCCAGCTGCACAGGCGGTTGTCGCGGCGCAGCTTGCGGTTGAACAGCGGCTGCAGCTGCTTGACCAGGCGTGCCTCCAGCAAGAGCGCACCAAGCTCGCCGGCGGTTTCGCGGATCTCGATGCGCCGCACCTCCTGGCTGATGCGCATCTCCCGCGCCTCGCGGTGGTCTGCCTGGAAATGCGACAACACGCGGCGCCGCAGATTCACGCTCTTTCCCACGTAAAGCGGGATCTGCCCATCGCCATGGAACAGGTACACGCCGGGGCCTTCGGGCAGGTCGGCAACGTCGGTCTGCAGATGCGGGGGCAGGCTGGTGCCGGCTTGCAGCAGGGCCTGCGCGTGTTCGCGCAGCGCCTGCTCGCCGTGCAGCTCGGCCATGCGCTGCAGCCAGGCCTGCAGGACCAGCACGTCGCCCATCGCGCGGTGGCGAGCCGGGTTGACGAGGCCGTGGCGCGCCTGGATGGCATCGAGCCCGTGCCCGCTGCAATGCGGCTCCAGGCGCCTGGACAGTCGCACCGTGCACAGCGTGCGCGCGCGCAGGTCCACGCCCGCGCGCGCGAAGGCGTTCTTCACGAAACCATGGTCGAAGCGCACGTTGTGCGCCACCAGCACGGCTCCGTCCAGCAACTCCAGCAAGCGGTCGGCGACCTGCTCGAAGCTCGGCGCGCCGGCGACCATCGCGTCGGTGATGCCCGTCAGGCGCTGGATATACGGGGGAATGGGCCGCCCCGGGTCGACCAGGCTCTGCCAGCGCGCGCTGACCTGGCCATGGTCCACGCGCACCGCGGCGATCTCGGTGATGCGGTCGTGTACCGGATTGCCGCCGGTGGTCTCCAGGTCGAGCAGGACGTAGCTGGCAAGCATGCGGGCATTGTGCCTGTTGGCGCGCGGGCCTGCAGCCCGGGGGCGCGTGGCGCCCAGTCCGCAGATGACGCACAATCGCGGGCACGCTCGACCGGAGTCGGGCTCGCGAGGTGTCTCAGCATGGGTTTCTGGGGGCCGTCCTGGGTCGCGTATCTGGCCGTTGCCGTCGCCGGCATGCTGGCGCACCCGCTGATGCACCGCGCGCTGCCAGCGCAGGCGCGCCCGGTCGCCGGCACGATGACGGCGGCGATGCTGGGCATGCTCGCGGGATTGGCCGTCGACGCCTCGCGCGGTCGACTCGAACTGCTGGCCTCCCTGTGCGGAGGTGAGCTTCCGTTGGGGCAATTGCTGCGCTGGCACTTCGGCCTGCTGGCGTCCAGCAATGCCGCGCTCGTGCTGGCCGGCGTGCTGCCGATGCTGTGGCGAGCGCGAGCCTGCGCATCGCCCTCCACCGGCCGCTGCCTTCTTCCCACGCTGCTTTGCCTGGGTTTCATGCTCGCTGGAATGAATCTGGGCATGCCCTTGCTGGTCCACTCGCAAGACCTTCGAGGCGGCTCGCCGGGCCTGCCGTCGATGCTGGCGGCGATGCAGGCAGGAATGGCCTGGGGCGCGGTCGCGGCGCTGGGCCTGCTGCGCGCGGTCGCGGGCGTGCCAGGCGCCCTGGCGAAGGCAGCGAACCCAAGAGGATGAACCCTCGGCGTGGCCGGCCCTTCCCCCCGCCGCGGCGACCCGGAGACGAGACCATGAGCACCCAGCAGGGCAGCGCGTCGGCGCTTTACCTTTTCGAGAAGTTCGAGGTCGGAGTGGTCCACCTGGACGCGCAGCGCAAGGTGCTGGCGATGAACGATTTCGCGCGCCGCATCCTTCCGGTCAGCGACAAGCGGCCCTTCGATGCGCTGGTGACATCCTTCCATCCGCCCCGCTCGGCGGCCAAGGTGTCCTTTCTGCTCGACCAGGCCTCGGCCTGCCCGGTGGCCGCGGCGATGCCGATGACCATGATCATCAACATCCCGGAACAGGTGCTGCTGATCAAGGTCACCCGCCTCGCGGGCGAGGACGGGCAGACCACGGGTTTCGCGCTGGTGTTCTACGACGTGACGCAACTCGTGGTGCAGGGCGAGGCGCCCGTGGCGCCCGCCGAGGCAACGCCCCCGAGAAGCCCCCGCGCCGGCGAAAAGCGCCAGCTCGCCCGCATCCCGCTGGTGGCCAACCATCGGGTGACCTTCGTCGATACCGCGCAGGTGGTGTTTCTCGAGTCCCAGGCCCACTACACAAGGGTGCTGACGACCAGCGGCTTCCAGTTCTGCAACCTGAGCATCGGGGATCTCGAGGCGCGCCTGGATCCGCAGCGCTTCGTGCGCGTGCACCGCTGCTTCATCGTCAACCTGGATGCCGTGCTCGAGCTCGGGCGCCTCGACGGCAAGGTGCAGCTGCGCATGCGCGGCGGACCCGCGACCTGGGTGCCGGTGTCGCGGGCCGAGGTCGCGCGTCTGCGCTCGCTGCTGGGGGTGCAGCGCAAGGCCTGAAGGATGCCACGGGGTGCCTGCGACCCCCTGCGGTATTTCAACAGCGTGCTAGGGACTTTCCCGAATGGCCGGCGACTTGGGGGGACGAAGCTTGCAACTGGTGTGATTCCATGTGCATTTCGTGCAAAACCCAGAACATTTGGTGCAAAAAATCTCTAAGTTATTGATAAAGTGCAAAAAAAGTCCTGAATCCGTATAGTCCGGATGTCCTAGACAAAATCGGAGACATCCATGATTCCACCGCGTTTCGAGTACCACGCGCCGCGCTCCGTGGACGAGGCGATCGCGTTGCTCAGCAGCCTCGGAGGCGACGCGAAACTGCTGGCCGG
>JAKBBP010000097.1 GCA_021808445.1 Pseudomonadota bacterium
TTGCGCTCGCGATGTCTCCTCACGGAGAGCTGACCCTGGCCTGCAAGACCGTGATGATGGTCGTGGTGGACCTGGCCAAGGCGGGAGCAGACCTGGCCGAGCCCGAACTCGGACTGCAGCCCTGAGCGACGGCGCCGCCAGACCGGGCCGCTCGCCCGGAGACCCACGCGCCACGCGCGAGGCCCCCGCAGCGCCGCAGCGCCGGCCTGGATGCGGATGAGCCGATGCTTACTGCTTCGGCGCGTTCGAGTGGTGGGCCGAGCTGGCCGCCTTGGCGTGGTGATAGGAGGCCGCGTTGGCGATCATCGGGCTGGCCAGCGCGGACACGGTGGCAACGGCAAGGATCACTCGGGCGAGTTTGCGGGAAGCAGTCATGGGAACACTCCTCTTGGGGCTTCGTGAAAGCGGCCGCTCCGCCGGCGGCGGGGCGCAGGATCCGGCCATCGGGTCCCGCGCAGCTTCACGCAATCCCCGTGCCCGCTCGTGATTTCCCCAACGCATCAAGGGCTTGGAGCGCCTGCCAGACGCCTGAAGCGATTCCTTGCGCCGCGCTGCGCGCACCAGGCCGTGGATGCGTCGCCGTGCGGCGACGACGCCGAAGCGCGATGCCGGGCAATCCCAGCCATTTCGCGGACTTGGGCCTGTCGCCCTCGCGCGACGGGCCGCCCCTTCAATGCTCGTGTCGGTGGTGGACGTCGGGCACGTGCGCATGGCTGTGGGTCAGCGCGGCGTGCCGGTGCATATGGGTGTGGCGCAGGCCCGGCGGCACCGGCTGCTCGTGCTCGTGCTGATGGTGCTCGTCGTGCACATGCTCGTGTTCGTGCTCCAGTTCCTCGTGGCTGTGCACATGCTCGTGGCGCTCGGTGATGTGCAGCCAGACCCCCAGCCCCATCAGGGCCGCCGCCCCCGCCAGCGGCAGGCTCAGCGCATCCCCCAGGAGCACCGCCAGCAAGGCGCCGAAAAAAGGGGCCACCGAAAAATAGGCCCCCGTGCGCGCCGAGCCCAGATGGCGCAGCGCCACCACGAACAGCGACAGGCTGACCCCGTAGGCCAGCAGGCCGACCAGCATGGCCGCGCCGACCGCGGGCAGGCTGGGCAGCATGGCGCCGGAACCCAGGGCCAGCAGCAGGTTCACACTGCCTGCCGCGAGCCCCTTGACGCTGGCCACCCAGGTCGCGTCGGCCAGTGACACCTTGCGCGTGAGGTTGTTGTCGATGCCCCAGGCCAGGCAGGCACCGAGCACCAGCGCGGACGGCAGGAGATCGCGCGGGCTCCAGCCTGCTCCCGCTCCGGTGGCACTGAGCAGCAGGGCGCCGGCCACGATGGCCAGCATGCCCAGGGCGATGCGCCGATCGAAGTTCTCGCGGAACACGAACCAGGCGAGCAAGGCAGTGAACACGCTTTCCGCGTTGAGCAGCAGCGCCGCGCCCGAGGCCGGCATGCCGCGCAGGCCGAGCATCAGCAGCACCGGCCCGAGCACTCCGCCGAAACCCACCGCGGCGGCAAACCAGAGCCCTTCGGCGCGCGCCAGACGCACCCGGGGGGCGCGCCTGAGCAGGCGCCAGGCCCCCAGCCCGAGGCCGGAGCCCAGGTACAGCAGGCCGGCGAGCACCCAGGGTTCCATGCCCTGGAGCAGGCGCTTGGCCAGCGGCGTGCCGGCCCCGAACAGCAGCGCCGCGCCCAACGCGGAGGCGACGCCCGGACCGGCCCATGCGCGCTTTTCAGGCATGCGTCCCCCGCGATGTCAGTGCGAGGGATGCAGCGCGCAGGCGTGGCGGGTCGTACCCTGCTCGACCTGCAGGGTGCTGTGGCCGATTCCGAAGCGCGCGCGCAGGCCCTCCGAGATCGCGTCCAGCACCTCGTCCCCGGGATAGCCGTCGGGCATCACCAGGTGGGCGGTGAGGGCGTTTTCGGTCGTGCTCATGCCCCAGATATGCAGATCGTGCACGTCGCGGACCCCCGGCCGCTCGCGCAGGAATCCGGCCACCTCGCCGGGGTCGATGCCAGCGGGCACCGCGGAGAGGATCAGGTCCAGGGCCTCACGCAACAGGCCCCAGGTACCGGCGACGATCAGCGCCACGATGACCACGCTGACCACGGGGTCCAGCCAGTTCCAACCCGTAGCCATGATCGCCAACCCGGCCACCACCACGCCCAGCGAGATGGCCGCGTCGGACAGCATGTGCAGGTAGGCGCCGCGCACGTTCAGGTCCGACTTCTGCCCGCGCAGCAGCAGCCAGGCGGAAAAACCGTTGACCACCAGGGCCGCCGCCGCGACCAGGGTGACCGTGAGCCCCGCCACCGGTGGTGGCGCGAGCATGCGCTGCACGGCCTCCCAGGCGATGGCGCCGGAGGCCAGCAGCAGCAGCACGGCATTGGTCAGCGCGGCCAGGATGGAGCTGCTGCGCAAGCCGTAGGTGTAGCGCCCTCTGGGGGGACGCCGTCCGAGCACGGAGGCCAGCAACGCGAGCACCAGACCGAGCACATCCGAGAGGTTGTGACCGGCATCGGCCATCAATGCGGTTGAATTGGCGATGAAACCGAAGCCGAACTGGATGAGCACCAGCAGGAGGTTGAGCGCGATGGCGATGCGAAAAGCCACTGCCTGCCTCTGAGGATCCCCGTGGTGATGGTGGTGATGCGCTCCGTGACCATGGCCTCGATGCCCGTGATCGTGATCGTGATCGTGATCGTGATCGTGATCGTGATCGTGATCGTGGTCGTGGTCGTGGTCGTGGTCGTGACCGGCGTGCCTGGAATCGACGGCCGTCATTCGAGTTCCCCCACCGGCTCGGCGATGTGCTCGATCATCTCGCCGAGCATGCGCGCCACGTGCTGGTCGGCCGCGCAAACCAGCACATGCCGGCCCTGGCGCTCGGACTTCACCAGACGCGCGGCTCGCAGCAGGCGCAGATGGTGGCTGACCAGCGTGGGCGCGAGGTCCAGGCCTGCCGCGATGTCGCCCACGGTCACCGGTCCCTGCAGACAGGCCATGACGATGCGCAGGCGGGTGGTGTCGCCCAGCAGGCGGAAGAGGTCCGCGAGTTGCGGCAACTGGGTGTCGGCGTGCATCGCGCTCGGAGCTTTGCGGATCATGGAAAAACATATGAACACATGTTCACATGTAAACATGATGCAAGCCCCGGGTCAAGCCCCGGCGGGCGGCCAACTCCCGCGGTCGCAGCCGCCGTGCCCTTGGCGCTAGCATCGTGCCGCACACCTTGCCGGAGCCCACCATGCCCTACGACAACGCCAATCCCTTCGCACGCATCCTGCGCGGCGAACTGCCCAGCATCCAGCTCGCCGAGGACGACGGCGCGCTGGCCATCATGGACATCATGCCCCAGGCCGACGGCCACGTGCTGGTCATCCCCAAGGCGCCGGCCGAGCAGATCTTCGAGTTGCCCGACGCCGCCCTGGTGGCGGCCACGCGCATGACCCAGCGCCTGGCGGTGGCGGTGCGCAAGGCCCTGCAGCCCGACGGCATGTTCATCGGCCAGTTCAACGGCGCCGCGGCCGGCCAGACGGTGCCCCACGTGCATTTCCACGTCATTCCCCGCTGGAAGGGCAGCGAACTGCACATGCACGCGCGCGACCGCGCCGACCCCGACAAGCTGCAGGCCATCGCGCAGCGCATCCGCGAGCAACTCGGGGCCTGAAGGCCAGCCCCAGGCCCCGGCGCCGCTCACAACAAGCCCTGACGCTTGAGACGATAGGCGAGCTGGGCGCGGCTCAGTCCCAGGCGGCGCGCCGCCGCCGCGATGTTGTAGCGTGCCGCCACCAGCGCGTCGCGGTAGCGCTCGGCGTCCGGGACCGCGCCCAGCTCGGTCAGGCGTCCGTCGAGCCCCGGCGACAGCCCCTGCGGCGCCTCGATCTCCCCGCCGCGGAACAGGTGCACCACGTCGATGGGTTCATCCGGGCCGGCCATGATCACGCCGCGTTCGATCAGGTTCTGCAATTCGCGCACATTGCCCGGGAAGTCGTATTGCAACAGCGCCTGCACCGCACGCGGGGTGAAGCCGGCGACACGGCGCCCGTACTGCTCGCCGTAGCGCCGCAGAAAGGCCTCCATGAGCAGCGGGATGTCATCGCGGCGCTCCTTCAGCGGCGGCAATGCGATGGGAAACACATTGAGCCGGAAGAACAGGTCCTCGCGGAAGCGCCCGGCGCGCACCTCGGAGCGGAGATCCACGTTGGTGGCCGCAACCACCCGCACGTCCACCACGATCTCACGGCTGCCCCCCACCCGCTCGATGCGCCGCTCCTGCAGGGCGCGCAGCAGCTTGCCCTGCGCGAAAAAACTCAGCGAGGCGATCTCGTCCAGGAACAGCGTGCCCCCCTGAGCGCGCTCGAAACGCCCGGCCCGAGAACTGCTCGCTCCGGTGAACGCTCCCCTTTCCACGCCGAACAACTCGGCCTCGATGAGCGTGTCGGGAATGGCCGCGCAGTTCACCGCGACGAAAGGCGCCCCGGCGCGGGGACTGATGGCGTGCAGGGTCTGGGCGAACAACTCCTTGCCGGCTCCCGAGGGGCCGCTGAACAGCACCGTGGCGGGCGTGGGCGCGACCCGTTCGATCAGGTGCCGCGCGGCGCTGAAACTCGAGGAAATGCCCAGCAGCGCCGATGGCCCGGCACCCGGCGCCGCAAGGGCCGCGCCCGGCTTCGCCGCGGGGCCAGCCGCGCGGGCTGGGGCCGGCGCGGCCAGGCTGCGGCGAATCCCCGCGGCCGAATGCCCTGGCGCGAAGTAATGCTGGTCGAGCTCGGGGTCCTCCCACTCCTCGGCAGGACGCCCGATCAGGCGGCAGGCGCGCGCCCCGGTCGCCCGGCATTCGATTTCCCGGTACACGATGAACTTGCCCATGAAGGCGCTGGCGTAGCCGCTGGCGTAGCCGATCTGCATCCAGCAGGCCGGCTCGGTGCCGATGCCGAAGGCCGCGATGTGCTCATCGTCCTCGCTGGAGTCGTGCCACCAGAAATCGGCATGGAAACTGCCGCGTGCGATGTCGAACTCGAAGGCGATGGCCTCGGGGCGCACGATGCCGCCGAGCTTGTGCATCTGCGGCCCGGCGTGGAAGGCGTTGACCGGGTCGCTGTCCGGCCAGGTGCGCCGCACCAGTTCGGCATCGCGCGCGCCGGCGGCGTAACCCACGCGGGTCAGCAGCGAGCGGGCCTGCTCCTGGCCCAGGCGCGCGATGAGTTCGGCCCGCAGCGAGCCGAAGGTGGAGGAGCGCCACAACACCATGCGCTGGTCGCCCAGCCAGATGCGCCCGTCGTCGGGCGAGAAGCTCAGGGCCTCGGCGAGCTCGCGCAGGGTGGGTGTGGCGCCTTCGTCGATGTCCTGGCTGGTGCGCGACGAACGCCGTTGCAGTTCGGCCAGGCTGACGCGTTTGGCGGTGGTGGAGGGCATCCGGGAGCCTTGATGCAAAGTGAATCATGCATTTTTGATCAAGGCCCTGCGATCGCAGTCCGGGCTTACCCGCAGGCCCATGCGGCAAGGGCTTGATTTGCCGGGAATCCGCGGCGCCTGACACGCCTGGCACGCCGTTTGCGAACGCCTGCACGCCCCCGCGCGCCGGTCGAGCTCGCGGGCCCATGCATCGAGGAGACAGGACATGTTCCAGGGAAAGACCGTGGTCGTCACCGGTGCCGCGTCGGGCATCGGCGCGGCCACCGCAGCGTGGCTGGCCGAGCGCGGGGCCGAGGTGCTCGCGGTGGACATCCACGCCCCGCGCCGCGAGGCCGGCCGCTTCCTGCAGGCGGATCTCTCGAACCAGGGCTCCATCGACGCCCTGGTGGCCGCGCTTCCCGCGGGCGTGCACGGCCTGGCGAACATTGCCGGACTGCCGCCCACGCGCCCGGCCGCGCAGGTGGTCGCGGTCAACCTGGTGGGCCTGAAGTACCTGACCACGCGCATGGTGCCCAAGATGGCGGACGGCGCCTCGATCGTGAACCTGGCCTCGCTGGCCGGGCTGGGCTGGAGCCAGCCCGAGGCCAGAGCGGCCATCGACGCCAGCGAACAGCTGGACTTCGCCGGCGTGGAGGCCTTCTGCAGCCGATATGGCATCGAGGGGGCGCGCAGCTATCTTTTCTCCAAGGAGGCGCTGATCGTGTGGACCCTGCGCAATCGCTGGACCTGGCGAGACCGCGGCATCCGCATGAACGCGCTCAGCCCCGGGCCGGTGGACACGCCGATCCTGAAGGACTTTCTGGAGACCCTGGGCGCGCGCGCCGAGGAGGACATGCGCACCATGGACCGTCCGGGACGCCCCGACGACATCGCACCCGTGGTGGCCTTTCTGCTGTCCGACGAGGCGGCCTGGATCCGCGGCAGCAACCTTCCGGTGGACGGCGGCATGTATTCGAACCTGCTGTGCCAGATGCACGGCTTCTGAACCTGGAGACTCCCATGACCACGATTTCCCT
>JAKBBP010000098.1 GCA_021808445.1 Pseudomonadota bacterium
GTGACGATCGCGGGCAGGGCCAGGAAGGTCGAAGTCATCAACCGGATCCGCGAGCCCAGATTCATCGAATGCAGGATGTGCAGGGTCTGCGCATGGCTCTGCACCGCCACCAGGTCCAGTTTGCGCAACTGCATCGGATCCAGCACCCGACGCCCCATGGACACCGCCAGGGGATGGCCCGCGCGCATGACCAGCACGTAACGGTCGGTCAGCAGGTCGACGCGCGCGGTGTGTTGCACCTCGGGAAGGAATCCGATCGCGAAGTGGATGCGTCCGTTGTCGAGGGCGTGCGCGATGTGCTCCTTCGGCCAGGTGCTGGCCTGCACGCACATCTGAGGGGCTTGCCGGCGCAACTCCCGCATCAGGGGCGGCAGGAAGCGTGCCTCCCCGATATCCGTCAGGTGAATGCGCAATTCATCCGTCGACGTGGCGGGATCGAAACCTCCATCGTCCGCGATCCCGGCCTCCAGCAGGGCCAGCCCGGTCTGGACCGAACGCGCCAGGCGGTCGGCCCGCGCCGTAGGGGCGACGCCGCCCGGAATGCGCTCGAAAAGAGGGTCTCCGACCGCCAGGCGCAGACGGGTGAGGGCCTGGCTGGTGGCCGGTTGGGACATGCCCAGCTGCTCCGCCGCCCGGCTCACGTTGCGCGTGCGATAGACCGCGTCGAAAAGCCGCAGAAGGTTCAGGTCGAGATCTTGCATATGCGCCAAATGGATAACGCTTAGTAGCGCCATCTTATTGCGATATGGGGCGCGTGGGCACAAACTTCCCCTCGCCGTCAACGCTCCCGACTCGACATCGTGCCCCATCCAGCTTCCGCTCATCCGATCGAATCGCGTCGCCCCACCGTGCGCGAAGCCGTCATGCGCCTGCTGCGCGAACTGGGGATCGATACGGTGTTCGGAAACCCCGGGTCCACGGAGCTTCCCATGTTCCGGGACTTTCCAGCAGATTTCCGCTACGTGCTCGGCCTGCAGGAGTCGGTGGTCGTCGGGATGGCCGATGGCTATGCGCAAGCCACGCGCGGCGCGGCGCTGGTGAATCTGCATTCCGCTGCCGGAGTCGGGCATGCGATGGGCAACATCTTCACCGCCTACAGGAACCAGACGCCGCTGATCGTCACGGCCGGGCAACAGGCACGTTCCATTCTGCCTTTCGACCCCTTTCTGTCCGCCACCCAGGCCACCGAGCTTCCCCGCCCGTACGTGAAATGGGCCTGCGAGCCGGCTCGGGCCGAGGACGTGCCGCTGGCCTTGCTGCGCGCCTACCACACGGCGATGCAGGCGCCCCGCGGCCCCGTGTTCCTGTCCATTCCGGCGGACGACTGGGATCGTGCGACCGACTGGGTGCCCACGCGCGGGGTCAGCCACCGCATCGCGCCCGATCCGGAGCCCATCGCGGCGCTGGCGCAGGCCCTGGCCGAATGCCGTCGCCCGGCGATCGTCGTTGGGGCCGGGGTGGACCGCGACAACGCGGTCGCCCAGGTGGTGGAACTGGCCCAGCGGCACCGAGCCGCCGTGTTCGTCGCGCCGATGAGCGCGCGCTGCGGCTTCCCGGAGCGTCATCCGCAATTCCAGGGCTTCCTGCCGGCGATGCGCGAGCGCATCGTCGAGGGGCTCCACGATCACGATCTCATCGTCGTGCTGGGAGCCCCCGCTTTCAGCTATCACGTGGAGGGGCAGGGGCCCCACATTCCCGCGGGCGCTCGCCTATGGCAGATCGTCGATGATCCGCAAGTCGCAGCCTGGACTCCGACGGGGCACAGCGTGGTCGCAAGCATCGACCTCGCGCTGGAGGCCCTTCTCCGAGGGCCCGCGCCCGGCGTGGCGCGCGACCTGCCGGCGCCGAGGCCCGCCGTCGAGCGCGCGCGGTCGGGCACCCCGATGTCCACCGCTTTCGCGCTGCAGGCGCTGGACGCCGCCAGGCAGCCGCAGGACGTGATCGTCGAGGAGGCGCCCGGCGCGCGCTCGGAGATTCAACGCCACCTGCCCATGGACGGCGCCGAAACCTTCTACACCATGGCCAGTGGCGGCCTGGGCCACGGCATGCCCGCCGCCGTGGGCATCGCACTGGCGCGCGCGCGGCAGCAGCGCGAGGGCCGGGTCATCGCACTCATCGGCGACGGCTCCAGCCTGTACTCCATCCAGGCGCTGTACAGCGCGGCCAGGCTGGGGCTGTCGATGACCTTTGTCATCCTCAACAACCGGCGCTATGCCGCACTGCAGGATTTCGCGCCCGTATTCGGCTATGCGCCCGGCAGCAAGCCCGAGGGGACGGACCTGCCCGATCTCGACTTCGTTGCGCTGGCGCGGGGCCACGGCGTGCCTGCCGTACGGGTGCAGGACCCGCAAGCGCTGGCGGCGGTCCTCTCGAGAGCCTTGCGCGAGAGCGGCCCCAATCTGGTCGAGGTCGTCGTGGCCTAAGCGGCAGCGCGAATCGAGAAATCTTTACCAGGAGACAAAGCATGCAGAACATTTCCATGTTGGTCGGCGGGGAGAAGGTTGCCGCGCGCTCGGGACAGACCTTCAGCCGGGCCAACCCGCTGGACGGCCAGATCGCCACCGTGGCGCCCGCCGCCTCCGCCGAGGACGCGAGGGCCGCCGTGGACGCGGCGGCGGCGGCCTTCCCCCAGTGGTCCGCCACCGGGCCGGGAGAACGGCGCGCTTTGCTGCTGAAGGCCGCTCAGGCGCTCGAGGCGCGCGGCGCCGATTTCGCCCACAGCATGGCGGCGGAAACCGGGGCCTCCGCGATCTGGGCCGGCTTCAACGTTCACCTGGCCGCGGGCATGCTGGTCGAGGCCGCGTCGCTGACCACCCAGATCGAGGGCCAGGTGATTCCCTCCGACGTTCCGGGAAGCCTCGCCATGGCCGCGCGCCAGCCGGCGGGCGTGGTGCTCGGCATCGCGCCGTGGAACGCCCCGGTCATCCTGGGGGTTCGCGCGCTTGCCGTGCCGCTGGCCTGCGGCAATACGGTCGTGTTCAAGGGCAGCGAAATGTGCCCCGCCACGCACGGCCTGATCGTGCAGGCCCTGCAGGAGGCCGGGCTTCCGAAAGGGGCCGTCAATTTCGTCACCAACGCCCCGGCCGATGCTGCCGCGGTGGTCGAGGCGATGATTGCCCATCCGGCGGTGCGCCGGGTGAACTTCACCGGATCCACGCACGTGGGTCGCATCATCGCGCAACGCTGCGCGGAACACCTCAAGCCCTCGGTGCTGGAACTCGGCGGCAAGGCGCCCCTGGTGGTGCTGGACGACGCCGACCTGGACGCCGCGGTCAACGCCGCCGCCTTCGGTGCCTTCGCCAACTCCGGGCAGATCTGCATGTCGACCGAGCGCATCGTGGTCGATGCGGCCATCGCCGACACCTTTGTCGCCAAGCTGGCCGCGAAGGCGGCGGCGCTTCCCCTGGGCGATCCGCGCAAGGGTCCCGTGGTCCTCGGCTCGGTGGTGGACATGAGCACGGTGCGGCGGGTCAACGAACTGATCGACGACGCGCTTTCCAAGGGGGCAACCCTGGTCTGCGGAGGCAAGGCGCAGGACACCCTCATGTCCGCCACGCTGCTGGACCGGGTGACACCCGTCATGCGCATCTACCGCGAGGAGACCTTCGCACCCGTGAAGGCCATCGTGCGTGTCGAGGGCGAGGAGGCGGCGATCGCCTGCGCGAACGACAACGAATTCGGGTTGTCGTCCGCCGTGTTCACGCGCGATCTGGCACGGGGCCTGCGCGTGGCGCGACGCATCGAAGCGGGAATCTGCCACGTCAACGGTCCGACCGTGCATGACGAGGCGCAGATGCCCTTCGGCGGCGTGAAGTCCAGCGGCTGGGGGCGCTTCGGCGGCCGTGCGGGCATCGAGGCCTTCACGGAACTGCGGTGGGTCACCCTGCAGACCACGGATCGCCACTATCCCTTCTGACCCAACGCAGCAGGAGATCCAGCATGCGCATCACCATTCTGGGCGCCGGCGCCATGGGCTCGCTGTTCGGCGGATTGCTGGCCGAACACGGACACGACGTCGAACTCCTTGACGTCAACCCGAATCATATCGAGCAGGTACGCAATCACGGCCTCACGGTCGAGACTGATGGCCACGGCTCGCGCGTGGTTCGCCTGCCGATTTCCAGGCCGGAAGCTGCCGCGAGTCGTCCGGACTGGCTGATCCTGTTCACCAAGACCATGCACACCCAAGGGGCTATGGAAGCGGTGCGGCACGTTCTGCACGATCAGGTCCTGCTCCTGACCCTGCAGAACGGCCTGGGAAATGCCGAACGAGTGGCGCGCTTTCTCCCCATGTCCCGCATCGCCGTAGGAGTCACGACGGTGCCGGCCGACATGACGGCGCCCGGCCATGTCCATTCCCACGGCGCGGGGCACAACCGCATGATGATGGCGGACGCCAGGCCGAGCGAGGCCCTGCAGGCGCTGGCCGACGCGCTCACGCAGGCCGGCCTGCCGAGCACCCTGGACGCGAGCGTGCAAGCGGCGATCTGGCAAAAGGCCGCATTCAATGCCGCACTCAACACCGTGTGCGCAGTGACCTGCGCCACCGTGGGGCAGGTCGGCAGGCAGCCTCAAGCGCGAGAGCTGGCGCACGACATTGCCACCGAAGTGCTCGCCGTGGCGAACGCCCATGGTCTCGAGGTCGACGCGAGGGGCCTGCACGACACCCTGGACCACGCGCTGGATCATCACCTTCAGCACAAGCCCTCCATGCTGCAGGACCTGCTTGCGGGGCGTCCCACCGAGGTGGATGCGATCAACGGGGAGGTCTTGCGCGTGGCGCGCGGCCTGGGCATCGATGCGCCGCGCACCCAGGCCCTGGACGCATTGACCCGACTGCGGCAGAGCCTGGTACTCGATGCACGCTAGATGTGGCCGTGGCCATGCGCGACCGCTCGGGCCGCGTGCTTGCCAAAGCATCTGCCCGGAGCCTTCAGCAGGGCTTGCGGGTCTCGAAACCGCGGACGCGGCGGGCGCATCGCCCACGCTCCGTGCTTCACTCCGCGGCGCCCTGGAGGTCGCGGGTCATTCACGACAAAGGAGACTGGAAATGAACAAGAGCCTGCACCTGGCCCTCGTGGCCGCCGCGACCATGGCCTGCTCGGTCACGGCCCATGCCGACATCAAGGTCGGGGTCGTGCTGTCGGAGACGGGCCCCGCCGCCTCGCAGGGGATCCCCGAAGAGAAGACGGTCGAGCTGTTCCCGCGGCAGATCGGTGGGCAGAAGATCGAGTACATCGTGCGCGATGATGCGACCGACCCGACGGCCGCCGTGAAGGCCACCAAGGAACTGATCGACGCCGACAAGGTCGACGTCGTCGTGGGCCCCACGATTACCCCGAATTCGCTCGCCATGATCCCCGTCGTGGGAGCCGCGAAGACGCCCAACGTATCCCTGTCCGCAGGATGGACCATCGTCCATCCCGTGGTGGGCGAACGCAAGTGGGTGTTCACCACGCCGCAGACCACCTTGTTGATGGCGCAGGCCGTGGTCGACAACATGGTCAAGAACAAGTTCAAGCGCGTGGCCTTCATCGGCTTCGACGATGCCTACGGCGAGGACTGGTGGAACAATTTCTCCAAGGACGCCAAGGCGGCCGGCATCCAGATCGTGGCGAGCGAGCGCTTCAATCGAACCGCGACCGCGGTGACCGGGCAGGTGCTGCACCTGCTGGCGGCCAAGCCGCAGGCGGTGCTGATCGCCGCATCGGGAACCCCGGCGGCATTGCCCGAGCGCGAACTCAAGAAGGTGGGATTCCAGGGGCAGATGTACCAGACCCACGGTGTGGCGAATCCCGACTTCCTGCGCGTGTGCGGAGCCGACTGTGAAGGAACCCTTCTTCCCGTGGCGCCTGGCCTGGTGGCCGATCAACTGCCGGCCGACAACCCCATCAAGCCGTCCGCGATGCGCTTCGCCACCGCCTACACCACCGCATATGGCAAGAACTCGCTGTCGCAGTTCAGCGCCAACGCCTGGGATGCCATCACCCTGCTGGAGAGTTCCATCCCGGTGGCGCTCAAGCACGCCAAGCCGGAGGACACCGTGGCCTTCCGCGCCGCGCTGCGTGACGCCCTCGAAGGCTTGAAGGACATCCCCGGCGCCGACGGCATCTACTCCATGAGCCCGACCGATCACAACGGCCTGGACAAGCGTGCCGTGGTGATGGTCCGTATCGAGCACGGTACCTGGAAGTTGCTCAAGTAAACCCGGCAGCCACGCCTGATCGCACCATGGACCTCGGCATCGCCATCTACCTCGGCCAGAGCGGCTTGACGCTCGGAGCCATCTACGCGCTGCTCGCGCTGGCCCTGGTGCTGGTGTTCGCGGTGACGCGGGTGATTTTCATCCCGCAGGGCGAGTTGATGACCTTCGGCGCGCTGTCGCTGGTGGGCATCCACGCCGGGCACG
>JAKBBP010000034.1 GCA_021808445.1 Pseudomonadota bacterium
CGCGGCGTTTCGCGCGCAGCGGGCAAAAGAGGCCATTGTACGGCCCGTCATCCGGTAACATGTCTGGATTCCCGAAGCTCGATTTGCCGCGTCGAGTTGTCGGATCCGTTGCATATTAACGACGTATTGACGCCCATTTCGCCATGTTCGGACTCTTTCGCCGGTACTTCTCGACCGATCTGGCCATCGACCTCGGGACCGCCAACACGCTGATCTACGTACGCGGCAAGGGCATCGTGCTCGACGAGCCCTCGGTGGTCGCCATCCGCCATGAAGGCGGACCCAACGGCAAGAAGACCATCCAGGCCGTGGGACGCGAGGCCAAGGCCATGCTGGGACGCGTGCCCGGCAACATCGAGGCCATCCGCCCGATGAAGGACGGGGTGATCGCGGATTTCACGGTCACCGAGCAGATGCTCAAGCAATTCATCAAGATGGTCCATGAGACCACGCTGTTCAAGCCCTCCCCCCGCATCATCATCTGCGTGCCCTGCGGTTCCACCCAGGTGGAGCGTCGCGCCATCCGCGAGTCGGCCCTCGGCGCCGGCGCCAGCGAGGTCTACCTGATCGAGGAACCCATGGCCGCGGCCATCGGCTCCGGGCTGCCGGTCAGCGAGGCCAGCGGCTCCATGGTGGTGGACATCGGGGGCGGCACCACCGAGGTGGGCGTGATCTCCCTCGGCGGCATGGTGTACAAGGGCAGCGTGCGCGTGGGTGGCGACAAGTTCGACGAGGCCATCCTGAACTACATCCGGCGCAACTACGGCATGCTGGTGGGCGAGCCCACCGCGGAGGCGATCAAGAAGGAAATCGGATCGGCCTTCCCCGGCTCCGAGGTGCGGGAGATGGAAGTCAAGGGTCGCAACCTCTCGGAAGGCGTGCCGCGCAGTTTCACGATTTCGAGCAATGAAATCCTGGAAGCCCTGACCGACCCCATCAACCACATCGTCTCGGCGGTGAAGAACGCGCTGGAACAGACCCCGCCCGAGCTCGGCGCCGACATCGCCGAGCGCGGCATGATGCTCACCGGCGGCGGCGCGCTGCTGCGCGACCTGGACCGCCTGCTGGCCGAGGAGACCGGGCTGCCCGTGCTGGTCGCCGAGGATCCCCTGACCTGCGTGGCCCGCGGCTGCGGCATGGCGCTGGAGCGCATGGACCGGCTGGGCACGATTTTCACTTCGGAGTAAGACTCGCACGGGGCATGCCCCGTGCGCGCGCATCACGCGATGGCTTTCGCAACCCTGGAGCGCTCCCCGCCGCCGTTTTTCCGGCAGGGACCGTCGGCGGCCGCCCGGCTTGTGTTCTACGCAGCACTGTCGCTGCTGGCCATGGCGCTGGATGCCCGCTGGCACCTGCTGGGGCCGCTGCGCCTGGGGATCGACGTCTCCCTCACGCCGGTGGTGCAGATGGCGCGCAGTCCCTGGCTTGCCTGGAACGCGCTGAGCAGCCGCGCGCAATCCCTCAGCCGTGCGCAGACCGAGCTGGCCCTGGCGCAAAAGCGCAACCTGGAGCTGTCGCTGCAGGCCCAGCGCGAAGCCGATCTGGAACGCCAGAACGTGCTGCTGCGCCAATTGCTCCAGTTGCGCGAGGCCCTGCCGGTGCATGCGACGGCCGCGCAGATCGTCGCGCAGGCGCGCGACCCCTTTTCGCGCAAGCTGCTGCTGGATCGCGGCGCCGCCGCCGGCATCGAGCCCGGCTCCCCGGTGATCGACGCGCACGGCCTGATGGGCCAGGTGACCATGCTCTCGCCCCTGAGCGCGCAGGTCACGCTGATCACCGACCGCGACTCCGCCGTGCCGGTGGAAGTGGCCCGCAACCGCGCGCGGGGGGTGCTGGTCGGCAATGCCGGCGCCAGCGCCGGGGGCCTGCAATTGCTGTGGCAGGCCAACGATGGCGACCTGCGGGCGGGCGATGTCCTGGTCACCAGCGGGCTCGACGGGGTCTACCCGGCCGGCCTGGCGGTGGCGCGCATCGTCCAGGTCACGCGCGAGCCCGATTCGGCCTTCGCCCGCGTGCTGTGCGCACCCCTGGCGCAGGTCGACTCGGGGCGCTATGTGCTCGTGCTCACCCCGCAGCGCCCGCTGGCGCCGGCGCCCAAGGTGCCCGCCACGCCGGCGCGCCGGCGATGAGCGCGACGGGCGGGGGGCAGGCATGAATTCCCTGCGCGGGCCGCGCTCGTCGGCGGCGGACGCCAGCGCCCGAGGCGAGGTGCTGCTGCTGGCGGTGCGGCCCTGGTTCATCTGGTTCACCCTGGTGGCCGCGCTGGTGGTCGAGCTCATGCCCCTGGGGCGGCACCCCTGGCTGCCGGACCTGCTGGCCATGACCCTGGTGTTCTGGGTCGTGCACCAGCCCCGCCGGGTGGGCATCGGCGCCGGCTTCGTGTTCGGCCTGCTGATCGACGCCCAGCATGCGGCGCTGCTGGGCGAGCATGCGCTGGCCTACAGCCTGCTGGCCTTTTTCGCCGTCATGCTGCATCGCCGCCTGCTGTGGTTCTCCCTGCATCAGCAGGCGCTGCAGATCCTGCCCCTGTTCGCTGCCGCGCGCCTGCTCGAGTTCCTCGTGGCCATGATGGCCGGCGGCTCTGCGCCGGGCCTGAGCTACGCGGCGGCGCCGTTGCTGCAGGCGGCGTTGTGGCCCCTGCTGAGCTGGCTCTTGCTGGCTCCGCAGCGGCGTGCGCCCGCCCCCGACGAGAATCGGCCGCTGTGAACAGTCCGGAATTGCGGAACGTCGGGCGCGAACTGCTGCGCTTCCGGCGCCGGCTGCTGCTTGCCGTGGGTGGCGTGGTGCTGGCCTTCGGACTGCTCATCGGGCGCTGGCTGTGGCTGCAGGTGCTGCGCCACCGGCAATACTCGCTGCAGGCACGCGACAACCGCGTGGCCATCGTTCCGGTGCAGCCTTCGCGCGGGCTCATCGTCGATCGCAACGGCATCGTGCTGGCCGACAATTTCGCCGCCTACACGCTGGAGATCACGCCCAGCAAGACGTTGGGCCTGGCCGCCACCATCGCCGCGCTGCGCGCGGTGGTGCCCATCTCCCCGCACGACGAGCGGCGCTTCCATGCGCTGCTGGCGCAGAACCGCAGCTTCGAGTCCATCCCCATCCGCAGCCGGCTCAGCGATGCCGAGGTCGCGCGCTTCGTCGCGCAGCGCTTTCGCTTTCCCGGCGTGGAAGTGCACGCCAGACTGTTCCGCTCCTACCCCCTGGGCTCCCTGGGCTGCCATGTGATCGGGATGGTCGGCCGCATCAACGCCAGCGAGCAGCAGCAATTGCAGGATTCGGACCAGGCGGCGAACTATCAGGGCGCCGACCACATCGGCAAGACTGGCGTGGAGCTGGGCTGGGAGCGCCAGCTGCATGGCACCATCGGCTTCGACGAGGTGGAGGTCAACGTCGCCGGCAAGCCGGTGCGCAAGCTGCGCAGCAAGCCTCCGGTGCCCGGCAGCACCCTGGTGCTGTCGCTGGACGCGCGCATGCAAAA
This sequence comes from Pseudomonadota bacterium, assembly GCA_021808445.1. Classification (GTDB taxonomy): domain Bacteria; phylum Pseudomonadota; class Gammaproteobacteria; order Burkholderiales; family Burkholderiaceae_C; genus Thiomonas_A. The sequence continues at coordinate 3,479 of JAKBBP010000034.1, forward strand.
GCTGGCCGAGGACCTGTACGGCGACCGCAGCGGGGCCTGCGTGGCGATGGATCCGCGCTCCGGCGAAGTGCTGGTCATGGCCTCGATGCCCACCTTCGACCCCAATCTGTTCGTCGAGGGCATCGATCCCCAGAACTGGAACCAGCTCAACACCGACCCGCGCCGCCCCCTGCTGGACCGCGTGCTGCGCGGCACCTTCCCGCCGGGCTCCACCTACAAGCCCTATCTGGCCATGGGGGCGCTCACCCAGGGCCTGCGCACCGCCAGCTACACCCTGAACGATCCGGGCTTTTTCATGCTCGGGCACCACAAGTTCCGCGACGATGTGCCGGGCGGCCACGGCAAGGTGGACATGCACAAGGCCATCGAAGTGTCCTGCGACACCTATTTCTACATGGTGGCCAACGACTGGGGCGTCGACGGCATGCACGACTGGACCCGGCACTTCGGTTTCGGGCGCCTGAGCGGCGTGGACCTGCCCGGCGAGGTGCGCGGCATCCTGCCCTCCAAGGCCTGGAAGAGGCGCGCCTTCAAGACCCCCGCGCTGCAGCGCTGGTATGCCGGCGAAACCGTCAGCCTGGGCATCGGCCAGGGCTACAACAGCTTCACCCCCATGCAGCTGGCCAACGCGCTGGCCACCATGGCCAACGGGGGCACGCGATTCAAGCCCCGCGTGGTCCGCATGGTGGAGGACATGAGCACCCACCGTTTCGTGGCGACGCCCGCGGAAGTCGCCGAACGCCTGCATCTCGACCCCGGCTACTGGCAGGTGGTGCACGACGGCATGGTGGCGGTGAACGCGAGCCAGCAGGGCACGGCCTACGCGGTGTTCAAGGACGCCCCGTACACCAGCGCCGGCAAGACGGGGACCGCGCAGGTGTTCACGGTGGGACAGCACCAGCACTACGACGCCGCCGACCTCGCGCGCCACCTGCTCGACCACGCGCTCTACACGGTATGGGCTCCGGCCGACAACCCGACCATCTGCGTGGCGCTGATCGTCGAGCACGCAGGCTGGGGCGCCAGTGCCGCCGCGCCCATCGCGCGCAAGCTCATCGACTATCACCTGCTGGGCACCCTGCCCAGCGACGATGAGATCCAGAAGATCTCGGGGCGCAAGCCCACGCCGCTGCCCTTTCGCTACGCCGGCGCGCGCGACGGGCTGCCGCCGGTACCCGGGGCGCACGCGCCGCCGCCACACCCGGGCGCTTCCTCGGCCGCCGAGGCCTCGAGCGCAGCGGCCCCTCCCGTGCAGCCCTGGCCTGCGCCGACCCCGGCCTCGGCGCCGGCGGCGCCGCGCGCGGGCAGCGCCAACGCGCGCGCCGCGGCCGAGGGTGCGCTGCAACGCGAAGGGCGCTACGTTGCAGCCCACTGCGGCGCGGGCCCGCTGTTCAGCCGTTTCGGTGCCGCGCCCGAATGTCCCGACCCGGACGAAGGAGAGCGTCTGTGAACACGGTGATCAACCGCGCCTCGCTGCGCCAGCGCCTGCGCCCCTACCTCAGCGGATTCGACGTGCCGCTGCTGTGCGCCCTGCTGATGCTGGTGGCCATCGGCTGCGTCGTGCTGTTCTCCGCGCTGCAGGGTCAGCCCATTCACTTCACCGACCAGTTGCGCAATCTGCTGTTCGGCCTGGTGGTGCTGTTCGTGGTGGCGCAGATTCCGCCGCAGCGCCTGATGCAGGCGGCCGTCCCGCTGTACGCGCTGGGAGTGGCGCTGCTGGTGGCCACCGCCGCCTTCGGCCTGGTTCGCAAGGGGGCGCGCCGCTGGCTGGACGTCGGCGTGGTGATCCAGCCCTCCGAGGTCATGAAAATCGCCATGCCGCTGATGCTGGCGTGGTATTTCCAGAAACGCGAGGGCCTGATCCGCCTGCGCGACTATGGCTTCGCCGGGCTGCTGCTGGCCGTTCCCGTGGGCCTGATCATGAAGCAGCCCGACCTGGGCACCGCGATGCTGGTGCTGTCGACCGGATTTTTCGTGATCTTCTTCGCCGGCCTGTCCTGGCGCGTGCTGCTGGCCGGCGCGCTGGCGGCGGCCGCCGCGGCTCCGGTGCTGTGGCATTTCATGCACGACTACCAGCGCCAGCGCATTCTCATGCTGCTGGACCCCCAGGCCGACCCGCTGGGCACCGGCTTCAACATCATCCAGTCCATGATCGCCATCGGCTCGGGGGGCGTGTGGGGCCAGGGCTACCTGCACGGAACCCAGGCGCACCTGAATTTCGTGCCGGAGTCGCACACGGACTTCGTGTTCGCGGTGCTCGCCGAGGAATGGGGACTGGTGGGCAACGTGACCCTGGTCCTCAGTTATTTGTTCTTTATCGGCCGCGGACTGTACATTTCGTCCCAGGCACCCACCTTGTTCTCCCGCCTGCTGGCCGCGTCGATCACCATGATCTTCTTCACCTATGCCTTCGTGAACATGGGCATGGTGTCGGGCATCCTGCCCGTGGTCGGCGTGCCCCTGCCCTTCGTCAGCTACGGCGGCACCGCGCTGGCCACGCTGATGCTGGGCACGGGCATCCTGCTGTCCATCGCGCGATCCCGGCGCCTGGTGCAGAGCTGAGAGCCGCGAAGCGCCTTCCCGCGTGTACTGCGTGGGGTATTTGTAACAAAAAAGGCGATAACACCCATGCGAAGAATCCATTGGACTTTTCCGGATGGTTCCGCAGAATGCCTTTTCCCTTTTATATATTCATGTATTTATGGATCGATTCGATCCAGTCGCGGCCGGCCTGGGCTGCCCCCACCCCTGAGGAGACTTTCACCATGAACCCACTTCGCGCTCTCCGGGCCGCGCTGCTCGCCCTGGGCCTGGGCCTGTTCGCGACCGCCGCCGCCAGCGCCGCCAGCGCCGGCGACACGCCGGCCCAGCCGGTGGCCAAGTTCGATTTCGACCACCCGACCTTTGCCCACCAGCTTCCCTTCGCCACCCGCCAGGTGGTGATCCAGGTCAGCGAGAACAACCCGGACTACTGGAACCTGGTGCTGAACAACGCGCAGAACCTGCTGGACTTCTTCGGCCAGGAGAACGTGCGCGTGGTGGTGGTGGCTTTCGGGCCGGGCCTGCCCATGCTGCTGAAGAACAGCACCGTGGCCGCGCGCCTGGAATCCGAGAACAGCGAAGGCGTGGAGTTCGACGCCTGCCACAACACCATGAAGGCCATGGCGCGCAAGATCGGGCACATGCCGGTGGTCGTGCCCGAGGCCACGGTGGTGCCCGCCGGCGTGGCGCGCATCATGCAACTGGAACACGCGGGCTTCGCCTACCTGCGGCCCTGAAGTTCCTGGCCGGCACCCCGTCCGCGGGCGGGGGGCCAGCGCCTGCCCGGGGATGCGCCCCGATTCGCCGCCTGCGCCACGCCGCGGCGTCGTGGTCCCGGCCGTGGTTCCGGCCGTGGTCCAGACCATTGCGTATACCGATGACGGCTTTCGGTGCATTGTCAGGACGTCTCTTGCATACATCGTGACAAGTTGAAGCGTTTCGGGTTGCTTTTTTGTCGTTTTCTTGATTTTCCCACGATATTGCAATGCATTGTTACTTTTCCGGGCGACACAACCCCGGCAAACCCGCATGCCGCAATGGGATTTCGGGTTCTAGCATCCGCGTTGCATGTTGCCTACATCCCTAGAAGAGGCTCCCCAAGGCCCACGCCAACCACTGGAGACCGCAATGCAGAAACCGGGCAAGCAAGAGCTTGGCAGCGGCGATTTCGATCGTCGCGATTTCATCAAGACCGCCGGGGCCACCGGCCTGGCCGCCCTCCTGAGCCAGGCGCCGACCTGGGCCGCCAGCGAGAAACCCATCAAGATCGGCTTGGTGGACCCCATCACCAGCACCTTCGCGGCGCTGGGCCAGAGCGAGATCAAGGGCGCCAAGTTCGCCGAAGCGGAGATCAACAAGGCCGGCGGCGTCATGGGCCGTCCGCTGCAAGTGCTGGTCGAGGACAGCGCCGGCAACCCGGGCACCGCGGTCGACAAGTGCGCGCGCCTGCTGAGCCAGAGCAACGTCGACTTCCTGATGGGCACCGTGAACTCGGCGGCCTCGCTGGCCGTGTCGCAGTTCGCCTCGCGCCACAAGAAGGTGTTCATCGCCACCGGGGGCCACGTCGACTCCCTGACCGGCACCTCGTGCAACCCCTACACCTTCCGCACCTGCTCGACCACCTGGATGCTGACCTCCGGGGACTTCGAGACCCTGTTCAAGAAGTTCGGCAAGAAGTGGTACTTCCTGACCACCGACTACGCTTTCGGCAAGTCGGAGCAGACCGACTACGAGGCGCAGATCAAGAAGGCCGGCGGCACGGTGGTCGGCGGCGCGCTGGCGCCTGTGGGCACGACGGACTTTTCCTCCTACCTGATCGACGTGAAGGCCAAGGCGCCCAACGTGCTGTGCCTGCTGCTGGCCGGAAACGACCAGGTCAACGCGATGAAGCAGATCGCGCAGTTCGGGATCAACAAGGACATCGCCGTCGGCGGCGCCCTGTTCGAACTCGAGCAGGCGCAGGCGCTGCCGGAAGCCGCCCGCTACGGCTGGTGGACCATGGAGTGGTACTGGAAGCAGCCGAAGACCCCGCACGTGGCGGACTTCGTCAAGCGTTTCGCCGCCGCCAACAACGGCGAGTACCCGTCGGCGCGCGTGTGGTTCGGCTATGCCACGACCCACGCCTTCCGCCTGGCCGTGGAAAAGGCCAAGTCCACCGATTCGGGCAAGGTCATCAAGGCGCTGGAAGGCCTGGTGCTCCCGCCCGAAGTGGCGCTGCAGCCGCACCTGCCGATGTACCGCGCGGCCGATCACCAGCTGCTGATCAGCATGTTCCCCGGCCATGTGATCCAGACCGGCAAGTACCCCGACCTGTTCGAGGTCTCGGACATCGTTGCGGGTGCCTCGATCGCCAAGTCGGCGGCCGAGATGGGCTGCAAGATGCCCACCCTCTGATCGCCTGATCCCGACCGCCCGGGACCGGCAACGGTCCCGGGCGGTCGATTCAGTCGTCTCGGGCTTTTCCACCCAACGCAGGCTGGTGCATGCACCGGTCTGCGCGGAGTCACCTACGTGAGCGTCGTAGTCTTTTTCAACCTGTTCAACGGCCTGATCACCGGCGCGTTCTACGCGCTGCTGGCATTGGGGCTGGCCTTGATCCTGGGCCTGAACAACACCATCAATTTCGCCCAGGGCACCTTCATGGCCCTGTCGGCGTATTTCGCCTACAGCCTGGCGCCGCACCTGGGGTTCTGGGGCGCGCTGATCGTCGCGCCATTGCTCTCCGGGGTGCTGGGGCTGGTCGTGGAGATGCTGCTGGTGCGCCGCCTGTACAAGCGCGACCCGCTGTATTCCCTGCTGATGACCTTCGGCCTGGCGCTGATCATGCAGGACTTGATCCGCACCGCCTGGGGCCCCGTGGGCGTGCCGCTGAGCATCCCGGACGCGCTGGCGCATCCGCTGAGCCAGACCTACTTCTTCCTCACCGGCTATCGGCTGTTCGTGGTGGCGGTGGCGCTGATCGGCACGGGCGCGCTGTTCGCGCTGCTGCGCTACACCCGCCTGGGCATCCGCATCCGCGCCGGCAACGCCGACCTGGAGACGGTGGCCTCGCTGGGGGTCAACATCTACCTCCTGCGCAGCGCCAACTTCGTCATCGGCATCATCTTCGCGGGCATCGCGGGCATCCTGGCCGCCGGCCAGCTCGGCCTCGATCCGACGATGGGTGACGGACTGCTCATGCCGGCCTTCGTGGCCATCGTGGTGGGCGGCGTCGGCTCCTTGCTGGGCTCGCTGATCGGCGGCCTGCTCATCGGCCTGGCCGCCGGTTTCACCACCGCCTTCTACCCCGCGGCCAGCGAAGCCGTGATCTACCTGCTCATGGGGCTGATGCTCATCGTGCGTCCGCGCGGTCTGCTCGGCCAGGAGGGACTTCTGGAATGAGTGCAAGCGAAACCGCGGCCAAGCTGCCGGCGGCGCCCGGCGGGCGCCGCATGCCCGGCCGCATCCACCCCGGCACCGCGCTGCTGGGCCTGGCCCTGGTCACGCTGCCGCTGTGGATCAACCACATCGGCGGCTACACCGACATCATCTCGCGCGTGCTGATCTACGCGCTGGCGGCGATGGGCCTGAACCTGCTGCTGGGCTTCACGGGAGGCCTGTCCTTCGGACACGCCGCCTATTTCGGCCTGGGCTCCTACGTGGTGGGCCTGATGCTCAAGCACGCCACCCACAGCGTGCCGCTGGCGCTGCTGGCCGGAACCCTGGCCGGGGGCATCGTCGCCTCCGTGCTGGCGCCGCTGTGCGTGCGCCGGCGCGGGATCTATTTCGCGATGATCACCATCGCCATCGGCCAGTTGTTCTATTTCGTCGCCATCCGCTGGGCCTCGGTCACCGGCGGCTACGACGGGCTCACCGGCTTTTCGCGCCACGCCATCCACGTGCTGCCGGGCCTGACCTGGACCCTGGGTTCCACGGGCTTCTACTACCTGGTGCTGCTGTGCTTCGCGATCGCCGCGTGGATCATCTTCGCGGTGCTCAACTCACCGCTGGGACACAGCTTCGTGGCCGTGCGCGAAAACCAGAAGCGCCTGCGCTTCCTGGGCGTGAACGTGCACTTCTATGCCGGCGTGTCCTTCGCCATCTCCGGGTTCATCGTCGCGCTGGCGGGCGGGCTCAACGCACTGCTGGACAACTTCACCTCGCCGAACAGCCTGAGCAACAACCTGTCGGGCGACCTGGTGATCATCGCGGTGCTCGGCGGCATGCGCAACTTCTGGGGTCCCTTCGTCGGCGCGGCCATCTTCGTGCTGGTGCGGGACTACGCGAGCAATGCCACCAGCAACTGGATGACGGTCATCGGCCTGATCTTCGTACTGTCCGTGATGTTCTTCCCCCTGGGCGTCATGGGCTTCCTGCAACGCAAGGGCAAGGTGCAGTCATGAGCCTTCTCGAATTGCGCTCGGTGTCGCGTCGCTTCGGCGCGCTGCAGGCCCTGAGCGACATTTCCCTGCAGGTCGCCCAGGGCGAGCTGCGCGCGGTCATCGGGCCCAACGGCGCCGGCAAGACCACCCTGTTCAACCTGATCAGCGGCTTTTTCCCGCCCAGCTCCGGTGACATCGTGTTCGACGGCGAGGCCATCCAGCGGGTCAACCCCGCCGCCCTGGTGCGCCGCGGCATCATCCGCACCTTCCAGATCACCGAGGTGTTCCTGTCGCTGAGCGTGCGCGAGAACGTGCGCATCGCCGCCGAGGTCTCGCTGGGCTGGAGCGCGCGCCCCTGGCTGTCGCGCGCGCAAAAGGCGCGGGTGGAGGAGCGGGTCGACGAACTCATGAACATGGTCGGGCTGACCGGCAAGGATGACCGTATCGTCGGCGAGCTCTCGCATGGCGACCAGCGCGTGGTCGAGGTGGCCATCGCGCTGTCGCGCAAGCCCAAGCTGCTGCTGCTGGACGAGCCCACGGCAGGCATGGGCGACGAGGAAACCCAGATGATGACCGGGCTGATCCGCCGCCTGAACAAGGACCAGGGCATCACCACGCTGTTCGTGGAGCACGACATGGAGATCGTGTTCGGCATCGCCGACCGCATCACCGTGCTCGACAACGGACACTTCCTGGCCGAGGGCAACGCCCAGGAAATCGCCAGCAATCCCAAGGTGCAGGCGGCCTACCTCGGCCAACAGGCCTGAGCGCGGGAAGCCAGCAAGGTACTGAACATGAGCATGGTCCTGGAAGTCGAATCCATCCACACCTACTACGGGAAAAGCCACATCCTTGATGGGGTCTCCCTGAACATCCGCGAGGGCGAACTGGTGGCGTTGCTCGGGCGCAACGGCGCCGGCAAGACCACCACGCTGCGCTCGATCATGGGCCTGACCCCGCCGCGCCAGGGCAGCATCAAGCTGTTCGGCAAGGACATGACCGGCTCCCCGGCGCACCGCGTGGCCACCTCCGGCGTGGGCTACGTCCCCGAGGGACGGCGCATCTTCGGCCACCTGTCGGTGCACGAGAACCTGCTGGTGTCGCATCAGACCGAGGGCACATGGAACATCGATTCCGTGTACAAACTTTTCCCGCGCCTGCATGAGCGGCGCAACAGCAAGGGCGGTCGCCTGTCGGGCGGCGAGCAGGAAATGCTGGCCATTGCGCGGGCCCTGCTGCTCAATCCGCGATTGCTCATCCTCGACGAACCCTCGCAGGGCCTGGCGCCGATCATCGTGCAGGAAGTCATGCGCACCGTGGCGCGCATGAAAAGCGAAGGCATCGCCGTGCTGCTCGTGGAGCAGAACGTGTTCGGAGCGCTGGAGCTGGCCGACCGCGCCTACGTGCTGGGCGAGGGACGCGTGATCTACGACGGCACCGCCGATGAATTGCGCTCCGACACCGCGCGCATGGAGCAACTGGCGGGGGTCGCGCACGCGGCGCACAGCTGAAGCTGAAGGGCAACACTCCTTCACATATCAGGGTTTGCCCTTGCACTTTCGGTCCGGCGGGGGGAAACTAAAGGCGTAACTGTCCTGGCTGCGGGCCTCCCCCCTGTCGCAGGGAGCCGCAAGCCGGGCGCGCCAGGCTCGGACCATGACCCAAGCAGTCCCCGTGGTGGCTGTCGCCACCGACATCAAGAACCTTTGCGGCCAGCCGGTGCATGCCGTGGCGCGCAAGTACGTCGACCCCCTGCTGGAAATCGCCGGCTGTCTGCCGCTGCTGCTGCCGTCCTTCGGCACCCGCACGCCGGTGGACGACGTGCTCGCCTCGGTGCATGGTCTGCTGTTCTCCGGGTCGCCGTCCAACATCGAGCCCCACCACTACGGCGAATCGCTGGACAACCCCGAGTCCCCGGCGGACCCCGAGCGCGATGCCACCACGCTGCCGCTGATCCGCGCCGCCATCGACCGCGGCATGCCGGTGTTCGGCATCTGCCGCGGCTTCCAGGAGATCAACGTGGCCCTCGGGGGCAGCCTGTTGCAGCAGGTGCACTTCACCGAAGGCTATGCCGACCACCGGGAGGACGAGAGCCTTCCCCTGGAACAGCAGTACGGCCCCGCCCACGAGGTGCATGCGGTGCCGGGCAGTTGGCTGGAGGACCTGGTGGGGCGCTCGAACTGGAGCGTCAACAGCCTGCACGGCCAGGGCATCAAGCGCCTGGCCCCCGGGCTGGTGGCGCAGGCGCACGCGCCGGACGGACTGGTGGAGGCCTATACCCACGGCAACTCTGCCGGCTTGCTGCTTGCGGTTCAATGGCACCCGGAATGGCGCGCCATGAACAACCCGGTGTCCCGCAGCCTGTTCCATGCATTCGGCGAAGCCTGCCGCGCCTATGCGCAAGGCCGGGCCAGCCCAACCCTGCAGCGCAGGGCGGAGCGGGCCACGCTGGAAGCCCAGGCCGTAGCCGCCTGAGCGCAGGCTCGCGGGCAGTGCAGCACCGGGTTGTCCGGGGCGCGCAGCCCTGCGATGCCCACGCCCACGCCTACCCCCACGCCTACCCCCACCCCCACGCCTGCGCCTTCACCCAGGCCTGACCCCCCTGGCGCGCTCGACACCGCGCCGCGCGACTTCCAGCACCTGGAGGCCTGGCTGAACCAGCGGCGCGTCACCGAGGTCGAATGCCTGGTGCCCGACCTGACCGGCGTGGCCCGGGGCAAGATCCTGCCGCGCAGCAAATTCACCCAGGACCGCGGGATGCGCCTGCCGGAGAGCATCCTGGGCCTCACCGTCACCGGCAATTGGCCCGACGACGTCAGGCTGTCGGAGTTGATCAGCGACACCGACCGCGACATGCACCTGGTGCCCGACCCCGCCACCGTGCGGCCCGTGCCCTGGGCCGCCGACCCGACGGCCCAGGTGATCCACGATTGCCACTTCCCGGACGGCTCCGAGGTCGACTTTGCTCCCCGCAACGTGCTCAAACGGGTGCTTCGCCTGTACGAGCAACGCGGCTGGGAGCCCGTGGTGGCGCCGGAGATCGAGTTCTACCTGGTCGCCAGGAACACCGACCCCGACCAACCCCTGCACCCGCCGCTGGGACGCTCGGGCCGCGCCGAGACCGCGCGCCAGCACTACAGCATCGATGCCGTCAACGAGTTCGACCCGCTGTTCGAGGACATCTACGACGACTGCGAGGCCATGGGCCTCGACGTGGACACGCTGATCCACGAAGTGGGGGCCGGCCAGATGGAAATCAACTTCCTGCACGGCAAGGCCCTGGACCTGGCGGACAAGGTGTTCCTGTTCAAGCGCACGCTGCGCGAAGCCGCGCTGCGCCACGGCGTGTACGCCACCTTCATGGCCAAGCCCATGGCCGGCGAACCCGGCAGCGCCATGCACCTGCACCAGAGCGTGGTCGACCGCGACACCCGGGCCAACCTGTTCAGCCTGCCCGACGGCGGACCGGCCCCCGCCTTCCAGCATTACATCGGGGGGCTGCAGAAGTACGTTCCCCAGGTCCTGGCCCTGTTCGCCCCCTATGTGAACTCCTACCGCCGGCTCGCCGGGGGGGACGCGGCGCCGACCAACATCGAGTGGGGCAGGGACAACCGCACCGTGGGCATCCGCGTGCCCCAGGCCGACCCGCGCAACCGGCGCCTGGAAAACCGGGTGGTCGGCGCCGACGCCAATCCCTACGTGGCCCTGGCGGCCACGCTGGCCTGCGGCTACCTGGGCATGGTGGAGCGCATCGAGGCACTGCCGGAAATGCGCGGGCGCGCGCGGGGGCAGGGCCAGGCGGCCGCGCTGGCGCAGAGCCTGCCCGAGGCCCTGCGCCTGCTGGGCGAGACGCCCGAGCTGGAGGAGCTGCTGGGACGGCGGTTCTGCGCCATCTACCGAGCCGTGAAGACCCGGGAACACGCCGAGTTCCTGCAGGTCATCAGCCCCTGGGAGCGCGAGCACCTGCTGCAGCATGTATGAGCGAGGCGTCGGCCATGGGCCGATTGCGGGTCGATTGCGCCCGCGAGGGCCTGCACGATGGATAATTCGCTGCCGATTCGACAGCCCATCGTCCCCGACCCTTCCGTCCCTCGCGCCCCTCCCGCCATGCCCCACCGTCCGGAACCCGTTGCGCTCAACGGCAATGCCCTCGGCCTGACTGAATCCACGATCATGGGGGTGGCGGGAGCCGCCCCGGTGTTCTCCATCGCCGCCACCAGCGCGACCCTGGTGGCCGGCGTGGGCGTGCTGGCGCCGGCCAGCCTGCTGTACTGCGGCCTGATCATGTTCGGCGTCACCTTCGCCTACATGCACCTGAACCGGCTGGATGCCAACGCCGGCGCCTCCTACGCCTGGGTGAGCAGCATTTTCAACCGCGGCCTGGGCTTCCTGGCCGGCTGGGCGCTGCTCGTGGCCTCGGCCATGTTCATGGTCTCCGGCACGATCCCGGCGGCCACCGCCACGCTGGCGCTGGTGCATCCCGCCGCCATGGGCAACACGGCCGTGGTCACCCTGGTGGCCGCGGGCTGGCTGATCCTGGTCAGCGCGGTGATCCTCAAGGGCATCAAGCTGACCAGCTACGTGCAGGTCACGCTGACCCTGCTCGAACTGGGCATCCTGGTCATCGTGGTGGGCACGGCGCTGTGGAAGTTCTCCGCGGCGCCCGTGCACGCCATCCACTGGTCGGATTTCGACCCCCGCGCCTTCAGCCCCCATGTGTTCACCCTGGGCGCGCTGACGGCCATCTTCTTCTACTGGGGCTGGGACGTCACGGTCAACCTGAACGAGGAAACGCGCGACGGCAGCTGGGTGGCCAGCGTGGGCTCGCTGCTGGCGATGCTGGTGATCATCGCGCTGTTCATCCTGTTCATGGTGGTGGCGCTGATGGCCCTGACCGACAAGGAGATCCAGGGCGCCAACACCAACATCATGCTGGCCATTGCCGACAAGCTGTTCCCGCGGCCCTGGAACTACATGGCCGTGCTGGCCGTGATGCTCAGCACCCTGGGAACGCTGGAGACCTCCATCCTGCAGTTCACCCGCACCATGTTCGCGCAAAGCCGCGACGGCATGCTGCACCACCGCTACGCGCACCTGCACCCGACCTGGGACACCCCCTGGGTGGCCACGCTGGCCATCGCGGGTTTCGGCCTGCTGCTGCTGTTCCTGGCCTCCTTCATCCCCACGGTCAGCCAGATCATCCAGGACTCCATCGACGCCATCGGCTTCCAGGCGTCCTTCTACTACGGCCTGGCCTGCCTGGCCTGCGCCTGGTACGTGTGGAAGCACCAGCGCGGCTCCTGGTTCCACATGCTGTTCTACATGCTGTGGCCGCTGGGCTCGGGACTGTTCCTGTGGTTCATCGGGCTGTACAGCCTGCCCACCTTCGACGCCATGACCAACACCATCGCCATCGGCGGCGTGCTCATCGGGCTGCTGCCCTTCTGGCTCAACCGCAGGAAGGCCGTGCCCACCGCGCAGGTGCAGCCGGTCAACGAACTCTGAGCCCGAGGAACGGGAGCGCGGCCCCTACAGCGACAGGCGCTTGAACACGCGCTCGGGGATGTGCTTGATCACCAGCATGATCGGCCCCCAGAACCACGGCAGGTAGACCACGTCGCGCCGCCGGTCGATGGCGCGCACGATTCCCGCAGCCACGCGCTCGGGGGTCGCCCACAGCAGACCCTTGGATTCGAAGCCGGCCGTCATCGGCGTGTCGACGAAGCCCGGCTTGATGGTCAGCACCTGGATTTCTCGCCCGGCCAACCGGTTGCGCAGACCCTGCAGGAACAGCGCCAGCATGCCCTTGGCCGCGCCATACACGTAGTTGCTCTGCCTGCCGCGGTCACCGGCCACGGAACCGATCGCGGCGATCGTGCCTCCGTCGGCGATGTACCCCGCGGCCATCGATGCCAGCACGATGGCGCTGGTCGCGTTGGTGTGCATGGCGGCGAGCAGCGCCTCGGGGGCAGCCTCGCAGGCGCGCTGGTCGGGCAGGCTGCCCTGCGCGATGAGCACCACATCGATGGTTCCCAGCTTGCGCTTCGCCGCCTCGAACAGGTCTTCGTATGCTTCGAGATGGTCCAGGTCCGCGCAGGCGAAGCCGATGGTCTGGCCGGGGCCGCTGCGGACACGCAGATCCGCGACCAGTGCGCCGAGCTTCTGCTCGTTGCGCCCGACCGCGAAGACGTCGCATCCGCGCGCGACCATCAAACGCGCGGCAGCCTGCGCGATGGCCGAGGTGGCTCCGAAGATCAGGACCTTGTGCATGGGTGTCAGGCGCGCACGCGCCTCCAGAAGTCCGACCCGAACCGGGGGTCGATGAAACGGGAAAATTCCTGCGCGCGGGGATAGCCCCGTTCGAACATGCTGCCAGGCATGCGGGCGTCCTTGGCCGGGTAGATCGCCCCACCCGCCTCGCGCACGACGGCATCCAGCTCCTCGAACAGGCGCAGGGTCGCATGGCCGCGGTTGGGGAAGTCCAGCGCCAGGGTCGCACCGGCACGCGGGAACGACAGCAGGCCCAGGCTGGGCAGGCGACCGAAAGTCTTGAGCACGGCGAGGAAGGAACCCTGCCCGCTGCGGGCGATGCGTCGCAAAAGCTCGGCGATCGCGTCGCGCTGCGTATCCGGAGGCACCACGCACTGGTACTGAAAAAAGCCGCGCCGCCCGTACATGCGATTCCAGTGCGCGATCCCATCCAGGGGATAGAAATACGGCACATGGTGGGTCAGCGCATCCCCCTCGCGTGCACGATGCCAGTACAGCAGGTTGAAGCCGCGCAGGGTGGCGGCATTCACCAGCGAGAACGGCGGCGTGAAAGGCACCGCGCGCCGGGCCTCGCGCCACACGGGCAGCTGCGGCTGGGGCGCCGCGTGGCGAGCGGCCATGAACACGCCGCGACCTCGAGCGGCTCCCGACGCGACACAGTCGATCCATGCCACCGTGTACGGCCAGTCCGGCTCCATCGCCGCGTTGCGTTCCCAGAATGCGTCGAGGTGGGGAAAGCGCGTCGTCCGTACCTGCATGAAGGGGTTGGCGATGGGCACGAGCTGCAATTCGGCCCAGGTGATCAAGCCGGTCAGTCCCAGCCCCCCGATGGTGGCAGCGAACCAGTCGGGATTCACCGTGGGGCTGCAGCGCAGTCGCTCCCCCGAGCTTCGCAGCAACTCGAAGCGTCGCAGATGATGCCCGAAACTTCCCGCGGCATGGTGGTTCTTGCCATGCACGTCGTTGGCGATCGCCCCGCCCACGCTGACCTCGCGGGTTCCCGGCGTGACCGCCAGGAACCATCCCTGGGGTACGACCAGCTCCAGAATGTCCCGCAGCGATACGCCGCTTTCGCAGCGCAGCACCCCGGTGGCAGGGTCAAAGGCGATGAAACGATCCAGGCGAGCCGTATGCAGCAGGACGCCGCCGCCGTTGTGGCACACGTCACCGTAGCTGCGCCCGCGGCCGAAGGGCAGCGCGGCCAGGTCCGGGGGCAACGCCAGCGCATCCCCTTCGAATTGCGGCGTGCAGACCCGCGCCGGCCCGGGAGAGGCGAGACGTCCCCAGCTTTGCCACGAGGTCATGGGACGACTTCCTCCCCCCCTCGCCTACGCAAGGCCGTCAGCGCCAGCAGGCCCAGGGCCACGGCGTACCACAACGTGGTCAGACGGATCAGCACGGTAACGGCCACCGCCTGCGGCAGCGCCACGCCTTGGAGCAGCAGCAAGGCCACCATGGCTGCCTCGGTTCCACCCAGACCTCCCGGGAGCAGGCTCACGCTGCCGGCGATCATCGAGGCGGCGTACACGAACACCGCATAGCCCAGGCTCAGTGGCATGCCCAGGCGCGTGCACAGCCCATGGAAAGCCAGGGCCTCGGCGCTCCACGCGCACAGACTGAGCAGGGTCGAGACGGGCAGCAACCTGGGCGCATGACATCGCCTCGCCTGGCGCAGCATGTGCACCAGATGGCGCAGCAGGTGCCCGAGGCGCCCCTGCATGGGCTCGGCCCAGGTGGCCAGCCAGCCCAGCCAGCCGGGCCAGGCCAGCAGCGCAAGGGCGAACACCACACCGGCCACCGAGATCAGCAACAGCACATGCAGGCGAGGGTCGAGGTCCAGGCCCGGAAGACAAAGCACCAGGATCCCCACCAGATCGGACAGGCGCTCGCTGAACATGGCCGCAAGCGCGCTGGCGTAGTCCACGCCGTGGCGACGCAGGAACACGGCGCGTATCGCCTCTCCGGCCTTGCCAGGGGTGGTGGTCAGCGCAAAACCGGTGAGGTAGATGCGCGCATGCTCGAGCGCCGGCACGCGGTGCCCCATGGACCGCATGTAGATGTGCCAGCGCGCGAAGCGCAGCAGGTAATTCAGAGACGAGAGGGACAGTGCCATGAAAATGCCCGCCCACCCGGCCGCCGCCAGCCCGCGCAGGACTGCGTGCCAGCCGGTGAGCAGCGAGACCAGGAGGTAGCCGCAGGCGGCGACCACCACCGAGGCCACCGCCGCGCGCAGGCGCCAGCCCGAGATGTACGCCGGGTTCATCGCAGGATGATCGCGCTGACCAGCAGCCAGCAGACCGCCGTGGCCACCAGATGAGGATCCGCGAGCAGGTCGCGCGCCGTGTCGTTGCCGCCCGCCCGATGGTGCAGCAGGAACAGATACCGGAAGATTCCGTAGACCACGAAGGGAACGGTGTAGAACAGAGCGTAGGAACCGTGAATCCGCACGGTCTGCGGGCTCACGGTATACAGGCCATAGCTCAGGATGGCGCATGCCGCGGTGATGCCCGTGAGCTGGTCCAGCATCGCGGGGCTGTAGTTCTCGAGTACGCGCCGCACCGTCGCGCGATCGGGCTTTCCGGCACCCTGCAACTGGATCAACTCCGCCCGACGCTTCGCGAAACCCAGGAACAGGGTCAGCATCAATCCGGTCAGCAGCAGCCATTCGGAGGGTGGGATCCCGATGCCCGCGGTTCCGATGAGGATACGCAGCATGAAGCCGGCGGAAATCAGGAACACGTCCAGGATCACCACGTGCTTCAGGCGCAGGGAATAAGCCACGTTGAGCACCAGGTACAAGGCAATGAACAAGGCCGCCAACCAGCCCAGGCCGATCGCCACCCCCAGGGCCAGCGCCGCCAGCAGCGCCGACAAGGCCCGGGCGAGGGAGAGGGATACCGCGCCGCTGGCGATCGGACGCAGGCGCTTGATCGGGTGCATGCGATCCGAATCGGCATCGACCATGTCGTTGAACACGTACACGCTGCTGGCCGCGAAGCAGAAGGCCACGAAAGCCACCGCGGCATGCAGACCATCGAGCAGGGTCGGGGACTGCCCGAAGACCACACCCAGAACGACAAAGCCATTCTTGATGTATTGGTGGGGACGCAGCAGTCGAAGGATCACGCGCATCTTGATGGCTACACGAAGGCTTACCGGAGGCCAATCCCCGAGTCGGAGTCGCGGCCCGATGGTAGCAACGCATGCCTGCGCTCCGCGACATTTCCGTGAGCGCCGCGTGAGTGCGGCGCCAACCATGCGAAGATTGCACCTGCACGAGGCCTTCGGGCCCGGCTGCATCCGCCCCCTGATCGAGGAGTCATCGATGAACCAACCCACTGCACGCGACGCCTGGCACGCGCGAGCCGCCGATCGCATCGCCGCCGGCATCGACGGCCGGCTGTTGATCGACGGGCACCGCTACCACGCGGTGGACGGGCGCTGCTTCGACTGCATCTCCCCGCTGGACGGCAAGGTCATCGCCCGAGTGGCCCGCGGCCAGGCCGCCGACGTGGACCTGGCCGTGGCCAGTGCCCGCGCCGCCTTCGCCGACGGCCGCTGGAGCGCACGCTCCCCGGCCGCGCGCAAGAAGGTGCTGCTGGCCTTCGCCGAGCGCATCCGCGCCGCGCGCGACGAGCTCGCGCTGCTGGAAACCCTGGACATGGGCAAGCCCATCGCCGCCGCGCTGTCGGCCGACGTGCCGGGCACGGCGCGCTGCATCCAGTGGTACGCCGAGGCCGTGGACAAGGTCTACGGCGAGATCGCCCCCACCGGGCGCGACGCGCTTGCGCTGGTCAGCCGCGAACCCGTGGGCGTGGTGGGCGCCATCGTGCCCTGGAACTACCCGCTGCTGATGACCTCCTGGAAACTCGGCCCGGCGCTGGCCGCCGGCAACAGCGTGGTGCTCAAGCCCAGCGAGCGCTCGCCCCTCAGCGCGCTGCGCCTGGCCGAGCTCGCGCTGGAGGCCGGCCTGCCCGAGGGCGTGTTCAACGTGGTGCCCGGCTTCGGCGCCGAGGCCGGCGAGGCGCTGGCCCTGCACATGGACGTCGACGCCATCGGTTTCACCGGCTCCACGCGCACCGGGCGGCGCATGCTCGAGTACGCCGGACGCAGCAACCTCAAGCGCGTGTTCAACGAACTCGGCGGCAAATCGGCCAATATCGTGTTCGCCGACTACGATGACCTCGACCGCGCCGCCGCCACCGCGGCCGGCGCCATGTTCTACAACCAGGGCGAGTCCTGCAACGCACCCTCGCGCCTGCTGGTGCAGGACAGCATCGCCGACGCCTTCGTCGAACGCCTGGCGGCGCTGACTCCCGGCTATGCGCCGGGGGACCCGCTGGACCCGAACACCCGGCTGGGCGCGCTGGTCGACGCCCAGCAGACCGCAACCGTCATGGAATACATTCACAGCGGCCTGCAGCAGGGTGCGCGCTGCGTGGCCGGCGGCGAGCAGGTGCTGCAGGAAACCGGCGGACAGTTCGTCACGCCCACCGTGTTCGACGGCGTGGACAACACCATGCGCATCGCCCGCGAGGAAATTTTCGGCCCGGTGCTGTCGGTGATCCGCTTCTCCACCGAGCAGCAGGCGCTGCAGATCGCCAACGATTCCAGCTACGGCCTGCACGCGGCGGTGTGGACCCGCAGCCTGGACCGCGCGGTGCGCGTGTCCCGCGCGCTGCACGCGGGAACCGTGCACGTCAACGAATACGACGAGGACGACATCACCGTGCCCTTCGGCGGGGTCAAGCAGTCCGGCAACGGGCGCGACAAGTCGCTGCACGCGCTGGACAAGTACTCCGAGCTGAAGACCACGTGGATGCGGATCGATCCGAACTGATGCCCCACCCGAGACCCCACCCCGCGCTGCGCCCCGGCCAGTTCTCGCTGGCCGACTTCGACTTCGAACTGCCACCCGAGCTGATCGCGCAGCACCCCACCCCCGAGCGCAGCGCCAGCCGCCTGCTGGACGCCCGCGGCGAACTGCGCGATCGCGTGTACACCGATCTGCCCACGCTGCTCGAGCCAGGCGACCTGATGGTGTTCAACGACACGCGGGTCATCAAGGCACGCCTGTTCGGAGTCAAGGCCTCAGGGGGCGCCGTGGAACTGCTGGTCGAGCGCGTGCTGGACGGCCACGAGGTGGTCGCGCACATGCGCGCAAGCCGCAAGCCCGTCAAGGGCAGCCGCTTGCTCATGCAGGGCGGCTTCGAGGCCGAGGTGCTCGGCCGTTGGCCGCAACCCGACGGCGCCTTGTTCCATCTGCGCCTGAGCGCCGAGCCCTACGCGCTGATGCAGGCCCACGGCCACGTACCGCTGCCGCCCTACATCACCCATACCGACGACGCCGACGACGCGCGCCGCTACCAGACCGTGTTCGCGCGCGTGCCCGGCTCGGTGGCTGCGCCCACCGCGGCGCTGCACTTCGACGAGGAGCTGCTGCAACGCCTGCACGAGCGCGGCGTGCGCAGCGCGCACCTGACCCTGCACGTGGGCGCCGGCACCTTCCAGCCGGTGAAGGTGGACGACCCCGCCCACCACCACATGCACAGCGAACGCTTCGTCGTACCCGGCGCCACGCTGCGGGCCATCGCCGAGACCCGCGCGCGCGGCGGCCGCGTGCTGGCAGTGGGCACCACCACGGTGCGCGCGCTCGAATCGGTGGCGCGAGACCTGGGCGCCGAGGGTCTGGAGTCCGGCGCCGCGCGGGACTGGAGCGGCGAGACGGATATTTTCATCGCCCCGGGTCACCAGTTTGCCTGGATCGATCTGCTGCTGACCAACTTCCATTTGCCCAAGTCGACCCTGCTGATGCTGGTCAGCGCCTTCGCGGGCATGGGGCCGATCCGCAAGGCCTATGCGCATGCGGTGCGGGAGAGGTATCGGTTTTTCAGTTACGGGGATGGGATGTTTTTACAGGCAGCCAAACAAGTTGAAAGACCAAGCACCGATCGCTAGCTGCCGCTACGTGCCACGCGGCGGCGGTTGGCGCCTGAGCGTTTGGCGAGACCGAATCAGAAATCGCCCAACGGGATAATGCAGCGTGTTGAGGACTGCATTGTCGGCAGCCCCGATCAAGGGAATCTTACGCCGGAGGAAATCGCTGCCGACAGCCGCAGTCGCCCTACGACGAGATGCGCGCGTAAAGTACGTCATCGCAACACCTATGGCGACTCCATTGCCGGGGGTTACCCAATCCGTCGTCGTGTTGATAGTGTGGCCGCACGCCGGGGGAAAGTGCAGGCCGTCGCCGGGCCCTACGTCGAATCGGAGAGCCCGAGAATCTAGATCGGGATGATACCGCAGACCATCTGGATCACCTCGAACCAGATAGCCCTCCGCAGCGCTTGCTGGAACCGCCACCCGGTCGTCCGGCTGCCAAATCCGCCAGATCTTTCTGCCCGCAATCTGGAGGTTGAAAATGTTCTCCCGATCGATGTGGAACGGGGTAACGGACGGAGGTGCGGCGATGAAAATGAACATATTGAACTCACTCATGCCGGGGTCGAAAGGTTCCACCTGCGACGCCACTAGACCTAAGGCGTCGTGCAGCAGATCACGATAAAGCGGATCATCCTCCGGATAATAAATCGCCACCCAACTCCCCGGTGATTCGATGTCATCGAAGACCTTCTCGACGGTTGTGCGCGCCTGTTTTAAGGATAGCGTATGAAAAGGCGTCCCCTCCCACGTCTTTGGGAGTGACAGTTTGATGTTCTTTGCCGACCCGGCAAGGCGCCCGGCAAGTTCTCGTAGTGCCTGAAGTTGCAATAAGGGATGCTGGTCGAAATTATGGCGAAGCGGCGTGATCGCGCGCGGCTCGAAGGGTGCGCCGTCGGCGCCGCGAATCATGTAACCGTTACTCTTGGATTCATCGGCTTTCATTTTTAACTCCTCCGATCATCGCCTGTCGATCCCTATTGTCTTTGTGGGCGGCAGATTGAGACAAATTGCAATTGCAACGCCGATCATTGCGCACTCCGCGCAAGGATCGTGCCTCCGAACCACGATAAGCGCAAGTCGGCTCCGCGCGCCCCGACGTACGCACCAGAGTTCGCGGTCGACGGCTTTTGCTCAATCTCGGGCTGTGGATTCATTGGCACTTCGACAGGCTCTGTGGAAGCACATTGCAACCGAGCACGACAAGTTACGCCCCGAAGAGCGTTGCAATTTGGGGCGGAGAATAGGCTGGATATGTGGAATAGTTCACGCGATCGCGAAGCGAACCCACATTTCGGGGAGTGCGAGCGCAAGCCTGCGTGCATAGACTGCCGGTTCCAAGCATTGAGGCTCGTCGTGCGCCCGTGTCGTGCGATCCCAGCGTAGCGAATGACCGGTTTGCGCCACGTCGAGGAGTGCTTGATCCAAATGCAGATGGCTCGCCGCCGCGGCGTACGAGCTGTCGATCCCAACCTGAAGGCCCAGGATGCTCGCGCATGTAGCTGCCGCCTCCCCAGCTTCGTCACTGCAGTCCGCGGCCACATCCGACGCGCCGACGGCCGCGATTGCACCGAGGGAACCCTGCCGCCAAGTGCGACGTCCATCGACGCGCCGGTCGGCCCACGGACCTCTTGGCTTGCAGGATAGCTACGGGCGGCGGATGCGACCTTTCCGCCCGACCACAGCCTTGCCTCAGGAACTGCGGTTCCACTCGCATATGACGTCGTATGCCTGGACCACTGCATTTGATGTCTCGT
The DNA here is from genome assembly GCA_021808445.1 of Pseudomonadota bacterium. Classification (GTDB taxonomy): domain Bacteria; phylum Pseudomonadota; class Gammaproteobacteria; order Burkholderiales; family Burkholderiaceae_C; genus Thiomonas_A. Next base: position 24,348 of record JAKBBP010000034.1, read on the forward strand.
CGCAAGCGAACCTCACGGGGGCACCTGCTCTTGAGCTTGTATTTCATGCCAAGGGAATTCGATGACCACGCAAACCCAGCCCTGGATCCCTGTGCACCTGCGCTTGGAGCTTCAGGCGACGAAGGAACCCGAGCGTATCGCGCTGGTGCACGGCTCCCAACGCTGGACGTACGAAGCGCTGCACGTTCGCGCCAACCAATTCGCGCATGAATTGTTGCTTCGCGGAGTCGGCCCCGGCGACCTAGTTGCGGTCTGCCTGCCAAGAAGCTGCGATCTCGTAGCCGCCATCATCGCCACGTTGAAGGTCGGCGCGGCCTATGTGCCCGTGGACCCTGACTATCCGGCTGAGAGGGTGGACTACCTGCTCCAAAATAGCGCACCCGCTGCGGCTTTTGTGCAGCGGGGAGAAAATTTCCAGCATCTCGCTGGCCGCTGCATATGCGTGACCGCGATGCAGGCACAAAATGCCGCCAACCTCGTGGAATCCGTCACAAAGCCTGCCGACCGAATCTACGTTATCTACACGTCCGGTTCCACCGGGCGCCCCAAAGGGGCAATCAACCATCACCTTGGCTTCAGCAATCTGGTCGACTGGTACGTCAACGAATTCGCGCTCGACGAGCGCGATTGCGTGATGATCGTCACCTCGCCGAGTTTCGATCTTACCCAGAAGAATTTCTTTGCTCCGCTGCTTGTGGGCGGCAAGCTTGTATTGTCGGACCAGAGTGTATTCGACCCCGGTGGTATCGCCGAGATCATTGCACGCGAAGCGGTCACGGTCCTGAACCTGACGCCGAGCATGTTCACAAGCCTGGTCGAGGCGGCTGCTCCAGAGAGTCTGAGTTCCTTGCGACGCGTTTTCCTTGGCGGGGAGCCGATTCACCTGCAGGCGCTTCAGGCTATGCACGCGCGCCACCCCAATATCGAAGTGGTCAATAGTTATGGCCCGACGGAATGTGCCGACGTGGCTTGCTACCATCGAATCCACCCGGACTGGTCGCGTTACGAGGCGTACCCTCCGCCGATTGGCAAGGCCATACCCGGTGCGCGGATGGTGGTCTTGGACGCGAATCTGGAACTGGTCTCGACAGGAGAGAAGGGCGATATCTATATCGGCGGAGTGGGCGTTGGCCTTGGGTACCTCGGACAACCGGAGCTGACCGCGGAGCGATTCATCGAACACCCGTCTTTGGGGCGACTTTATCGTACTGGTGATATCGGAAAGTGGCTGCCTGAAGGAGATCTGGCATACCTTGGGCGAAGCGATTTTCAACTCAAAGTCCGTGGATTTCGAATTGAGCCCGGCGAAATTGAAGACGTTTTGCGCGGGTTGCCTGGAGTGGAGAATGCGGTCGTCTCGGCGCGTCCACGCACGACAGGCGAGGCGCAACTTGTCGCGCACGTGCTGCGAGCCTCGGCAGCGTCGGTGACGGCCGCGGGCTTGCGTACCCAGCTAGTCGAGGTACTGCCGTCCTACATGGTGCCAAGCGCCTTTGTTCTCATGGATCGTTTTCCACTCTCGCCCAACGGCAAGGTGGATCGTCAGGCGCTACCCGATCCAGAGCCGTCGCGACCAGATCTTTCTGTTCCATGGGAAGCACCGCGTACGTCGCTGGAGGAGGCAATATGCGATGGCATCAGCGAGCTGCTGGGTATTGAGCCGGTAGGGCGCCTCGACTCCTTCTTCGAACTCGGCGGGAGCTCCCTGCAAGCGGTGCAGCTGGCTCGTGCTGTGCGCGCCCGCACGGGGCGCGCGATCAGTCCGCCGATGATCTTCGCGCATCCAACGGCGAGCGATCTTGCCGCCTCGCTCGATGGCGAGCAAATCAGCGACAAGCGCTTCATCGCCCGATCGCGAAGCGAAGCGGATAGCGATCGTGACGTACCGCGTGATTCCGGCACCGCCGTTGCCATCATCGGCGTGGCGGGACGTTTCCCGGGCGCCGATTCGGTGGATGCGCTGTGGAGCAACCTCCTCGGCGAGCTCGACGGCATCACGCACTTCGAGCAAGGGGAGTTGGATGGCGGAATTCCCGCGGAGTTGCTAGCCGATCCAAACTATGTTCGAGCCCGCGGCGTCATCTCCGGTCACGACCTGTTCGACAACGCGTTCTTTGGCGTCTCAGCGCGAGAGGCAGCCTTGCTGGACCCGCAGCATCGCGTACTGCTTGAAACAGCATGGGAGTGCCTGGAGAACGGCGGCTATGCCCCAGGCGACACGGACCGTCCGGTGGGCATCTTCGCGGGAACCTACGGAAGCTACTACCTCCAACGCCAACTCATGCGAAGCCCTGGGTTGATCGACAAGGCAGGCGAGCTTCCCGTACTGCTGGCCAACGACAAGGACTATGCCGTCCTTCGTGTTGCAGACAAACTGCACCTCACCGGGCCAGCGGTCGCCGTACACACATCATGCTCCACATCACTGGCTGCCATTGCACAGGCAGTGGACAGCCTGCGCCTGGGGCGTTGCGACATGGCCCTGGCGGGGGGGGTGACGATCGTCTCTCCGCCGAACACCGGCTATCTGTACCAGGAGGGGGGCATGCTGTCCCGAAACGGCCAGACTCGCTCCTTCGACGCCGAGGCTACGGGTACGATTTTCAATGACGGCGCGGCCATGGTCCTGCTCAAGCGTGTGGACGACGCGCTGCGCGATGGCGACCATATTCTGGCGGTCATCGAAGGGATCGCCGTCAACAATGACGGTGGCGGCAAGGCGAGCTTCTCGGCCCCCAGTGTGGACGGCCAAGCCGCCGTCATCACCGCGGCGCTCGAGGAGGCGGGAGTCGACCCGCGAGAAATCGACTACGTGGAGGCACACGGGACTGCCACGCCGATGGGCGATCCCATCGAGGTCGAGGCGCTGACGCGCGCATGGCGCAAATACACGCAGGACACGGGGTTTTGTCGTATCGGCTCGATCAAGAGCAATATCGGTCACGTCGTCACAGCGGCGGGCGCTGCCGCGCTGATCAAGACCGCACTGGCGCTACACCATGAGACCATTCCCGCCTCATTGCACTTCGATGCGCCGAATCCTCAGATCGACTTCGCCTCGACACCTTTCATCGTCAACGCACAGCGCACATCGTGGATGCGAAGTGCCGAGTGCACTCGACGCGCGGGAGTGAGCAATTTCGGAGTCGGGGGAACCAACGTACACGCCATCGTGCGCGAAGCCCCCGAACGACCTGCCAGCAGCGAAGCAGACGGTGCGCAATTGCTCTTGCTCAGTGCACGTACCAGCAGCGCCCTCACCTCTCAGGCGGTGCGTCTGGCTGCACACCTTCAGAAGCATCCGCATGTCAATCTGGCCGACGTTGCCCATACGCTGCAATGTGGCCGATCGCGCTTCGCCCATCGACTGGCGGTTGTCGGCACATCTGTGGCGGACGCATCGGAGGCATTACGTCAGCCTGGCCATCGCTTACGCGCGCAAGCGGAACTTCTCGCCGAGGCGCCCGAGATGATCTGGCTCTTTCCGGGTCAAGGAGCCCAATACCCTCGGATGGGAACCGGGTTGCATGCGATGGACCCGGTCTTCCGCGCAGCTTTCGATGCCGCCCTGGCGGCTTGTGCTCCCCACGCCCCGTTCGACTTGAGAATGCGCATCTTCGAGAGCGATGAGCACGCCCTTGTCGATACTGCTGCGACACAGCCCGCAATCTTCTGCGTGGAGTACGCACTCGCACAGGCATGGATGGCACGAGGCGCCGTACCAAGCGCGATCATCGGGCACAGCGTGGGTGAGTTCGTTGCTGCTGTTGTCAGCGGGGTGATGTCCCTTGACGACGCAGCAAGACTGGTGGCCCGCCGCGGTGAACTCATGGGTGCGCTCCCGGCGGGCAGCATGCTGGCTGTGCGTCTGGGCGTGCGCGAATTGGTGGAGCGTCTTCCCGAGGGACTGTCGCTCGCGGCAGAAAACAGTCCGATGGCCTGCGTGGTTGCAGGACCGTCCGAGGAGATTCGGGCATTTCACTCCGAGCTTGAGGCGGCTGGGGTTCCAAGCCGTTTTCTGAACACATCACACGCCTTCCATTCCTCCATGATGGACACGGCACTGGAGCCCTTTGCTGCGGAATTGGCGGGTGTGACGCTGTCGACGCCGCAGGTGCCCATTGTTTCAACCCAGACCGGGACCTGGCTGACTGATGAGCAGGCTACGAGTGCACAGTACTGGGTGCGACATCTACGGGAGCCAGTGCGTTTTTCCCCGGCGCTGCTGCAAGCTGCCGCCCGCCACCCCGCCGCAGTCTTCGTCGAACTCGGTCCGCGCAACACGCTGACCACCTTGGCTCGACAGCACGCCACAAGCCGGGAGGCGATGGGCATCCAGTCGGTGTCGAGCTTGAGCGACGCACCAGAACTCGAGTTCACGCAGCTGCTACTTGCGCAGGGATTCCTGTGGACCCTGGGTCTGGAACTTGCAGGGTCTGCCGCCCATCCCGCGGGGCAGCGCCGCAGGGTGCCCTTGCCCTCCTATCCCTTCGAGCGCAAGCGTTTCTGGGTGGACGCTCAGGCCACGTCAGCCGCCCTTGCATTGCCCCCCGCCGCAGATGCCCACCCGCTTAGGGACATAAAGTCCCCCACCACGTTGGATTCCGCCATGTCCACTGCCCAGAGTTCATCCACCGTGCCCCGTAGCCGCCGCTTGGCTGATCGCCTGCGCGAGGTTTTCCAGGACATCTCGGGAATTGATTTGCAGGACTCCGATTCCGCATCTGCATTCGTGGAACTCGGCATCGACTCCCTGGCGTTGACCCAGGTAGCCTTGCATGTGAAGCGACAGTTCGGGGTGCCCGTGACTTTCCGTCAACTCATGGAAGACCTGCGCAACTTCGATCTTCTTGCTGCCTACCTCGACACACAAATGCCCCCGGAGGCGCCCGCGCCTGCAGCGCAGGTCGCCGCCGGGGCAGCCAACGCCCCGATAGCCGAATTGCCCGCCCTCCCGTCGGGACAGCCATCGCTGGCGCAACCGGGCTCCGTCCACTGGGTCATCCAGCAGCAGATGCAGCTGATGGCGCAGCAGCTTGCGCTGCTCGGCGCTTCATCAGCGAACTCGCCCGTGCACGCCGCTGCGGCGCAGGCACCCAGCCCGCAAGTGCAGGCCGTCGCTCCCAATGCGCCGACGCCGGCTGCCGATGCCGAGATGGAGGTCTCCCGCCGCTACGACGTCAAGAAGGCTTTCGGAGCGATCGCCCGCATCCACACTAGCCAGACCGGCCCCTTGAGCGAACGCCAGAAGGCGCGGCTGGCCGCGTTCATCCGGCGCTATGTCGAGCGCACCGCAAAAAGCCGCGCCTACACCACCGCATACCGCAACCACCTGGCAGACCCCCGGGTGGTCAACGGCTTTCGGCCGCTGACCAAGGAAATCACCTACCAGATCGTCGTCGAGCGCAGCAAGGGCTCGCATCTGTGGGACCTGGACGGCAACGAATACGTCGACGTGCTCAGCGGCTTCGGCATGAGCCTGTTCGGCTGGCAGCCCGACTTCGTGCTGGAGGCCGTGCGCAGCCAGCTCGACGCCGGTTACGACATCGGCCCGCAACACCCGCTGGCCGGCCCGGTGGCTGACCTGGTGTGCGAACTCACCGGCTTCGACCGCGCCGGGCTGTGCAATACCGGCTCGGAAGCCGTGATGGCCGCATTGCGCATTGCGCGCACCGTGACCGGACGCGACACCGTGGTGCTGTTCACCGGCTCCTACCACGGCACCTTCGATGAGGTCGTGGTGCGCGCGGGCAGGGCGGCGAAAGGCATCCCCGGAGCGCCCGGGATCATGCGGGGGATGTTCGGGGATGTGCGGGTGCTCGAATACGGCA
>JAKBBP010000035.1 GCA_021808445.1 Pseudomonadota bacterium
AAACCGTCGACGGCGAGTTCACCACCGTGCAGGACGTGGCCGAAGTGGCGCTGCTGTTCGCGGGCTTCGAGTCCAACGCGCTGACCGGCCAGTCCCTGGTGGTCAGCCACGGCTGGTTCATGCAGTAGCACGCCCGCCGGGGCGGTGCGCCGGGCCCTCTGGGGCGCGGGCGCGCCCCGGGCGGATCTCAGCGCCGCCCGGCGAGGCGGCGCGCACCCGGCAGGCAGGCAGCCATCAGCACGCCCAGGCCGGCCAGGCCGATGCCCGAGAGCAGGGGCAGCGGCAGCCCGAACAGATCGGGAATGTCGCTGCACAGCCCGTCGGCCCGCAGCAGCCAGGGCGCCAGCGCCGTGACGCTCCAGCCATTGATGCGCGTGGCCAGCGGGTCCAGGCCGCAGGTCTGCTCCGGGTGGAAGAACAGCCACATGTGCTTGGATGCGAACACCAGCCCGGCGAGCACTGCCAGCAGGCCCAGCCACAGCGCCGCACGGCTCAGCGCCGGACTGCGCACCGCGAACCCCAGGGCCGCCAGCAGGGAGAGCACCAGAACCCCGAGGTAGGCCATGCGCTGCAGCACGCACAGCGCGCAGGGCAGGGCGCCCTGCGCCTGCTGCACCCACACCGCCCCGCCCAGGATGGCCACGCTGGCCAGCGCCACGAGCAGGTTGACGATCAGGAACCACGGAGAAACGGAGCGGCTGCGGGACATCGACATGGGAGGGGGCGGAACATGAATGGGACGAGCAAGCCTGCGGCCCTGCGGCCCATGGCAGCCCGCATTCGCCCATGCACCGGAGCGGTCCGGACATGAGGCTGCGAGGGGTAGGTATCAACCCTCGCCTAGAATACCAGCTTCGGGGTGTAGCGCAGCCTGGTAGCGCATCTGCTTTGGGAGCAGAGGGTCGGAGGTTCGAATCCTCTCGCCCCGACCAATTCGATCAAGGACTTGCGGGAGCCGGCCAGGGGTTGGCTTTTTCGTGGGTGGGGGTTGTTGCCCATCTGTTGCCCATCCACTCCTCGGCCTGCGCGAGAGCGCCAAAGACTTCGGCGGCCTTGGCGATGGTCTCGGCCAGTATCCAGGACCAGCGCCCCCACCACGACCTGAGCGGTGCGAGCGCCACGGGTACGGTCGCTTGGAATGACAGGCTTCGGGGCACGAACCCGTCGCGTGTTGTCGGCCTCAGGGCCGATCATGGACGTTGCCAAGGACCTTTCAGGAGGACGGAGAGGAGGACGCAGGGGCAGGCAAAGTCGGCGGCTCCCTCAGCAGCAAACGCGTCCCGACATCCACGATGGACGTAATGGCCGGCAACAATTCCTCGCCGAGCAGGGTCAACCCGTACTCCACCGAGGGCGGCGAGGTCGGCAGCACATTGCGTTCGAGCACTCCCCGGGCTTCCAGGTCCCGCAAGCGAGTGGTGAGCACCTTTGCGGTAAGGGTCGGGTTGTCACGCAACAGCTCCGAGAATCGCCGGGGACCCTTGCTCAGGCACCAGATGATCTCAGGTGTCCAGAGCCCGCCGAGCAAGGCCATGCACTTGGACATCGGGCAGCCCGGTAGGGGGTCCACCCTCTTTCGCGACCTCAAGCCCATGACCCCATCTCCCACGAAGTTTCCATCTGGTTACCAACTCGCCTGTTGGTGATTGGAGAATGATGGTATCTGGTCGAACTGTACTTTCCAAGGGAAACTTTGATCCCTAGACTATCGGCACTTCCACTTCTTGACCTTGGAGCTTTGCCATGTATGCAGTTACGGGAGCAACGGGACAACTTGGACGGCTGGTGATCGAAGGCTTGCTGGATCATGTTCCAGCTGAGCACATCGTCGCGGCAGTGCGGAATCCGGTCAAGGCGCAAGACCTTGCCAAACGTGGCGTCCTCGTCCGCGAGGCAGACTACAAGCGACCGGAAACGCTGAGGACTGCCTTGGATGGGGTCGACAAGCTTTTGTTGATTTCTTCCACCGAGGTCGACGGCCGCCTGCCACTCCATCGCGCGGTGATCGAAGCCGCCCAGAGCGCCGGTGTTTCTCTGCTGGCCTATACGAGCATGTTGCACGCCGACACGTCCGCCGCCAAGCTCGCAATCGAACACCGGCTGACCGAGCAGACCATTGCCTCCTCTGGCCTGCCAGCCGTGATTCTTCGCAATGGCTGGTACATCGAAAACCATATGGGCGCGATACCCGCAGCGCTCGAGCACGGCGCCTTCATGGGAGCCGCAAAGCAGGGACGCTTCGCGTCCGCCTCGCGGAACGACTACGCGACTGCTGCGGTCAAGGTGCTGACCAGCGAGGGGCATCTGGGTAAAACCTACGAGTTGGCGGGAGACCGAGCTTTCACGCTCTCCGAGTTGGCGGCAGAAGTCGCTCGTCAATCAGGCAGAGGTGTGGTCTACCATGACATGGAGCCGCAGACGTATGCGAAGGCGCTCCAAGACTTCGGGTTGCCCCCTGATCTGGCAGCGCTTCTGGCCGATGCCGATGTCGCCGCCTCGCAAGGCGCCCTGTTCGACGACAGCGGTACCCTGGCGCATCTGATGGGTCGTCCGACCACGCCTTGGGAAAGCCTCGTCGCGGCTGCGCTGCGCGCTTAGACCCGCAACACCCCTTCGGTCGTCCCACTTGTGTCCGAAATGCCTGCTTGAACGAATGCCCCGCCGACTGACTGCATCATGCGTAGCTATCCGAAGGTCCGATCGGCGGATTTGCCGGCAGATTCGCGCTTGAGCTCGTCCTATGCGCGAAGCGATTTTGCCGATGCTTTTTCGGTGGACCTGCCAGAGGCGGCGTCCAGCGACGCAGAGGCGCTCGCGCGGCATGTCTTCGAGCAGCAGCCTGCGTGGATCGCGACACTGCTGGGCATTCGGGATTGTCTCGTGCAGCCGTTCGGCCTCAAAAGAGCAGCCGATCTTCGGGCCGGGGGAGGCGACCGAATCAGCCTGTTTCGTGTGTACGAGCGCTATGACTACGAGATCATCCTCGGTGAAGATGACCTGCATCTCGATTTTCGTGTGTCGGTTCTTTTGAAGCCGGCATCCGAAGGCCGGCCCCGTCGACTGATCGTCACGACGCTTGTCTTTTGCAAGCGTCCGCTGGGCCAAGCCTACATCGCGCTCATCGCGCCATTTCATCGCCTGGTCGTGCGAACCTCGCTCCATCAAGCGCAAAAGCGCAGATGGCCCTGATCGGGCCGAACCAGACGTCGGCGAACGGTTGCTACAGGCTGCAAATGGCCCTCGCGGCAGTTGCCCGGGAACAGCTAGCGCGCGACTTCGGCGGTACTCCCGGCGGCCAAGCTCTCGAAGGCGGCACGCGCGTGGGCTACTGCCTCGTGGTTGCGTTCGGCCCAGTGCCATACCTCGCAGAACGCGGCGCACAGGCTCTTTCCCGACGGAGTCAGTTCGTATTCGACCCGGGGCGGAACGACGGGGAACACGGTTCGCTGGAGCAGGCCGTCGCGCTCCATTTCCCGCAGGGTCTGGGTCAACATCTTCTGGCTGATTCCGCCGATCAGGCGGCCAATCTGCGTGAAGCGCAGGCGCCCGTGTTCGTCGAGAACCTCCAGTGTCAACATGGTCCATTTGTCGGCCACCCGGCCGATGATCTCCCGCACCAGCAGGTCCACATCGGCCTGATCGGGTGTCCGCTTTGAAGGCACCACGCGCCCGACATCCGCAATTTTGCTCATGGTTTCCAGATAGTATGTATGGCACTTTTCGGTGCCTACTTTCCAAAGGGATGTGTCGAGCTTACGCTCCGTTCCACCTGAAGACAAGCACGTCGTCACGGATCCAAGGAGAGCAAGACCATGCAACTTTCTGACAACACCATGCTGATCACCGGCGGCGCATCCGGCATCGGGCGCGCATTGGCCGAGGCGTTTCACATGCGCGGCAACACGGTGATCGTGATCGGGCGCCGCGCCGAGGCGCTCGAGGAACTGCGCACGCGCGCGCCCGGCATCCATACCCGGGTTCTCGACATCACGGACCGGCAAGCCGTGGAAGGCGGGGTGGAGCGCGTCTTGCACGAATTCCCCTCGCTCAACGTGCTGGTCAACAACGCCGGCATCATGCAGGCCGAGGACCTGTTGGCCCCTCGCATCGACCTGTCGGTGCAGGAGGCGACGATCGCCACCAACCTGCTCGCTCCCATGCGTCTGACGGCCCTGCTGCTGGCGCACCTGCGCCGCCAGCAGCGCGCCGCCATCGTCAATGTCTCCTCGGGCCTGGCCTTCGTACCGAGGGCCGACACGCCCAGCTACAGCGCGAGCAAGGCAGCGCTGCATTCGTACTCGGAGTCGCTGCGCTTCCAGCTTCGCGGAACCTCCGTGCAGGTGCACGAGTTGGTCCCTCCCTACGTTCAGACCGCGCTGATGGGCGAGCGTCAGGCCGCCGATCCGACGGCCATGCCGCTGCAGGCCTTCATCTACGAGACCTTGCTGCTGTTGGAGTCGGACCCGGACATCGAGGAAGTCTGCGTGAAACGGGTGCTTCCCCTTCGTAACGCCGCGGGATCGAGTGACTACCGCGGTTTTTTCCGTGACTTCAATGAGCGGCTGCAGGCGGCACGCGTAACGAACTGATTCACGGGAGAATGTTCCATGCGAGTGCATTTGCCTCTGGACGCCGCGCTTCGCGCGTACCTCGATCAATCCGCTCCTCCCGCCCCATCCTCGGCGCCGATCACGGACGTCCAACGCGCCGCCGCTGGGCGCGCGCTCATGCTCAAAGCGCTTCGGGACCGCGGAGCCATCCCCGGTCTTCCGAACGACGTGAGCAGCCGGGATCTGAACCTGCGCGAGGGCCTGCGCGCGAGACTCTATCGCCCCCCGCTGGCCTCGGGTCCGATCCCGTTGCTGGTGTATCTGCATGGCGGAGGCTGGGTGGTCGGGTCGGTCGAAACCCATGACCCATTCTGTCGCCTGCTATGCCAGGCTGCTCGACTGTGCATCCTGTCGGTGGACTATCGCCTCGCGCCCGAGTATCCGTACCCGGCAGCGGTCGAGGACGCCCTGGCTGCCCTCCAGCAAGCCCATGCGCGCGCAGCACAATGGGAGGTCGACGCCAGCCGGATAGCCGTCGGTGGGGACAGCGCGGGGGCGAATCTGGCCGCGGTGGCCGCAAACATCGTGAACGCGCGAGGCGCCGGCGGGCTGTGCGCCCAACTTCTTCTCTACCCCGTCACGGATCACCCATCGCGGGCTCACGAGTCCTACGAGAGCAATGGCAGCGGCTACGGCCTGGACGCGAACCTGATGCGCTGGTTCTGGGCCGTGTACGCAGGAGACGCGCGCGTCGACGAACCGTGTGTGGCGCCTTTGCGGTGTCCGAGCCTCTGCGGGCTTCCCCCCACCTACGTCGCGACCGCCGAGTACGACCCGCTACGCGACGAGGGGATAGCCTACGTGCAGCGTCTGCGCGCAGCGGGTGTGGACGTGACTCACGCGCATGCGCCCGACATGCACCACAACTTCGCGGTGCATCCTGGCACGGTGGCGCGCTTTCCCCAGAGCGTGCAGGCCCTCGAGCACATGGCGGCCTGGCTTCGTGACCACATGGGGTGAGCCGGGGCGCCGGCAAGGCCATTCAGTCCTTGCCTGCCGCCGGCGTGCATGGGCCCCGGGGCGAAGCCCTCAGGTTGTCTGCAGCTCGGTCTCAGCGGAAGCTCACGTGGCCAAGGCGTGAGCCCGGGGTCGGCCACAAGCGGTCGAGGGCCATGGGCGGCTTTGGCACGTGGTACCCGGAAGGCTCATGGGCAAGTTGATGCAAATGCGCTAAAATAGTGCTGCAAATGAACGCCACGCCGGAATTCCTCATGTCCTCGACGGTCGCTTCCCCGCTGCACAACCTCTGGTCGATTGTCCTGTCCAAGGTCGGCGGTGCCCACATCGAGCTCGGCGACAACACCATCAGCACGAACAACAAGGTGGGCCCGGCGCCGCGGGCGCGTGGCAAGGCTCCCGCCAAGGGCGACTCCAGGCTTGGTCGGCACGCGCACGTGCACCGCAAATCTGCTGTCGAACTCTTCACGATCCCTGACCACCTGTCGGCCAGGCAAGCCTACTTCATCGTCAAGTTGGGCATCCCCAGCCGCAGCCTGGAGCCGCTGAGCGACCACTTGGGCATCGGCAAGGGCGCGGCCGCGGGTGTCCTGGGAATGGACCGCGCCACGGCCAACCGCAGGGTGGCCAAGGACGATGTGCTTCCGACCTACGCGGCCGAGAGCATGCTGCGCCTGCTCGAGCTCGACGCGATGGCACGCGACACCTTCGAGACGGATGAACAAGCGGCTGCGTGGCTGCGCCAGCCACACCCGATGCTCGACGGGGAGACGCCGCTGGACTGCGCCAAGTCCGGCTTTGGCGCCGAACGCGTCAAGGACATCCTCAACGCCGTCAAGTACGGTGGCGTCGTTTGACCACGGTCTACCGCATCGGCTACTGCGACACGCCGGCACCAGCGCTCAAGGTCCTGCTCATGAGCCTGGGCTACGGCTCGACGCAGGGCAACGGCCGCTGGCACACCAAGGGGCCCAACCAGGTCGTCTACAGCGGCTCGAGCCGGGCCCTGTGCCAGCTCGAAAAGCGCGTGCACGCCAACGGCGCCAACCCCAAGAACCAGGCGCTCATGCGGTTGGAGATTCCCGCGACCGCCTCGCTGATCGACGTCGAGACGCTGGGCCTGCCCGCGGACTGGCGCGGCGACGAGACGGCCACCCAGACCATCGGCAACACCTGGGTTGCCTCGGGCGCGAGCCTGGGGCTATGGGTGCCGTCCTACATCGAGCCCGGCGAGCGGAACCTGCTGCTCAACCCCGCGCACCCGGCGTACGCCACCGTGACCCTCCACATCGAGCGCCACCCGTTCCAATTCGACCCGCGGCTGTTCATCGCGCCGGCGCCCGCAGCGCCTGGCGCCACTTCGCCCTGAAACGCCAATTTCCAGACGCCAAAAGAGTTCTTTGGCTGGAACGAAATGCCAGGTGTTTACGGGACACAACTAGCTAGCTGCCCGACAGCAGCGGCGCCACCACACGCTGCAGTCTCTGGGAGGTCCAGCCCGGGTGGGCGTCGTTCCAGCCATCGTCCGCCAGCCTGCCCTGGCGGTCGATGGTGAAACTCACCGGGATGCGCCAGATGCGCCCATAGGCTCCCGCGTAGGCACTGCCGAGCAGCCCGACCGGGAAATCGAGCCTTGCCGCGACCGCGCGTACCGAGGGCAGGGCGTCGGGCGTATCCAGGCTGAAGCCCAGGACGTCCAGGCCCTGGGCGCGATGGTGTTCCTGAAAGGCCGAGAGCAGGGGGAGCTCCTCGCGGCAGGGTCCGCACCAGGTGGCCCAGAAGGTCGCGATCACCACGTTCCCGAGCAGATCGCGGGTCGCGATGCGGCGGCCGTCGAGGGTATGCAGCACCAGCGGCGGGGCCGGGGACCCCACGCGCAGCGCATCGTCGGCGAAGGCGCTGGACGCGGCCGCACCGAGCAGGGTGAAGGCCGCGGCGTGCCGCAGCAGGTCGCGACGCGTCGCCAGGGAGGAGTTGCTTCGTTGCATCGGGGCTTGCCGCTGTCCGGGTGGGCGCCGGACATGCGGGCGCCGCGAGCGCACATGGTAGCCATCCGGCACGGGACCGCGCAGTCTTGCCGGCACGCAAGCTTTCGGTCACTGCAGCCGCGCGCGCGGAGCCAGTGCCCGGGCGCCCACTATGATTCCTCTCGTGCCCTTGTCGAATCCATGAACCTTTTCGCGCGCCTGCGCAGGTCGAGCCGCGGCATCCTCACGTGGATGCTGCTGGTGGCCTACGCCTGCTCGCCGCTCGCGGCCTGGGCCCAGCCCAGGGGGCAGACGCTGGCCGTTCCCTACTGCACCGGCCAGCCGTCGATCAAGACGGAATCGCAACTTCCGCGTCGCATCGTCCTGCGGTTCCGCAGCGATCCGCAAGTCGCTGCCAACCACATCCAGTTCGCGCTCCCGACCGCGGCGGACCAGGTATTCGGCACGCCGAGGACGCCCCGCTTCGAGGCGCCCCTTGGTTGCGACGCCGTCGCGCCGGCCCCGATGGCCTGGCGCCCCCCGCCACGCGCTCCTCCCGCCCCGTCGGTTCGCATCTGAACCCAGTTCCTCGTCGCGCCTGAGGCTTGCGGGCCCGCGCGCGATCCGGGCCATGACACGCACCGTCGACGCTCCCCGCGCGGGACGCGCCCGTGCCACGGGAGTCTCCCCCATGCAATTCCGAAAGCCTGCCTCGGCGCGCGCCTTGGCGCTGTGCTGCGCTGCCCTTGCCCCTGCCCCCGCCTTCGCCTGCGCCACCTGCGGATGCTCGCTGTCGTCGGACGCCGCCATGGGCTACGGCACCAGCGCCGGCTGGCGCATCAGCCTGCAAGCCGACTACATCGACCAGAGCCAGCTGCGCTCGGGCACCTCGGCCGTCTCGCCCGCAGGGGTCGCGGCCATCAACGATGCCGGCGGCAACCAGGAGGTCGAGCGCCAGACCATCAACCGCAGCTGGACCCTGGGCCTGGCCTACAGTCCGGACGCCGACTGGAGCTTCAGCCTGCTGGTCCCGTATGTCGACCGCAGTCACACCACCTACGGCGCGGCCGGGAACCCGCTGTCCCCCGCCGACGTCAGCGGCGCCACGGTCACGGGAATCGGCGACCTCAAGCTGCTCGCCGCCTGGCAGGGGCTGCTGCCCACCCACGCGCTGGGCCTGCAACTGGGCGTGAAACTGCCCACCGGCGCCTACGGTGGGCCCGACGCCGCGGGCACCGGTGTCGTGGGGCGTGACCCCACGGCCTTTTCCACCGGCCCCGCCGCGGGCCAGGCGTCGCCGGGCAACCTGCTCGACACCAGCCTGCAGGCCGGCAACGGCAGCACCGATCTGATCGTGGGCGCCTACTACTACCAGGCGGTGAGCCAGAACTTCGACGCCTTCGCCAGCGGCCAGTTCCAGACCTCGGTCATGCACCGGCTGGACCAGCCCGGGCAGGACTACCGCCCCGGCAACCAGGAGAACCTCAGCGTGGGGTTGCGCTACGAGAAGAACCCCGACTGGGTGCCGCAGTTGCAGCTCAATCTGACCCACAAGAGCGCCGACCAGGGAGCCCTGGCGGACACGCGCGACACGGCTGGAACCGTGGCCTACCTGAGCCCCGGCCTGAGCGTCGCGCTGGCGCGCGGCGTCATCGCCTACGGCTTCGTGCAACTGCCGACCTACAGCAAGCTGCAGGGCTATCAGTTGTTTCCGCGCTGGACCGTCTCCGCCGGCCTGAGCCGTTCGTTCTGAGCCCAGGCCCGCCAACGACGCCTGCACGGTGCGCAGCGCCAGCAACCTGGCGCGGCTGGCGGCCACGCCCGGGGGCTGCCCCTCTTGGTTTCGGGCGCATTTGTGTGTCACAGTGGGCTTCGTGACGGCTTCATCGCGGAGCCACACGTTACCAGCCCAGGGAGTCGACATGGATTCACAAGGCACACCTCAGGAACCGGATTCGGCAGGCGACGGAATAAGGCGTCGCGATTTTGTTCGCGGCAGCTTCTCGCTGGGCGGTGCGATCGCCCTGGCGCGCAGCGCTTCAGCGCAGCCAGCCGGCGCGGACCCGGAGAAATCCTCGCGCCCGGGCGGCAAGCTGCTGGTGCGCTGGCTTGGCGGAGGCGTGGTCGAGATCGCCACGCCCGACTACAAGCAGATCGCCTACGGCGACGCCTGGATCTGGAACAACGCCGGCTGGGAGCGCTTCGGCGTGAAAAAGCCTCCCGAGTTCGCCAGTGCCAGGGGTTTCGCGGCCTACGTTGCCGGCAAGAAGCCGGACGCGGTATTCGTGCTGCTCACCCACGACCACGGCGACCACATGGGCGATTATTTCGAGATGCTCAAGGCGCTGAGCGACGCCGGCCTGCCGGTGAAGACCACCGGCCAGAGCGACCTGCTGCGGGCCGGCCTGATCCCGAATTTCCGCCAGGCGGGGCTCGATCCGGCAAAGATCGTCGTCAACGGCGGCAACGCGATGAATTTTGGCGGGGTGTCGAGCCACGGAGAGATGCGCGCGCATCTGGTCCCGGCCCTGCATTCCAACCTGCATGCCTATCCGGCGGCCGGCTTCATGCTCGACATCGGCGGGGTTCGGGTCTACCTCAGCGGCGACACGGATCTGTTCGGCGACATCCGGCTGCTCGGAGAGCGCTACCAGCCCGATCTGGGGATCGTGTGCGTGGGCGGTGGCCCCTTCACGATGGGGCCGCAGGACGCGGCGCGGGCCAGCTCGTGGGTGGGAATCCGCCACGCCATTCCGGTGCACTACGCGCACAACGGGCTGGTGCTCGGGACCGAGGCGGGTGCTGAATTCCAGCAGGCCGCGGCGCAGATCGCGCCTTCGCTGCAGGTGTCGGTGATGAAACCGGGAGAGCAGCGCCTGATCTCGCTCTGACCCAGCGCCCCGACGCAGGAAGCGCCGCGCAAACACCGACAGGCCTCGGAGCTGCTCCCAAGGCGTGCGCACACGCGCATGCACCAGTGCGCATCGCGCGTGCACCAAGTTGATGCATCCCGGTCGAGCGTGACGCTTGCCGGGGCTGGTGCTATTCTGGACCGGAAATTGCTTCATTTCGTGTGTCCAACCAACGACACGACGATACAAGGTTTGCACGTGAGCCGGCCATGCGCAACTTCGACGAAATGAATCAGGCGGGCGGAGTGGTGCGCAGTCACTACGCCAAGTACGAGCATTGGCTTCGCCAGCAGACGCTGGACGCGATGCAGTCCAAGCGCGAGGAGGCCGAGCAGATCTTCCGGCGCGTGGGGATCACCTTCGCGGTGTATGGAGACGAGGCGGGAACCGAGCGCCTGATTCCCTTCGACCTCATCCCGCGCATCATTCCCGCGCTCGAATGGGCGGAGCTGGAGGCCGGGCTGGTCCAGCGGGTGAGCGCGCTGAACCGGTTCATCCACGACGTCTATCACGACCAGGACATCCTGCGCGCCGGCATCGTGCCGCGCGATCTGGTGCTGGGCAACAAGCAGTTCCGGCCCGAGATGATGGGCGTGGACGTTCCCAACCAGGTCTACGCGCACATCGCCGGCATCGACGTGGTGCGCGCCGGGGACGCCGCGGGCGAAGGGCGCTACTACGTGCTGGAGGACAACCTGCGCGTGCCCTCGGGGGTGAGCTACATGCTGGAGAACCGACGCATGATGATGCGCCTGTTCCCGGACCTGTTCTCCCACTACGCGATCGCGCCGGTGGCGCGCTATCCCGACATGCTGCTGGAGAAGCTGCGCGACGTGGCTCCGCAAAGCGCCAGCGATCCCACGGTCGTGGTGCTGACCCCCGGCATGTACAACTCGGCCTATTTCGAGCATGCCTTTCTGGCCCAGCAGATGGGGGTGGAGCTCGTCGAGGGCCAGGACCTGTTCGTGCGCGACACTTTCGTGTACATGCGCACCACCCAGGGCCCGCAGCGAGTGGACGTGATCTATCGCCGCATCGACGATGACTTCATCGACCCGCAGGTGTTCCGCGCCGACTCGGCCCTGGGCTGCGCCGGCCTGATGGCGGCTTATCGCGCGGGCAACGTGACCCTGGCCAACGCGGTGGGCACCGGCGTGGCCGACGACAAGTCGATCTATCCCTACGTGCCGGCGATGATCGAGTTCTATCTTGGCGAAAAACCCCTGCTGCACAACGTGCACACCCATGTGTGCCGCGAGCCGCAGAGCCTCGAGTACGTGCTGGCGCACCTGCCGGAGCTGGTGGTCAAGGAGGTGCACGGCGCCGGCGGTTACGGCATGCTCGTCGGCCCGGCGTCCACGCAGGCGCAGATCGCCGCCTTTGCCGAGAAGCTGCGGGCGCATCCCGAGCACTACATTGCCCAGCCCACGCTGGCGCTGTCGACCTGCCCGACCTACGTGGACGCGGGCATCGCGCCGCGCCACATCGACCTGCGGCCCTTCGTGCTGTCGGGCAGGAGCGTGGCCATCGCACCCGGCGGACTGACCCGCGTGGCGCTGACCGAGGGCTCGCTGGTGGTCAATTCCTCGCAGGGGGGCGGCACCAAGGACACCTGGGTGCTGGAGGGCTGAGCGAGGCCCGGCAGCCTCCAGCGCACGATGGGATTTCGAGGGGACTCCGCCATGCTCAGCCGAACCGCCGATCATCTTTTCTGGATGGCGCGCTACACCGAGCGTGCCGAGAACACGGCGCGCATGCTCGACGTGCACGTGCAGTCGGCCCTGCTGCAGCCGTCGGCCGCCGCCACCAGCGAGGGCTGGGCCGGCGTGCTGGGCATCTCCGAGCTCACCGGCGCGTATCGCCAGCGCCATGGCGAAGTCAGCGCCGAGAGGGTGCTGGAGTTCATGGTGCGCGACAACGCCAACCCCTCGTCCATCTGCAGTTGCCTGCGCGCCGCGCGCGAGAACGCGAGGGCGGTGCGCGGAGCCATCACCACGGAGGCCTGGGAGACCGTCAACCAGACCTGGCTGGAGTTGCAGCGCATCGCCACCGAGCGGGTGATCCAGCGCGATCCGGGTGTGCTGTTCGAGTGGGTCAAGCATCGTTCGCACCTGCTGCGCGGGGTCACCTCGGGCACCATGCTGCGCGACGAGGCCTTTCATTTCCTGCGCATCGGCACCCTGCTGGAGCGCGCCGACAACACGGCGCGACTGCTGGACGTCAAGTTCCACGCGCGCACCGCCGATTTCCACGGCTCGTCGGGCCAGCGAGGCCAGGAGCAGGACTTCTATCACTGGGCCGGAGTGTTGCGATCGGTCTCGGGCTTCGAGGTGTATCGCAAGATCTATCGCGAGGCCATCACGCCCGAGCGCGTGGCCGAGATGCTGATCCTGCGCACCAGCATGCCGCGCTCGCTGGCGGCCTGCATGGCCGAGATCGTCGGCGACCTGGCGAAGGTCGCGCACCCGCAATCGGTGGAGACGCTGCGTCGGGCCGGCCTGCTCAACGCCCAGCTGCAGTTCGGTCGCATCGAGGACATCATGGCCACCGGGCTGCACGCCTGGCTGACCGACTTCCTGATTCGCATCAACGAGCTGGGCAGCGACATCAGCCAGGACTTTCTCGCAGCCTGAGCCACGTCCGGGGGGCCGACCCGCCTTCCGGTGCCGCCAGGCCCCTTGCCGCCCGCCTCCCACCTGCCCAGGTTCCGCATGTCCATCCACGTCGCCCTCCATCACGTCACCCGCTATCGTTTCGACCGCGCGGTGAATCTGGCCCCGCACGTGATCCGGCTGCGGCCGGCGCCGCATGCGCGCACGCCGATCCTCGCGTACAGCCAGCACATCGAGCCGGCGGGGCATTTCATCAACTGGCAGCAGGACCCCTTCGCCAACTACCTGGCCCGCGTGAGCTTTCCCGACAAGGCCACGGCGCTGGAGGTCACCGTGGACCTGGTGGCCGAGATGGCCGTGTACAACCCCTTCGACTTCTTTCTCGAGCCGGCTGCCGAGCGTTTCGGCTTTCGCTATGGCGCGCAGCTCGAGGCCGACCTCGCTCCCTACCTGGCCTGCGCGCCGCTGACCCCGCGCCTGCGCGCGCTGGTCGAAGGCATCGAGCGCAAGCCGCGGCCGATCGTGGATTTCCTGGTGGAGCTGAACCAGCGGCTGCAGCGCGACATCACCTACCTGATCCGCATGGAGCCTGGGGTGCAGAGCCCCGAGCAGACCCTGGAGCTGCGATCGGGCTCCTGCCGTGACACCGGCTGGCTGCTGGTGCAGGTGCTGCGCCATCTCGGGCTGGCCGCCCGCTTCGTCTCCGGGTATCTCATCCAGCTCGTGCCGGACGTGAAGGCGCTCGACGGCCCGGTCGGCGCGGACCACGACTTCACCGACCTGCACGCGTGGTGCGAGGTCTATCTGCCGGGAGCGGGCTGGATCGGCCTCGACCCGACCTCGGGGCTGCTGGCCGGCGAAGGGCATATCCCATTGGCCTGCACGCCCCAACCAGCCTCGGCGGCGCCGGTGGAGGGCCTGCTCGACGAGTGCGAGGTGGAGTTCGAGCACAGCATGGAGCTCACCCGCCTGCTGCAATCGCCGCGCGTGACCAAGCCCTACACCGAGCAGCAGTGGCAGGGCGTGCTGGAGCTGGGGGAGCGGGTGGACTGCCGCCTGCGCGAGGGGGACGTGCGGCTCACCCAGGGTGGGGAGCCCACCTTCGTCGCCACCGTCGACCGCGACGCCGCGGAATGGAACACCGATGCGCTGGGCCCCACCAAGCGCGGCTACGCCGGAGAGTTGCTGCAGCGCCTGGCGCGACGCTACGGCCCCGGCGGTTTCCTGCACTACGGCCAGGGCAAGTGGTATCCGGGCGAGCAGCTGCCGCGCTGGGCGCTCTCGGCGGTCTGGCGCCGTGACGGCCAGCCCTGCTGGAGCGACCCCTCGCTATTCGCCGACGAGCGCGAACCCGGGACCTGCGACACCGCGCAGGCGCGCCTGTTCATGCTGGGCCTGGTCGATGCGCTGGGGGTCGAGCCCGCGCATGTCTGTGAAGGCTACGAGGACACCTGGTACTACCTGTGGCGCGAGCGGCGGCTGCCGATCAACGTGGATCCCTTCGAGTCGCGCCTGGACGACGAGCTCGAGCGCCAGCGCCTGCGGCGCGTGTTCGAGCGCGGCCTGCGCAGCCCCGTAGGCTACGCGCTGCCGCTGCGCCGCGAGCCGGGCGAGCCGGTGCTGCGCGGGCCGCGCTGGGTCTCCGGGCCCTGGTTGTTCCGCGACCAGCGCATGTATCTGGTGCCGGGCGATTCGGCCATGGGCTGGCGCCTGCCGCTGGACTCGCTGCCCTGGGCCCACGAGTCGCAGCGTTCGATCGACCTGCCGCCGGACCCCTTCGCGCCGCGTGTGCCGCTGCCGGCGGCTGCCCGGCTGCGCGAGCAGTACGCCATGCCGATCGGGGTCGGTGCCGGCGTGAGCAGCGCGCAGCCCGCGGCGAGCGGCGCGCCCGCCGCGCCCGCCGTTGACGCCGGGGGCATGCCGGAGCGCGGCCAGTCCGCCGCGGGCGTGGTGCGCACCGCCCTGTGCGTCGAGGTGCGCGGCGGAGTCCTGTACGTGTTCATGCCTCCGCTGTCCAACGCGGACGACTACCTGGATCTGCTGGCCGCGGTGGAATCGACGGCGCAGCGCCTGCGCCAGCGCCTGGTGCTCGAGGGCTACCCGCCGCCCCGGGACCCGCGCCTGAACCTGCTCCAGGTCACGCCGGATCCTGGGGTCATCGAGGTCAATATCCATCCGGCGCACGACTGGCGGGAACTCGTCGACCACACCGAGTTCCTCTACCAGGCCGCGTTCGAGACCCGCCTGGGCGCGGAGAAGTTCATGCTCGACGGGCGGCACACCGGAACGGGCGGCGGCAACCACGTGGTGCTGGGCGCCGCCACGCCTGCCGACAGCCCCTTCCTGCGCCGTCCCGACCTGCTGGCCAGCCTGCTCGCCTACTGGCACAACCACCCCTCGCTGAGCTATTTGTTCAGCGGCCTGTTCATCGGTCCGGGCAGCCAGGCCCCGCGGGTGGACGAGGCCCGCAACGACCAGCTGCGCGAGCTCGAGATCGCGCTGGGCGAACTGCGCGCCGCGACGCGGCGGGAAGGCTCCCGGATCGCTCCATGGGTGGTGGATCGCGGCCTGCGCAACATTCTCATCGACGTGACGGGCAATACCCATCGCGCCGAGTTCTGCATCGACAAGCTCTACAGCCCCGACAGTGCCACCGGACGCCTCGGCCTGCTGGAACTGCGGGCCTTCGAGATGCCGCCGCACGCGCGCATGAGCGTGGTGCAGCAGCTGCTGCTGCGCGCGCTGGTCGCGCGTTTCTGGGAGCAGCCCTACCACGCCCCGCTGCAGCGCTGGGGCACCGCACTGCACGATCGCTTTCTGCTGCCGAGCTTCATCCGCATGGACTTCGACGACGTGCTGCTGGAGCTTCGGGAGGCTGGCTTCGATTTCGATGCGGCGTGGTTCGATCCCCATTTCGAGTTCCGTTTCCCGCCGCTGGGCGAGTTTGCCGCGGCCGGCATGCGCGTGGAGCTGCGCATGGCGCTGGAGCCCTGGCACGTGATGGGCGAGCAGGGCGCGGCCGGCGGCACGGTGCGCTACGTTGATTCTTCGCTCGAGCGCGTCGAGGTCAAGGTCAGCGGCATGGCCGACAGTCGCTATGTACTCACGGTCAACGGCCACGCACTGCCCCTGCAGCCCACGGCGCGCAGCGGGGAATTCGTGTGCGGCGTGCGCTACCGTGCCTGGCTGCCGGCGTCGGCGCTGCATCCCAGCATCGGCGTGCACGCACCCCTGACCCTGGACCTGGTCGACAACTGGCAGCAGCGCTCGCTGGGGGGGTGCCAATACTTCGTGGCGCACCCGGGCGGGCGCAACTATGCGACCTTCCCGGTGAATGCCTACGAGGCGGAGAGCCGTCGCCTCGCACGGTTTTTCCGCATGGGCCACACGCCGGGGCGCATGCAGATCGAGCCGGCCCGCCCGAGCCTGGAGTTTCCCTTCACGCTGGACCTGCGTCGCGCCTGAGGCGGCGTGTCACAATCGCGCATGGCCAGCCTTTTCCCCTCGGCAGCGGGTGATGAGCACGGCGCGCTTGCGCGCGACCTGGCCGCGCCGGCACGTGCCGGGCACTGGGATGAACTGCGCGGCCGCGTCTCCGACGGCCAGCGCGGCGCGCGCCTGGCGCCCTACTGGGAACGTTTCTTCGACCTGCTCGGTGCCGACGGTTTCGACGGCCTGGAGCGGCGCCAGCGCACGCTGCAGCAGCAGATCCTCGACGATGGTGTCACCTACAACGTGCACGACGACACCGGCCAGGCCAGCCGCAGCTGGGCGCTGGACCTGTTCCCGCTGATCGTCGACGCGCAGTCCTGGTCGCGCATCGCCTCCGGAGTGGCGCAGCGTGCGGCGCTGCTCAACCAGGTGCTCGAGGACGTGTACTGCGGCCCCCGCCGCGTGCTGCGAGAGGGCCTTCTGCCCGCGCAGCTGGTGCAGGGTCACCCCGGTTATCTGCGGTCGCTGCATGCCCACCGCCCGGCGGGCAATGTGTGGCTGCACATCGCCGCCTTCGACCTGGCGCGCGGCCCGGACGGGGCGTGGCGAGTCGTCAACCAGCGGGTGCAGGCGCCTTCGGGGCTGGGCTATCTGCTGGAAAACCGGCTGCTGATCTCGCGCCTGTTTCCGCAGGCCTTCGCCGCGCTGCGCGTGCAGCGCCTGGCCGCCAGCTACCGCCAGCTGATGGACACCGTGCAGGCGCTTTCGTCCGGCGGGGCCGATGCGCGCATCGTGCTGCTCACCCCCGGGCCCTACAGCGAGACGTATTTCGAGCAGGTCTACCTGGCGCGCTACCTGGGGATCACGCTGGCCGAGGGTAGCGACCTGACCGTGCGCGAGGACCGACTGTTCCTGAAGACGGTGCGTGGCCTGGAGCCCGTGCACGCGGTGCTCAGGCGACTGGACGACGGCTTTTGCGACCCCCTGGAATTGCGGCCGGACTCCATGCTCGGGGTTCCGGGCCTGCTGCAGGCCGTGCGCGCCGGCAATGTGCTGCTGGCCAATGCGCTGGGTGCGGGGTTCCTCGAGTCACCGGCACTGCAAGGCTTCCTGCCCAAGCTGTGCGAGGCCTTGCGTGGCGAGCCCCTGCAACTGCCGTCCTTGCCCACGTGGTGGTGCGGAGAGCCGGGGGTGTGCGAGGTACCCCTGCAACGCCTGCAGGAATGGGTGGTCAAGCCGGTGCACGCCGATTGCGGCTTCGATGCCACGGTGATGGACGGGCTGGGGCCGGCGGAGCTGGGCGCATGGCGCGAGCGGGTGCGCCACGCACCGGAGCAGGTCACGCTGCAGCGCTATCTGCCGCTGCCGCAGGTTCCCGTATGGCACGATGCGCGCATGCATGCCCGCGCCGCGATGTTGCGGGTGTTTGCGCTGGCCGACGGCGAGGGCCGCTGGCGGGTGCTGCCGGGTGGACTGGTGCGCACCGCATCGCGAAGCGGCAACACGGTGTCCATGCGCTACGGCGGCAGCAGCCAGGACGCGTGGGTGATCACCGGCGATGCGGTCGATCGCTCCACGCTGCTGCCCGCCCCGATGCGGCCGCAGGACCTGCTCGAACGTCACCGCGTGGTGACCAGCCGCGCCGCGGAGAACCTGTTCTGGCTCGGGCGCTACTGCGAACGCGCCGAGTACGCCACCCAGCTGGCGCGATTGGCCTTGCGCGCCGTCACCGACGACGACGACCTGGTGGGCGGCTATGCCGGCATGCTCGACACCTGGTGCCGCAATGCCGGTCTGGTACCGGCAGAGGCTCCGCCCCTGGCCGACGACGCGGGGGACTTCGTCCGCCGCATCGTGCACGGACTGAGCGCGGACAACTCGCCCGTCGGCCTGCCCCACAACCTGCGGGCCATGGGCCGGGCGGCCGCCCAGGTGCGCGAGCGCCTGGGCAGCGATCATCGGCAATGGATCGCCGCGGCCACCGCGCTGCGTCCTGCGCCGGTGGCGGGTGGACGCGGCGTACCGGGAGTCGGCGAAGCGCTGCGCGGGCTGGAGCGCATGGCCGAGGTGCTGGGCGCCATGACGGGCGCGCAGACCGACCGCATGACCCGCGACGACGGCTGGCGGCTGCTGAGCATCGGACGGCACATCGAACGCCTGGGCCTGTTCGGCCAGGCGCTCGGCATCGCCTTCGGAACCGGCGCTGTTCATGCGGAGAATGCCTTCAACCAGGTGCTCGAGCTCTTCGACAGCACCATCACCTACCGCGCCCTCTACCAGAAGCGCCTGGAGGTGCCCGCGCTGCTCGACCTGCTGATGCTCGACCGCGAGAACCCGCGCAGCCTGGGATGGGTGGCGCAGACACTGCGTGCGCGCCTGGCCAGGCTGCCTGGGAAGCCCGCCGACATCGAGCAGCTCGTCGCGCTGGCTCCGGACCCCGAGGGCTGGCAGCTCGGCGAGCTGTGCCGATGCGGTGCCGACCGACGCCACATCGGGCTGGAGCGCACGCTCGAGCAGGCGGTGCAGGCCGTGTGGCGCCTGGCCGACGAGATCAGCCGGCGCTATTTCGCGCATGCCAGCGCGCCCGACCGCTCGCTGGGCGGCTACTGAGCCGCGCCGTCATGGAGCCCAGCGCGAGCGTCCAGGTCCCCGGCGTGCTCTACCGCGTCGAGCACCACACGCGCTATGTCTACGCGTCGCAGGTGGAGCTGGCGCACCACCTGGCGCAGCTCCGACCACTGAGCGTCGAGACGCTGCAGCAATGCGAGCAACATCGCTGCGACATCGAACCGGTGCCCGGGCATCGCAGCAGCAGTCTGGACGCGTTCGGCAACCAGCGCCTGTTCTTCGCCTGCTACGCCCCGCACGACACGCTGAGCGTGCGCGCGGTCAGCCTGGTGCGCGTGTACCCGACGCCCGAGCCGCGCTGGGAGCGCAGCCCGGCCTGGGAGAGTGTGCGCGAACGCTTGCAGTACCGCCCAGGGCAGCCCAACGAGCCAGCCGCCGAGTTCGCCTTCGGCAGTCATTTCGCGCCGCGCTTCGATGAGGCCGCGAGCTACGCCTCCACGGAATTCACCGCGGGGCGACCGCTGCTGGAGGCCGCGCATGCGCTGATGCACCGCCTGCATGCCGAGTTCACCTACGATCCCTCGAGCACCGAGGTGCACACCCGCGCCCCGCAGGCGCTGCAGCTTCGGCACGGGGTCTGCCAGGACTACGCGCATGTGATGATCTCGGCGCTGCGCAGCCTGGGGCTTGCCGCCCGTTACGTCAGCGGCTATCTGCGCTCGCGCCCGCGCCCGGGGGAGGAGCAGCTGGTGGGCGCCGACGCCTCGCACGCCTGGGTGGCGGTCTGGTGTCCGGTGCACGGCTGGGTCGAGTTCGACCCTACCAACGACCGACGTCCCGCGGCCGATTACGTGCGCGTGGCCGTGGGGCGCGATTTCGCGGATATCTCGCCGCTGCGCGGGGTGATCCGCGGCGGCGGCGAGCACGAACTGCAGGTGGCGGTGAACGTCAGCCCCGCGCAGGGCTGATGCGCATGGCCCCCGCGGGGCTTGCGAATCGCGGCGCCACGGGAGAGCTGGCGGCGCACCGGGTCAGCTCCCGCGCCTGGTCGCAGGCTCAAGCCACTGCGTTGCGGCGCGCCTGCTTGTCTGCGTACATCGCGGCGTCGGCCTCCCGCAATGCTGAGTCCACATCATGCGAGACAGGGTCCAGGGCCACGGCGCCGACACTTGCCCCAGCGTAGTCCAACACCCTGTCGTCCAGCAGGAAGGTGCCGACACAAGCCTGTGCGAGGCGCCCGCGCAGGGCCTCTGCAGCATCCTCGAGTCGATCGCCCAGGGCGGGTCCCTCGCCGGCGACGATGAATTCATCACCGCCCAGTCGCCCAAGGAGATCGCCTGCGCGCAACGCTCCCTCGAGCCGCCGCGCCATGGCCTGCAGAAATCGGTCTCCCGCCAGATGGCCGAACTCGTCGTTGATCGCCTTGAACCCGTCGAGGTCGATGAAACAGATCAGCACACCGTGCCGGCTGCGACGACATTGGGCCAGGAGCTTGGCCAGGTCATCCGTAAGCGCACGTCGATTGCGAAGCCCGGTGAGCCCATCCGTCAGGGCCATGCGAGTCCATTGCTCGTTGAGCTGCCGCAGGTCATGCACCAGGCGGTCGCGTTCCACGAATTGCGCGATGAGCAGGGAAAACACCTCCAACACACTCGCCGTGTCCGGGCGCTGCGGGCGCTCTTTCGCGCTGGCCGCGCACAAGGTTCCGTACAACGCCCCATCCGCCGTGCGGACCGGCATGCTTGCGTAGGTCCTGATGCCCAATTGCCGTGCCGCCGCGGAATCACTCCAACGCTCCGGCACATTCTGGACGTAGCGCTGATGCTCCTCGAGCGCCCGCTTGCAAAGCGTGTCCCCCCAGTCGACCTGCAGGCCCTCGGGGATGGTCAATGGATCGCGGCTGCGCGCGAACCGGACATGCTGAATGCCCTTGGCCAGGTCGACCTGCGTCAGATAGGTCGACTCGAGTCCGGACACTTCGGCGAGAAGCTCAAGCAGGGGGCGCGTCAGCTCCTCGAGGCTCTTGGCCTTCGAGAGTGATCGTGCGATTCGATCCAGGAGTTGTTCCATCTCGTGCTGCGGCTTTCCGCTCCGGGCGGACCAGGGCCTGTCCGACGATTCCCGCTCCCGACCTCCCGAGCGAGCGCGGACGCCATGGAGTGTAGAGCGATTGGCAGCGAAGTTTCGTGTCTTCCCATTCTGGGCGACATTGTCGCGGTTCCTTGCAGAGCCCAGGCGATGGAGCGCCTGTTGCCGGAGCACGGCGCCTCGCCGATACGCGGGGGGCTGGGTCGGCGGGCGGAGGCGCAGCGCTCGGGCCGACTCGCTCAGCCGGCCAGCAAGGCCCGCAGGCCGCCCGAGGCGTCCAGCGCAACCAGATCGTCGCATCCGCCGACATGCTGCTGGCCGATGAAAATCTGCGGGACCGTGGTTCAGGCCTGCGGCTTCCAGGCGTAGCTTTGGAAGGCGGCGTCGGCCGGGGTGTGGAACACGTGGTTGGTGTAGTTGCTCAGGGTCTTCACAGCGATGGCCAGGATGATCTCCAGCGCGTGGCGGTCGGTGTAACCCGCGGCCTTGAAGGCGGCGAGTTGCTCGGGAGTCGGTGTGCCGCGGCTTTCCACCATGATGGCCGAGAAGGTGGCCAGAGCCTGCAGCCTGGCGTCGGGCAGGGGCTTGCCGTCGCGCAACGCTGCCAGCACGTCGGCCGGCACCTTGGACATCTTGTCGCCGATCATGCTGTGCGCGGCCATGCAGTACGTGCAGCCGTTGAGGCGACTGATGGTGAGGAACACGACCTCCTGCTCCACGGGCTGGAAGCTTCCCTCGTTGCGAAACAGCTCGTAGCCCAGCTGGTAGGTCTGCAGGACCCCCGGCGAATTCACCATGTTGGCGTACATGTTCGGCACGAAGCCCAGATTGCGTTGCGAGGCCTCGAGCATGTCGCGGGCCTTTCCGCTCGTCGAGGCCACGGTCTGTGTCGGCAGGTCGAGACGGGCGATGGATGGGGTCATGCGATTCTCCTGAGTAGATGCTTGCGCCTTCGAGGCGCGGAACGTGCGCGAAACGCGCAAATGGAACGAACAGTCCAAAACCTTCAAAAAAATTTCAGCCAGCGATGAGTCCTCGCACCAGGCGGTGCGCCGCCTCCCGGCGCACATCCAGTGGCAGGTCGGCGCGCTGCAAGGTGCGCAGCCCGGCGATGGCCGCCATCGCGGCCACGCACAGCTGCCTGGCGTCATCGCGTCGAGGGTCCGCGGCACGGATGGCGCCTTCCAGCGTCGCGGCAATGTCGGCGAGGGCGTTGCGGACGGCCTCGATGTCGTCGCCCGGCCCTGCATGCAGTTCGCCCACGGCGTTGACCAGCAGACAACCGCGGCTGTCGTTGTTGGTCGTGGCCGCCTCCATGAACAGCGCCGTCAGCGCCTGCTCCAGGGATCGCTTCTCGAACAGGCGTCGAATCGCGGCGGACTGCTCGCGGCCGTAGCGCGCGATGGCCGCCTGCATCAGTCCTTCCCGATTGCCGAAGCTGTTGTAGAGGGACGAACGCGACAAGCCGGTCGCGCGCAGAAGGTCGTCGACGCTGGTGCTGGCCACACCCCCGCTCCAGAACGCTTGCATCGCGGCGTCCACGACGGCGTGGGAGTCGAAGGAGCGGGGTCTGGCCATGGTCGGGAAAGGATGGTAATGGACCGTATGGTACAGAATATTCCCGCCGTTCGCCGTTCGCCGTTCGCCGTTCGCCCTTCGCCCTTCGCGCAGCCGCGTGGATCAGTGCAGCACGCAGGAGGCCGCGGCGCCGTCGTCGGCGCTCGGCACCACGTGGTCCAGCCAGGCTTGCACCAGGGCCAGGATCCGGTCCGCCGACTGGTAGCCGTGGGTGATCAGCGAATAGGGCTGGTCGTCGCCGCGCCCTGCGATGAGGGTGGGAAAGCCGCGGATCCCGGCGGACTGTGCCAGCACGAAGTCGCGCCGGGTCTCGTCCAGCGCCTGTGCGCTGTCGAATTCGGCGCGGAAGCTCGCCGGGTCGACCCCCAGTTCCGCGCTCAGCGCGCTCAGGACCTCCGGATCCGTCACATCCTGGTTGTCGGCATAGAAGGCGCGCTGGATGCGCTGGAGCGCGGCCAGCGCGGTGGACATGCCCCGGCGGCGCAGCACGACGATGGCGCGGCTGGCGGGTTCCGTGTCGTACACGAAGCCCTCGCGCTCGAAAAAGCGGAAATCGAAGGGTTGCCCGGACGCCTCCTGGACATGTTGCCAGTGGCTGCGCACGTCGGCGCGGTCGGAGGCGCCCATGGGCTCGCGGGTCCAGGGGCGCAAGCCGCCGAGCACCAGGCGCAGGGGCAAGGCTTCGCCGAAGCGCTGGGTGATCGCCTGGACGACTGGAGAAAAACCCCAGCACCAGGAGCACATGGGGTCCGCGATGTAGACGAGATGAGGGGCTTCCACGAGAAATCTCCTTGAGGCGAGTGCGCGCAGCGGGATGGCTGCAGTTGTTTTAGACTGATCGTTCCAGTATTCTGCGCCCAATCCCCCGGCCTCACAAGCCTCCTCCGAAGTCCGACCCCGCCAGCTGAAAGCCATGACCCTGCAAACCACCCACAAGCTTCACCCCGGCCAACCCTTCGCCGCTCTGCGCTTCCAACGACTCGACGGGGAGGACCTGGAGTTCGGGGCCCCCGGCTCCTGGCAGGCACTGTTCGTGCTGCGTGGCCAGCATTGCCCGATCTGCAAGGCCTACCTGGCCGAGATCGAGCAGCGTCGCCAGGGATTCGCCGAACTCGGCGTGTCGCTGGCGGCGGTGTCGGCCGACAGCGAAGCCCAGACCCGCCTGCTGGTGCAAGCGGCCCGGCCCGGCTTCCCCGTGCTGTACGGGATGGACGAAGCCACGATGCGTGGGCTCGGGCTGTACATCTCGCAACCGCGCTCGGCACAGGAGACGGACCATGTGTTTCCGGAGCCGGCACTGTTCGTGGTCAATCCCGAGGGGCTGCTGCACCTGGTCGACGTGGCCAACGCTCCCTTCCTGAGGCCGGACCTGGATCGGCTGCTGGGTGGGCTGCGATTCGTGATCCAGAACCAATACCCCATCCGGGGAACACGGTCATGACCCCGCTGGAAGGAATCCGCGCCTGTGTATTCGACGCCTACGGGACGGTGTTCGACTTCGCGTCGGCAGCCGCGCGCTGCCCGGAGGTTCCACAGGGCAAGCGCAGTGCGCTGACCGCCCTGTGGCGCGACAAACAGTTGCAGTACACCTGGCTGCGCTCCCTGCAGGGGCAGCATGCCGACTTCTGGCAGCTGACCCAGGACGCCCTCGACTTCGCGCTCGAAAGCCTGGACCTGCGCAGTCCTGCGCTGCGTGCGCGGTTGCTGGACCTGTACCAGACCCTGCAGGCCTTCCCCGAGGTTGCCGACACCCTGCGTCAGCTGCGCGACGCCGGGTTCAAGACCGCGATTCTGTCCAATGGCACGCCATCGATGCTGGACGGGGCGGTGCGGGCGTCGGGGCTGGAGGGATGCTTCGACGCGGTGCTGTCCGCAGAGGCGGTGAAGGTGTTCAAGACCCATCCCAGGGTCTACGCCTACGCGCTGAGGCAGCTCGATCTGCAGGCCGGGCAGGTGTGCTTCCAGTCGTCCAACGGCTGGGATGCCTACGCCGCGTCGGCCTTCGGCATGCGCGTGGTCTGGTGCAACCGCTACGGTCAGCGTCCCGAGCGCCTTCCCGGCGCGCCGGATCGTGTGATCGGCAACCTTGCGGAGCTGCCGCCGCTGCTGGCCCGGGTCGCGACGTGAGCCGGCGAGCACCCGGCGGCTGCGCATGCGCTTTGCCCGGACTGGCCGGCTCTGTACCTGCGGTGCGCTCGCCGGCGCTCGATCCCGGGGGAAGTGCTGACCCGCCTCGCCCTCGACGCTCACGAGCTCCCCGACCTTGCCGGGCCCTGGTGCCCGCGTCGGTACAGGCCGACTACGATGCCTGCCATGTCCTCAATCGCGCGAACCTGATCGTGCCCCTTGCGCCATGGATCTCCCCCAAGCCTTCTATGTGCAGACCGACGAGCAGGGCTACGAGCCGACGCTGGCGGCCGTGGGCCCCTGGGCTCCGGATCTGCTGCACGGAGGCCCTCCCATCGCCTTGTTGAGCCATGCCATCCGGGGCTTCCAGGCACGCGAGGACCTGCAGCTTGCTCGCCTGGGCGTGGAGATCCTCGGACCCGTGCCGCTGGCGCCGTGCCGCATCGACCTGCGCATGGCGCGGCCCGGGCGCCGGGTCGAGCTGATCGAGGCGCGCATGAGCGCGGCCGGGCGCGAGGTGCTGCTGGCACGAGCCTGGAGACTGCAGCGCGAGCCGGGCTGCGTGGGGCCGGTGCCCGACGCCTTCGAGCTTCCCCCGCTGCCCGGCCCGCAGCCCCAGCAGTTCTTCGAGGGGGTGGACCATTTCCCCTATGGCGAGGCCATCGAGTGGCGCTTCACTCGCGGGGGCTTCGACCGCCTGGGCCCGGCAACCGTGTGGGGGCGGGCGCGCATACCCCTGGTGCAGGGCCGGGAGACCTCCGGGCTGGAACATCTGTTGCTGCTGCTCGACTCGGCCAACGGCCTGAGCGCCGAGCTGCCCGTGCACTCGTGGAGTTTCGTGCCGGTGGATCTGCAGCTCAGCCTGTACCGCGAGCCTCGCCACCCGTGGATCGGCATCGACGCGCGCACGGCCATCGATGCCGCCGGCCTGGGCACCAGCCACGCCACGGTGTTCGACGCCGACGGTGCCTGCGGCCGCAGTCTGCACACCCTGTTCATCCGCCCGCGTTGAGGCAGGGCTTGCGCGCGGCCCCGAGGGCCGCGGCCTGCCACGCCGGCGTTCAGGTGCCGGCGCCGGGAAGCGCGAAGTCGCAGCGCACGAAGGGGTCGACCGCGCAGGTCACCAGGCTGGCCGTGTGCGCCACCTGGCGTGGAGTGGTCCACGCGATGGATCGCAGCAAGTGCGCCGCCGTTCCCTCGGGATGGAAATTCCACTGGGCCGGTGCGAGGATCAGGCAGCGCGTGATGCGCTCGCCATGATCGAGTTCCACGCCATAGGCCAGCAAGCCCCGCGAGGTGTCGACCAGGCCCAGGCCGGCAGCGGCCTTCAGGGTCCGCGGCATGTCGGCCTGGCCCAGCCAGGCCAGCAGGGTCTCGGCCAGCTCGAGCAGGCGCGCGGCGAAGCGAGCGATCAGTGCGAAGGCCTGCGAGCCTGCCTGCGCGAGATCGCGCAGCGGCGCACGGTGCTGCAGCCGCGCCCAGGGTCCCGTCTCGCGGCAGGCCCCATGCCAGCTCGGGTAGGCCTGGAAATCCCCTGTCGGATCCCCCAGCAGCCGGGCCGCGAACTCCCCCGGTGCCGGCTGGGTCAGGGGAGGCGGCAGCGTCGCAGGGCCCAGCGCGAGCGGCTGTTCGGCCAGCCACGCGACAAAGCGCGCCGGCGTGAGCTGCGCGTGCTCGCGAGCCCAGCGCAGCAGCGCATCGGCGCTGTCGAGAGCGAGGAATTCCTGGGCCGGCATCCCCAGGGTACGCGCTTCCACGAGTTCGCGCAGCGCGGCCAGTGCATGGGCCTCGGCGCGGGGGGACTCCAGCGCGCGCGCCGCGGAGTCGATGTCCTGCAGGGTGCGCGGGTCGGGGGCTTGCCCCATGCACAGTGGCCAGTCCCGGTGCAGGGGAAGCAGGTGCTCGTGCAGGCGTTCGAGCAGCAGGGGACGCTGGTCGATCCACACATTGCGTCCATGGTCGGGCTGCAGGGTTCCCAGGGCGGCTGCGGCTGCGGCCCTGTGCGCCTTGCCGCTGATGGAATACAGGCTGGGAAGCAATGCCAGCGCCTGCTGCGCATGGCGTCCGATGAGCATGCGATGCGCCTGCGAGGGCCGCCGGGGCAGGGGCTCCACACGGGTGAAGCCGTTCCCGTCCGGGCGCAGCATCATGCGCAGACGGTGTTCACTCAGCAGGGTGGCGGCCGCGGATGCGACGCCCAGTGCGGCCATCGAGTGGGGTCTCCGGACGACGCGCCAGCATGGCGCAGAGGGGTATGCGTAGCATAAACGACCGCGAGCCCCTGCCCGCGCAAGGCCGCCCGGGGCCCTGCAGCCGCGCCACGGGCGCTGAACCCCTCAGTCCTTCATCGAGGCGATGCGGTTCTCGCCGTCCAGCAGCGCGATGCGCGGACGAAAGGTGCGTGCGGTCGCGTCGTCCATGCTCGCATAGGTGCAGATGATCAGCAGATCGCCCAGCGCGGCATGGCGCGCGGCCGATCCGTTGAGGGTGATGCAGCC
The DNA here is from genome assembly GCA_021808445.1 of Pseudomonadota bacterium. Taxonomy (GTDB): domain Bacteria; phylum Pseudomonadota; class Gammaproteobacteria; order Burkholderiales; family Burkholderiaceae_C; genus Thiomonas_A. Next base: position 27,350 of record JAKBBP010000035.1, read on the forward strand.
GCTGCCCGCCGGCTCGGAAATCGCGTAGGTGCTCAGGCGCGCGCCATTGGTGACGTTGTAGATCTCGATCTGCTCGCCGGGCAGGATGTCGCAGGCGTCGAGCAGCGACTGGTCGATGCCGCAGGAGCCTTCATAGTGCAGGTCGGCACCGGTGAGCGTGGCGCGGTGCAGCTTGGCGCGCAGCATGACGCGGGCGGGTGGATGGGCTGGGGACATCTCGTGGAGCCGCCGCGGCGTGTCGGCACAGCGGGCTGGAAGCTGGAGGGCAGGGCGCCATCGTAGCAAGCGCCGGGCACGCGCATTCCGGGTCCTTGCGCCAGGCCGTAAGATGGACCCTTCGACCTTCGATGCACGCCATGACGAGGCCCAACGTGGAATCATCCTCCTCCGTGAAGCAAAGCCTGGATCGCCTGCGCGAGGCGCTGGAATCGGGAGCAGAGCTCGACGCCGGTCTGCGCGCCGACCTGGCCGCGCTCGACGCCGACATCCGGCGCGCCCTCGGCGCCCAGCCGCAAGCCCAGGCGCAGGGCCTGGCCCAGCGCGTGCGGGAGCTGTCCCTGCGTTTTGCGCAGCAACACCCCACCGCGGCCGCGGTCTTGCGCGAACTCGGCGTGCTGCTCGAAGGCATCGGCGCCTGAAACCCGGCGGCGCGAGCCGCCCGAAACCCATGGATTCCCGAAACCGCCCGAACGAGACGGCGTACCAGCCCGACTATTTCGCGGGTACCACGGCCCCCGAGCCCGGCGTACCCCAAGCCATCGCGCCGGGCGTGCACTGGCTGCGCATGCCCATGCCCATGGTGCTCGATCACATCAACCTGTGGCTGCTCGAGGACGGCGAGGGCTGGACCGTGGTCGACACCGGGCTGTGCAACGACGCCACCCGCCAGGCCTGGGAGCAGTTATTCGAGCATCACCTGCAAGGCCGGCCGCTGCGTCGCGTGATCTGCACCCACATGCACCCCGACCATGTGGGCCTGGCCGACTGGCTGTGCAAGCGCTGGAACGCCCCGCTGCTCATGACCCAGGGCGAATACCTCAGCGCCCGCCTGGTCAGCGCCGGCATGGAGCCCACCGGCACCGAAGGCCTGCTGGGCCTGTTCCGCGCCCACGGCGCCGCGCAGGAGCACCTGCAGGCCCTGGCCGGGCGCGGCAATTTCTACATGCGCATGGTTCCCTCCGTGCCCCATGCCTTCCAGCGCCTGGAGGCGGGCCAGCGCCTGCGCATCGGCGCGGCTGAATGGCAGGTGATCGAAGGCGGCGGGCACAGCCCGGAGCATGCATCGCTGTGGTGCGCCGAGCACCGCGTGCTGATCTCCGGCGACCTTCTGCTGCCGCGCATCTCCACGAACGTGTCCGTCTATGCCATCGAGCCCGAGGCGGACGCGCTGGGCCGCTACCTGCGCTCGCTGGAACGCTTCGACGTGCTCGACGCCGCCACACGCGTGCTGCCTTCGCATGGTTTTCCCTTCGTCGGCGTGCACGGACGGGTTCGGCAATTGCGCGAGCACCATGCGGATCGCCTGCAGGCCGTGCTCCAGGCCTGCGCGCGGCGAGCCCTGACTTCGGCCGAGCTGATCCCCTTGCTCTTCAAGCGCCAGCTCGACACCCACCAGCTGAGTTTCGCGCTGGGCGAGGCCATCGCCCACGCACATCGTCTCTGGGCCGTCGGCGCGCTGCGGCGCGAGGCGGATGCCGAGGGCGTGCTGCGATTCCGCACCGCCCAGCCCGAGTCGCCCGCCGCCACCGAGGCACGGGCCCGCGCGGCCGCCGGCCTCGCGATGCCCCTGACGGCCTGAGGGACTGCCGGGGCAGCGCCCGGGGCCCGGCACGGCCCACTACACTTGCGGCGCGCCCCGCGCGCCCATTCTGCCCGTAGCTCAGCTGGATAGAGCAACAGCCTTCTAAGCTGTGGGTCGGGGGTTCGATTCCCTCCGGGCAGGCCAAGGAAATCAAAGCCTCAGGCGCGGAAGCTGCTTCTCGCTGCTTGGGTACTTGGCGGCTCGTCGCCAGCCCACTCCCATGTCAAGAGGCTCCTCCCGCAGCACCTGTGCGCGGCCCGCTGCGGGACTGCAACAAGCTCCTAAGGGAGAGCTCAGTCGACGCGGCTAGGCTCGTGTCCCGTCCCGCGCATCACGGTCATTCGTTCATGTGTCTGC
>JAKBBP010000036.1 GCA_021808445.1 Pseudomonadota bacterium
GCAGCGACAACGTGGTGTACGCGCTGGACGGCAAGCCCGCGCTGGGGGCCCTGCTGGACGACCTGGGCGAGCCGCAGCGCAGTCGCGAGCAGCAGCAATGGCGGGAACTGGTGCCCAGCCTGCGCGAGGTCGTGGTGGGGCTGTCCTGGGCAGATGACGAGCCGGGGCAGGTACCCGCTGGCGCCGCCACCCTGCTGCGTGGCCTGATCGGCATCGATCCGGGAGCGCAGGGGGTGGCGCTGGCGGCTGAGTTGCAGCCCGGCATGCGCCTGCGCTTCTGCCGTCGCCAGACGGCGGTGTTCATGCGCGACCTGCTGCGCCTGTGCACCGAGGTGCGCGATGAACTGGAGCAGCGGCGGGAGGCCCGGCAGGCGGCGGGGCATTCCTCGGCCGCCGACGCCGGGCCGCCGGTGCGTGGCGCGGTGTTCGCCACCTGCGCGGCCCGCCGGGGCACGGTGTTGCGCGCGCAATGGCAGCTGCTGCGCAGCCAGCTCGGCGAGGTGCCGCTGATCGGCTTCGAGGCGGCGGGAGAGTTCTCGCAGGCCAGCCTCCAGGCCTACAGCTCGGTTCTGCGGGTCTTCGCCCAGGACGTGCCGGTGTAAGCGCTCACTGCGCCGGCCGCCCTCACCGGTGCAGGGGCATGGAGGCGCTTCAGGCCTGCTTGCGCAGGTGGTCGATGAGCCCGTTGAGTTCTTCCAGGGAATGAAAGCCCAGGGTGATCTCGCCGCGGATCCGGCTCCCGCTTCCCTTGGCCCGGATATGCACCGGAGCCGCCAGCGCCTCGCCCAGTTCGTGTTCCAGGCGGTCGAGTTCGCGGCGTTCCGCCTGCTGCGCCGCCTGCGCCTGGCGGGGTGCCGGTGCGGGGGCCTGGGCCCGGGCGCACAGGCGCTCGGTTTCCCGCACGGACAATCGGCCGGCCTGCACCTGGTTGGCGGCCTGGATCTGCGCCGCGCCGTCGAGCGCCAGCAGGGCCCGCGCATGGCCCATGTCCAGGTCGCCGGCCAGCAGCATGTCCTGCACCGGACGGGCCAGGTTGAGCAGGCGCAGCAGGTTGCTGACCGCGGTCCGCGAGCGGCCCACGGCCTGCGCCGCCTGCTCGTGGGTGAAGGCGAACTCCTCGATCAGGCGCCGGATGCCCTGCGCCTCTTCCAGGGGGTTCAGATCCTCGCGCTGGATGTTCTCGATCAGCGCCATGGCCAGCGCAGACTGGTCGGGCACGTCGCGCACCAGCACGGGGACCTGATCGAGCCCGGCCAGTCGTGCGGCGCGGCTACGGCGCTCCCCGGCGATGATCTCGTACTTGCCGGAGCCGAGCGGGCGCACCAGGATGGGCTGCATCACCCCCTGCGCCTTGATGCTCTCGGCCAGTTCGAACAGCGCGCCCTCGTCCATGCGGCTGCGGGGCTGGTACTGCCCCGGCACCAGCGCGTCCAGGGGCAGCGCGGTCGGAGCGACTGGCGCGGAGGTGATCTCCGCGCCCTGGGCGCCGAGCAGGGCTTCGAGCCCCAGGCCCAGGCCCTTGCGCTTTTTCGGGGCCGGAGAGGCGGCGGAGGAGTTCTTCGAGCTGCTGTTCATGCTGCGTGGGTGTTGGGGCGGCGGGCAGAGGCGGCGGCGCCGCGCACGCGACGCACCATTTCCTCGGCGAATTCGAGGTAGGCCTGCGCACCCCGGCTGGCGCGGTCGAACACGACGCCGGGCAGACCATAGCTGGGGGCTTCGGCCAGACGCACGTTGCGGGGAATCACCGCATCGAAGACCTTTTCGCCGAAGTGGGTCTTGAGCTGGTCGCTGACCTGCTGCTGCAGGGTGATGCGAGGGTCGAACATGACCCGCAGCAGTCCGATGAGCACCAGCTCGGGGTTGAGCTTGGCATGCACTTGACGCACGGTGTTGACCAGGTCGGTGAGACCTTCCAGCGCGAAATACTCGCATTGCATGGGAACGATCACGCCCTGCGCCGCGCACAGCGCATTCAGGGTGAGCAGGCCCAGCGCGGGCGGGGTGTCGATGAGCACGAAATCGTAGTCCGTGGCCACCGCGGCCAGCAGTTCCTTGAGACGATGCTCGCGGCGCTCCTCGTCGACCAGCTCCAGCTCGGCGCCGGCCAGCTCGCGGTTGGCGCCGAGCACGTCGTAGCCGCCCTGCGGGCTGGGGCGCCTGGCTTCGTGCAAGGGCGCGATGCCCAGCAGGGCCTGGTACACGCTGGGCTTGAGCTGGCGCTTGTCCACCCCCGAGCCCATGGTGGCGTTGCCCTGCGGGTCCAGGTCGACCAGCAGCACGCGCTGCCCGACGCGCGCCAGGCCGGCGGCGAGGTTGACACTGGTGGTGGTCTTGCCGACCCCACCTTTCTGGTTGGCGATACAGAAAACCGATGCCATCGCAAGAGTCCTAGGAATCGCCGGGCCGGGGCGGGGCCGACGCTTGGGCGCGGTGCATCCACACCACGCAGCGGCGGGCCTGCAAGCCGGGTACGTCGAGGAATTCAATGTCGTGCACGATGCCCGCGGGCAAGGCCTGGAGTTCGGCCTCGGGCACGCTGCCCTTCATGGCCGCCCAGGAGCCCCCGGCGAGCAGCACATGCTCGCTGATACGCACGAGTTCGGCAAGCTCGCCCACCGCCCGGCTGGTGATGCAGTCGAAGCCGGGAAGTCGCAGCTGCTCGACCCGGCCATGGACGACCTCCACGTTGCGCAGCTGCAGCGTGGCTGCGACCTGGCGCAGGAAGGCGCATTTCTTTTGCACGGCGTCGACCAGCACGAGCTGCCATCGGGGGCGCATGATGGCCAGTACCATGCCGGGCAGCCCGCCGCCGGAGCCCACGTCGAGCACGCGCCGGGTCTCCTGCGGGGTCTCCTGCGGGGTCTCGTGACGGTCCAGCGCCGGCAGCAGGGACAGGCTGTCGGCCAGATGCAGGGTGAGCATGTGCGCGGGCTCACGCACCGCGGTGAGGTTGTAGACGGCGTTCCAGCGCTGCAGCAATTCCAGGTAGCGCAGCAATGCTTCGATCTGCCCGGATTGCGCCTGCAGGTGCAGGGCCGCGAGGACGTCGGCGAGGTCTTCGCGCGCCGAGCTCATCCGGCGGCCCGTTCAAGGGCGACAGGCGAGCGCAGGCGGCGCTTGCGCAGATGCACCAGCAGCAAGGAGATGGCGGCGGGGGTGACCCCGGATACCCGCGAGGCCTGCCCCAGCGTGAGGGGGCGGGCACGGCCGAGCTTCTGGCGCACCTCGATGGACAGGCCCTGCACCGCGGCGTAGTCCAGGTCCTCGGGCAGGGACATCTGCTCGTACTCGGCCGCGCGCTGCACGTCGACCTGCTGGCGTTCGATGTAGCCGGAGTACTTGACGCCGATCTGCACCTGCTCGGCTTCGTCGGGGCGCAGGGGCCGTGCGGGGGCATAGCGCCCGTCGAGGGCGCCGACCAGGCGGGCGTAGTCGACGTCGGGTCGACGCAGCAGATCTTCCAGGCGGTACTCGCGCTCGATGGGCTGGCCGATGAGCTGCTGCGCATCCGCAGGGGGCAGGGTCTGGGGCTGCACCCAGGTGTCGCGCAGCCGCTGGCGTTCGGCGTCGATGGCGTCGCGCTTGCGGCAGAAGGCGTCCCAGCGGGCGTCGTCGACCAGGCCGAGGCGCCGCCCAGCTTCCGTGAGGCGCAGGTCGGCGTTGTCCTCGCGCAGGCTCAGGCGGTATTCGGCACGGCTGGTGAACATGCGGTAAGGCTCGCTGACCCCCTTGGTGATCAGGTCGTCCACGAGCACCCCCAGGTAGGCCTGTTCGCGCCCTGGACACCAGGGATCCTGGCCACGCACAAGCAGCGCGGCGTTGGCGCCGGCCAGCAAGCCCTGGGCGGCCGCTTCTTCGTAGCCGGTGGTGCCGTTGATCTGGCCGGCGAAGAACAGGCCCGAGACCGCGCGGGTTTCCAGCGAGGACTTGAGGGCCCGCGGATCGTAGTAGTCGTACTCGATGGCGTAGCCGGGGCGCAGCAGGTGCGCCTGCTCCAGCCCCTCGATGCTGTGCACGAGCTCGAGCTGCACGTCGAAGGGCAGGCTGGTCGAGATGCCGTTGGGGTAGTACTCGTGGGTGCTCAGGCCTTCGGGCTCGAGAAAGATCTGGTGCGCGTCCTTGCCGGCGAAACGGTGGATCTTGTCCTCGATGCTGGGGCAGTAGCGCGGGCCCACGCCTTCGATCACACCGGTGTACATGGGGCTGCGGTCCAGCCCGGCGCGGATGATGTCGTGGGTGCGGGCGTTGGTGTGCGTGACCCAGCAGGGGAGTTGGCGTGGATGTTGCGAGGCCTGACCGAGGAAGCTGAATACCGGCACGGGGTCGAGGTCGCCGGGCTGCTCCTGCATGCGGGAAAAGTCGATGCTTCGGCCGTCGATGCGCGGAGGGGTTCCGGTCTTGAGCCGGCCCTGGGGCAGGCCGATTTCGCGCAGGCGGCGCGCAAGCGAAACCGCGGGCGGATCGCCGGCGCGCCCCCCGGAATAGTTCTGCAGTCCGATGTGGATCTTGCCGTCCAGGAAGGTGCCGGCGGTCAGCACCACGCTGCGGGCACGAAAGCGGATGCCACTCTGCGTGACGGCTCCGCACACGCGATCGCCGCGTCCGTCGGACTCCAGCAACAGGTCGTCCACGGCTTGCTGGAACAGCCAGAGATTCGGCTGGTTTTCCAGGCGGGCGCGGATCGCGGCCTTGTACAGCACCCGGTCCGCCTGGGCTCGGGTCGCGCGCACCGCGGGGCCCTTGCTGCCATTGAGAATGCGGAACTGGATCCCGGCCTCGTCGGTGGCGGCTGCCATCGCGCCACCCAGGGCGTCGATTTCCTTCACCAGATGGCCCTTGCCGATGCCTCCGATCGATGGGTTGCAGGACATCTGGCCCAGGGTCTCGATGTTGTGGCTGAGCAGGAGCGTGGCCGCGCCCATGCGGGCTGCGGCCAGCGCGGCTTCGGTGCCGGCATGTCCTCCGCCGACCACGATGACGTCAAAGACCTTGGGATATTCCATGGGGGTTCACCAGCTTCAGGGGGCCTATTGTAGGCGCGGCGGGATCGCGGTCCGGAGCAGGGTCGATGTTTCACGTGGAACATCGGCGCGCAGGCCCCGACATCGACTCGATCCATGACGAGAATCAGTCCATCCGGACTGCAAGCCCGGTACATTGATGCCTGGAGTTTTCCTCAAGGAGCGTAGCCATGAAGATCAACGAAGGCGGGCTGGATCGCGTTGTGCGCGTGGTGGTCGGACTGGTGCTGATCGCACTGGCCGCGACCGGTACGGTGGGGTGGTGGGGCTACATCGGCATCGTGCCGCTGATCACCGGGGCGGTGGGGGTTTGTCCCGCCTATTCCCTGCTGGGGCTCAACACCTGCCCGATGAAAAAGTCGTCCTGATCTCCTGATCGGGCCGCGCATGTTCCACGTGAAACATGCGCCCGCCTGAGCGGAGCACGATGGCGCGTCGAATCGCGTCTCCAGTCAAGCGCCCATGAAAAAACGCCAGACCCCCTCGGGGGATCTGGCGCCTTGTTTCAGCGTCTTGGCGCTGATGTCTGCCGATACTCCACGCACACGCGCGGGTCCGGTCGGGCTGTCTCCTCGCTACTCACTCCTGAATCCGTGCCGCAGGCACCGTGGTGCGCGACTTGAGGGATTATTCCCGGCACCCCAGGGCTTGCCCACAGGGGAAAACCCGCTCCCCGAAACGGGGCGTGTGCCGCCACGGGAAGGCACGGTTTCAGTGCCCCAAGCCGGGAAACAGCTTGATCAGGCCCTCGCTCATCAGCTCCACCGACAGCGCGGCGATCAGCAGGCCCATCAGGCGGGTCATGATGTTGATGCCCGTCTTGCCCACCACACCGGCAATGGTCTCGGCGGCGCGGAAGGTTCCCGCGATCACCAGGGCCGCGACCACTCCGTAGGCCACCAGCACCAGCAGATAGGGCCAGTGACGGTTCCTGTCGGCGTAGATGATCATCGTGGAAATGGTGGCGGGACCGGTCAGCAGCGGCACGGTCAGGGGCACCACGGCGATGCTGCGGCTGCTGGCCTCGGCCTCGTCCATCTCCTCCGGGGTCGAGCGGAAGGCCGTGGGGGCGGCGTTGAGCATGCCGATGCCGGTGATCAGCAGCAACAGGCCGGCGCCGACCTGGAAGGAGGGCAGGGAGATGCTGAAGAACTGCAGCACCTGGGTGCCCAGGAGCGCGCTGACCGCGATGACCACGAAGGAGGAAAAGGCGCAGGTCGCGATGGTCCGCCTGCGCTGGGCCGGGGTGAAGCCCTCGGTGAGAGCGAGGAAGATCGGCAGGATGCCCAGGGGGTTGATGATCGCCAGCAGCGCGACAAGCGGCTTGATCAAGTGGGTGGCTTGTGGCGCGGCGCTGGCCATCAGGCTCATCGAGGGCTCTCCAGGAGGCGTTGGTGGTGGATGGTGGGCTGGGTGGGGGCCGCTTATTGCACGAAGCCCATGCGCGGGCCCCTGGAGCGCAGGCGGGGAAAGTCGCGCTCGAGCAGTTCGGCCCGCCCATCGAGCTTGGCCGCCCCGAAAGCCGCGGCGAGCAGGCGGCGCATTTCGCGCGGGCTGGCCTGGGCCAGCGCGTCGAGCGCGCCATCGCCGATCTCCGGCGGGAAGGCGGTGCCCCAGTCGTGGCCCTCGCGAAGTTCCCGGTACAGGCGCAGGGCGATGGCCCTGCGCCCGGCTTCGTCGGGCGCTGGCACCTCGAACACGTCGAGCCGGCTGAGCAGTGGCTCGGGGATGCTCGCGGGGTCGTTCGCGGTGGCCACCCACACCACCGCGGTGCAGTCGATGGGAACCTCGGCGAACTCGTCGGTGAAGTGGCGCGCGGTATCGTGTTCCAGCAGGCTGTACAAGGCGCCCAGCGGGTCGTATTGCGCGGATGCGGCCGCCTTGTCGATTTCGTCGATGACCACCACGGGGTTCGCGTATTCTCCCTGCACCAGGGTCTCGAACACCTTGCCGGGGCGTGCGCCCTTCCATTGGGAGGAGGAGCCGGAGAGGATCCAGCCGGCCGTCAGCGCGTTCATCGGCGCCAGTGCCCAGGCGGTACCCAGCATGTCGGCTACCCGCCGCGCGAAATGGGTCTTGCCGATTCCCGGCTCGCCCAGCAGCAGCATGGGGGTGACTTCCACCGGGTCGCGGCTGTCGGCGGCCAGCGCCACGGCGCGCAGCACCTGTTCCAGCGGCTCGGCGAAATTGGGCAGTTCGGCCTGCAGGGCGTCGCGGTCGGGAACGGCCGCGGGCTTGATGGCCAGGCGCTGTCCGCCTGCCTCGATCATGCGCGTGTAGGTGTTGCGCAGGGTGTCCTGCGCATCGCCGGCGAGGTTTCTGAGCTTGCGCTCCACGTCCTCGACCGCATAGACGGACTTGTAGGCTGCCATCGCGATGGTCATCTCGCACCTCCTGCGCCGGCTCGCCACGCGCCGGCCTGTGTGCATGATGCCAGAGCCGGAGGGCGCCGCAGACCCGGGCCGCCGGGGTGTTGGATTTTCACCGCGCCCGCGGCAACCCGGGGTTTCAGATCTCGATCTGGGTTCCCAGCTCGACCACGCGGTTGGGCGGAATGCGGAAGTAGTCCGAAGCCTCCTGGGCGTTGCGGCTCATCCAGGAGAACAGCACCTCGCGCCACAGCGCCATGCCGGGGATCTTTGACGGCACGATGGTTTGGCGCGCGAGGAAAAACGAGGTTTCCATCAAGTGGAATTCCAGGCCCGACAGACGTTCGCAGTCCTTCAACAGTTTCTGAATGTCGGGTTCGTCCTTGAATCCATAGCGAACATGCAGCAGATAGATGCCTTCTTCCATCGCGCGCAGCTCGATGCCCTGCTCAGGCCCGACATGGGGCACGTCGGCGGCCTGGGCTGACAGGAACACCACGCGCTCGTGCAGCACCTTGTTGTGCTTGAGGTTGTGCAGCAGCGCGTGCGGCACGGTTTCGGCGTTGGGCGTGAGGTAGATCGCCGTGCCCTCGACCCGCGTGGGCGGGTAGGTCGACAGGCTGTGCACGAAGTCCTTCAGGTTCAGCGCATGCTCCTGCAACTGGCGCTTGAGCAGGCTGCGCCCGCGCTTCCACGTGGAAAGCAGCGTATACACGGCGGCGCCGAACACCAGCGGGAACCAGCCACCGTGGTCGACTTTCAGCGAATTGGAGGCCAGGAACAGCATCTCGACCAGCGCCAGGGGCACGAACACCAGGTTGGCGCGGCGTGTGCTCCAGCCCCAGCGCTGCGGCGCCACCATCCACAGGAACACCGTGGTGGTGACCATGGTGATGTTCACGGCGATGCCGTAGGCGGCGGCCAGGTTGTCCGAGCTGCGAAAGGCCATCACCAGCGCCAGCACGAACAGCAGCATGGTCCAGTTGATGAAGGGCACGTAGATCTGGCCCTGGTTGCGCTCGTTGGTGAACAGCACGCGCATGCGGGGCAGGTAGCCCAGCTTGATGGCCTGGGTGGTCATCGAGTAGGCGCCGGAGATCACCGCCTGCGAGGCGATCACCGTGGCCATCGTGGCCAGCACCACCAGCGGCCACAGCGCCCAGGAGGGTGCCATGTAGAAAAAGGGATTCTTGCCGGCGGCCGGATCGGCCAGCACCAGCGCGCCCTGACCGAAATAGTTCAGCAGCAGGCCCGGCATGACCACGCCCAGCCAGGCGCGGCGTATCGGCAGGCGCCCGAAGTGCCCCATGTCGGCGTACAGGGCCTCGCCGCCGGTGAGGGTCAGGAACACCGCGCCCAGCAGGAACAGCGCCAGCCGGGGTTCACGCAGGAACATGTCCACGCCCCACCAGGGGTTGAGCGCGCGCAAGACGCTGGGATGGATGACGATGTGGGTCAGGCCGAGCACGCCGATGGCGAGAAACCACAGCATCATGACCGGCCCGAAATACGCTCCGACCAGCGCGGTCCCCCGCTTCTGGACAATGAACAGGCCCACCAGGATCGCGGCGGTGATGGGAATCACCGCGTCCTGCAGCAAGGGCGTGGCCACGGCGGTGCCCTCGATGGCCGACAGCACCGAGATGGCCGGGGTGATGATGCTGTCGCCATAGAACATGGCGGCGCCGATCAACCCCAGCGCCACGGCCAGCACCCGCCCCCGCGAGGGCGCTGCGTAGCGCCGCATCACCAGGGCCATGAGCGCCAGGATGCCGCCCTCGCCTTCGTTGTCCGCGCGCAGCGCCAGGCCCACGTACTTCACGGTCACGATGATGGTCAGCCCCCAGAAGATCAGGGACAACACGCCGTAGATGTTGGCGGGATTGAAACCCAGGCTGTGCGCGGGGTTGAAGGCCTCCTTGAAGGCATACAGAGGGCTGGTTCCGATGTCTCCATAGACCACCCCCAGCGCGCCCAGGCTGAGCGCAGCCATGGACCCCTTGGTGTGCGTTTGCTCGTCGTGCATGGATGTCGTGCCGGCCTCGGCTGGGTTGCCTGGCGGCCTTCCTGTCACAGGGCCTGCCATCTTAGTTTGCTGCAGAGCAACACGGGGAAATTTTCGTTGTCCCCGGGCAACATCGGGACGTCTTGTTCCAGGTCAAAGTCCCACCTGGGCTGGGCGCCGATGATCCAGGCATCATGCAGACGAGTTCGATCAACCTGGATTTCCAGCCGGAGCTGATACGGCGATTCGACGTATCCGGGCCGCGCTACACCTCCTACCCCACGGCCGATCGCTTTCGCGCGGATTTCCCCGTCGCGGATTATGAGCGGGCGCTGGCCGAGCGCGGGGATGCGCCGCTTTCTTTATACGTGCACATCCCCTTTTGCGAAACCCTGTGCTACTACTGCGGCTGCAACAAAATCCCCACGCGCAACCACTCACGCAGCGCGCCGTACCTGGACCAGGTGGAGCAGGAAATGCGCGCCGTGGCCGGCCTGCTGCCGCAGCGTACCGCGGCCGTGCAACTGCACTGGGGCGGGGGAACGCCGACCTTCCTGGACGACGCCGAGGCGCAGCGTCTGATGGACTTCACGCGCGAGCATTTCGATCTCTCGGCCGGGGGTGAGTTCTCCATCGAGATCGATCCGCGCAAGGTCGGTGCCAGGCGCGTGGAGCACCTGGCGCGCCTGGGCTTCAATCGCATGAGCGTGGGGGTGCAGGATTTCGACCCCGCGGTGCAGCAGGCCGTCAACCGCATCCAGAGTTTCGAGGAGACGCGCGAGGTCATCGACGCGGCCCGTTCCAGCGGCTTCGCCTCGGTCAGCGTGGACCTGATCTACGGACTGCCGCGCCAGAACGCCTTCAATTTCGCCGCCACGCTGGAAAAGGTGCTGGACCTGCGACCGCAGCGCATCGCCCTGTACAGCTACGCGCACCTGCCGGCACGCTTCGCACCGCAGCGGCGCATCGCCGAATCCGAGCTGCCGACGCCGGAGGCCAAGCTGGTGTTGCTGGGCCTGGCCATCCGGCGCCTGGCCCACGCCGGCTACCAGTACATCGGCATGGATCATTTCGCCCTTCCCGACGACGAACTGGCACGCGCCCAGGCGGGCGGGCGCCTGCATCGCAATTTCCAGGGCTATTCCACCCATGCCGACCTGGACCTGCTGGCCTTCGGCGTGTCGGGCATTTCCAAGCTGGGGCGCTATTACGCGCAAAACGCCAAGACCCTGGATGCCTACGGGGCCGCGCTGGCCGAGGGCCGGCTTCCCATCGAGCGCGGCATCGAGCTGGATGACGACGACCTATTGCGCCGGGACGCCATACAGCGCCTGATGTGCGACTTTTCCCTCGATCTGGATCAACTCGCGCAACGCCATGGCGTGGCCGACGCCCAGGCCTGCTTCGCCGACGACCTGCGTCGCCTGCGCCCGCTGGCGCAGGCCGGCCTGCTGGAAATCGACGGGGCACGACTGCAGGTGACCCCACGTGGACGCCTGCTGGTGCGGGTGATCGCCATGCAGTTCGACCGTCGCCTGCACGACGCGGCTGCCCAGTTGCAGGGGCCGCGCTATTCGCGGGTGATCTGATCGCCCGCGACCGCGGGCGGCGCCGCGAAGCGCTGCTCGAGGACCTCGCGCAGGCGCGCGTCGATCGCGGGCAGGGCCTCGCGCAGGGCGCGCAGCCTCGCCTCGTCGGCTTCGCGCTGCGCCGGCGCCCACACGGGCTGGGGCCAGTGCGCGTCCCACTCCCAGCGCGCGATCAGGTGCCAGTGCAGGTGGGGCACCAGGTTGCCCAGCGCCGCAAGGTTGATCTTGCGTGGGCGCAGGGCCTGGCGCAATTCGCGCTCGACCAGCACCAGCGCGTCCATGCAGGCCAGGCGCTGCAGCCGAGGCAGGTCGCTGAATTCGGCCACGTGCTCGTTCCACACCAGGCGCCAGGTGGCCGGGTGCACAGGCTCCTCGGCGCGAATCAGGCGCATCCAGTCCGAGCTCCACACCGGCAGTCCGCCGGGCTGCGCGCACAGCGGGCAGGCAGCGCCTGCGCCGGGCTGCCGCGCGGCGGATCCGGCCTCGCGGCCCCCGGGCGAGCTCACACCAGCACCCGCTCGATGCCCCCGGCGTTGGCCGCCCGCACGTAGCCGGGCATCCAGTCCTCGCCGAGGATCTTGCGCGCCATTTCCACGACGATGTAGTCCGCCTCCAGCAGGCCGTGCTGCAGGTCATGGCGGTAGCGCGACAGGCCCTGCAGGCAGCTCGGGCAGGAGGTGAGGATCTTCAGGTCCCCCTCGTGCCCGGCGGCGCGCAGCGCGGCCTCGTCGCGGCGCAGCTCCTCGGTCTTGCGAAAGCGCACCTGGGTGGAGATGTCCGGGCGGGAAATGCCCAGCAGCCCGCTCTCGCCGCAGCAGCGCTCGGCCTTGCGCACCTCGTCGCCCAGCAGCGCGCGCACCGTCTTCATCGGCTCGCGCTGCTTCATCGGGCTGTGGCAGGGATCGTGGTACAGGTAGGCGCCGGTGCCGGGCAGGGTCACGCCCTTCTCGAGCAGGAATTCGTGGATGTCCACGATGCGGCAGCCGGGGAAGATCTTCTCGAACTGGTAGCCCTGCAGCTGGTCGTAGCAGGTGCCGCAGCTGACCACCACGGTCTTGATGTCCAGGTAGTTCAGCGTGTTGGCCACGCGGTGGAACAGCACCCGGTTGTCGGTGATGATCTTTTCCGCCTTGTCGTACATGCCGCTGCCGCGCTGGGGATAGCCGCAGCACAGGTAGCCCGGAGGCAGCACGGTCTGCACCCCCACGTGCCAGAGCATGGCCTGCGTGGCCAGCCCGACCTGCGAGAACAGGCGCTCCGAGCCGCAGCCGGGGAAATAGAACACCGCCTCCGAGTCCACCGTGGTGGACGCGGGGTTGCGGATGATGGGCACGAAGTCGGGGTTCTCGATGTCCAGCAGCGCGCGCGCCGTCTTTTTCGGCAGGCCGCCGGGCATCGGCTTGTTCACGAAATGGATCACCTGCTCGCGCAGCGGCGAGCGCCCGGTGCTGGCCGGCGGAGCCGCGGTCTGGCGCGCACCCAGCGCGCGTAGCATGCGGTGGCCCAGGTTCTGCGCCTTGAAGCCCCAGCCGACCATCGCGGTGCGGGCTGCCTTGATGGTGCGCGCGTCGGTGGCGTTGAGGAAGAACATGCCGGCGGCGCTGGCCGGGCGGAAGGTCTTCTTGCCCATCTTGCGCAACAGGTTGCGCATGTTCATCGACACGTCGCCGAAGTCGATGTCCACCGGGCAGGGCGATTCGCATTTGTGGCATACCGTGCAGTGGTCCGCCACGTCCTCGAACTCCTCCCAGTGATGCACGCTGATGCCGCGGCGGGTCTGCTCCTCGTACAGGAAGGCCTCCACCAGCAGCGAGGTGGCGAGGATCTTGTTGCGCGGCGAGTACAGAAGGTTGGCGCGCGGAACGTGGGTGGCGCACACCGGCTTGCACTTGCCGCAGCGCAGGCAGTCCTTGACCGAGTCGGCAATGGCACCGATGTCGCTTTGCTGCATGATCAGCGACTCGTGGCCCATCAGCCCGAAGCTTGGGGTGTAGGCGTTGGTCAGGTCCGCCGGCAGCGAGGCCTCGCGCAGCAGCTTGCCGCGGTTGAAGCGGCCCTGCGGATCCACCTCCTGCTTGTACTCGGCAAAGGGGCGCAGCTCCTCCTCGCTGAGGAATTCCAGCTTGGTGATGCCGATGCCGTGCTCGCCCGAGATCACGCCGTCCAGCGAACGCGCCAGGGTCATGATGCGGGCCACCGCCTCGTGCGCGGCCTGCAGCATGGCATAGTCGTCGGAATTGACGGGGATGTTGGTGTGCACGTTGCCGTCGCCCGCGTGCATGTGCAGGGCCACCCATACGCGGCCCTTGAGCACGCGCTTGTGCAGCGCATCGAGCTCGCCCCGAAGCGGCGCGAAGGCGGCGCCGGCCAGCAAGGTGTGCAGGGGCCGGCGCAGCTCGAGCTTCCACGAGGCGCGAAGGCTGTGCTCCTGCAGCAGGTGGAACAGGGTGGCGCGCGGCGCGCGGTGCAGCATCTGCATCGCCGCGGTCTGCGCGCCGCTGCCGCCCAGCAGGGGCTCGGCCAGCAGGGGCAGCAATTGCGGCAGTGGCGTGTCGATCTGCTCGAGCAGGAAGGTCCATCGCGCGTGCACCGCCTCCACCAGGCCCAGCGCCTGCTCGCGCAGGTGCTGCAGTTCCTCGTCGGACACCGCCGCCTCGCCTTCGCCGAGCTCCTCGTTGCGTGCCAGGGTCCACGACCCGCGCAGCGCACGGTCCAGCTCGGCCGCCAGCGCCAGCTTGTTGCGCAGCGACAGCTCGACGTTGATGCGCTCGATGCCGTCCACGTACTCGCCCATGCGCGGCAGCGGGATGACCACGTCTTCGTTGATCTTGAAGGCGTTGGTATGGCGCGCGATCGCCGCGGTGCGCTTGCGGTCCAGCCAGAACTTCTTGCGCGCTTCCGGGCTGACCGCCACGAAGCCCTCGCCCACGCGGGCGTTGGCCATGCGCACCACCTCCGCGGTGGCACGCGCCACCGCGTCGTCGTCCTCGCCCACGATGTCGCCGAACAGGGCCATCTTCGGGAAGGCCCCGCGCTTGCTCTTGGGCGCGTAGCCCACGGCGCGCAGGTAGCGCTCGTCGAGGTGCTCCAGCCCCGCCAGGATGGCGCCTCCGGGGCGCTGGTCCAGGTAATCCTTGATCTCCACGATGGAGGGGATGGCCTCGCGCGCCTGCCCGAAGAACTCCAGGCAGAAGGTGCGCACGCGCGGCGGCATGCGGTGAAGCACCCAGCGTGCGCTGGTGATCAGGCCGTCGCAGCCTTCCTTCTGCACCCCGGGCAGGCCGGCCAGGAACTTGTCGGTGACGTCCTTGCCCAGGCCTTCCTTGCGAAAGCGCGCGCCGGGGATTTCCAGCACCCGCGTGTCCAGCGGCGTGGTGCCGTCGGGGGCGAAGGTCTTGCATTCGAAGCGCACCAGCGGGGCGTCGTGGATCTTGCCCAGGTTGTGGTCCAGGCGGGTCACCTCGATCCAGCGCCCCTGGGGATCGACCATGCGCCACCAGGCCAGGTTGTCGATCGCGGTGCCCCACAGCACGGCCTTCTTGCCGCCCGCGTTCATCGCGATGTTGCCCCCGATGCACGAGGCCTCGGCCGAGGTGGGGTCGACCGCGAACACCAGGCCGGACTGCTCCGCGCGGTCGGCCACCCGCTGCGTGACCACGCCGGCTCCGGTGCGGATGGTGGGCACCGGCTGCGCCACGCCGGGCAGCTCCATCAGCTCCACCTCGCCCAGATCCTCGAGCTTCTCGGTGTTGATGACCGCGCTGTTCCACACCAGGGGCACGGCGCCACCGGTGTAGCCGGTGCCGCCGCCGCGGGGCACGATGGTCAGGCCCAGCGCCACGCAGGCGCGCACCAGATCGGCCATCTCGGCCTCGGTGTCGGGGCACAGCACGACAAAGGGCACCTCGACGCGCCAATCGGTGGCGTCGGTCATGTGCGCGGCGCGCGACAGCCCGTCGAAGCGGATGTTGTCGCGCCGGGTGTGGCGTGCCAGTTCGCGCTGCGCACGCCGGCGCAGCGCGGCCACGGCGTTGAACCAGGCGGAGAACTCCTGCACGGCCTCGCGCGCGCGCTCGAGCAGGCGCCCCACCAGCTCGTCGCGTGCCTGGGCCTGGGCGTCTGCGTTGCCGTCCCGGCGTTTCTCGATTTCACGCAGCCGGTGCCACAGCGCCTCGATCAGGGCCTGGCGCCGCTTGGACGATCCCAGCAGGTCGTCCTGCAGGTACGGGTTGCGCTTGATCACCCAGATGTCGCCCAGCACCTCGTACAGCATGCGCGCGCTGCGCCCCGTGCGACGCTGCTGGCGCAGCTGGTCCAGCCATTCCCACGCACTCGCGCCGAGCAGGCGGATGACGATCTCCCGGTCGGAGAACGAGGTGTAGTTGTAGGGAATCTCGCGCAGGCGCGCGGGGGCGTCGTCCTGCGCCGGCTGCGGGGCCGGGGACGCGACGGCGTCGAGTGGGGCAATCGGGGCTTGAGGGGCGTTCATGGCATCCACCAAAAACGCCATTGTAGGAAGCGGGGCCGATTCTCGCGGCTTGCTTGCGCGCCGGGGCGGTCGCACGATTCGAGCGCAGCGAGGCAGCCGGCATTTTAGAATGGTGTTATGAGCAAGAACTTCGCCGCCCCGCGACGCGAGTACACCCGCGCGCGCGAACTGCCCGAGCTGCTGCGCCAGCGTATCCTGATCCTCGACGGCGCCATGGGCACGATGATCCAGCGACTGCGCCTGAGCGAGCAACAGTACCGGGGCGAGCGCTTCCAGGACTGGCCGCGTGATCTCAAGGGCGACAACGAGCTGCTCAGTCTCACCCAGCCGTGGGTGATCCGCGACATCCACGACAGTTTCTTCGCCTCGGGCGCCGACATCGTCGAGACGAACACCTTCGGCGCCACCCGCATCGCGCAGGACGACTACGGGCTGGCCGACGTGGCCGACGAGATGAACCGAGCCTCCGCCGCGCTGGCGCTGGAGAGCGCGCGACGCCACGCCACGCCCGACAAGCCCCGCTTCGTGGCCGGCGCCTTCGGCCCGACCCCCAAGACCGCCAGCATCAGCCCCGACGTCAACGACCCCGGGGCGCGTAACGTGGACTTCGAGCAGCTGCGCCAGTCCTACTTCGAGCAGGCGCGCGCGCTGGGCGAGGCCGGGGTCGACCTGTTCCTGGTCGAGACCATTTTCGACACCCTCAACGCCAAGGCCGCGCTGTTCGCCATCGACGAATGGTTCGAGCAAAGCGGCGAGCGCCTGCCGCTGATCATCAGCGGCACCGTCACCGACGCATCGGGGCGCATCCTGTCGGGCCAGACCGTGCCGGCCTTCTGGGCCAGCGTGCGCCACGCCCATCCCCTGGCCGTGGGCCTGAACTGCGCGCTGGGCGCGGCGTTGATGCGCCCGTACCTGCAGGAGCTGGCTCGCCAGGCTGGCGACACCTTCATCAGCTGCTACCCCAACGCGGGACTGCCCAACCCCATGAGCGAGACCGGTTTCGACGAGACCCCCGAGGTGACGTCGCGCCTGTTGCACGAATTCGCCGCCGACGGACTGGTCAACATCGTCGGCGGATGCTGCGGCACCACGCCCCAGCACATTGCCGCGATCACCCGTGCGGTGCACGACCAAAGCCCGCGCGCGACGGCGCGCTCAGGAGTGTTTCATGCCGATGTCGAATGAGTCGCAGGCCGCCGCTGCGGGACTGCAACGCGGTGCGCCCCTGACCAGCGCCGGTGCCGTGCTGGATGCGCCCGAGGGCGAGGCCGAGCGGGTATTCGCCGCGGCCGCCGAGCTGTTCAACGTGCTGTCGACCCCGCTGCGCCTGCGCATCCTGAATGCCATCTGCGATCGGGAGAAGGGGGTCAACGAGATCGTTGCCGACGTGCAGTCGACCCAGCCCAACGTTTCCCAGCACCTGAAGGTGCTGTACCTGGCCGGCATCGTCTCGCGCCGCCGCGTCGGCAACAGCATCCAGTACCGCGTGCAGAGCCAGCAGGCCATGCAGCTTTGCCGCGTGGTGTGCACGCAGATCGCCATTGAGCTGGCGGACCCGCAATCCGTGGGCCAGAGCGAGCGCCTGGCCCTGCGGCGCAACGACTGATCAGCCCACGCTGCCGCGCTGGCGCCGGGCGGCGCCGGTCAGCGAGGCGGCATCCAGCGTCGGGTGCATGGCCGCGGTGACGGCCGACAGCGTCGACAGCTTGTTCGAGGTCGAGCGCAATTGCTCGGCCAGCCGGGAGGCGATGCCCAGCGCCAGCTTGGCGGCGGCCTGGGGCGATTGCTCCACCAGATCCCTCAGGGCCTGGCTGCTCAGCAGGGCCAGCACCACGTCGGTGCTGGCCACGCAGCTGGCCGAGCGCGGCGCGTCGTTGAGAATCCCCATCTCCCCCAGCAGCGCCCCGGGGCGCGCCAGCGAGACCACCAGGCTGTCGCCCTGCGGGCCCGAGCCCTTTTTCTCGATGGCCACCTCGCCGTCGAGCAGAAGCATCATGCCGCTGCCGGGCGCCGGATCGCCCTGGCGGATGAAGGCCGAGCCGGCCGGCATGGTGCGCACCTGCATGCGCTCGGCCACGGCGCGCGCATCCGCGCGCGACAGCGGCAGCCACGCCGGCATCTGCAGCAGGGCATCGACGATGCGCTCGGTCCAGGCCGAGTTGGTCGGCGCGGGCTTGCGGGCACGAAAACTGCTCAACAGAGACATGGGGGCCTTGCCTAGAATGCGCGTTTGCCGCATTGTCGCACCCCCGAACCGGGACAAGCCGCCCGCGCCCCTTGATGAATCCAGTCGATACCGTCTCACCCGCGCAGCGGGCCGCCATTCCCCCGCTGGTCCTGTCGGGCCTGGAGCCGCTGGTCATCGGCCCCGGTTCGCTGTTCGTCAACATCGGAGAGCGCACCAACGTCACGGGATCCAAGGCCTTCGCCCGCATGATTCTCGCGGGCGAGTTCGACAAGGCGCTGGCGGTGGCGCGCCAGCAGGTGGAGAACGGCGCGCAGATCGTCGACGTGAACATGGACGAGGCCATGCTCGACAGCCGCGCGGCCATGGTGCGCTTCCTGAACCTGATGGCCTCCGAGCCCGACATCGCTCGCGTGCCGGTGATGATCGACTCGTCCAAGTGGGAGGTCATCGAGGCGGGACTGCGCTGCGTGCAGGGCAAGGCGGTGGTGAACTCCATTTCCCTCAAGTCGGGCACCGAGGACTTCGTGCGCCAGGCGCGCCTTGTGCGGCGCTATGGCGCGGCCGCCGTGGTCATGGCCTTCGATGAGCAGGGCCAGGCCGACAGCTATCAGCGGCGCATCGACATCTGCGCGCGGGCCTACCGCATCCTGGTCGAAGAGGTGGGCTTCGAGCCCCAGGACATCATCTTCGACCTCAACATCTTCGCCATCGCCACGGGCATCGAGGAGCACAACCACTACGCCGTGGACTTCATCGAGGCCACGCGCTGGATCAAGGCCCATCTTCCGGGCGCGAAGGTCTCCGGCGGCGTGAGCAACGTGAGCTTTTCCTTCCGCGGCAACGACGCCGTGCGCGAGGCCATCCACACGGTGTTCCTGTACCACGCGATCCGCGCCGGCATGGACATGGGCATTGTCAACGCCGGCCAGATCGGCGTGTACGACGATCTCGACCCGGCCCTGCGCGAGGCGGTGGAAGACGTGGTGCTGGATCGCCGGCCCGATGCCGGCGAGCGCCTGGTGGCGATGGCCGAGCAGGTGCGCGGCAGCGCGCGCGACGAAGGCACGCGCAACGCCTGGCGCGAGCTGCCCGTGGAGCAGCGCCTGAGCCACGCCCTGGTGCATGGCATCACCGAGTTCATCGTCGAGGACACCGAGGAGCTGCGCGCCGCCTTCGAGGCCGCGGGCAAGCCGCCCCTGTCGGTGATCGAAGGCCCGCTGATGGACGGCATGAACGTCGTCGGCGACCTGTTCGGACAGGGCAAGATGTTCCTGCCCCAGGTGGTCAAGAGCGCGCGGGTGATGAAGCAGTCGGTGGCGCACCTCATTCCCTACATCGAGGAGCAGAAGCGCCGCGACCAGGCGGCCGGGGGAAGTGCGCGCCCGCGCGGGCGCATCGTCATCGCCACCGTCAAGGGCGACGTGCACGACATCGGCAAGAACATCGTCACGGTGGTCCTGCAGTGCAACAACTTCGAGGTCGTGAACATGGGCGTGATGGTGCCCTGCCAGGACATCCTGGCGCGCGCCCGCGAGGAGGAGGCCGACATCGTCGGACTGTCCGGCTTGATCACGCCCAGCCTGGAGGAGATGCAGCACGTGGCCTCCGAGATGCAGCGAGACCCGTATTTCCGCGAGCGCTCGGTCCCGCTGCTCATCGGCGGGGCCACGACCAGCCGGGTGCATACGGCGGTGAAGATCGCGCCGCACTACGACGGGCCCGTGGTCTACGTGCCCGACGCGTCGCGCAGCGTGGGCGTGGCGCAGGGCCTGCTGTCGGATTCGCGCGAGAACTTCCTGCGCGATCTGGCCGCCGACTACGAGCGCATCCGCGCCCAGCATGCCAGCAAGCGCCAGGTGCCGCTGATCAGCCTGGAGCAGGCGCGCGCGAATCGCCTGCGCCTGGACTGGCCCGCCGGCATCGCCCCTGCGCCGCGCGCCCCGGGGCGGCGCGAGTTCCGCAACGTCGACCTCGCCGAGGTGGCGCGAAGCATCGACTGGGGTCCGTACTTCCAGACCTGGGATCTCGCCGGACCCTTCCCGGCCATTCTCGACGACGCGGTGGTGGGCGTGCAGGCGCGCCAGGTCTACGACGACGCGCAGGCCATGCTCAAGCGCGCCATCGAGGGCCGCTGGCTGCAGGCCAACGCCGTGGTAGGCCTGTACCCGGCCAACAGCGTCGACGGGGAGGACATCGAGATCTACGCCGACGAGTCGCGCAGCCGCGTACTGATGACCTGGCGCGGGCTGCGCCAGCAGACCGAGCGCCCGGTGGTCGACGGAGTGCGCCGACCCAACCTGGCGCTGTCGGACTTCATCGCGCCCAAGGGGCAGGGCGAGGATCACATCGGCCTGTTCGCGGTGACCGCCGGTCTGGGCGCCGAGGAGCACGTGCGCCGCTTCCAGGAGGCCAACGACGACTACTCGGCCATCCTGCTCAAGGCCCTGGCCGACCGCCTGGCCGAGGCGCTGGCGGAGTGGCTGCACCAGCGCGTGCGCACCGACCTGTGGGGCTACGCAGCGCAGGAGGCGCTGAGCCTGGATCAGCTGATCCGCGAGGAATACGTGGGCATCCGCCCGGCGCCGGGCTACCCGGCCTGTCCCGAGCACTCGGTGAAGGAAGCCCTGTTCGCGGTGCTGGGCGCGCAGCAGCTGGGCATGGCCCTGAGCGAGAGCTGGGCCATGCTGCCGGCGGCCAGCGTCAGCGGCTTTTATTTTGCGCATCCGCAGGCGCGCTATTTCCAGGTGGGCCCGGTGGGCGAGGACCAGGCGGCCGACTGGGAAGCGCGCAGCGGCCGGCGCCTGCAGGCCGTGCAGCGCGCCGCCGACCGCCTGGTCTGAGGCGGCGCCGGCACCCCGGGGCCGGCGGACGGGACATCCCGGCCCCTTGCGGGGGATGCCGAAAAAAAGGGCGGCCCCTGCGGGCCGCCCTTCCCATGCCGGCTGGCCTGGAGATCAGGCGCCGTGCGGTCCTTCGTGGTGCATCGCCCGTTCCGCCTCCTCGGCCTCGCGCAGCGCCTGGGCGCGTGCCTCGTGGCTGTGGTCGGCGGCCAGCATCATGTACACCGCCGGCACGACGAACAGCGTGAACAGGGTGCCGATGGCCAGGCCGGAGGCGATCACCAGGCCCATGTTGAAGCGGCTGGCGGCGCCGGCGCCGGTGGCGGTGATCAGGGGCAGGACGCCCAGCACCATCGCCGCGGTGGTCATCAGGATCGGGCGCAGGCGCATGCCGGCGGCGTGCTCGATGGCCTCGCGCTTGCTGCGGCCTTCGCGCTGCAGGTTGTTGGCGAACTCCACGATCAGGATGCCGTGCTTGGACACCAGGCCGATCAGGGTCACCAGCCCGACCTCGCTGTAGATGTTCAGCGTGGCCCCTCCGATGCCCAGGTTGATGAACAGCAGCGCGCCCGAGATGGCCATCGGCACCGACACCAGGATGATGATCGGGTCGCGGAAGCTCTCGAACTGGGCGGCCAGGGCCAGGAAGATGATCACCAGCGCGAAGCCGAAGGTCAGCAGCAGGCCGCCGGATTCCTGCTCATACTGGCGCGAGGGGCCGGCGAAGTCGAAGCTGTAGCCCGCCGGCAGCGTGCGCTGCGCCAGCTGCTTCAGGTCGTCCAGCGCCTTGCCTTGCGAGACGAAGGGCATCGGGACCGCGTTCATGGTCGCGGAGTTGGCCTGCTGGAAGTGGTTGATGGTCTCCGGCTGCGCCGAGGTCTTCAGGTGCACCACGGTGGACAGCGGCACCATGGCGCCGTTGCTGGCGCGGATCTGGTAATTGAGCAGCTGCTCGGTGGTCAGGCGGAAGCGACGCTGCACCTGGGGGATCACCTTGTAGGAGCGGCCGTCCAGGTTGAAGAAGTTCACGTAACCGCCCCCCAGCATGGCCGACAGCGCCGAGCCGATCTGCTGCATGCTCAGTCCCAGCTGCGCGGCCATGTTGCGGTCCACGAGGATGGTGGTCTGCGGCAGGTCGACGCGCAGGTCGGATTGCATGAAGATGAAGTCGCCCGTCTTCAGCGCCGCGTGCAGGAACTGCTGCGACACCGTGTACAGGCGACCCACCGGGTCGCTGGTGGTGAGCACGAACTGCACCGGCAGGCCACGCGCACCCGGCAGCGAAGGCGGCTGGAACACCGCCACCTGCGCGCCCGCGATGTGGGCGAGCTTTTGCTGCAGCTGCGGCTGCAGCTGGTTGGTGGTCAGCTTGCGCTCGTTCCAGGGCTTGAGCACCATGCCCCCGATCACCTGCGTGGGCGAGTTGATCTGGAACACATGGTCCGTCTCGGGGTAGCTCTTGTAGACCTGGTAGATCTGCTTCGTGACCTGCGTGCGCTGCTCCGGGGTGGCCGAGGGATTGGTGAAGGCCACCGAGATCAGCACCCCCTGGTCCTCCTGCGGCGCCAGTTCCGAGGTGGAGCTGACGTAGAGGAAGTAGATCGATCCGAGCACGATCACGCCCAGCACCGCCGTCACCGGAAGGTAGTTCAGCGAACCGTGCAGCATGCGCTCGTAGCGCCCGTGCAGGCGCTCGAAGGAGCGATCGAGGAACAGCACCAGCCGGTCCTGCCAGTTGTGGCTCTGCGGGTCCGGGGCCTTGAGCAGGCGCGAGCACAGCATCGGCGACAGGGTCAGCGCGATGATGGCCGAGATGATCACCGTGCCCACCAGGGTGAAGGCGAACTCGGTGAACAGCGCGCCGGTCAGGCCGCTCATGAAGCCGATGGGCACGTACACCGCCACCAGCACCACGGCCATGGCCACGATGGGGTTGGCCAGTTCGCGCGCCGCGCGCACGGCGGCGTCCCTGCGGCCCATGCCCTCCTCGAGGTGGCGGCTGATGTTTTCCACGATGATGATGGCGTCGTCGACCACCAGCCCGATGGCCAGCACGATGGCCAGCAGGGTGAGCAGGTTGATCGAGTAGCCCAGCGCCAGCATCACGGTGAAGGTGCCGATGATCGACAGCGGGATGGCCACCAGGGGCACCAGCACAGAGCGCAGCGAACCGAGGAAGATGAACACCACCGCCGCCACGATCAGCACGGCCTCGATCAGGGTCTGGATCACGTCGTTGATGGACGCGTCGACGAACTTGGTCGAGTCGTACACGATCCTGCCCGTCATGCCTTCGGGCAATTGCGCCTGGATGCCGGGGAAGGCCGCGCGCACCCGCTTGACCACGTCGAGCAGGTTGGCCCCAGGCGCGACCTGGATGCCGATGAACACCGAAGCCTTGCCGTCGAAGGCCACCGTGGTGTCATAGTCCTCGGAGCCCAGGCTCACGCGCGCCACGTCGTCCAGGCGCACCACCTTGCCGTTGACCGACTTGATGATCAAGTTGCGGAACTGGCTGAGCGAGGTGACGTTGGTGTTCGCCGCCAGGTTGATCTGCACCATCTGGCCCTTGGTGTGGCCGGCCGCGGTGATGTAGTTGTTGCTGGCCAGGGCCGAGTACACGTCGGCCGCGGTCAGACCGTAGGCGGCCAGCTCCCTCGGGTTCAGCCAGGCCCGAAGCGCGAAGTTCTTCGCGCCGATCATCTCCGCCGTCTGCACGCCGGAGATCGCCTGCAGCTTGGGCTGCACCGAGCGGGTGAGGTAGTCGGTGATCTGGTTGGGCGCGAGCACCGAACTGTAGAAGCCCATGTACATCGCGTCGATGGTCTGGCCGATGGCCACCTGCAGCGTGGGCGTCTGCGACTGCGCGGGCAACTGGTTGAGCACCGCGTTGACCTTGGTGTTGATCTCGGTCAGCGCCTTGTCCGGGTCGTAGTTCAGGCGCAGGTTGACGGTGATCGTGCTGACCCCCTGCACGCTGGTGGAGGTCATGTAGTCGATGCCGTTGGCCTGCGCGATCGAGTTCTCCAGCGGCGTCGTGATGAACGACGCCACCGTGGCCGCGTCGGCGCCCGGATAGGCGGTGGTGACGGTCACCACCGCGTTCTCGGTGTACGGGTATTGCAGCACCGGCAGCAGCCCTGCCGAGCGCAAGCCGAGCACCAGGATCACCAGGCTGACCACGGTGGCCAGCACCGGGCGCTCGATGAAGATGTCGGTGAATTTCTTGTTCATGCTCATGCCTGGGACCTGGGACGGATCAGGAGTCGGGGACGGTCGGGTCCGGGCTGTCGCTGGGCTCGACGCTGTTGTTGATCAGCAGCGGGGTGCCATTGCGCAGCTTGAGCTGGCCGGAGGTGACCACGGTGTCGCCCGGCTTCAGGCCCTTGACGATGGCCACCTGGTCGCCGCGCTGGGCGCCGGTGGTGATGAAGCGCTGCTCGGCGACCAGGCGCGGCTTGCCGTTCGGGCCCTTGCCCTCGTCCTTGACCACGTAGACGGTTTCGCCGTAGGGGTTGTAGATCACGGCGGCGTTCGGCAGGGTCAGGTACTGCTGGGGCTGGGAGCGGTCCAGGTGGATGCTGGCGAACACGCCGGGCAGCAGCTTCTCGCCCGGGTTGGGCACCTCGGCGCGCACCGTCAGGTTGCGCGTGGCGGTGTCCACCTGGGGCTCGATGGCGATCACCTTGGCCGGGAAGGTCTTGCCCGGCACCGCGTTGGTGCTCAGCTCGGCCTTCATGCCCACGTGGATCAGATCGATCTGGTTCTGCGGCACGTTGAAGTCGATCTGCATCGGGTTGAGCTTCTGCAGGGTCACCGCCACGCCACCGGGGGCCAGGTACTGGCCCAGGTCGACCTGGCGCAGGCCCAGGCGCCCGGCGAAGGGCGCCGAGATGATGTGCTGGGCAAGCAGGGCCTTCTGCGCGGCGATGCCGGCCTGATCGGCCTGCAGCGTGGCCTCGTCGGTGTCCACCACGGCCTGGCTGACGGCCTGCACCTTGAACTGGGCCCGGTCACGCTGCAGGTTGAGCTTCGCCAGCTGCTCCTGCGCCTGCAGTTGCTGCAGTTGCGCGCGCAGCGGCGCCGGGTCCAGCTCGACCAGGTCCTGGCCGGCGCGCACGTGTTCGCCGGAGTCGAAGTGGATGGCCGTGACCCGCGCGCCCACCGGGGTGCTCAGGTTGGCCTGCTGGCTCGCGCGCAGCGTGCCCAGCGCCTCCACCGTCGGCTGCCAGGTTTCCAGCCTGGCCACCGCCGTGGACACGGTCTGGGGAGGGTTGGACATCGCCTTCATGTACTTGGCGATCATGTGCCCCTTGAAGAAGTGAAACCAGGTCACGGCTCCAATGAGCACGGCGGCGATGACCAGCATGATGATCATGCGTAGGGAGGTGCGTCCTGTCGTCGACATGTGCGTATGCGTCTTGTGCTGCCAATCATCGAATCCACGCCGCCGGGGCGGCGCAGGTCTGGGTTCGCGGGCGCAGGAGCGCCCGTGCTCGGAGGTTGCGGGAGCGAAGGGACAAGCGGCTCAGGAAACCGTCGCCTTCCCCTTCGCGTGTGCGGGCGCCAGCGCGCCGCCGCCCATGGCCTGGTACAGCGCGGCGGTGTCGGACAGGCGCGCGGCCTGCGCGGCCAGCAGCTGGATGCGCGCGCTCTGCGCCTGTTGCTGTGCCGTGAGCAACTGCAGGTAGCTGGCCGCGCCCAGGCTGTACTGCTGCTGCACCAGCTGGAGCGACTGTTGCGCCGCGTCGTCGGCGGCGGTCTGCGCCTGCAGGGTCTGCGCGTCGTTGTCCAGTTGACGCAGCGCGTCGGCCACGTTGCGCAGCGCCTGCAGTACGGTGGCGCGGTAATTGGCGCCGGCGGCCTGCAGGTTGGCCTCGGCGGCGCTGGCGCCGGCGCGCAGGCCGGCGTTGAACAGGGGCTGCGCCAGCGCGCCCGCCAGGTTCCACACCATCGAGCCCGGCCCGAACAGCGCGCCGGTGGTGAGGGCCTGCGTGCCCAGCGTGGCGCTGAGGTTGATCTGCGGGTACAGATTGGACACCGCCACGCCATACTGCGCAGTGGCCGCGTGCAGGAGGGCCGTGGAAGCCTGCACGTCCGGGCGCTGGCGAACCAGCTCCGAGGGCACCACCATGGGCAGGTCCGTCGGCAGCCGGAAATCCGCCAGCTCGAAACGGGGAATGCGGGCCTGGCCCGGCGCCTCACCCAGCAGGGCGGCCAGCAGGTGGTCGGCCTGCTGCAGCTTGTTGCGCAGCGCCGGCAGGCTGGCCAGGGTCTGCTCGTACTGGGTCTGCAGGCTCAGAACCTCCACCTTCGAGGCGGCGCCCAGTTCCAGGCGCTGGCGCGTGATGCCCAGCTCGTCGGACTGCGCCTTGGCGATGGCCTCGGTGGCCTGGATCTGCGCGCCCAGCTGGGCCTGCGCGAAGGCGGTGGTCACCACGTTGGCGGCCAGGGTCAGGCGCGCACCGGCGAGCTGGTAGGACTGGTAGTCCGCCTGCGCGGCCAGCGCTTCCAGGGCGCGCCGGTTGCCCCCGAACAGGTCCAGGTTGTAATTGACCCCGATCCCCGCGTTGTACAGGTTGTAGATACGCTGGGTGCTGCCGCTCTGCCCGAGCTGCGCGGAGTTGACCTCGTTGCGGCTGGCGCCGAGCTTGGCGCTGACCGTCGGGTACAGCGTCGAGCCCGCCTGGGCACGGTAGGTTTCCTGCGCCTGGCGCAGCGTGGCCTGCGCCGCCTGCAGAGTGGGGCTGTTGGCCAGCGCCTGCTGGATCAGGCCGTCCAGCCGGGGCGAGCCGAAAGCAGTCCACCACTGTGCGGACACCGCGGCCGAGCTTGCGAAACGCTGGGCCCCGCCCAGCGTGCCCGGTGCCGAGGCCGTGGCCGCGGGCAGCGCGCCGGCGGTGTACCCTGCCACCTTGGGCGGCGCCGGATTCTTGAAATCCGGTCCGACCGTGGTGCAGCCGGCAAGCAGCGCGGCGGCCAGGAGGGACCAGCCGGCGCGCGGGGGAACGGACGAACGGAGCATGAGCAAGAATCCTGAAATCCGGAATCGGAAGGGCAATCCTTGCGCATGGTAGGGTTTCGCCCCATGGCAAAGTTGCTTGATCCAGCCAATTAATATCGCATTTCGGCCAATCTCCGCCCGGATTGTCACCGGGTTGAACTTCCATGGGTATCCCCGACGCGCTCCACCGACTCGTGCACGACCCGGGTGGCCCGGAACTCATCGCCATCCGCGTGCGCAACGACGCGCCGCTGGACAACAGTCACGCGAGCATGCCTCGCGGGGTGCTGTTCCTGCTCACCGAGGGCCTGGTGGCGGTGCAGACCGAGCGCGGGCGCGTCATCGCGGGGCCGCGCAGCATCGGCTGGATGCCGCCGGGCGAGGCGCATTCCGTGCAGTCCTTCGGGCCCACGGCCGGGGTGGGGGTGTTCCTGGCCGAGCGCCATTGCGCGGCCTTGCCACCCCATCCGGCGCAGTTCGAGGCCAGCGCACTGGCCGCGCTGCTGATGCAGCGCATGCTGGACTGGGATCCCGCCCTCCCGCTGGGCCCGCAGCAGCGGCGCATGCTGCAGGTGCTGCTCGATGAGCTCGGGCAGGCGGGTCCCCAGGCCCTGCAACTCCCGTGGCCCAAGGACGAACGCCTGTTGTCGGTGGCGCGCGCGCTGCTGGCCAACCCGGCCAGCGGGCGCCGCCTGGAGCAGTGGGCCCGTTTCGCCGACATCAGCGCCCGCACCCTCAGTCGCAAGTTCGTCGAGGAAACCGGCATGAGTTTCGGGCAGTGGCGCCAATGGGCGCGCCTGACCCAGGCGCTGGAATGGCTGGCCACCGGACAGGCGGTCAAGCACGTCGCGCTCTCGCTGGGCTACGACAGCGTCAGCGCCTTCATCAAGGCCTTCCGCCTGGCCCTCGGCACCACGCCGTCGGCGTATTTCGGCGCGGGACGCCGCATGGCCCCGGCGCGCGACGCCGAGGCTGCCTTCGATCCATCCCCCAGTCCCCTCCCAGGAGAACTCGATGCGCTTTGAAACCCAGGCCGTACATGCCGGCTACAGCCCTGATCCAAGCACCCGCGCGGTCGCGGTGCCGGTGTACCAGACCGTCTCCTACGCCTTCGACGACACCCAGCACGGTGCCGATCTGTTCGACCTGAAGGTTGCGGGCAATATCTACACCCGCATCATGAACCCGACCACCGCCGTGCTCGAGGCGCGGGTGGCCGCGCTCGAGGCCGGCGTGGCCTCGCTGGCGCTGGCCTCGGGCATGGCGGCGATCACCGCGGCGGTGCAGACCATCGCCGCGGCGGGAGACAACATCGTCTCCAGCAGCCGGCTGTACGGCGGTACCTACAACCTGTTCGCGCACACCTTCCCGCGCCAGGGCATCGAGGTGCGCTTCGCCGACCCGGCCGACCCGCAGGCCTTCGCGCGACTCATCGACGCGCGTACCAAGGCCGTGTACTGCGAAAGCATCGGCAACCCGCTGGGCAATGTCACCGACATCGCCGCGCTGGCCGAAGTGGCGCACGCCGCCGGGGTGCCGCTGATCGTCGACAACACGGTGCCCTCTCCCTACCTGTGCCGGCCCTTCGAGCATGGCGCCGACATCGTGGTGCACTCACTGACCAAGTACATCGGCGGCCACGGCAACAGCGTGGGTGGGGCGATCGTGGACGGCGGGCGTTTCGACTGGGCCGCGCAGCCCGAGCGCTTCGGCCTGCTGGTGCAGCCCGACGTCAGCTACCACGGGGTGAGCTACACGCAGACCTTCGGCGCCGCCGCCTTCATCGCGCGCGCTCGCGTGGTGCCCTTGCGCAACATGGGCGCGGCGCTGTCGCCGATGAACGCCTTCCTGCTGCTGCAGGGACTGGAAACCCTGCCGCTGCGCATGGACCGCATTTGCGACAACGCGCTGCGCATCGCCACGCATCTGCGCGGGCACGCGAAGGTGGCCTGGGTGCGCTACGCGGGCCTTCCCGACCACCCGGACCACGCCGCGGCGCAGCGCCTGATGGGCGGGCGCGCCTCGGGCATCCTCAGCTTCGGGCTGCGGGGCGGGCGCGAGGCCGGAGCGCGCTTCCAGGACGCGCTCAAGCTGTTCACGCGCCTGGTGAACATCGGCGACTGCAAGTCCCTGGCCTGCCATCCGGCGACCACCACGCACCGCCAG
The DNA here is from genome assembly GCA_021808445.1 of Pseudomonadota bacterium. Lineage (GTDB taxonomy): Bacteria > Pseudomonadota > Gammaproteobacteria > Burkholderiales > Burkholderiaceae_C > Thiomonas_A. Next base: position 28,672 of record JAKBBP010000036.1, read on the forward strand.
CTGGGCGACGCGGAGCTGGCCGCCGCCGGCGTGAGCGCCGACATGGTGCGCCTGTCGGTGGGCATCGAGCATGTCGACGACCTGATCGCCGACCTGGAGCAGGCGCTGCAGGCGGCCTGAGTCCCTGAGTCCCCGGGGGCCGGGCGGTTCCCGTCGTCTAGGCCCCGCCCAGCGCGCGCCGCAGTTGCAGCGCTTCGGCCAGATGGGAGCGGGTGATGCGTGGCTCGGCGGCCAGGTCGGCGATGCTGCGCGCCACCCGCAGCACGCGGTGCGCGGCGCGTGCGGAGGCGCCCAGGCGGCCCAGGGCCGTGGCCAGCCAGCTGCGCTCGGCGCCCGGCAGCGCGCAATGCTGCTCGAGCGCGCGGGCCTCGATGCCTGCGTTGGGCAGGCCCTGGCGCAGGCGCTGACGCTCCACGGCGCGGCGTACCCGCTCGGCCACCACCGCGCTGGGCTCGCCCGGGGGAAGTTCGAACAGCTCGGCGGGCGGCAGCGCGGCGAGCTCGACGCGCAGGTCGATGCGGTCGAGCAACGGACCCGACAGGCGTGCGCGGTAGCGCTGCACCTGCTCGGGCGTGCAGCGGCACTCGCGCGCGCCATCCCCCAGGTGCCCGCAGGGGCAGGGGTTCATGGCGGCCACCAGCTGGAAGCGGGCCGGCAGGCGCACGCGCCGTGCCGCCCGCGCGAGGTGTACGCAACCGGCCTCCAGGGGCTCGCGCAACCCCTCGAGCGCGCGGCGGTCGAACTCGGGAAGCTCGTCCAGGAACAGCAGGCCGTGGTGCGCCAGCGAAACCTCTCCGGG
>JAKBBP010000099.1 GCA_021808445.1 Pseudomonadota bacterium
CGACGAATGCGTCGAGGCGGCCGAACGCATCGCGGCGTACGCACGCGGTCTCTGATCCACGAAACCAAGCAACCATCCATGAGCAAGCAACTTCAGACCATCATCGACCAGGCCTGGGAAAAGCGCGGCGACTACGGCCCCCAGTCGGCTCCGAGCGAACTGCGCGACGCGGTCTCGCAGGTGCTGGCTGAACTCAACGCCGGGCGCATGCGCGTGGCCGAGAAGATCGACGGCGAATGGGTCACGCACCAGTGGGTCAAGAAGGCCGTGCTGTTGAGTTTCCGCATGACCGACAACGAGATGATGCGTGCCGGCGACCTGCATTTCTTCGACAAGGTGGAAACCAAGTTCAGCCGCCTGGGCGAGGACGAGATGCGCGCCACCGGCGTGCGCGTGGTGCCCCCGGCGGTGGCGCGCCACGGCGCCTACCTGGCCCCGGGCGTGGTGCTGATGCCGTCCTACGTGAACATCGGTGCCTACGTGGGCGAGGGCACGATGGTCGACACCTGGGCCACCGTGGGCTCCTGCGCCCAGATCGGGCGCAACGTGCACCTGTCGGGCGGCGTGGGCATCGGCGGCGTCCTCGAGCCCATCCAGGCGAATCCGACCATCATCGGGGACAACTGCTTCATCGGCGCGCGCTCCGAAATCGTGGAGGGCGTGATCGTCGAGGACAACTGCGTGATCTCGATGGGCGTGTACATCGGCAAGTCCACCAAGATCTACGACCGCGCCACCGGCGAGGTGATGTACGGGCGCGTGCCCGAGGGCTCGGTGGTGGTGTCGGGCAACCTGCCCAGCGCCGACGGTCGCTACAGCCTGTATTGCGCGGTGATCGTCAAGCGCGTGGACGCGCAGACCCGGGCGAAGACCGCGATCAACGAACTGCTGCGCGACTGAGTCGCGGCGTACCGCAAGCGCAACCCCCACCCGGCGGAGGATCCCGATGTCCACCATGGAACGGCTGCTGCAGTTGATGGCCGAGAAAAAGGCCTCGGACCTGTACGTCAGCGCCAACGCGCCGATCCAGATCCGCATCAACGGCCAATCGGTGCCGATCAACCGTCAGGTCCTCTCGCCGCAGGACCCCGCCAAGCTGCTGGGGGAGATCGTCGACGAGCCTCGCATGCGCGAGCTGCATGAGCGCGGGGAGCTCAACCTGGCCGTCGCGCGCGAGGGCCTGGGCAGTTTCCGGGTCAGCGCCTTCCTGCAGCGCGGCACCGTGGCGGTGGTGGTGCGCTACATCCCGGGCGAGATCCCGGCGCTGGACAGCCTGAACCTGCCGCCGGTTCTGGCCGATCTGGTCAAGCAGCGCCACGGACTGATCCTGGTCGTCGGCTCCACGGGTTCGGGCAAGAGCACCACCCTGGCCTCCATGCTCGACCATCGCAACCAGCAGATGAGCGGGCACATCCTCACGCTGGAGGAGCCGATCGAGTACCTGTTCCGCAACCGCCGCTCCATCGTCAACCAGCGCGAGGTCGGCATCGACGCGCGCGAACTGGCGATCGGCCTGAAGAACGCGCTGCGCCAGGCCCCCGACTGCATCATGATCGGGGAGATCCGCGACCGCGAGACCATGGCGGCCGCGCTGAGCTATGCCTTGTCGGGGCACCTGTGCCTGGCCACGCTGCACGCCTCGAACAGCCACCAGGCCCTCAACCGCATTCTCGGCCTGTTCCCGCTGGACATGCGCCCGGCGCTGCTGTCGGACCTGGCCGCCGGGCTGCGCGCGGTGATTTCGCAGCGCCTGCTGCCGGCGCAGTCCGGCGGGCGCATCCCGGCCGTCGAGGTACTGCTGAACACCCAGCTGATTCGCGAGCTCATCGTCAAGGGCGACCTTGGCGGAGTGCGCGAGGCCATGGAAAAGTCCATGGCCGAGGGCTCGCAGAGCTTCGAGCAGTGCCTGGCCGAGATGGTTCGGGACGGGCGCGTGGCGCGCGATGAAGCCCTGGCTGCCGCCGATTCGCCCACCAACCTGCTGTGGCGCCTGCAGAACGACTTTTCCGCCCGGCCGCCGGCGCAGCCCACCGCGTCCGAAGCCGATGAACCCTCCTTCCGCGACATCTCGCTGGATCTCGAAGGGCAGTGACTCCCCCCATGCCATCCCCAAGCCTCGCGCCGGCACCCGCCCCGGGCGCGACCCCGACACTGGACCTGGTGCGCGACCTCATCCGTCGCCCCTCGGTGAGCCCGGCCGACGCCGGATGCCAGCAACTGCTGGCCGAGCGCCTGCGCGCCAGCGGATTCGTCTGCGAAACCATGGCCAGCGGCCCGGAGGACTGGCGGGTCGACAACCTGTGGGCATTGCGCCCGGGCAGCGCAGGAGCCGATTCCCCGGTACTGGTGTTCGCGGGGCACACCGACGTCGTTCCTACGGGTCCGCTTTCCGCCTGGAGCAGCGATCCCTTCGAGCCCAGCGTGCGCGACGGGCGCCTGTACGGGCGCGGCGCGGCCGACATGAAGAGCTCGCTGGCAGCCATGGTGGTGGCCGTGGAACAGTTCCTGCGGGTCCATCCGCATCCGCGCGCCTCGATCGCCTTCCTGCTCACCAGCGACGAGGAGGGCCCGGCGCGCGACGGCACGGTCAAGGTCTGCGAGGAACTGCGGCGCCGCGCTCAGCGCCTGGACTGGTGCATCGTGGGCGAGCCGACCAGCACCCGGACCCTGGGCGACGTGATCAAGAACGGGCGCCGCGGTTCCCTGTCGGGCAAGCTGACGGTGCACGGGGTGCAGGGCCATGTCGCCTACCCGCAACTCGCGCGCAATCCCGTGCATCTGGCGGCGCCGGCGTTGGCCGAGCTTGCCGCCACGGTCTGGGATGAGGGCGACGAGCATTTCCCTCCCACGACCTGGCAGGTGTCCAACATCCACGCCGGGACCGGCGCGGGCAACGTGATTCCCGGAGAGCTGGAACTGAGCTTCAACTTCCGCTTCAGCCCGGCGTCCCCGGCTCCCCGCCTGCAACAGCGCGTGGTCGACGTGCTGCAGCGCCACGGCGTGCCACACACCTTGCAGTGGACCCTGGGCGCGGAGCCTTTCCTCACCCCCGCCGGCGAGCTCTCGCGAGCCCTGGTCGAGGCGATCGCCGCGGAGACCGGAGCTCGTGCCGAGCTGTCGACCACGGGCGGCACCTCGGATGCCCGCTTCATCGCCAAGGTCTGCGAGCAGGTAGTGGAATTCGGTCCGCCCAATGGCAGCATCCACCAGGTCGACGAACACATCGAACTGCGCTTCCTCGAGCCCCTGGCCGGTGTGTACCGGCGCACCCTCGAGGCGCTGGCGGCCTGATGCCCGGGCTTCGCTTCTCGCAGGCCTGGCGCGAAGCCGAGCAGCGCCTGCTCGACGCCGGCCCGAGTTTCGGACAGGGCACCGAGGACGCTGCGCAGGAAGCTGCCTGGATGCTCCTGCACTGCCTGGGCTGGCCCTTGCTCGAGAGTTTCGCGCGCCTGCCCGCGCTGCAGCGCCGTATCGTGCCCGAGGCCGCGCTGCGGCGCCTGCGTGATCTGGTCGAGCAGCGCGTGCGAACGCGCCGCCCGCTGGCCTACCTGCTGGGGGAGGCCTGGCTGCACGGCCAGCGCTTCCTGTCCGACGAACGTGCCATCGTGCCGCGCTCGCTGATTGCCGAACTTCTGGACCAGGGGCTGGACCCCTGGCTGCGCCACGAAACCTCGCGCATCGCCGACCTGTGCACCGGCGGTGCCAGCCTGGCCATCCTGGCGGCGCAGCGCTGGCCGGATGCCGAGGTGACGGCAAGCGACATCTCGGAGCCGGCGCTGGAGCTTGCGCGCGCCAATGTCGAACTCCACGGCCTGGGCAGCCGGGTGCGCCTGCTGCGCTCGGATCTGTTCGAAGCCTTCGATGCCGGCCTGCGCTTCGACCTCGTGCTGTGCAATCCCCCGTACGTGAACGAGGCGTCGATGCGCGCGCTGCCCCGCGAATTCCTGCACGAGCCCCGCCTGGCGCTGGCCGGTGGGGACGATGGCATGGACCTGGTGCGCCGTCTGCTGCGTGAGGCCCGACGACACCTGCAGCCATGGGGCGTGATGGTGGTGGAGATCGGCCACGAGCGCGCGCACTTCGAGGCCGCTTTCGGGAGGCTGCCGGTGCACTGGCTGACGGTCAGCGCCGGCGACGATGCGGTGTTCCTGGTCGAATCCTCGGCGCTGGAAGGCCTCGCATGATCCGCCTGCAGGGCCTGAGCCTGCGCCGCGGTGCCAAGGCGGTGCTCGACGGGGCCGATCTGAGCGTGCAGGCAGGCGAGAAGCTCGGGCTCGTGGGGGCCAACGGCGCCGGCAAGTCCTCGCTGTTCGGACTCCTGCTGGGCCAGCTCATCGAGGATGGCGGCACACTGGAATTCCCGGCGCATTGGCGCGTGGCTTCGGTGGCGCAGCAGGTGCCGGACGAGGATTGCGAGGCGGCCGAATTCGTCTGCCGCGGCGACGGCGCTCTGCAGGATGCGCTGCGCGCGAGCCGTGAGGCCGAGCGTGACGGCGACGCCCAGCGTATCGCCGCGGCGGCCGAGGCGCTGGAACTCGCCCAGGCCTACAGCGCGCGCGCCCGCGCCGAGGCCCTGCTGCTCGGCCTGGGTTTCGCGCAGGCCGCGCTGCAGCGTCCCGTACGCAGTTTTTCCGGTGGCTGGCGCATGCGCCTGGCACTGGCGCAGGCCCTGTTCCAGCCCAGCGATTGCATGTTGCTGGACGAACCCACCAACCACCTCGACCTCGATGCGCTGGTGTGGCTGGAGAGCTGGCTGGCACGCTACCCCGGAACCCTGCTGGTGATTTCGCACGACCGTGAATTCCTCGACGCGGTCACCCGCGTGACCGTGCATCTCGAGCAGGGTCGGCTGAGCCGCTACGCGGGCGGGTACACGGCCTTCGAGCAGCGGCGCGCCCAGGCGCTGACCCAGCAGGCGCAGGCCTATGCGCGCCAGCAGTCCGACATCGCGCGCCTGAATGCTTTCGTCGAGCGTTTTCGTGCCAAGGCCACCAAGGCGCGCCAGGCGCAAAGCCGGCTCAAGGCGCTGGAGCGCATGCAGCTGCTGGCTCCCGTGGTGCTGAGCCACCCCTTGCAGTTCGAATTCCTGCAGCCGCAGCGACAGCCCCAGCAATTGCTGCGCGCACGCGGGCTGAGCTGCGGTTTCGCGCCCGGGGCGCCGGTGTTGCGCGACGTGCAGCTCGACGTGCTGGCCGGCGCGCGCATCGGCGTGCTCGGTGCCAACGGACAGGGCAAATCGACCCTGGTGAAGACGCTCGCGGGAGTGCTGGAGCCTCTGGCTGGAAGCCTGCATCCCGGCGAAGGCGTGGTGCTGGGCTATTTCGCGCAACAGGAGATGGACGTGCTGCGCCCGGACGAGACGCCGATGCAGCACCTGCAGCGCCTGGCCCAGGCCGGGGAGCGCCCCGGTACCACGCAGGACTGGCGCGACTGGCTGGGCCGGTTCCAGTTCAGCGGCGAGCTGGCGGCGCAGCCCGTGGGCACCATGTCCGGGGGTGAGCGCGCCCGGCTGCTGCTCGCGTTGCTCGTGTGGCAGCGTCCGAACGTGCTGCTGCTGGACGAACCCACCAATCACCTGGACCTGCCGACCCGCGAGGCGCTGAGCCTGGCGCTGCAGGAGTTCGGCGGCGCCATGCTGCTGGTGTCGCACGACCGTGCGCTGCTGCGCGCGGTGTGCGACGAATACTGGCTGGTCGCCGACGGGGGCGTGCGCCCCTTCGACGGCGACCTGGACGACTACCAGCGCTGGGTGCTCGAGCGAGCGCGCCAGGCCGCTCGCGAGCCTGCGGCCGCGCAGCCCGGGGACGGCGGCGTGGGGGAGGGCGTGCAGCCCGCGCCGGAAAATCGCCGCGAGCAGCGTCGCGCATCGGCCCGCCAGCGTGCCGAGCGCGATCGCATGCTGGCGCCCCTGCGCCAGGCGCAGGCGGCCGCGCAACGGCGCCTGGACGCCCTGGAGGCCCGGCGGGTCCAGCTCGAGCAGGCACTGGCCACGCCGTCGCCGCTTCCGGCCGAACGCGCCCAGGCCGGGCGCGAGCTCAAGCAGCTGCTGCAGGACATCGAGACCTGCGAACAGGAATGGCTGGACCTGGAGCAGCGGATGGAAAGCCTGCAGGCTGCCGATCAGGCCGTCGCGAGCTGACGCCGCGTGACCCGCAGCAGCAGCGA
>JAKBBP010000100.1 GCA_021808445.1 Pseudomonadota bacterium
AGCGCAGGGCGCCGGTGGGCGACCTGGCCCGCATCGACGCCATCCTGGCCGAACACAAGCCGGTGGCCTCGCGCCTGAAGTTCCTGATCGAATCCATGGTGCCGCAAGGCCTGCAGCGCCTGCGCCGGCAGCGCGACGGCGACGACATCGACCTCGATGCCGCGGTGCGCGCGATGAGCGAGCTGCGCATGGGCGTCTCGCCCGATCCTCGTTGCATGGTGCGCCTGAAGCGCGCGCAGCGCGACCTCGCGGTCATGGTGCTGCTCGATCTGTCGGAGTCCTCCAACGACAAGGTGCGCGGCCAGGACTACAGCGTGCTCGACCTGACGCGTTCGGCGACCGTGCTGCTGGCCGACGCCCTGGAGCGCATTGGGGATCCCTTCGCTATCCACGGTTTCTGTTCCGACGGGCGGCATGACGTGCAGTACTACCGCTTCAAGGACTTCGAGCAACCCTATGGCGACCTCGCCAAGGCGCGCCTGGCCGGCATGCGCGGCAGCTATTCCACGCGCATGGGCGCGGCGCTGCGCCACGCGGGCCAGGTGCTGGCGCGCCAGGCCAGGCGCCGCAAGATCTGCTTCGTGGTCACCGACGGCGAACCGGCGGACAACGACGTGCGCGACCCGCAATACCTGCGCCACGACACCCGCAACGCCGTGGAAGCCCTGGGGCGGGAGGGCATCACCGTGTACGCCTTGTCGCTGGACCCCCATGCCGACTCCTATGTTTCCCAGATCTTCGGAAGCCGAAATGTCAGCGTGATCGACAAGGTGGAACGCCTGCCCGAGAAGCTGCCCATGCTGTACATGAGCCTGACGCGATGAGCGCGGGATCCCGGCGCGGACGGTAAAAGACCTTTAAGATTTCCTTGTCATTCATAAGGAAATCGAATGAAAAACCTCACGCTGCGCCAGCTGCGGGTGTTCAACGCCGCCGCGCGCCACCTGCATTTCGGCAAGGCGGCGCAGGAGATGCACCTGACGCCTCCGGCGGTATCCATCCAGATCCGCGAACTCGAGGCGCAGGTCGGCCTTGCGCTGTTCGAGCGCCAGGGCCGATCGGTGAGCCTGAGCCCCGCCGGCGAGTACTTCCTGGTCTATGCGCGCAAGATCCTGGCCACGCTGAAGGACGCCGAGGATGCGATGGCCCGCCTGCGCGGTCTCAAGGCCGGGCGCCTGACCATCGGCATGGTCAGTACCGCGCAATACTTCGTGCCGCGCCTGCTCGCGCGTTTTCACGAAAGCCACCCCTACCTGGACGTACGCCTTTCGGTGGGCAATCGCGCGCAGCTGATCGAACAGCTGCAGAACAGCGAGCTGGACCTGGCCATCATGGGTCAGCCTCCGAAGGAAATGGATACCCGCGCCGAGGTGTTCGCCTCGCACCCCATGGGCATGGTGACTCCGGCCGGGCATGAGCTGGCCCGTGGTGGCCCGCATGCCCCGGAGCTGCTCGCGCAGTTCAACATCATCCTGCGCGAGCCGGGCTCCGGCACTCGTGCCACCTTCGAGGAGTACCTGCGGCGACACCGCGTCGAATTGCAGCTGTGGACCGAGATGCCCAGCAACGAGAGCATCAAGCAGGCGGTGATGGCCGGCATGGGCATCAGCTTCCTGTCCCTTCACACCGTCGGGCTGGAATTGCGCGACGGCCTGCTGGTGGTGCCCTCCATGCTGGGCATGCCCGTGCTGCGCCGCTGGTACGCGGTGAACAGCCAGGCCAAGCTGCTGTCGCCGGCGGCGGAAACCTTCCGCTTCTTCATTCTCGAGCACGGCGAGGCCTTTCTCGCCGAGACCTTCGGATCCCTGGTCGATCTCAACCCGAGGTGATCGATCGCACCAGCCATTCGCTGATGCGCTTGCTGGCCAGATCCACGTCCTCCCCCTGGTGCAATTGCGCGTGCCAGCGCGCCACGTCGTCGTCCTGCGGCGCGGCGTGGCGAAGGAATGCCGTGAGCGGACAGGTGGCCAGGTCGGTGTGCGACGGCGGCGCGTGCAGCGCGCGCACGTAGCGCCAGTGGTAGGCCAGGGCCCCCAGGCCCGTGGCCACGCGCGGCGCCGGCGGTGCCGCGCGGAAGCTGCGCAGCCAGGCGCTCGCCTGTTCCATGGGCATGGGGCGGCACAGGCCGAAGCCCTGGCCCAGCGTGGCCCCCAGCAGGCTGACCGCCTCGACCGCGTCGGTATCTTCCAGCCCCTCCACGACGGCTTCGCGCTGCAGATCGTGGGCCATCTGGATCAGCGAGCCCACCAGGCTGATCACCCGCATGGGATGGGTGCGGATGGTCGCCAGCAGCCCCTGGTCGATCTTGATCACGTCGAAGGGCAGGCGCGACAGGCGCTCCAGGCTGCTGTAGCCCGAGCCCAGGTCGTCCATGGACAGCCGCACGCCCAGCTGGGTCAGCTGCTCGATGCTGTGCCTCTGCGCCTCCGAGTGCAGCTCCTGGGTCTCCAGCAGTTCGATATGCAGGCGCCGCGGCGACAGGCCGCGCTGGTGCAGCGCCTCGGCCACCCAGGCGCTGCAATCGGGGTGCAGCAGGGTGGAGGGCGCCAGGTTGATGGACACCCCCAGCTGCGTGAACTCCGCGGGCTGCGCGGCCACCCAGTCCAGCACCTGGGCGAGCCCCAGGCGGAACAGGCGATCGAGCTCGGTGTTGCCCAGCAGTGGCAGGAACTCTCCCGGCGGCACCACGCTGCCATCGGGCATGCCCAGGCGCGCCAGGGCCTCCATCGAGTTGACCTCCCCGCTGCGCAGATCGATGACCGGCTGCAGGTACATGGCCAGGCCGCCGGAGAAGATGCGGTGGCGGTACGTGTCCGCCAGTTCCTGGGGCAGCGCGTACAGGCTCGGGGCGCGGCAGCGCTGCTAGGTCTGTTCCCAGCGGCGCTGCAGGCCGCGGCCGAACTCGCGCATCCAGGGAGCCTCGAACTGGCTCGGCCAGGCGCCGTACAGGTATACGCAGGCCACCACATGGCCGGACTCATCGAGCACCGGCAGGGCGAAGGTGGACTGCACGCGCAGTCGGCTCGCCTGCGAGTTCCAGAACTGGAGCCGCGGGTCGGTGCCATAGTTCGGCGTGCTCTGCGCCTCGCGGCTGCGCCAGGCCAGCGCGACCAGCCCCTGCCCGCGTGGCGTGGCCGGGTCGATGACCACGCTGGTCGAAGGGCTGAGCATCACCTCCGAGATTTCCCGCGCCTGCGGGCCTGCGCTTCGCTCGACCGTCAGCACGCCGTCCTGGTTCAGGCGCAGCAGCAGGGCGGCACGGATGCCCGGCAGCGCGCCCAGCACCTCCAGCTCCTCGCTCGAGGCGTCGGCCCACGGCGTGGCCGGATGGGCATAGGGGCGCGACAGGGAGCGCCAGTAATCGGCCAGGACCCGCTCGGCAGCCTCGGCCTGGCCCTGGATGTCATCCTGCAGTCGTTGTTCGATGATGCGCGAGAGGCGGTAGCGCCTGTCGGCGTCCATGCCGGCCTTCGAGCCCAGCGCAGCGATCAGGCCACGGTACAGGGCTTGCGAGCGCATGAGCATGGAGCCGCCGACGCCGACCAGGGCATGCGCGCGCCCGATGGCCTCTGCGCGAACCAGCAGGTCCTCGCGCCGGGTGTCGGGCGCCACCAGGTACTGCAGGTGCGCGGCCTGGCGGCGCTTGAGCGCCTGCAGGGATTCGGCCTCCAGCGAGCCCAGGATGCGAGCCGGCTGCTCATCGAGCGCCAGGCCCCTGTAGAAGGCGTCGACGAAGTCGTCGCCCACCCGGGCGAAATGTCCGGCCACGGCGCGCAGCAGGGCCGCCGCCGACGGCCCGTAGGCTGCGTCGGGCGGCTCACCGACGATGCCATCGGGTGGGTCATCGGGTTGGTCGCGCATGGCCCCGAAGATAGCGCTTTGCGCGGGCTCCCAGGAATCAGGTGCGCAGCCGATATCCCGTCTTGAAAATCCAGGCCACCACGGCCAGCGCGGCCGCCAGGAAGCCAGCCGTCATGGCCAGGCTCAGCCCCACGCTGACGTCGGCGGTGCCATAGAAGCTCCAGCGAAAACCGCTGATCAGGTAGACCACCGGGTTGAACAGCGCCACGGTATGCCAGACCCCGGGCAGCATGTCGATGGAATAGAAACTGCCCCCCAGGAAGGTCAGCGGGGTGATGATCAGCAGCGGCACCACCTGCAGCTTCTCGAAGCCGTCGGCCCAGATGCCGATGATGAAGCCCACCAGGCTGAAGGTCACCGCGGTCAGCAGCAGGAAGGCGATCATCCAGAGGGGATGGTCGATGCGCAGCGGCACGAACAGCCTGGCCGTGGCCAGGATGATCAGGCCCAGCACCACCGACTTGGATGCAGCAGCGCCCACGTAGCTGAGCACGATTTCCAGGTAGGACACCGGCGCCGACATCAGCTCGTAGATGGTGCCGGTGAACTTGGGGAAATAGATGCCGAAGGATGCGTTGGAAATGCTCTGGGTGAGCAGCGAGAGCATGATCAGCCCGGGCACGATGAAGGCCCCGTAGCTGACCCCGCCGACCGCCTGCATGCGCGAGCCGATGGCCGCGCCGAACACGATGAAGTACAGCGAGGTGGAGATCACCGGCGAGATCACGCTCTGCATGATCGTGCGCAGGGTACGGGCCATTTCCTGGCGGTAGATCGCGCGTACGGCGTACAGGTTCACGAATCTTGCTCCCTGGAGCGCTGGCGCTCGAGCAGGCCCACGAAAATGTCCTCCAGCGAACTTTCCTGGGTGCTCAGGTCGCGGAAGGCCACGCCCGCCGCGCGCAGGCGCTCGAGCACCTCCTCGATGCCCGCGCCCTGGTCCTGGGTGTCGTAGGTGTAATGCAGCTCGGTGCCGTCCGCTGCCAGATCCAGGCCCATGCCCTTCAGGGCCTCGGGCAGGTCGGGCCAGGTCCGCTGCAGCTGCAGGCTCAGGCGCTTGCGGCCGAGTTCGCGCATCAGGCCCGCCTTCTCGCGCACCAGGATCAGCTCGCCGTGGTCGATGATGCCGATGCGGTCGGCCATCTGCTCGGCCTCCTCGATGTAGTGGGTGGTCAGGATGATGGTGACTCCCGACTCGCGCAGCCGGCGCACCAGATCCCACATGTCCCGGCGAAGCTCCACGTCGACCCCCGCCGTCGGCTCGTCGAGGAACAGCAGGCGCGGCTCGTGGGACAGGGCCTTGGCAATCAGCACCCTGCGCTTCATGCCCCCCGACAGGGTGCGCAGGCGGTTGTCCTTCTTGTCCCACAGGGACAGCGACCGCAGCACCTTCTCGATGTGCGCCGGGTCCGGCTTCCTGCCGAACAGGCCGCGGCTGAACGACACCGTGTCCCAGACCGTCTCGAAGGCGTCGGTGGTCAGCTCCTGCGGGACCAGGCCGATCAGCGAGCGGGTGCTGCGGTAGTCGCGCACGATGTCGTGCCCGTCCACGCTGACACGGCCCGAGCTGGGGTTGACGAGGCCGCAGACGATGCTGATCAAGGTGGTCTTGCCGGCGCCGTTGGGTCCGAGCAGGGCGAAGATCTCGCCCCGCCGGATCGACAGGTCCACCGACCTGAGGGCCTGGAAACCCGATGCGTAGACCTTGCCCAGGCCTTCGATGCGCAGGATTTCGTCGTCGGGCGGGGGGGCGGTCGGGGAGAGCATGCCCGAGAGGTTAGCAGGGCTCGCCAGCGACCGTCGGGGGGGCGAAAATCCGCCGCGGCAGGCGGCTCGTTGTCACCGTTTCCGCCACTGCCCGTGGCTCGGCGAGCGCGCGGACCCTGTCGGCGCGGGGTGGGCGCGGCTGTCGCGAAGCTGGCATGAGACTTGCTTCCAGGAGGCGCGTTCGTCGTCGCACGAGCGTCGGAGCCCTGTTCGCGTTTGCATCGCGGCGGCGACCATCATCCTCACTACAACCGGAGACATCCGACATGCAAGCCCAACCCAAGCGCGCCCTTCGCCGCATCGCCAAGTCCGTCGCCGCCACGCTGGCGCTGGCTGGCGCCAGTTTCGCGGCCCACGCGGCCACGGCGCCGGCGCAGATCAAGATCGGCACGTTGTACGCCAGCACGGGGCCCTTCGCGGTGGCCTCGCAGGGCCAGTTCGAAGGCCTGAAGT
>JAKBBP010000037.1 GCA_021808445.1 Pseudomonadota bacterium
TCCATCTCGATCGGTACGTCCACGATCAGCGCTCGCTTCGGACGCCTCAGCGTCTCCGCCCACCGCGCCAGCGGGCCCAGGTACGGAACCACTCGATCCACCTGCGACAGATAGGTCTGCCACGGGCCTTCGTGGCTGGAGGCAAAGGAAAGAACCTCGGGTTTTCCCGAGTCCGAATCATGTTGTTTCAGGTTTTCACGCATATTCACGGAGACGTATCCTTCAGACTTCCGGGGCCCGGAAGTTTTTCCGTCATTCCAGGGCCCGATTCATTTGTGGCAGGCACCGCCAGGTGCCGTGCATTCGACCGCCGCAGATCCTAGGTGAGCGAAACATGGCGGGCAAATGCCGATTTTTGATAACGTTATGCAAGTTTTGCATGGATCAACCGGAAGGGAGACTCCTAGAATGGGCGCGCATGCTTGCGCGCGGCTCGCCGCGCCCCACGCGACCAGTGCACCATGGACACCAAGTGGCTCGAGGACTTCATCACGCTGGCCGAGACGCGCTCGTTTTCCCGCGCGGCCGAGCTGCGCAACGTCACGCAACCGGCCTTCTCGCGGCGCATCCAGGCACTGGAGGCCTGGCTGGGCTCGGCCCTGGTGGACCGCACCACCTATCCCACGCGCCTGACCCCGGCGGGCGACATCTTCCGCGCGGAGGCCCTGGCGATGCTGGCGCATCTGTCGGAGACCCGCACCTTGCTGCGCGGACAGGAACACGTGGACGTGGAAGCGGTGAGCATCGCCATGCCCCATACCCTGTCCCTGGGCTTTTTCCCGCGCTGGGTGAAGCGACTGGAGGGCGCAGTGGGCCGCCTGAGCACCAAGGTCACCGCCCTGAATGTGCACGATGCGGCGATGAGCCTGGTCGACGGGGGTTGCGACCTGGCCATGGTCTACCACCACGCCAGCCAGCCGGTGCAGCTCGACCCTTCGCGCTTCGACATGCTGCCCATCGGCGTCGAGTCGATCTATCCCTACGCCCGCTGCGACGAGCAGGGGCGCGCCACCCATGTGCTTCCGGGCCTGCCCGGACAGCCCATCCCCTTTCTGTCCTACGCGCCCAACGCCTACCTGAAGCGCATGGTGGATTTCATCCTGGCTGGCATGAACCCGAAGCCCCTGCTGGAAATCCGCTGCGAAACGGATATGGCCGAAGGGCTCAAGGCCATGCTCCTGGAAGGGCATGGGCTGGCTTTTCTGCCGGAAAATGCGGTTCGCCGGGAAATCGAACAGAAACTGCTGGCCTGTGCGGGTCGAGAATATTCCATGCAAATGGAGATTCGCATCTACTGCGAATGCCGAAAAACCAGCAAGGAAAATGTGAAGGCCATCTGGCAATATCTTTCGAAATCGGAAAGACACCTGCGAGCCGGGCAGCCCGTTGCAATGACCGACGGGGCCGCTCCTGCATCGTGACGCCGCAACACCCTGCTGGGAAACGCAGCGGCCCTGATGCCCCTCCATATACCTGGCTGTATATTCCGGCTTGCCGGTGATTGCGCAGGCCGGCCGCATCGACATCGCCTCTTTCCCGGAGCCTCATCATGAAGACCGCCCACGACCTGGTCACCGCCGCGAAGGCGCGCATCACCGAAATCAGCCTCGAACAGGCGGCGCAGGCCGTGCGCGAGGCCGACGTGGTGCTCGACGTGCGCGAAGCCGACGAATACGCCAGCGGGCATCTTCCCGGAGCCGTGCTGGCGCCGCGCGGCCTGCTCGAATTCAAGCTCAGCAGCACCCCGGAGCTGGGCGCGCGGGACCTCGACGTGGTCGTGTACTGCAAGACCAGCGGGCGGGCGGCGCTGGCGGCCGCCGTCATGCACGACATGGGCTACGCCCGGGTGCGCTCCATTGCTGGCGGCTTCGACGCCTGGGCAGCGGCCGGTCTTCCCGTGGTGCGCCCCCAGCAGCCGGCCTTCGAATAAGTCCCGGCGGATTCGGCGCCCGCCCCGAATTCGGCTACGGCTGGGCTTGCGTCCGCCGCGCAATCATTCGGAAAAACCCCGCAATTTTTGGCAGGGACCGCTGCCAGGACCCCGCTACGATGCGCCGAACATCCGCGCGCGCAACGAATCATGGCAGCCCCTTCGATGGACCCCGCACGGCCTGCCGACGCAGGCGCGTCGGCGCCTGCCGCGCGCATCCGCCTGAACGTGGCGATCGCACTGGCCTACCTGGCGCTGGCGGCCTTCCCGGCTGCCTGGTTCCCCGGCGCATCGCCGCTGTGGCCGCCGGCCGCGCTGGCGGCCTTTGCGGCGCTGCGCTGGGGTGCTGCGGCCATGCCGGGCATTTTTCTGGCCTCGCTGCTGGCCAACGCGCTGGGCTCGCGCCTGGGTCTGGAGCCTGCCCTGCTCGCTTCGGCGGGCAATGCGCTGACCCCGCTGCTGGGACGGGCCCTGCTGCGCCGCCTGGGCGGGCTGGCCGAGGCCTGGTGGGAGACTCCGCGCTCGGTGCTGGCCTTCCTCGTGTCCATGGGCTTGCTGCAGTCCCTGGCCTCGGCGCTGTTCGGCGTGGCCGCCATCGCCTGGCTGGGCAGCCTGCGGGGAACGGCGATGGACGCCATCGTCGACTGGGCCATCGCCGACGCCAGTGCCGTGGTCATGCTCACGCCCCTGCTGCAACTGGGCTTGCGCAAGCCCTCGACACCGCTGCGCCCGCTGTCGGGCGGGCGCACGCTGCGCATCGCCGGACTCTTCGCGCTGGTGCTGGCCATCTGGGCCCTGGCCGCAGGCGGCACCGTGCTGGCGAATGCCCAGCGTACGGGCCTGCTCGGGCTGTTGCTGTTCCCGCTGATCGGCTCGGTGTTCGCGCTGGACGCGCTGGTCACCGCCGGGCTGCTGGCCTTCACCTTTTGCCTGCTCACCGTCTCGGCGGCGCTGGGCGCGCCGATCATCGAGGCGGCCTCGTCGGCCCAGACCATCGTGGGCCTGGAGTTCTTCCTGCTGGCGGTGGGCGGCGCGGTGCTGTTCGCCTCCTCGCTGCAACATGCGCATCGGGCCGCGCTGCTGCGCCTGCAGGGGCAGGCGGCCCAGCTCGATGCGCTGACCCGGGAGCAGGCGCGGCACCTGAGCGAGCAGCAGGATCAGTTCCGCGGCCAGCTGCGCCGGTTTTCCGAACTCGCGGGCATCCAGTCCGCCATCAGCCGGATCATCGAAAAAGCGCACGACGACGTCGAGCTCCTGCAGAAGTTCTGTGAACTCATGACCGGTCTGCAGGGCGTGGCCCTGGCCTGGATCGGGCAGCCCGACGAGAACGGCCGGTTTCGCGTACTGGCCAAGGCCGGCCCCGCCCAGGGCTACCTGGATGGCATTCGCATCGACATGGACACCGCCAGCCCCCATGGGCGCGGCCCCGCGGCGCGCGCATGGCGCTCGGGCAAGCCGGTCTACGTGCAGGACGCGCGGGTCGACCCGGCCCAGGCGCCCTGGACCCAGCGCATGCAGGCCTTCGGCTTGTACGGCAACGCCAGCCTGCCGCTGCTGCGCGCGGGCAACCCCTGGGCGAACTTCAACCTCTACCTGAGCTTTCCGGGCGGTTTCGACCCCCTGCTGCAAAAGGTCGCGGAGCAGATCGCGGCGGACATCTCCATCGGCCTGGACCGCCTGGACGCGGTGCGCCGGGAGCGAGAGCAGTCGCGCATCAACACGGCCCTGTTGTCCAACATGACGGTGGGCGTGAATGTGGTGCGTTATCCGGAGCGGGTGGTCGAGCATGCCAACGCCCGCCTGTTGCAGATGCTGGGCACGACCCGGCTGTCCCAGGTGCAGACCCGGATGGCCGCCGAGTACTACGTCGACGGGGCCGACGCCGAGCGGGTCGCGCAACTGGCGCGGGACATCCTGCATTCGGGTCGCGGCTCGATCCAGGGGGTGCACCTGCGGCATGGGGAAGGCGGCACCGTGGTCACCGACCTCAGCGGCGTACGCCTGGACCTCGGGGACGGCGCCCAACGCATCCTGTGGACCCAGATCGACGTCAGCGAGCGTCATCAGCAAGCACGCGAGCTGCGCCAGACCCAGGGGGTGTACCGGGCACTGGCGGCGGCCAGCGATTCCCTGCTCCAGGGCGCCACCGAGGCCGGCATGATCGCGCGCCTCTGCCAGAGCCTGGTGGACGGCACCGAATTCAGCGCGGCGTGGCTGGCGAGCCCGGACGAGGAGGACTACCTCGTGGTGCTGGCCAAGGCCGGCGAGCAGGCCCGGGATATCGCTGGAATCGACGCCCAGCGCCCGCGCACCGACGACCCGCATGCGGTGGCTGCACGCGCATGGCGCGCCCAGGCCAGCGTGGCGCAGGAGCAGCCCGCGAACGAGCCGGCGCAGCCCTGGGCGGCCCTGCTCGCGCTGCCGGTGCGCCGCGCAGGCCAGCTATGGGGCGTGCTGGTGCTGGCCGCGCGCACTCCGGGCATTTTCGATGCCACGACCCAGGGCGCCTGCGAACAGGTGGCGGCGCTGCTGGGCCACGGACTGGATGAGCTGGACCGCAAGAACACCCTGCAACTCCTGCAGGACACCGAGAGCCGGCGCGCCCGCACCGACGCGCTCACCGGGCTGCCGAACCGACTGGCCCTGGACGAATTCCTGCCCGGTGCCATCGCACGCGCCGAGCGCCGCGGCAGCCTTCTCGCCGTGGGCATGCTCGACCTGGACAATTTCAAGCCGGTCAACGACCGCCACGGACACGCCGTGGGCGACGTGCTGCTGCAAAAGCTGGCGCAGGCGCTGCGCCTGCGCCTGCGCGGGGGCGACTTCCTGGCACGCCTGGGCGGCGACGAGTTCGTCATCGTCTCCGAGGACCTGGAGCCCCAGCGGGCCCTGCAGGACCTGGGCACCGCGCTGGACCGGCTGCACACCGCCGTGGAGACGGCCTTCGATCTGGGCGGCGGCCGCAGCGCGCAGGTGGGGATGACCATGGGCCTGGCGCTTTTCCCGCAGGACGCCCACGAGCCCGACGGGCTGCTGCGCATGGCGGACGCTGCGATGTATGCCTGCAAGACCCACAAGCACGACCGCAGCAACTGGTGGCGCGTGGGCACCGCGGAGGCGGAGCGCGACCCCGATTTTTCGCGCGAGGCCCCGGCCGATGCCTTCGGCACCGAGTCCCGCGCGCTGCTGGCCGCACTGGACCAGGAGTTGCTGCGTACGGCGGCGACCGATTTCGGCACCGCCTTCTATGACACCCTGGCGCGCGACGAGGAACTGGCCGCCATCCTGCGCTGCCTGTCCCCGGAGGAACTGCAGGGGCTCAAGCGCAGCCAGGGCGAGCATCTGCTGCTGCTGCTCGGCCCGGGAACGACCCGCGCCACCCTGGAGACCACGGCGGCGCGGCTGGGCCAGGTGCACGCGCTCATCGGGGTCTCGGGCGCACGCATGGAAGAGGCCTTCGCGCTGTACGAGGATCTGCTGCGCACCCAGCTGGAAAATGCCCTGATCTCCTCGCGCCAGCGCTATCGGGTGCTGCGCGTGGCGACCTCGCGCCTGCGCCTGGACGTGCAGATCCAGCTCGCGGCGATCGACCAGACCACCTCGCGCTATTTCGCGCAGCTGCACCCACCGCTGCGCGAGCGCTCACGCTGGGTGGACGTGCTGCCCGAGACCCTGCAGGCCCTGGCCGCGCTGCCGGGAGTGCGCAATGCGGTGGTGTTCCGGCCCGACGCGCACGGCGTGCTGCGTGAGGAGGCGGTCGCCGGCGCGGGCAGCGAGCGCCTGGTTTCGGTGCTTCGCGAGCAGTCCCTGTATCCGAACCTGAACCCTCTCCAGGGAGTCGAGCGCGGCCCCCTGTCCATGGCCTGGTTCATGCGGGACGTGCAAGTGGTCGACGCCTATCACCTCGACCCGCGCCTGCGCCCCTGGTACGCGCTGGCGCGCGAGCTCGGCTGGCGCAGCGCGGCGACGGTGCCCATCGCCCATGGGGACAACACCGACAGCGTGCTGATGCTGCTGGGCGCCTATCCGCACCAGTTCTCCTCCAGCTGGGCGCGCTCCTGGCTGGGCCTGCTGCGCGCGCGCATCGACGCGCAGTTCGCGGCGACCGCGCGCAACCACCAGCCGGTGGACCCCGAACAGGTGCGGCGCTTCCGCGAGCTGCTGTACGGCGAGGGCCTGCGCATGTGGGTGCAGCCCATCGTCGACCTTCGCAGCGGCGCGGTCACCAAGGTGGAGGCCCTGGCCAGGCTGCGCGACGCGGACGGTAGCGTGTACAACCCCGGGCAGTTCCTGGCCGCCTTCGGCGAACAGGAACTGCACGCCCTGTTCCGCCAAGGCCTGGCGCAGACCCTCGAGTACCTGCATGGCTGGCGCGAGGCGGGGCTGGACCTGGATCTGTCCGTGAACCTTCCGCCGCAGACCCTGCTGCACGAGCAGTGCGCGGCGTGGATCGAGGAGGCGCTGCGCCGCGCGGGTGTTTCAGCGACCCACCTGAGCCTGGAGGTGCTGGAGACCGACGGACTCGACGTGTCGCGCAGCGACGAGGCCATCCACGCCATCAGCGCCCTTGGAGTGCGCCTGGTGCTCGACGATCTCGGCTCGGGCTACAGCAGCATCACTCGCCTGGCCTCGCTGCCGGTGGATACCGTGAAAATCGACCAGGGCCTGATTCGCGAGCTGCCCAAGGACCCGGTGCGCACGATCCGGCTGCTGGCGGCCTTGGTGCGCATCGGGCAGGAATTCGCCCCGCACACGGTGATCGAAGGCCTGCAGGACGCCAGCTTCGTGGAGGTGGCCCGGCAGCTGGGGGCGCGCCTGGGCCAGGGCTTCGCGCTGTCGCGCCCGATGCCGGCGGAGAACTTCCTGGCCTGGAACCGGCAGCGTGGCCCGCGCGCCGGCGAGGCCGATGCGTCGCTGCAGACCTGGGCCGGCGCGCTGGCCTTTCTGTGGATGGCCTCGCGCGACCCGCAGCGCGCCCGCCGCGCGACCGAGACCGACGATGAGCCCCTGGGGCGCTTCCTGCAGCAGCAGGCGATCGCGGATGCGCGCGTGCTGGGCTGGTACGAGGAGTTTCGGGCTGCGGGCGATGCCCAGCGCGCCGAGCGCGCTGCGGAGGAGCTGCTGCAGTGGATGGCGCAGCGAATCGTGGGTGAAGGCTCGCAGCAGGCCTGAGGCCTGAGGACCTGGACGCCTGAAGGCGCCGGAATCCGCGGGGCAGCCAGCTCCCCGCCAGGTCGAGGCGCCCGCCGGGAAGGACCACTGCGGTCACCCCGCCGATACGCTGCGCAGCGGCGATCCGCGCGCACAGAAAGCCTGATACCGCGCAAAGCTTGCACGAGAAGCTTCGGGGGGCCGCAAGGGCCGGCCCGGACTTTTGCTTCATATATAAATTATTCTTGACTGAAGTTTTCAGCCGTGATCCACTGCGGCCATGTCCTCGATCCGGAGACTGCGGGCATGACCGACGATTTCGTACGACGCAAGCTTCCTCCCGCCGAACAGTGGCCACGCTTCCTGTTCGACGCTCCCGGCCTGCGCTTCGCCCCCCGGCTCAACGCCTGCACCGAACTTCTGGATCGAGCCGTGGACGAAGGCCATGGGCACCGCGTGGCCGTGTACGGCGAGCACGAGGCGTGGACCTACCGCGAGTTGCTGCAGCAGGTGCAACGTCTGGCCAGGCTGCTGAGCGAGCAGCTGGGCGTGCAGCCCGGCCAGCGCGTGCTCTTGCGCAGCGCGAATTCGCCGTGGCTGGCCGCCGGCTGGCTGGCCGTGTGGAGAATCGGCGCGGTGGCGGTCGGCAGCATGCCCCTGCTGCGCGCCAAGGAGCTGCGCCAGATCGTGCAGCGCGCGCAGGTTTCCCATGCCCTGTGCGCGCAGTCCCTGCGCGAGGAGCTGGAGCAGGCTCGGCCCGACTGCCCGAGCCTGCGCGAGGTCCTGCTGCTCGGCGACGAGGCCTTCACGCAGCGACTTGCAGGCGTGCCCCTGGGCTGGCCTGCCCACGACACCGCCAGCGAGGATCCGGCGCTGATCGCCTTCACCTCGGGAACCACGGGCCTTCCCAAGGGTTGCGTGCATGCGCATCGCGACGTGCTGGCGATGTGCGAGGTGTTCCCCCGTCACTGCCTGAAGCCGAGTTCCGAGGATATTTTCATCGGCACGCCGCCCCTGGCCTTCACCTTCGGGCTCGGCGGTCTGCTGTGCTTCGCGCTGCATGCGCGGGCTGCCACCGTGCTGCTGGAAACTCCGACGCCACGCAAGGTGCTGGAAGCCGTGCGGCAACGGGGCGCGACCATCTGCGTGAGTTCGCCCACCGGGTATCGCCAGCTGGCCGCGCTGGGTGACCCGCAAGCGCTGCGCAGCCTGCGCAAATGCGTGTCCGCCGGCGAGCCCTTGAACCTGGCCACGCGCCAGCAGTGGCAGTGCGTCAGCGACGCCGGCATGTACGACGGGGTCGGGGGCACCGAGATGATGCACATCTACATCGCGTCCTCGCCGGAGGATTATCGGGAGGGAGCTGTGGGCCGTGTGCTTCCCGGTTACGAGGCCCGGCTCGTGGACGAACACATGCGTGACGTCCCTCTCGGCGAGACGGGGCATCTGGCGATCCGCGGCCCCACCGGCTGCCGCTACCTGGACGACGAGCGTCAGACCCGCTACGTGCGGGAAGGCTGGAACATCACGGGCGACACCTACCACGCGGACGCGGACGGCTATTACTACTACCACGCGCGCGTGGACGACATCATCATCACCTCGGGCTACAACGTGGCCGGGCCCGAGGTCGAGTCGGTGCTGCTCGAGCATCCGGCGGTGGCCGACTGCGCGGTCATCGGCGTGCCCGACGAGGCGCGCGGCCAGATCGTCAAGGCTTTCGTGGTGCTGCGCGAGGGCTACGCGCCCAGCGACGAACTGGCCTCGCAGCTCCAGCGGTTCGTCAAGCTCAACGCAGCGCCCTACAAATACCCCAGAGCCCTGCGCTTCGTGCGCGAGCTGCCTCGCACCGAGACCGGGAAGCTGCAGCGCTTCCGCCTGGCCCAACTTGCCTGAATTCCCTCCCATGCCCACGAAACGCTCCCCCGCGCCCGCGGTGAACCCCGAAGCCGCCGGGCCGCCCCCCGGGACGGACCATGCCGCCCTGCGCCTGTGGCTGCGCCTGCTGGCCTGCCACAACCTGATGGAAGAGCAGCTTCGAACCCGCATGCGCGAGAGCTTCGGCACTTCGCTGGCTCGCTTCGACCTCATGGCCCAGCTGTACCGCTACCCCGAAGGCCTGCGCATGCGCGAAGTCTCCAGGCTGCTGATGGTCACGGGTGGCAACGTCACCGGACTGGCCGATCGCCTGGTGGCCGAGGGACTGGTGGAGCGCTGCGACGACCCGCTGGACCGCCGCGCCTGGCGCCTGTGCCTGACCCCGCGGGGCCGCAGCCAGTTCGCGACCATGGCCGCGCAGCATGAGCAATGGGTGATCTCGCTGCTGGCCCCCCTGGGGGAGCGGAACCTGACGGAGCTTGTTGAACTGCTGGGCCGGCTCAAGAACCAGCTCGGCGCCCCCTGACCTTGCCGCGGCTGCGGCCGATCGACGCGGCAGCCGCCCACGGAGAGAAGACGATGCGTATCGCATGCCTGGGCGGTGGTCCCGCCGGACTGTATTTCGCCATCCTGATGAAAAAGGCCGATCCGGCCCACGACATCACCGTGTTCGACCGCAATGCTGCCGACAACACCTTCGGCTGGGGGGTGGTGTTCTCCGACCAGACCATGCAGGGCTTTCGCGAGGCGGACCCCCAGGTGGTGGAGCAGATCGAGGCCCATTTCCACCATTGGGACGACATCGACGTGTTCTTCAAGGACCGCCGGATCACCTCCAGCGGGCACGGATTCTGCGGCATCGCCCGCCTCAAGCTGCTGGAGATCCTGCAGGTCCGCGCCGCCGAGCTGGGCGTGCGCATGGTGTGGGAGCATGGGTTCAGCGATCCCGATGCCTACGCGCGCGACTACGACCTCGTGGTGGGCGCCGACGGCGTGTCCTCGCGCACCCGCGCCCGCCACGAGGCCCATTTCCACCCGCGCATCGACGTGCGGCGCTGCCGCTACATCTGGCTGGGCACACGCAAGCGCCTGGACGCCTTCACCTTCGCCTTCCAGCAGACCGACTGGGGCTGGTTCAACCTGCACGCCTACCGCTTCAACGAGGATTGGTCCACCTTCATCGTGGAAACCCCGGAGGAGACCTGGCTCCAGGCCGGACTGGACAAGCTGGACAAGGAACAGTCGCTGCGATTTTGCGAGCAGCTGTTCGCCGAGCGCCTGGACGGCCACGAACTGGTGTCCAACGCCCGCCACCTGAGCGGCTCGGCGGTGTGGCAGAAGTTCCACCGGGTGCTGTGCGAGCGCTGGTTCAAGGACAACATCGTGCTCATCGGCGACGCCGCGCACACCGCCCATTTCTCCATCGGCTCGGGCACCAAGCTGGCGATGGAGGATGCGATTGCACTGGCGCGTGCCCTCGGCCGCTCCGAGGGCACGGTGCCCGAGCGCCTGGCCGGCTTCCAGGCCGAACGCGAGATCGAGGCCCTGAAACTGCAGAGCGCGGCTCGCAACCGCATGGAGTGGTTCGAGAACATCGAGACCTATGCGCGCATGGAGCCGGAGCAGTTCGCCTTCTCGCTGCTCACGGGAAGCCAGCGCGTGGGCCACGCCAACCAGAAGCTGCGCGACGCGCGCTACGTCGAATCCTTCGACCGCTGGTTCCAGCGCCGCGCCGGCCTGCCCGACGACCCCGCCTCGCCCACCGTGCCGCCCATGTTCACGCCCTTCAGCCTGCGCGACATGCACCTGGCCAACCGCGTGGTCGTCTCGCCCATGTGCACCTATTCGGCCCACGAAGGCATGCCCGGGGACTTCCACTTCCAGCACTACGCCGCGCGCGCCCTCGGAGGCGCCGGCCTGGTGCTGACCGAGATGACCTGCGTGGCCCCGGATGCGCGCATCACCCCGGGGTGCACCGGCATCTGGAACGATCAGCAGACCGCCGGCTGGCGCCGCCTGGTGGACTTCGTGCACGCGGCCACCGGCGCTCGCATCGGACTGCAGATCGGACACGCCGGTCGCAAGGGCTCCACCCGCCTGTCCTGGGACGGTGTCGACCAGCCGCTTCCGGAGGGCAACTGGCCGCTGATCGCGCCGTCCGCGCTGCCCCTGATCGAGGGCGTCTCGCAGGTTCCACGCGCGATGACCCGCGCCGACATGGATCGGGTACGCGACGAGTTCGTCGCGGCCACGCGCCGTGCCGAGACCGCGGGCTTCGACATGGTGGAATTCCACGCCGCGCACGGCTACCTGATGTCTTCCTTCATCTCGCCCCTGACCAACCGGCGCGACGACGACTACGGTGGCAGCCTGGAGAACCGCTGCCGCTACCCGCTGGAGGTGTTCCGCGCGATGCGCGAGGTCTGGCCCGCGCGGCGTCCCATGTCGGTGCGCATCTCCGCCCACGACTGGGTACCAGGCGGCACCACGCCGGAGGACGCCGTGCGCATCTCGGCGCTGTTCCGCGAGGCCGGCGCCGACATCGTGCACGTATCCTCGGGGCAGGTGAGCAAGGACGAGCGCCCGGTG
This sequence comes from Pseudomonadota bacterium, assembly GCA_021808445.1. Taxonomy (GTDB): domain Bacteria; phylum Pseudomonadota; class Gammaproteobacteria; order Burkholderiales; family Burkholderiaceae_C; genus Thiomonas_A. The sequence continues at coordinate 11,549 of JAKBBP010000037.1, forward strand.
TACGGGCGCATGTTCCAGACCCCCTTCTCCGACAAGATCCGCAACGAACTGGGCATGCCCACCATCGCCGTGGGGAACATTTTCGAGAGCGACCACGTGAACACCATCATCGCCGCCGGACGCGCCGACCTGTGCGCGCTGGCCCGCCCGCACCTGTCGGACCCGGCCTGGACCCTGCACGCCGCCGCCGAACAACATTACGCCGGCGTCGCCTGGCCGCGTCCCTACGTGGGCGGGCGCACCCAGCTCGAGCGCAATCTCGAGCGCGCCGCGCAGATGGCGCTCCATGCCTGAGCCGGAGCCGACCGCCATGTCCGTTCCCCAAACCGCGCAGGGCCCGCTGCGCGGCCGCCACGCGGTGGTCACCGGCGCCAGCGGGGGCATCGGCACCGCCATCTGCGCCGAGCTGGCACGGCACGGTGCCGTGCTCACCCTGCTGGGCACCGACGCCGGGCGCCTGGGGCGCGCGCAGGCGGCGCTGCCCGGCACCGGCCATGCCGGCGCGCGCGTGGACGTGCGCGACCACGCCGCGGTCGCGGCCTGCCTGCGCCGCGCGGCCGAGGAGCGCGGGGCCATCGACATCCTGGTCAACAACGCCGGCATCGCTCGCAGTGCGCCACTGACCCGCACCGACCCGCAGCTGTGGCAGGACATGCTGGCGGTGAACCTGACCGGAACCTTCCACTGCACCCAGGCCGCGCTGGAAGGCATGCTGCGCGCGGGCTGGGGGCGCATCGTCAACGTCGCCAGCACCGCGGGCCTGACCGGCTACGCCTACGTCAGCGCCTACTGCGCGGCCAAGCACGGGGTGGTCGGCTTCACCCGCGCACTGGCGCTGGAGGTGGCGGCCAAGGGGATCACCGTGAACGCCGTGTGCCCCGGCTACACCGACACGCCGCTGCTCGACGAGGCGCTGGACACCATCGTCGCGCGCACCGGGCGCAGCCGCGAGCAGGCGCGCCAGGAACTGGCCGCGGGCAACCCGCAGGGGCGCCTGGTCACGCCGGAGCAGGTAGCCAACACGGTAGCCTGGCTGTGCCTGCCCGGCTCCGAGGCGGTGCACGGCCAGGCCATCGCGGTGGCCGGCGGCGAGGTCCTGTGATCTCTCACTGCAACAAGCCAAGGACGACATCGATGGACGACAACCCGATGGCCGCGCACAGGCGGCCGCTGCGCGACTACCGCGCCCGGCATTTCGCCTGGTCCTGCGGCGAGGACGGCCGCGTGGCCACGATCACGCTGGACCGCCCGGACAAGAAGAACCCCCTGACCTTCGACTCCTACGCCGAACTGCGCGACCTGTTCCGCGAGCTGCCCTACGCCAGTGACGTGCGCGCGGTCGTGCTGACCGGCGAGGGAGGGAACTTCTGCTCCGGCGGCGACGTGTTCGAGATCATCGAGCCCCTCACCCGCATGCGCGCGCCCGAGCTGCTGGCCTTCACGCGCATGACCGGCGACCTGGTCAAGGCCATGCGCCGCGCGCCGCAGCCGGTGGTGGCCGCCATCGACGGGGTGTGCGCCGGCGCGGGGGCGATGATCGCGCTGGCCTCCGACCTGCGCCTGGGCACGCCGCAGGCAAGGACGGCGTTCCTGTTCACCCGCGTGGGCCTGGCTGGCGCCGACATGGGCGCCTGCGGCCTGCTGCCCCGGGTCATCGGGCTGGGACGGGCCAACGAGCTGCTGATGACGGGGCGCGCCCTGCGCGCCGACGAAGGCCTGGCATGGGGCTTTTTCAACGCCCTGCACGACGCTGGAGCCCTGCTGCCCAAGGCACGGGAGCTGGCGCGCGAGCTGGCCGACGGCCCCTGGTTCGCGCACACCATGACCAAGACCATGGTGAACCAGGAATGGGCCATGGGCATCGAGGAGATCATCGAGTCGGAGGCGCAGGCGCAGGCCCTGTGCATGCTGACCGGCGACTTCCGCCGTGCCTTCGAGGCCTTTGCCGCGCGCCGCAAGCCGGAGTTCCAGGGTGACTGAAGCCGTGATGGACCAGGCCCACCTGGAGCTTCCCTTTTTCGAGCCCGCGCACCGTGAGCTCGCGCGCGCGGTTGCCGCCTGGACCGCGCAGGCGCAGCCCATCGACCACGGGGACCCCGACAGCGCCTGCCGCGCGCTGGTGCGCGAGCTGGGCCGCGCCGGGCTGCTGCGCTACTGCGTTCCCGCCGCCTTCGGCGGAGCGCTCGCCGAACTGGACTCGCGCAGCCTGTGCGTGGCGCGCGAGGGCCTGGCCTACCACGACGCGCTGGCCGATTTCGCCTTCGCCATGCAGGGCCTGGGCAGCGGGGCCATCACCCTGGCGGGCAGCCCGGAGCTGCAGCGCGCGGTGCTTCCGCGCGTGGCCTCGGGCGAGTGCATCGCCGCCTTCGCGCTGACCGAGCCGGAGGCCGGCTCCGACGTGGCGGCGCTGCAGTGCAGTGCCAGGCGCGAGGGCGAAGCGTGGGTCGTGGACGGCGAAAAGACCTGGATTTCCAACGGGGGAATCGCCGACGTGTACTGCCTGTTCGCGCGCACCGGCGAGGGCCCCGGCACGCGGGGCATCTCGGCCTTCGTCGTCACCCCGGATCTGCCTGGTTTCGAGATCGTCGAGCGCCTCGAGGTGATGGCGCCTCACCCCCTGGCTCGCCTGCGCTTCGAGGGCATGCGCGTGCCGGCGTCCCGGTTGCTGGGCACGCCGGGCGAAGGCTTCAAGCTGGCCATGCGCACGCTGGACATCTTCCGCGCCTCGGTGGCCGCGGCGGCGCTGGGCTTCGCCCGGCGCGCCCTCGACGAAGCCCTGCGCCATGCCGGCTCCAGGCGCATGTTCGGCCAGACCCTGGCCGATCTGCAGCTCACCCAGGCGCGACTGGGCGAAATGGCCGCCGACATCGACGCGGCGGCTCTGCTGACCGCGCGCGCCGCCTGGCGCCGCGACGTGCAGCGCCTGCCCACCACGCGCGAGGCCGCGATGGCCAAGATGGTGGCCACCGAGAACGCGCAGCGGGTCATCGACTCCGCGCTGCAGCTGCACGGCGGACGCGGCGTGCAGCGCGGCCAGGTCGTGGAAAGCCTGTACCGCGACATCCGTGCCCTGCGCATTTACGAGGGCGCCACCGAAGTGCAGAAACTCATCATCGCGCGCGAGCTGCTCAAGGCCGCGCGCTGAACTCCCCACGGAACTGCCATGAGCCAACCAAGCCTTGTCTGGAACGACCCGTTCTTGCTGGACCAGCAACTCAGCGAGACCGAACGCATGGTGCGCGACAGCGCCCGCGACTACTGCGAGCAGCGCCTGGCGCCGCGCGTGCTGGAGGCCTTCCGCCACGAGCGGACCGATCGCGGAATCTTTCGCGAAATGGGCGAACTCGGCCTGCTCGGACCCACGGTGGCCGAACAGTACGGTGGAGCGGGCATGAACTACGTGTGCTACGGCCTGGTGGCGCGCGAGGTCGAGCGCATCGATTCGGGCTATCGCTCGATGATGAGCGTGCAGAGCTCCCTGGTCATGGTGCCCATCGAAGCCTTCGGCACCGAGGAGCAGAAGCGCAAGTATCTGCCGCGCCTGGCCAGCGGCGAGTGGGTCGGCTGTTTCGGCCTGACCGAGCCCGGCTACGGCTCGGACCCCGGCGGCATGGTCACGCGAGCGCGCAAGGTTCCCGGCGGCTACAGCCTGAGCGGCGCCAAGATGTGGATCACCAACAGCCCCATCGCCGACGTGTTCGTGGTGTGGGCCAAGGATGACGCGCAGCACATCCGCGGCTTCGTGCTCGAGCGCGGCTGGAAGGGCCTGTCGACGCCGGCCATCCACGGCAAGGTGGGCCTGCGCACCTCGATCACCGGGGAGATCGTCCTGGACGAGGTGTTCTGCCCGGAGGAGAACGCCTTTCCCGAGGTGCGGGGGCTCAAGGGCCCGTTCACCTGCCTGAACAGCGCGCGCTACGGCATCGCCTGGGGCGCCCTCGGCGCGGCCGAATTCTGCTACGAGACGGCGCGGCGCTACACCCTGGAGCGCAGGCAGTTCGGGCGTCCGTTGGCGGCCAACCAGCTGGTGCAGAAAAAACTCGCGGACATGCTGAGCGAGATCGGCCTGGGCCTGCAGGGCTGCCTGCGCGTGGGGCGCATGAAGGACGAGGGAACCGCCAGCACCGACCTGACCTCCATCATCAAGCGCAACTCCTGCGGCAAGGCGCTGGACATCGCGCGCACCGCGCGCGACATGCTGGGCGGCAACGGCATCTCCGACGAGTTCGGTGTGGCCCGTCACCTGGTGAACCTGGAAGTGGTCAACACCTACGAGGGCACCCACGACATCCACGCGCTGATCCTTGGGCGGGCGATCACCGGCATCGCCGCCTTCGGGGCCTGAGGGGCCGGCGCCATGACCTCCGACCCGCAGGCCGCGCCCTGCTCCTGCCGGCCTTTCCTGGCACGTCGCCTGGTGCGCTTCGGGCACTGCGACCCGGCGGGCATCGTGTATTTCCCGCGCTACTACGATCTGCTCAACGGCGTGGTGGAAGATTGGTGGGAACACCTGGGCCTGCCGTGGATGGAGCTCATCGGACAGCGGCGCATCGGCATGCCCACCGCGCAGCTCGACGCCCGTTTCGTGGCTCCGTCGCGCCTGGGTGAGCGCCTGGACTTCGCCTTGCGCGTGACCCGGCTGGGGCGCAGCTCGCTGCAACTGGAGCACCGCGTCGCGGGCCCGACGGGGGACCAGCGGGTGCGCTTCGAGCAGCGTATCGTGGTCACCTCGCTGGACACCCACCGCCCGATGGCCTGGCCCGAGGATCTGCGCGCGGCCATCGAAGGTTTCAAGGAGAGCCCATGACCCTGAAGACCATCCAGCCCGCGGGCTGGGCCCCTCCCAGGGGCTACGCCAACGGCATCGAGGCGCGCGGGCGCCAGGTGTTCGTAGGTGGCCAGATCGGCTGGAACGCGCAGGGCCGCTTCGAGACCGACGACCTGGTCGAGCAGGTCCGCCAGGCGCTGCGCAACTGTGTGGACGTGGTGCGCGCCGCCGGCGGCGAACCCGGGCACATCGTGCGCATGACCTGGTACCTCAAGGACAAGCGCGAGTACCAGGCGCGCCTGAAGGAAATCGGGCAGGCCTACCGGGACGTGATCGGGCGCCACTTCCCGGCCATGAGCGCGATCCAGGTGGCCGACCTGGTCGAGGACCGCGCCAAGGTGGAGATCGAGGTCACCGCGGTGCTGCCGGACTGAACGCGGCGCGCGCCGCGCAACACCCGCGCAACACCCGCGCAACACCTCTAAGATCCAGCATCTATCGCCATGTTCTCGGGGTGCTCCTTGGGCAAGCTCCTTCCTGGTCCTGCCGCGCAGGACAACGACGTCGCCGCCCTGGCCGTGCTGTGGCTGGTGGGGGCCTGCCTGCGCCTGAGCATCCTGGCCGTGCCGCCGCTGATGCCTCTGCTGCACGCCAGCCTGGGGCTCGACGAGGGCCAGGTTGGCCTGCTGTCGTCGCTGCCCTCGCTGATGTTCGCGTTGGCGGCCATTCCCGGCGCCTTCCTGGTGGCGCGCTTCGGCATCGGCGCCACGCTGCTCATCGGCCTGCTGCTCAACGCCCTGGCCTCGGCCGCGCGAGGCCTGGTGCCGCAGATCGATTTCCTGTACGCCACCACGGCGCTGATGGCGGCCGGCGTGGCCGTCACCCAGCCCGCGCTGCCGCCGCTGGTACGCACGCGCTTTCCCCGGCGCATCGGCTTTGCCACCGCGGTGTACACCAACGGCCTGCTGGTGGGCGAGATCCTCTCCGCCTCGCTGACCCGGCCCCTGGTGCTTCCCCTGGTGGGCGGGCACTGGCGCGGGGCGGTGGCCGTGTGGGCGATTCCGGTGCTGGCCACGGCGCTGCTGGTGATGGCCTTCGGGCGCCATCTGGTGGCCGGCGGACGCCCGGCGGCGCACGCACGCCAGTGGATTCCCGACTGGAAGCACCCGCTGATCTGGCGCCTGGGCTTCCTGCTCGGCGGGGTCAACGCCCTGTATTTCGTGGCCAACGCCTTCCTGCCCGATTTCGCCACCGCCGCCGGCCACCCGGAACTCATCGAGAGCGCCCTGACCGCGCTGAACGTGGCGCAGCTTCCGGCCTCCTTCCTGATGCTGGCGCTGGCCGGGCGCCTGGCCACCCGACGCTGGGCCTACGTGGCCACGGCCTCGCTGTCGCTGCTGAGCGTGCTGGGCATCATCACCTCGCGCGGCGAGGGCATGGTGCTGTGGTGCGCGGTGCTGGGCTTTTCCAACTCCATCACCCTGATTCTGGCCTTCGCGCTGCCCTCGCTGCTGTGCGCGCCGGCGGACGTTCCGCGCACCTCGGCCGGCATGTTCACCATCAGCTATGGCTGGGCCATGGCGGTGTCGATCTTCAGCGGTCAATTGTGGGACTGGACCCGCTCCTCGCTCAGCGGCATCGCGCCGCTGGCGCTGTGCGCGGTGATCACCGCCTTGCTCGCCGGCACCCTGCGCCTGGGCGGGCACGCCGCGCAGGCCGAGGCGGCCCCCGCAGCCACCGCCGCAAGCGACTGAATGCATCCAGACGCCGGCCCCGGGCGCGCAAGCCTGCACGCCGCCCGCACAGGCCCTAGCATCTCCCATTGCACTCCCGGGGCGCGCCCCCCGGAAACCACTTCCCACGGATTCCCGCCATGCTCGCAGCCCGTCTTGCCGCCCGCCTCGATCGCCGGGGCATTCATTACGCCTGGGCCGTGGCGGCGATCACCTTCGTGGCCATGCTGGTGACCTCGGCCGCGCTGGGCCTGCCCGGCGTGTTGCTGCAGCCCATGACCCGCGAGTTCGGCTGGAGCACCGCGGATCTGTCGGCCGTGTTCGCGACCCGCTTCGCGCTGTACGGCCTGCTCGGGCCCTTCGCCGCCGTGGTGCTGCTGCGCTACGGGGCCGGACGCGTGGTGGCCTTCGCCACCGCGCTGATCGCGGCCGCGCTCCTGCTGGGCACGCGCATGCACGACATCGGCCAGGCCTTCGCGCTGTGGGGCCTGGGGCTGGGCGTGGGCTCGGGCCTGACGGCCATGGTGCTGGGCGCCACCGTGGTCAACCGCTGGTTCGTGCAGCGCCGCGGCCTGGTCATGGGCCTGCTGGCGGCCAGCAGCGCCACCGGGCAGCTCCTGTTCCTGCCCCTGGAGGCCTGGCTGGTCGAGCACCATGGCTGGCGCATCGCGCTGCTGCCGGTGGTCGCCGCAGCGGCCGTCGTCTCGGTCCTGGCGCTCTTGTTCGTGGCCTCCAGCCCCGAGGCGGTGGGCCAGCACCCCTACGGCGCCCCCTCCGGGAGCGCGCCGCCCGCGCCGGCACCCCGTGCGGACTGGCGCCTGCCCTTTCGCACCCTGGCCGAAGCCGTGCGCGTGCCCACCTTCTGGATCCTGGCGGCCACCTTCTTCGTCTGCGGCCTGAGCACCAACGGCCTGGTGCAGACCCACTTCATCTCTCTGTGCGGCGACCATGGACTGGGGCCGGTTCCCGCGGCCTCGGTACTTTCCATGATGGGCGCCTGCGACCTGGTGGGCACCACGCTGTCTGGCTATCTGTCGGACCGTTTCGACAATCGCAAGCTGCTGTTCTGCTACTACGGGCTGCGCGGCCTTTCGCTGCTGTGGCTGCCCTACCTGCAGTTCACCTTGTCGGGACTGGCGCTGTTCGCGGTGTTCTACGGCCTGGACTGGATCGCCACCGTGCCGCCGACCGTCAAGCTCGCCGGTGCCCGCTTCGGCGCGGAGCGCGCGGGCCTGATTTTCGGCTGGGTGTTCGCCGCGCACCAGCTCGGCGCGGCCACCGCCGCCTACGGCGCCGGCTTGATGCGCTCGCTGCTCGACACCTACTCGCCCTCGCTGTTCATCGCCGGCATCGCCTGCCTGGGCGCGGCGCTGGCGATCCTGCTGGTGCGAGCCCGCCCGGCGCTGCCGGCCGTCGTCGCGCCCCAGGCCGCGCGCTCGTGAATTCGGCCGAGTCCACCGGCACGCGCCAGCACGGCCTCGGCGCGGTGGCACTGCTGGTGGCGGGCACCTTTTTCATGGAGAACCTGGACGCCACGGTGATCACGCCGGCGATTCCGCGCATGGCGGCCAGCTTCTCGGTGCCCCCCGTGGCGCTGAACACCGGGGTGAGTGCCTACATGCTCACCCTGGGCGTGTTCATTCCGGCCAGCGGCTGGATCGCCGACCGGTTCGGCGCGCGCCGGGTGTTCGCCTCGGCCATCGCGCTGTTCACCATCGCCTCCTGGCTGTGCGGCCACGCCAGCGGCCTGGGGGAGTTCGTGGTGATGCGCGTGCTGCAGGGCATCGGGGGCGCCCTGATGGTGCCGGTGGGCCGGCTGGTCGTGTTGCGGGTGACCCCCAAGCATCGCCTGATCCAGGCCATCGCCACGCTCACCTGGCCGGCGCTGGTCGCCCCGGTGCTGGGGCCGCCGCTGGGCGGCCTGCTGGCCGAACATGCAAGCTGGCGCTGGATTTTCTGGCTGAATCTGCCGCTGGGCCTGGTCGCGCTCGCGGTGGCGCTGCTGCTGGTGCCCGATGTGCGCGATCCCGACCCGAGGGGATTCGACTGGACCGGCTTCGCGCTGTGCGCGGGCGCGCTGCTGGGCCTGCTCAGCGCGGCGGACATGCTGACCGGCCCGCACCCGGCGCCCGCCCCCATGGGCCTGGCCGCGGCCAGCGGAGTGGCCCTGCTTGTGCTGGCCCTGCGTCACCTGTCACGCAGCCCGCACCCCATGCTCCAGCTGTCGTCCCTGCGGGTGCCCACCTTCGCGGTGACCCTGCGCGGCGGCTCGCTGTTCCGCATGGGCGTGAGCGCCGTGCCCTTCCTGCTGCCGCTGATGTTCCAGCTGGGATTCGGCTACAGCGCAGTGCGCGCCGGCAGCATGCTCATGGCCGTGTTCGGCGGCAACCTGCTGATGAAACTGGGCACCACCCAGGTGCTGCAGCGCTTCGGCTTCCGCCGCGTGCTGGTGGTCAACGGACTGCTCAACGCCTGCGCCATCGCGGCCTGCGCGCTGCTCGGGCAGGCCATGCCCCTGGCGCTGATCTGTGCCATCTTGTTCGTCGGGGGCATGACACGCTCCATGCAGTTCACGGCCTTCAACACCCTGGCCTTCGCCGACATCGAACAGCCTGCGATGGCGGCGGCCAACACCCTGTTCTCCGCGGCCTTCCAGCTGGCCATGGGCCTGGGCGTGGCGCTGGGCGCGCTGGCCTGGCATGCGGGAGCCCTGCTTGCGCCCCATGCGGCGCCTTCCTCGGCGTTCCGCATCGCCTTCGTGCTGGTGGCGCTGGTGTCGCTGCTGGGCGTGCGCGACAGTTTCGCATTGCCCGCGGACGCCGGAGTCCATGTGGCGCGTGGCGCCTGATCCGGCTCGACCCGCTCGGCCCCCTCGACCCGCTCGCACCGGCTCGCGCGCCCGCATCATCGAGGCCTCGGCGCCACCGCACAAGCCGCTCGCAACTGGGTTCGCAACTGGGCTCGCATGGCATCCAGCAGCTCGCGGCGCCGCCTGGTCTGCGCTCGCTTGCGGGAGGCCACGTCCTCCAGGTCACGCTCGGGCGCGCGCAAGGGCAGCCGCCAGCCCTGCGCGCCGTCGGGCTGGGCGCGAAGCTCGACGGCGAAATGGTCGTAGCTGAACGCCAGGCGACGCCGCTTGCGCAGGTTGCGGTAGATGTGCTGACGGTCCCCCACCAGCTCGAGATGGCTGCACCCGGCGGCGGCGGCCAGCTCGCGGGCGGCCTCCAGCAGCAGGCCACGCGGGCGCTCGCCATGCAGCGCACGGGTCAGCTCGCGCACATGCTCTCGGCTTTCCGGCCCGTCGGGGCCCTGCAGGCAGCCGATGTACAGGCTGTGGGTCGAGTCGGCTTTGCGAAACCCCAGCACCATGGTGTAGCAGCGCCGGCTACCGCTGCGCAGATTCAGCACCCATTCGCCTTCCTTGCCGAAGCGCGCGTCGTAGCCGAGTTCCAGGCGCAGCTCCGGCTGGCGCGCGGCATCCAGGCGCGCCAGCACCAGGGCCTCGCGGGCCATGCGAAGACACAGCGCTTGCCAGCCGATGGCCGCGCAGACGTCGTAGTGCGCCTGGAGCGCCCCCAGGCGAGCCCAGCGATTGAAGCTCGCGCACTGATAGGGCCGATGCAGGCGCTCGACCAGTTCCGGGCGCAGCAGCACCATGCGGTGCAGCCAGGCCTGCCGACCCAGGTAGTCCAGCCAGGACCGGTGGCTCGCGCCGTACAGCACACTGCGCACCACGAATTTCCAGCGCCGCATCGGCTGCTCGCCGTGGACGCGCAGCGAAAGACGCAGCAGCGATCGAAGCATGGGCAAGCCCCCCGTGGCAAGTTTGCTGTGCGGGGTTCTGCGCCGCCAGCGAATGAGCCGGGGAATCTTGGCATGCCGCATGGCGCCGCGGCGGCCGCGCACAGCGCCTCATGCGGGACCCACGCGCTGCTGTCGCGCGACTCATGGCGGGGCGTCCAGTGAGAGTCGCCGCCGGCTGCGCGGGAGCTGCCACAGCCGATGCATCGTGGTGCGCGACACGGTTGCGACGCAACGCGGCGGCGCGAGCGCTAGGATCGCGGAATTCGATACGGGGGAACGAAACGATGGACCCAGTCGAGATCGTGCGTTGCAGCCTCGAGCGGCACGCGGCAGCGATCCTGGACATTTTCAACGAGGCGATCGCGAACTCGACGGCGCTGTACGACTACAAGGCGCGCGAGCCGCAGAGCATGGTCGCCTGGTTCGACGCCAAGCAGCGAGGCAACTTTCCGGTAATCGGCGTCGAGGACGCCGCGGGAACCCTGCTGGCCTTCGGAAGCTACGGCAGCTTTCGTGCCTGGCCGGCCTACAAGTACACGGTGGAACACTCGGTGTACGTGCACCGGGACCACCGCGGACGCGGTCTCGGGCGCCTGGTGATGCAGCGTCTGATCGAGGCCGCGCGCGAACAGGGACTGCACGCGATGATCGGCGGCATCGATGCCGCCAACGCCGGCAGCATCGCCCTGCACGCCAGCCTGGGCTTCCGCCACGTGGGCACGCTGCCCCAGGTCGGCTTCAAGTTCGGCCGCTGGCTCGACCTGGCCTTCTACCAGTTGCTGCTGGACACGCCGGCGGCGCCGGTGGACGGCTGAGAGCGCCTGCCAGCGGGCCGGGGGCCGAGGGCCCGGCCCTGGCTCAATGGACCCGCCACTGAACCACCTGGTTCACGCTGCCCCCCTGGAACACCAGCGCATTGCCGGGAACGCCGCTGGCGGAGGTGCCGCTGAAGCCCAGATGCCCCTTGCTCGAGGACGCGACATTGATCGTGTAGGCCTGCCCCAGGCCCAGGGCGGTGTCGCTGTTGATCGTGTTGCCGTTGGAATCCGTGATCTCGTTCTTGGGGAACGTTCCCTTGGCCAGGGTGAAGTAGTCCTCGAATCCGTTACCGTTCATGTTGCAGGCACGCGCCCCGGCCGTCGGAGGCACGAAGGTGGGGACGACCAGGATCCCGCTGATCACGGCGGGCATGTCGCTGATCACCGAATCCGCGGTCAGGGTCGTCACGTTGTCGCTGGTGCTCGAACTCGAGTTTGTCGCCTCCCACAGCGCCTGCCATCCGGTGCCGCCGATGCCAAACACGTCGATCTCGTTCATGCTCGCGGCCCAGGTATAGGGGTACCCGTTGATGGTCGCGCCTCCGACCCACAGCAGGGGATCGGTGGTATCCGTGCTCGAACCCAGCGAGGCGATGAGGCCGACATCGGTGTTCGCATTGCCAGTGAAGGCCATCTGGTACAGGCCACCCTGGTTGGTGCCGAAGGTCAGGGTCTGGCTGTCCGGGTCGAAGTACAGGTTGCTGCTGACGTAGTTGCCGCTGCCTCCGATGGACGAGGCCGGGATCTTGGCCACGTAGGCCGAGCCGATGCTCGGGGCGGTCGCGATCCCCTGGCTGATGTCGAACTCGACCAGGTAGCTGGTGGTGGAGCTGCCGGTGCCCGTGTTGACCAGGAAGGCGGCGTATTGGCGCGAGCCGATGGTCTTGACGGACGGACCCTCCTGGATCGTGGGCGCGACTCCGCCCTGCGTGTAGTTGGCCGACGGATAGGTCGCTCCCGCCAGACTGCTCGGCAGCGTCACGGGCAGTACCGCTGCCGGCATCGCCGCCGTACTGCCCGAGCTGGAGAGCTTGAGGTCATACCAGAGCCCGCCGTTCTGTGCGCTGCCGACGACATAGGTAGCCCAGTTGCTGCCGTCATACGCATCGACGGCGGCGAACTTGCCTCCGAAATTGTCCTGGTAGGGGAAGCTGGAATAGTTCTGGAGTCCGGCCACGAAAGACCGGGGCATCCACCCCCAGTTCAGGGCCCCGCTGGTCGCGTCGACCGAGTACAGGAAACCGTCATCGTTGGTGAACAGCAGCGCCGACGGGCGGCCGCTCAGTCCGGAGGCCCAGCTGGCATAGCCTGGCAAGGTGAGGTCGGCGACCGTGGATGGCGGCGAAAGCACGAGCCCGTAGTCATCCTGGGCGAAGGTCGACAGGTAACTGCCCGAGAGCCGGGATCCGAGATAGCTGGCACAGCTGCTCGGCATGCTGGACCAGGTGTAGCTGGGATTGACGGTGTAATTGATGATGTTGTCGATGGCCGTGGCGCTGTCGCTTCCCAGGCAGGTATTGATGGGCGTCGAGCTGGAGGTCAGGCTCAGGTTGAAGGCCGCCGAATCCAGGGCCGGAAAGGCCGTGACCGTGACGCCGTCGGAAGCCGTCGAGTACAGGCGGGGGTCCGCGGCGTGCGTGCCACTGGTTGCCACCGGTGTCGCGCTGCGGTAGCTCGCCATCAGGGCGCCGGCTTCCCACGAATCGGTCGACGCGCTGCTGCCGCCGGATTGCACGGCGTAGGACTGCACCAGACCCTGGACCGGACTGGGGTTGCTGCTGAGGGTGTAGGCAAAGGATCCGGAGGGCGCGATGTGAATCGGCACGAACGGAGCCCCGGTGGTCCGGGCTGCGGGGCTGGCCTCGAAACAGGTGATCTCGTGTACATTGCTGCCGCCGCCGGTGGATGCGCCGAAGCCGAACAGGAACTGCGACGGCAAGGGTCCGTTGGAGGTGGTGATGAACAAGTTGTCGCCTTGCGAAATCAGCGGGCTGAAGCTCCCGGTGTTGCCATAGTCGTAGGCGAGGGTGAGCTGGCCGTCCGGATCGATGATCAGCTTGTAGGTGATCGGCGTGGCCTTGGTCCGCGTGGCGCTCGAGTCGTTTTCCTGCGAATACAGCTTCTGCGTGCTGGGCAGGGTGTAGCCGAAAATGTAGGGATAGTCGGGCACCGCCGTGCTCGTCGGCTTCGACGTGGAGGAGTTCCACACCTTGCCGTACTCGCAGGTCTTGGTCACGGCCGTCGCTTGCTCGGAACTCGTCATCGAGCTGGGGTAATAGGAGGGGTAGTTGGCGTGCAGCCAGGCCCAGTTGACGTCGCCATAGCCGCGCACGACGATTTCCCCCGGGTTCTGGGTGTTGAGCCCCATGCCCGACGCCGTGTTGTCGTTCCTGTTTTGCAAGCCTCCTCCACTGTAGAAGGTGGCACCATTGGAGAAGTTGCCGAATTCGTCGATGCCCAGGCCGAGGTAGGCGCCGACCATGCCATCGTGAGGGTTGTTTGCGTTGGAGCAGGAGTAGCCCAGGCTGCCGCCGAAGGCGCCGAGGTTGACCGAGCTTTTCAGGTCCAGCGCGGTGGCCACGCTGGGGTCGACGAGATAGAAGCCGATGCCGTCGGCACCGTGGGTGTTGTCGCCATTGCCGCCGTAGGTGTAGGTCGTGAACGTCACCTGCAGTCCGGCCTTCGAGGAAAAGGGCACGGTGGAGAAAATCGCGCCGTTCTCGTTCCTTCCCTGGCTGCCGCCATTCGTCAGGCGCAGTGCACCGGAGCCGACCTTGTCTCCACCGGTGGCGATTCCGATCTGGGGCAGATTGCTCGAGTAATAGCTCAGGCCGGTGCACGCCGGGATCCCGCCATTGTTGATGCTATCGGCTGTTCCGGCGGTCAGGCAGGCTCCATTCTTCGCAATCCAGGTATTGTTGGTGGAGTCACCCGTGAAATCCTCGCTGATGATGTTGCCCGCGGCCTGGGCGGCGGCCCAGGGAAGCAAGGCGAGCAGCAGCGCAGCAGCGAGGTGCAGCTTGTGCTTGGCGTTCATGGTCGATCCGTTTGCGTTGTCCTGACGGCTCAGCCCACGCACAAGCGGTAGACGGCCTCGGTATCGGTGCCGACCTGTCCGCGTGCGTCCAGGGTGTGAATCCATACGTCGTAATACACCGCGGACTCGCCGCTGGTTCCGCAGCTCGATGTATCGGTGCGCCCCGTGGGCTGCACGAACACCCAGGCGGTCTGGCTCGTGCCGGTGGGCATCGTCGCCTGGGCGCAGGTGTCCGTGGTGGTGGCGTTGTTGATGCAGGTCAGCCAGTACTGCTGGTCCGGCACACTCGCGCTCGCGGCTGCCACAGGGCGGTACCAGGTCTGCGAGCCCGCGGACAACTCCAGCGGAGACGTGGCGCCGGTGCTGGCGATCTGGCTGGAAATCCACTGCAGGGCCAGGTCGCTGGCCTGGATGTTCTTCTGCCGCTCGCTGAAGCGGTCGGTCAGTCCGGTGTCGGTCAGGCCGCCCCGCAGCGCGAACAAGGCGCCCAGAAAAATCAGCAGCAGGGCGATCAGCGAATACACCAGGATCGCGCCACGCTGACGCCCTGACCTTGCGAGCCGGACTGGCCGGCAGCCCTTGGGCGCGCTCAGTTCCATGTGCTGTCCCTCAGCGCGATGACAAAGGTGTCGACCTGGAAATGCCGGTGGGTCTCGGCACTGGACACGCTGTAGTTGTTGAATGCATCCGGCGACTTCAGGCCGCTGGCCGGTTGCGGCACGGTGATGCTCGATGGCGCCGTGTAGCTGCTGTCGTCGTACAGCGAACGCGTCACCACCGCCACCGCCACGGAGACCACCTGGTCGCTCGTGGAAACGCTGCTCCACGCCTTGAAGGTAGGCGTGGCGGTGCCGGGTTGGGTGCCCGAGGGGATGGTGCCGAACAAGGTCTGCAGGCTGACCACTCCAGGGGCGAGCGCATCGCTCGAGATCAGGTTGTCGGTCAAGGCGCTGTAGGTGTTGCGCATCAGCACCGGATAGCCGTTGCTGTCATCGATCCAGTACTCGATGATCTCCATGGAATTCGGAGACTGTCCGAGATCGATCAGGCGTGCATGCTGCAGCTGGCTGACTCCCAGGGTTCCGTAGGTGCTGGAGGCGTTCGTGATCTGGGTGGCGTAGTCGCTGTAGGCGTTGGTCGGCATGTACTGCGAGCCAGGTGTGCTGGTCACCGTGCTGCCGGAAATGGAGGACACGGGAATGCGCATGCAGACCAGGCCGCCCGACATCGGAACCTCCAGCATGGCCGTGTCGCCGGTGCTCAGGCCTGCCGTGGTCGCCAGTTGCAGCGTCCCGGTACTCATCGCCCCGGTCCCGGCAGCCCAGCTGCTTCCATAGGCGACGGTCGAGATCGGCCCGGGCAGCAGGGTGTTCGGCGAGGCTCCTGTCGTGGTGTACTGCGGCACGGACGGCGACGCCGCGAACAACAGGATCTGCGTGTCGTTGGACCAATGGCTGGGCGGGTAGCTGGTGGTGTTGTTGCTGAAGGGCAGGTTGCCGCCCTGGGTCTGGTCCTGTTCCCAGACCGGGTTGATGTCGGGCGGTTGGGTGTTCAGATTGGAGTCGTGCAGCAGCGTGAGCGAGCATTGCGCCTGCGCGGCGCCGAGCATGAAGCCCGCGCTGTTCGCATCGCGGGTCAGCAGGGTGAGCACGCCGCGGATGTCGTTGTTCAACGTGCCCAGCGTGGTGGCGTTCTTGTTGCTGCTGGCCGAGAACACCAGCACGCCCAGGATCGCCAGCGACAGGATCAGCGCCACGGCGATGGCCACCATCAGCTCGATCAGGGTCGCGCCGGCCTGCCACCGGCGTCCGCCCGTGCAGGAAGGCTCAGCTGTGAATGCCGATCTGGGCATGGAATACCTGCGAACGTTGGGTGGAGCCGTCAGTCCAGTACAAGGTGGCCGTGATGCCGCAACTGGTCGATGAACAGGTGTTCCCCGAGGCATCCTTGCCTGGCACGATGGTCACCGCGAGGCTGGGAATCTGCGCCTGGGCCTGGGTCAGCCAGTCCTGCAGCCAGCTGGGCATGTTCTTGGGGGCGCTCACCTGGGTGACCCCGCATTGCGGGAGGCCGGCCATGTCGGTGGCCAGGGCGGCCATCAGGCTGTCGGCCGCGGTCTGCACGTCGATGACATTCTGGTTCTCGTAGGGGGTCGGAGCGCCCCGCGCGTACAGCCCCGCCAGCCCCAGAAGGCCGAAGGAGAAGATCAGCAAGGCCACTAGCACCTCGATGAGGCTGGCGCCGAGCTGGCGACGCGAAAGGAGACGCTCAGGACGCATAACTGGGATTGGGAACGAGGGAGCCGGAGGCGAACACCTGGAAGGAGGAGGTCGTGGTTCCGGTCGTGTACTCCACCACCCCGACGGGCCCCCCGCTGACGATTCCGGTGGAGCTGAAACTCAGCGTGGCGGCGCAGCTGCCGGTCTTGCCGCCCGTACCGACAACGGTGCAGCTCACGCCCGGCGCATCGGACTGCAATTGCGTCGGCGTCAGCGAGTGGCCGCTCACCACGCTGGTCGTGGTCTTCTGTGTGGAGCTGTCATAGGACAGCTCGGTGACGCTCCAGGAGCCGTCGGCGGCCAGGGTCATCTGCACCGTGTGGCCGGTCAGCGCCTCGCCCTGGGCCCAGGCCAGATCCTGTGCGAACTGACTGGTGATGTCGGAATTGTGCTGACCCTGCACCAGGGCTTCGAAGGAAGGCACGGCGATGGCCGCCAGCACCCCCATGACCACCACCGTGATCAGCAGCTCCAGCAGGGTGAAGCCCGCCTGGGCGCCACCCCGTGGGGCGTGCCCGCTCGGGGCGCGACACTCATTGCACCGCACAATCACCCTCCTGATCCCGGGTCCAGCAGGTCGAGTTG
>JAKBBP010000007.1 GCA_021808445.1 Pseudomonadota bacterium
CGGTGCACACGGGCACGGCCGGGATGTCGTAGATGGGCTTGTCGGGGTACAGCTCGATGCACTGGCCGCCCAGGTGGGGCAGGCTGTCGATGACGTGGGCCTTGATGTCCAGCAGCCCGAGCTCGAATACCTGGAACAGCCCGACCGGGCCTGCGCCCACGATCACGGCATCGGTTTCGAGGGGCCCGCCGGGGGCGGGCGAATCGGCAGCTTGGGTGATCGCCGGGGCGATGTGCATTTCCATGGGACTCGGGATGGGTCTGGCGCGCCGGCGGTTCAGCGCTCGAGCAGCGGACGCTTGTCGTTCTTGCCGTTCCACTCTTCGGCGTCGGGCAGGGCGGGCTTGCGCTTGGTGATGCTGGGCCACTTGCGCGACAGCTCGGCGTTCAGGGGAATGAAGTCCTGCTGGTCTCCCGGAACGTCCTCCTCAGCGAAGATCGCGTTGGCGGGACATTCGGGCACGCACACCGCGCAATCGATGCACTCGTCGGGGTCGATCACCAGAAAATTCGGACCTTCCCGGAAGCAATCCACCGGGCATACATCCACGCAGTCGGTGAACTTGCAGCGGATGCAGTTTTCTGTCACGACGAATGTCATCTCTTCGACCTTGACTCGGATGTGGGGAAACTCCCTATTTTAACCCTTGGTTGATGTGCGGCCATTTGCCACTCGTCAATCCCCTGCGGGGCCTGCGAGGATCCCCGGCCTGCCCCGGGCGCGCCGCGTGTCCGCGTGGTCCCAAAACCCTTATTGCGCCTCCGGGTATATCGGGAGATTCCGGGGGCGGCGCAGGCCCATCGCCCGTTGTACAGTCGGCGGGCAAAGCCCGCGGGGGGGCCGGCGATCGGCGCTCCCGGGCAGGCCGGAAAACAGCGATGGGAGACAAGACGATGATGGGTTTGATGCAGCAGCATCCGCTGCTGATCTCCGGATTGATCGAATTTGCCGCGCGCTTCCACGGCGACACCGAGATCGTGTCGCGGCGCGTGGAGGGGGACCGCCACCGCAGCAACTGGGCGCAGGTGCGCCGGCGCGCCATGCGCCTTGCGCACGGCCTGGACGCCTGGGGCGTGGCACGCGGCGAACGCGTGGCCACGCTGGCCTGGAATGGCTACCGCCACCTCGAGCTCTACTACGGTGTCTCCGGCAGCGGACGTGTGCTGCATACCGTGAACCCGCGCCTGCACCCGGAGCAGATCGCCTGGATCGTCAACCACGCCGAGGACCGCGTGCTGGCCTTCGACATGAGCTTCGCTCCGATCATCCAGGCCGTGGCGCCGCAATGCCCGGGCGTGCGGCGCTGGGTGGCGCTGTGCGAAGCCGACGCGCTCGCGCCGGAGCTGGAGCGAGCGATTCCGGGGCTGATCAGCTACGAGGCCTGGCTGGCCGCGCAGTCCGACGCCTTGTACGCCTGGCCCGCGCTGGACGAGTCCGAAGCCTCCTCGATGTGCTACACCAGCGGAACCACGGGAAACCCGAAGGCCGTGCTGTACAGCCACCGCTCGACGGTGCTGCATGCCTGTTCCGCGGCCATGCCCGACGTCACCTGTCTGTCGGCGCGCGACGCCGTGCTGCCTGTGGTGCCCATGTTCCATGTCAACGCCTGGGGTATGCCCTACACGGCGGCGATGGTCGGCGCCAAGGTGGTGTTTCCCGGCCCCGCGCTGGACGGAGCCTCGTTGTTCGAGCTGATGGACCAGGAAGGCGTGAGTTTTTCCGCCGGCGTGCCCACCGTGTGGCTGGGCCTGCTGGCCAAGATGCAGCAGGAAGGGCGGCGCCCGCGAGCGCTGGACCGCGTGCTCATCGGAGGCTCCGCGGCGCCGCTGGCGATGATCCAGGCCTTCCAGGACAACTGGGGGGTCGAGGTGCGCCACGCCTGGGGCATGACCGAGATGAGCCCGCTGGGCACGGCGTGTTCCTTCAAGACCAAGCATGCCTCGCTCGATGCGCAGCAGCGCCTGCAGCTGCAGACCTCGCAGGGGCGCCCGCTGTACGGGGTGGACATGCGCATCGTCGACGCCCAGGGTGCCGAGGTCGCCTGGGACGGACGAGCCATCGGTGAACTGCAGGTGCGCGGCCCCTGGGTGCTGGCGGACTACTACCAGTCGGGACTTCCCAGCCCCTTGCGCGACGGCTGGTTTCCCACTGGGGACGTGGTGTCCATCGATCCCGACGGCTACATGCGCATCGTGGATCGCAGCAAGGACGTGATCAAGTCCGGCGGCGAGTGGATCAGTTCCATCGACATCGAGAACGTGGCCATGTCGCATCCCGCGGTCGCGATGGCCGCCTGCGTGGCCGTGCCGCACCCCAAGTGGGACGAGCGTCCCCTGCTGGTGGTGGTGAAGAAGCCAGGGGCCGAGGTCGAAGCGCGCGAGCTGCTGGCCTTCTACGAGGGGAAGGTCGCCAAATGGTGGATTCCCGACGACGTGCAGTTCGTGGACGCCATTCCCCTGGGGGCCACCGGCAAGATCCTGAAGACCCGCCTGCGCGAGCAGTTGCTGGAATTGCGCACCCAGTCCTGAGGCACTCCGCGCCGGGGGGCGAAGCGCCCAGGCGCCCCTGTGGAAGGGGCATTGCGGCCGGCTCCTGCGCGTGCGGCCGCGTCTGCGCACAATGCCCCGCATGGCGGATGTGCGAATGCGCGATGCGGTCGGTGCCCCCGGCGTCCCCGGCGCCTGCTGGCGAGCCCTGCAGCTGCACGGGGCAGTTCTCGTGGAGCATGGGGGCCGGGCCGCCTGGAGCGTGCTGGCGCTGCGCGGCGACGAGGCGCTGGATGCGCTGTTCGAGTACCAGGTGCTGCTGCGGCGCGAGCCGGGGGGAAGGAGCTGTCCGGCCCGCCAGTTGCTCGGCCACGCGCTGGATCTGCGCATCGAGCTGGATCTCCCCGGGGCGCGCGGGGCACGCGCCCCGCGCTGGATTCACGGCGTGGTGTCCCAGGCGGCCCGCCTGCACGAGAGTCCGCGCGGCACCCTGTATGCACTGCGCCTTCGCCCAGCGCTGGCCCGCGCCCGCCTGCGCGGCCAGTGCCGTGCCTGGCGCGGGGGCAGCGTGCCCGAGGTGTTGCGCGAACTCGTGGCGCCGCTTGGCCTCGTCGTCCGCGATCGCCTGCGCGGGCCCCATGCGCCGCAGGACTATCTCGTGCAGTTCAACCAGAGCGACTGGCAGCTGTTCCAGCGGCTGACGCGCCAGTGGGGCATCCACTTCTGGTTCGAGCACCGCCGGGGCGCGCACGAGCTGGTGCTCGCCGATCACGACGACGCGGCGCAGCTGCAACCCGCGCAGCCATGGCGCTCCATCGGCGTCGGATGCCCGGGCGACCGCGCCGAGCATGAGGCCCTGCAGCAGCTGCGCCTGCATCGCGGACTGGACCAAGGCCTGACACTCGCCGGCGGCTGGGGGCCCCTGCGAGGTCTGGCCACCGGCCATCGCGTCGAGCTGCGGGATGCACGCCTGGAGCGGGCGCAGTGCGAATTCCTGGTGCTGCGCAGTCGCCTGTTCCTTCGCGAGCAGCATGCCGAGGACTGGCCCTGGTCCACGACGGGCCCGCCCGCTTCGCGCACGCACCTGGACGCGGACGCATGCGATCCCGATGGATTCGGCGATGCGGGGCGCGCCTGGGACTTCTCGCCGCCGCGCGGGCAGGCCGTGGCGGGCTGGGAACTCCACACCGAACTCTGGCTGCGCCCCGCGCACGGCACGCCTCGCGCGTGCCTGCGTCGGGTGCCGCCGCGGGTCTGTGGCCTGCAGTCGGCCCTGGTGGCGCCCGCGCAGCCGGCGGCGATCGGCCCGGGTCTTGGCGAGGTGCACACCGATGCGCTGGGGCGCGTGCGAGTTCGCCTCGCCTGGGATCGCTCCCGGCAGCCGGTTCCAGCGCGCAGCGGGCGCGCGACCGTGGGTACCGGCGCACCGCAGCCGCAAGGGGGGCGAAGCGTGGAGTCAGCGCCTGGAGGGGG
Source organism: Pseudomonadota bacterium (assembly GCA_021808445.1). GTDB lineage: Bacteria > Pseudomonadota > Gammaproteobacteria > Burkholderiales > Burkholderiaceae_C > Thiomonas_A. Next base: position 3,960 of record JAKBBP010000007.1, read on the forward strand.
CCTGCCCGGCCCCGCGACCACGCCCTGGATCCGCGTGCTCATGCCCTGGGCCGGTTGCAGGCTGGGGCGCACGCAGCTGCCCCGCGTGGGCCAGGAGGTGCTGCTCGGCTACCTCGACGGCGAGCTCGAGCGACCCCTGGTGCTCGGTGCGATGTACCACGCGCAGCATCGACCGCCGTGGGCGCTGCCCCGCAACCGGGCCCTGGGGGGCCTGCGCAGCCGCGAGCTGCCGGGGCCCGCGGGCGACGAGAGCGGCGTGTCTCGCGGCAGCCAGCTGGTGCTGGACGACACGCCCGGCTGCCTGCACACGCAATTGCTCTGCGAATCCTCGCATGCCGGCCTCGCGCTGGGCCGCATGGCGGACGTGGACGGTTTGGACGGCGAGGGCGGCCGGGGTGGGCTGCGCGGGGCGGGCGCCGAGCTGCGCACCGACGCGGACGGCCTGCTGCACAGCGGGCGAGCCTTGCTGCTGAGCACCCACCGGCGTTGCCCGGACCAGGGGCGTGCGGACGACGCGCGGGCAGCCCTGAGGGTGCTGCGAACCGGCGTGGCGCGCACGAAGGAAGCCGCCGCGCAGGCCCCGGATCCGCAGGCCCCGGATCCGCAGGCCCCCGACCCGGGCCCACCGGAGGCGGCCTTTGCGCGGGCCGGGCCCCAACTGCTGCTCGACGGCGCCGATGGCTTCGCGCTGACCGCGTCGGTCCACGCCCAATGCGCGGCCGGCACGCGCCTGGACCTGGCGGCCGCGGGGCGCCTGGGAATGCACGCGGGAGGAGACCTGCTGCTGCTGGGCGCCGCAGGCCTGCGCGCGCACGTGCATCGCATGGGCCTGCGCCTGCTCGCGGCAGCCGGCGCACTGCATCTGCACGCCTGCGACGGGCAGCTGCTCGCGGCCGCGCGCCACAGGCTGTGTCTGCGCAGCGCCGGCGACCTGCGGGTGCGGGCGCCTCGCGGGGTCCTGCTCGCCGGCGGCGGCAGCTTCGTACGCCTGGAGACAGGCGGCATCGACTACGCAAGCCCAGGGCCCCTGCTGCAACGGGGCGCGCCGCCCTGTCTGGGCCTGCGCTGAGGCCACGTGGAACCGGGCTCCGCGAGCGGTGCTTCCGGAGCCGGGCCCGTTGACCCGGGCAAGGGAAAGGACACCTCGTTCCAGGGCCGTTGGATCGACGCTGCGCAGGATCGCGCGCGCTTGCGTTCAATGGGGCCTCGTGCCTCGATTCGACCGGACCGTGCCATGCCAAGCTCCAGCCCCCATTCGACGTTTTCGCCATGCCCGAACCCGCAGCGGCCTGAGCGCTCCGAGCGCCGCGGGCGCATCAGCACCTGGCAGCTCGCGCTGCTGTCCACCGGCAGCATGATCGGCTCCGGCTGGCTGTTCTCCCCCTACTACGGCCTGCAGGCCGCGGGCGGTGCGGTGCTTCTGGCCTGGGTGCTCGCCGCGGCCCTGAGCCTGGTGGTCAGCCTGTCCTTCGCCCGCATGTGCGGCGCCTTCCCGGTGGTGGGTGGAACCTACCGGCTCCTGGGCATCACCCACCCGCGCAGCACGGCCAACGTGTTTCTCATCCTCGGCTGGTTGAGCTACGTCGTGTTCCTGCCGCTGGAGGCCCAGTCGGTGGTGCAGTACCTGGCCTTCTGGTGGCCCGGACTGGTGCGCCACCTCGCAGCGGGCGAGGTGCAGTTGTCGTGGAGCGGCCTGGGGGTCGGGGTGCTGCTGATCCTGGGCATCACCTGGTTCAATACCCTGCACATCACGAGGGTTGCGCAGGCCAACGCCTGGGTGAGTCTGTGGAAGGTGCTCGTGCCCCTGCTGGTGGCCCTGGCGGTGATCGTGCTGCACGGCCGGCGCGAGCATTTCGCGGCGCACTGGAACACCGGGCCCCTGGCCCTGGAGCCCGCCATGCTCGCCGTGATCGGCAGCGGCCTGGCCTTCGCGTTCGCCGGTTTCCAGAATGGCCTGATCCTGGCCAACCAGGTACGCGATCCCCGGCGCTCGCTGCCTTTTTCCCTGTACCTGCCCCTGCTGCTCGGCCTGCTGCTCTACATGTTGCTGTCGTCGAGTTTCATGGCCACGCTGCCCGCGGGACCTGCCGCGCTGGGCAGCGCAGCGGCGCCGCTGCTGGGGCTGGTCTCCATGCTCGGCCTGGGCTTGCTGATGCCGGTGCTCCTGGCGGACGCCGTGATCGCTCCGATGGGCACCGCCAATGTGTTCGTGGCGGTGACCGCGCGCATTCTGTATGCCTGCGGCTACGAGCTGCGCCCCGGCGGGCGGCTCACCCGGCTCAACCGGCATGGCAGTCCGGTGTTTGCATTGTGGGTCAACGCAGCGGTGGGCCTGCTGTTCCTCCTGCCCTTCCCGACCTGGAGGCAACTGGTGGGATTCCTGTCCTCGATGGTCGTGTTCGCCTACCTGGCGGGGCCCGTCAGCCTGCTTGTGCTCACCCGTACCGCTTCCCGCAGTGCCCTCGGGCTGCGCGGCACGCTGCGCGCGCGCCTCGCCGGCGGGGCGGGTTTTCTGTGCAGCACCTGGCTGGTGTACTGGGGCGGGCGCCACAACCTGGGCTGGCTGCTGCTGGCGCTGGTGCTGGCGCTGGCCCTGCAGGGCTGGCTCGAGGGCCGGGGCGCCGGCCTGCGCCGCGACCTGAAGGCGAATGTCTACCTGGTGGGCTTTGTCGCGGCCCTGTGCGCGCTGTCCTGGGCGAGGCACCTGGAATGGCTGGGCTTCCCGTGGGACAACCTGGCCGCGGCGCTGGTCGGGCTGCTGGCCTGCGCGGGCTTCCTGCGCGCGCGGCTGGGGGATGCGCAGATCGAGGCGCAGGTGCTGCGCCTGGCCGAGGAGCGCCGCAGCGACGCCATGGCCTCGTCGTCGGCCTGAGCATGTCCTTGCAAACCCAGTGGAGTATTCTCCGTGCATGCGCGATACTGCGTGCTACGGAGGAACTTGCCCATGAGTCAGGTACAGGAATCGTCGGCGGCCAGCCAGGCTCGAGCCACCGGCCCGCAAGTGCGCAGCTGGTTCCACGCGCCCACGAACACGGTATGCCATCTGGTGGTCGATCCGCAGACCCGGCACTGCGCGCTGATCGACAGCGTGCTGGACTTCGACTATGCCTCGGGTCGGACCGGCACGCGCTTCGCCGATGCCATCATCGATGACCTGCGCGCGGAGGACCTGCACCTCGACTGGCTGCTGGAGACCCACGCCCACGCCGACCACCTCTCGGCCGCCAGCTACATCCGGGGCCGGCTGGGCGGGCGCATCGCCATCGGCGAGCACATCCGCGACGTGCAGAGGGTGTTCCGCGCGCTGTTCCATGACGAGGGCATCGCGCAGGACGGACAACCCTTCGACCAGCTGTTCGCCGACGGCGAAGTCTTCGCCATCGGCGAACTCCAGGCCCGGGTGATGCACACGCCGGGGCATACCCCCGCCTGCGTGGTCTACGTGGTGGGCGACTGCGCCTTCGTCGGCGATACCCTGTTCATGCCCGACTACGGCACCGCGCGATGCGACTTTCCCGGCGGCGATGCGCATGTGCTCTACCACTCGGTGAGACGCATCTTCGATCTGCCTGCGCAGACCCGGCTGTACATGTGCCATGACTACATGCCCGGAGGCCGCGAGCCGCGCTGGGTGTGCACGGTGCAGGAGCAGCGTGAGGGCAATGTGCAGATCCACGACGGCGTCAGCGAGGCGCAGTTCGTGGAGTTCCGCAAGCTGCGCGATGCCGGGCTGGGCATGCCCGCGCTGATCATGCCCTCCATCCAGGTCAATGTACGCGCCGGGCGCATGCCCGAGCCCGAGGCCAATGGCCTGAGCTACCTGAAGGTGCCGCTGAACGCCGTATAGGCCGGGTAGGCGGGCCAGGCGAGGCAGGCGGGGTCGGCAGGGTCGGCCGGACGGCGCCCGCGAGGTGGGCCGCAGGTCGTAGACTTGCCGGTTTTTCGCATTGGCCGCACCGATGACCCAGCCTCCATCCCCGCCCGAAGCCCGTCCCGCCCCCCGGCCCGAATCCGCGGGCCTGCAGCCTGCCTTGGCGACCGCGGCCGAGCAGCAGACGAAGATCCTGGCGCAGCTCAGCGTCGAGCTGCAATTGCGCGTGCCCCAGATCGCCGCGGCCGTGGAATTGCTCGATGGCGGAGCGACGGTTCCCTTCATCGCCCGCTACCGCAAGGAAGCCACCGGGGGCATGAGCGACGAGCACCTGCGCAGCCTCGAGCAGCGCCTGGGCTATCTGCGCGAACTCGAGCAGCGCCGGGTCGCGATCCTCAAATCCATCGCGCAGCAGGGCAAGCTCACCCCTGAGCTGCAGCAGGCCCTGCAGGCTGCCGAGCAGCGCCAGCAGCTCGAGGACCTGTACCTTCCCTACAAGCCGCGCATGGTCACGCGCGCGCAGAAGGCCCGCGCGGCGGGGCTGGAGCCCCTGGCCGAGCGACTGTTCTCCGATCCCACGCTCGATCCGCGCGCAGAGGCATCGGCCTTCGTGCTGGCGCAAAAGGGTGAGGATGGCTCGGACTTCACCAGCGTCGAGAGCTGCCTGGATGGCGCGCGCGACATCCTGGTGGAGCGCTGGGCCGAGGATCCCGCGCTGGTGGGCCCGATGCGCGAATGGCTGTGGAACTGCGCCGAACTGCGCTCGCGCCTGCGCGAAGGCAAGGAACGCGAGGCCGCCAATTTCCAGGACTATTTCGACTACTCCGAGCCGATCGCCCGCGTGCCTTCGCACCGCGCGCTGGCGGTGCTGCGAGGACGCGCCCAGGAACTGCTGGACGTGACCCTGGAGCTGCCGGGGCCGCCGGCGGGGGCCGGCACGCTCAACGCTGCGCAGCAGCGCATCGCAGCCCACGTGGCGTGGGGCCACGCCTCGCGGGCTGCGGACGACTGGCTGCAACGCTGCGTGCAGTGGGCCTGGCGGGTGAAATTGTCGCTGTCGCTGGAGCGCGAACTGTTCGCCCGTCTGCGCGAACAGGCCGAGGAGCAGGCCATCGCGGTGTTCGGGGCCAACCTGCGCGACCTGCTTCTGGCCGCGCCTGCAGGCGCGAAGACGGTCATGGGCCTGGATCCGGGCATTCGCACTGGCGTGAAAGTGGCGGTGACGGACGCCACCGGCAAGGTGCTGGACACCGCCACCGTCTACCCGCATGAGCCCCGGCGGGACTGGGAGGGCAGCCTGCAACGCCTGGCCGAACTGTGCCGGCGCCACCGCGTGGGCGTGGTCGCCATCGGCAACGGCACCGCCAGCCGCGAGACCTCGCGCCTGGCCTCCGATCTGGCCCGTGCTTGCCCGGAACTGGGCCTGGTGCAGCTGGTGGTGAGCGAGGCAGGCGCCTCCGTCTATTCGGCCAGCGAACTGGCCACGCGCGAACTGCCCGACCTGGACGTGAGCCTGCGAGGGGCCGTATCCATCGCCCGCCGCGTCCAGGACCCCCTGGCGGAGCTGGTGAAGATCGATCCCAAGAGCATCGGCGTCGGTCAGTACCAGCACGACGTGGACCAGACCCTGCTGGCCAGGCGACTGGACGCGGTGGTCGAGGACTGCGTGAACCGCGTGGGGGTGGACCTGAACACCGCCTCGCCCGCATTGCTGTCGCGCGTGGCCGGGTTGAACGCGCGCATCGCCGAGCAGATCGTTCGTCGGCGTGATCAGATGGGGGCGTTTCGCAATCGTGCCGCTCTGCTCGAGGTGTCGGGCCTGGGGCCGAAGACCTTCGAGCAGGCCGCGGGCTTCCTGCGCATCAACGGGGGCGACAACCCCCTGGACCGCTCCGCGGTACACCCGGAGAGCTACCCTCTGGTCGAGCGCATCCTGGCCGCCGCCGGCCAGCCCATCGACCTGCTGATGGGGGAGCCGGCACGCCTGCGCTCGCTGCGCCCGGAAGATTTCGTGGACCAGCGCTTCGGCTTGTTCACGGTCCGCGACGTGCTGAGCGAGCTGGAGAAGCCCGGGCGCGATCCACGCCCGGAATTCCGCGTTGCGCGCCTGCAGGACGACGTGCAGGACATCGCCGATCTGCGCCCGGGCATGCGCCTTGAGGGCACCGTGACCAACGTGGCTGCCTTCGGTGCCTTCGTCGACCTGGGCGTGCATTGCGATGGCCTGGTGCACGTCTCGCAGCTGGCCGACCGCTTTGTCAAGGAGGCCTCCGAAGTCGTCAAGGTCGGCGACATCGTGCAGGTCACGGTGCTCGAGGTCGACGTCCAGCGCCAGCGCATCGGCCTGAGCATGCGCAAGAACCCGCCGGCTGCCCTCGGTGGTGCCAGGGCGGCGGATGCCCCGCGCCGCGCCTCCCCGGCACGCACGCCTGCGCGAGGCTCACAGGGCCGTGCGCAGGTAGACTCGGCGATGGCGGCGGCCTTCGCGCGCCTGGGCAAGGGCCGCGGCTGACGGACGATGCGCCCGGGGCGGCCCACCCAGGAGACAATGCATGATCAAGGTCAGTGTGATGTACCCGAACCAGCCGGGCGCGCGTTTCGACCATGACTATTACCGAGACCGCCATATGCCCCTGGTCCAGGCGCGCATGGGCGAGGCGTGCAAGTTCTACACGGTGGACCGGGGCCTGGCCGGCGGGGCGCCCGGAGCACCCGCACCCTACGTGGCCTCCTGCCACATCTTCTGCGATTCGGTGCAGGCCTTCCAGGCCGCCTTCGGTCCGCACGCGCAGGACATCATGGCCGACATTCCCCATTACACCGACCTGGAGCCGCTGATCCAGATCAGCGAGGTGGTGGTGGGAAGCAGCGGCTGAGCGGGGGCGCTGCGCAGGTGTGCGACACCTGAGGCGCACATCGAGGCGCTTTGATACAACGCAATATGCCGCAGTGCCTGCCTGCCTAGCATGCCGGCATGCGAGCGCTCGACGGCATGGCACCGAGGGCGCGGACGGCCTGGCCGTCCGCGGGTGAGCTGTCGCGCGTGCCCGCCGCGCAGCGCGACCCGGTCGCGTGCGTCGCGCCCGAGGGGCCCGCGGCAGGCACCCAGACATGCTTTCACTGCGGCGAGGCCTTGCCGGCGCAGCCCGCCAGTGCCTCCATCGACGGCAGCACCCGCTGGTTCTGCTGCGGCGGTTGCGCCGCTGCCGCGCAGGTCATCGCCTCCGGCGGACTGTGCGCCTACTACGACAAGAACAGCGGGCCGGCGCGCCCGGCGCTGGGCGAGCAGGTCATCGAAGGCCTGCGCGAGCAATGGCAGGCGCTGGCCGACCCCGACTTCCTGCGTGCCTTCGCCACCGAGCTGGGCGGCGGACAGTGGCGCACCCTGGTGGCGGTGGAGGGTATCCATTGCGGGGCCTGCGTGTGGCTGATCGAACGGCACCTGCTGCGCATCCCCGGCGTTCGCACGGCGGCGGTCAACTATGCCACCCGGCGCGTGCTCCTGGAATGGGACGATGCCCGGGTGCACCTGGGCGAATTGCTCGAGGCCCTGGCGCGCATCGGATACCAGCCCTCGCCCAATGTGCGCCATGCCAGCGAGGCGCGCCAGCGCCGGGACTCGCGCCTGGCCTTGTTGCGCACCCTGGTGGCGTGGCTGGCGATGATGCAGGTGATGATGCTGGCCTGGCCCGGCTACAGTGCCAAGGGGCTGCTCAACGGCGCCGAGACAGCGATTTTCCGCTGGGCCAGTCTGTCGATCACCTTGCCGGCGCTGTTGTTCTCGGGGTGGACCTTCCTGCATGGGAGCCTGCGCGACCTGCGCATGCGGCGTCTGGGCATGGACGTGCCGGTGGTGCTGGGCCTGTGGGCGGCCTTTCTGGCCAGCGCGGCCAGCGTGTTGCGTGGCAGCGGGCCCGTGTACTTCGATTCGGTGACCATGTTCCTGGCGCTCGTGCTGAGCGCGCGCCTGATCGAGTCCAGCCTGCGCCAGCGCAGCGCCAACGCAGCCGATGAGTTGCTCGAGCAACTGCCCGCGGCTGTGCGGCGCAGGGACGCCGACGGGGCGTGGCGAACCGTGGCGGTGGTACGCCTGCGCGCCGGCGACGTGGTCCAGGTGCCCAGCGGGTCCCTGGTGCCGGTGGACGGGGAGGTGCTTGAAGGCGCAGGGCACGCCGACGAGGCCCTGCTGACCGGCGAGAGCGAGCCGGTGGCCAAGACAGCGGGTTGCCGCGTGCTGGCCGGCAGCATGAACCTGGATTCGCCGCTGGTGGTGCGGGCGCTGGCAGCCGGGCAGGGCACGCGCATTGCGCAGATGGTGGACCTGCTCAATGGCGCGCTGGCGCACAAGCCGCGCGCGGCGGCCCTGGCCGATCGAGCAGCGAGGTATTTCACCCTCGGACTGCTCGGGGTGGCGGCACTGACCGCCCTGGTCTGGTGGCAGGTCGATGCGTCCCGGGCGCTGCCGGCGGTGATCGCGGTGCTGGTCGTGAGCTGTCCCTGTGCGCTGTCGCTGGCCATTCCGGCAGCGCTGGCGGCGTCCACCGCGCGACTCTCGCGCGCGGGGGTGCTGGTGGCGCGCGGACATGCGCTCGACGCGCTCGCCCATGTCGACACCTGGGTGTTCGACAAGACGGGAACCCTCACGCTGGGTCAGCAGCACGCGGTGAGCGTGCTGCCCGTCGAAGGTTGGGACGAGGCCGGAGCGATGGCGATCGCCGAGGCGCTGGAGCAGGGCGTGCAGCATCCGCTGGCCCTGGCCATCACCCGCCACGCCCAGGATCTGCGCCAGCGCGCGGCCCGCAGCGACGTGGTCGCGGGGGGCGGGAGCCGCGGGCCGCAGGCGGTGGAGCCGCGCCGCGGCTCGGGGACGCCACGCGCCCTGGCCGCGCCGGCCGCAGAGCTTCGCATGGTGCCCGGGCAGGGCCTGGTGGGATGCTGGCAGGGACGTTGGTACGCGTTGGGCCGCTCCCCGCCGGGATCCGAGGATGGGGCGGCCCGGCAGACCCAGACATCCGCTGCGGGCGAACGGCCGGCGCCCGCGCCAGCCGGCGTGACGCGGCTTCAACTGCGGGAGCTGTCCGGGGATCGCAAACCGGGGGCCTCGCCGTGGGAGGGCGGCGAGCCGGGGCGACTGATCGCCGACATCGAGATCAGGGAATGCCTGCGTCCGGGGGCACGCGAGGCCTTGCGGGAACTGGGCGAGCGGGCGTCCGGCCTGCTGCTGCTCAGCGGGGACAAACCCGCCACGGTGCGCGAGTGGGCCGCGCAGGTGGGTGTCGCCGAGGCCGAGGGGGCTTTGCTGCCGCAGGACAAGCTGCAGCGCGTGCGCGAGTTGCAGCTTCGAGGGCGCCGTGTCGCCATGGTGGGCGATGGGGTCAACGACGCGCCCACGCTGGGCGCGGCGGATGTCTCGGTGAGTTTCGCGAATGCCGCGCCCATCGCCCGGGCCGGGGCCGACGTGGTGCTCGGTTTCGACGACATGCGCGCCCTGCCGCTGCTCGTGGACGTGGCGAGGCGCACGCAGACGGTGATGCGCCAGAACATGGTCTGGGCGCTGGCCTACAACGCGGTGTTCGTGCCCCTGGCCGCGGCCGGTCGCATCTCCCCACTGTGGGCGGCCCTGGGCATGAGCGCGTCGTCGCTGCTGGTGGTTCTGAATTCGGCGCGCCTGGCCTGGGCGCATCGCGCGGAGGCCTCATGGACGCATCGCTGATGGTGCTCATCCCGATCAGCGTGGCCATCGTGGCGCTGATCCTGTGCGTGCTGTGGTGGGCCGCGCGCAGCGGCCAGTTCGATGACCTCGAAGGCCCCGCGCACGCCATCCTCATGGACGACGACAACCCCGTGGCGGTCACCGAAGCGTCTCGCGGCGACCCCTCCTGATCGGCACGGAGCGTCGCTTTTCGACGCATTTCCACGCGGTTTGACACATGTCAATCGCTGCCCCGGGCGGCTCCGATACCTTGGCGCCATCGCGCTGGACGGCGCGTCCGTCGTTCACAAATCAGGAAATTCGATGAACCGAATCCACGGGGTGGAGATGCCATGAGTGCGCAAGCCTTGAGTCCGCAAACCTATAACTATGCGGTGGTCCGCAAGTTCACCGTGATGACCCTGGTCTGGGCCGTGGTCGGCATGCTGGTGGGCATCGTCATCGCCGCCCAGCTGATCTGGCCGGACATGACCTACGGCATTCCCTGGCTGAGCTGGGGGCGCATCCGTCCGGTGCACACCAATGGAGTGATCTTCGGCTTCGGGGGCACGGCGCTGTTCGCCACCTCCTACTACGTGGTGCAGAGAACCTGCCAGAGTCGCCTGTTCGCGCCGGCCCTGGCCGAGTTCACCTTCTGGGGCTGGACGGCGGTGATCGTGCTGTGCGCCATCACCTATCCCCTGGGCTACACCAGCGGCAAGGAGTACGCGGAGCAGGAATGGCCCATCAGCATTCTCATCGTGCTGGTGTGGGTGGCCTACGCGATCGTGTTCTTCGGCACGGTGATCAAGCGAAAGACCCGCCACATCTACGTGGCCAACTGGTTCTTCGGCGCCTACATCATCACCATCGCGCTGCTGTACATCGTCAACAACATCAAGCTGCCGGTGAGCCTGCTGTCCTTCAGCAGCTATTCGGCCTACGGCGGCGCGCAGGACGCGATGATCCAGTGGTGGTACGGGCACAACGCGGTGGGCTTCTTCCTCACCGTGTCCTTCCTGGGCATGATGTATTACTTCATTCCCAAGCAGGCCGAGCGCCCGATCTATTCCTACCGCCTGTCCATCGTGCACTTCTGGGCCCTGACCTTCGTGTACATGTGGGCCGGTCCCCACCACCTGCTGTACACCGCGCTGCCCGACTGGGCGCAGTCGCTGGGCATGGTGTTCTCGCTGATCCTGCTGGCGCCGAGCTGGGGCGGCATGATCAACGGCATCATGACCCTGTCGGGGGCCTGGCACAAGCTGCGCGACGACCCGATCCTGAAATTCCTGATCACGGCGCTGTCCTTCTATGGCATGTCGACCTTCGAGGGTCCGATGCTGTCCATCAAGACCGTCAGCGGCCTGGCCCACTACACGGACTGGATCATCGGCCACGTGCACTCCGGCGCCATGGGCTGGGTGGGCATGATCACCATGGGCAGCCTGTACTACATGATCCCTCGCCTGTGGGGCCAGACCCGCATGTGGAGCGTGCGCCTGATCGACTGGCATTTCTGGACCGCCACCATCGGCGTGGTGCTGTACATCGCCTCCATGTGGGTGGCCGGGGTCACCGAGGGACTGATGTGGCGCGCGATGCAGCCGGATGGAACCCTGACCTACAGCTTCATCGAGTCGATCGTGGCGGTCAAGCCGCTGTACTACATCCGTCTGCTGGGCGGCGTGATCTACCTGTTCGGCATGTGTCTCATGGTCTACAACAGCTGGCGCACGATTCGCCAGGGCCAGGCCGTGGATGCCCCGATTCCGCAGCTGGCCGGCGCCCACGCCGGCTGATGCGAGCGAAGCCACAACAAGGAGAAAAGCCATCATGGCAAGCCTGAAACTCAGCCACGAGGCCATCGAGAAGAACGTCGGCCTGATGATCGTGCTGGTCGCGCTGGTGGTCAGCGTGGCCGGCTTCGTGCAGCTGCTGCCCATGTTCTTCGACAAGGCCACCACCACGCCGCTGCCGGGCATGAAACCCTACACGGCGCTGGAACTGGCAGGACGCGACGTGTACGTGTCCGAGGGCTGCTACCTGTGCCACTCGCAGATGATCCGTCCGCTGCGTGCCGAGGTGGAACGCTACGGCCACTATTCGGTGGCCGGTGAATCGGTGTGGGATCACCCCTTCCAATGGGGCAGCAAGCGCAATGGTCCGGATCTGGCGCGCGTGGGCGGCAAGTACTCGGACGAATGGCTGCGCATCCACATGCGCGAGCCGCGCGACGTGGTTCCCGAGAGCACCATGCCGGCCTATCCCTGGCTGCAGCACAAACCCGCCGACGACGGCCTGATCCGCCAGCGCATGCGCACCCTGCGCGTGCTGGGCGTGCCCTACACCGATGCCGAGATCGCCGCGGCGCCGGCCGAGCTCAAGGGCAAGACCCAGGAGGACGCGCTGGTGGCCTATCTGCAAAGCCTGGGCCGCGACCTGTCCGGCGGGCATTCCTGATCCGAGGGGAGCATCACCATGAACCTGCTGGCCCTGTTCGGAAGCATCACCACCGTGATGGCCTTCGCCGCCTTCGTCGGCATCGCCTGGATGGCCTACGCGCCGCGCTTCGCGGCGCGCCATCAGCGCGATGCGCTGATTCCCTTCCTCGACTCGCAGCTCACCCCGGCCTCCGGGCAGGAGTCCGAGGCAGGCGCGTCCAACTCCACCAAGGCCTGAGCCGGCCTCCGACATCATGAACCAGTTCACTTCCGCTGCCTGGGCGTACTGGATCGGCGCCGTGACCATCGTCTCGCTGATCGGCCTGTTCGTGTTCCTGCGCGCCACCGCGCGCCAGACGGTGTTCCGCGATGACAAGGGGCAGGTGATCGCCACCACCGGCCACGTGTGGGACGACGACCTGCAAGAGTTCAACAATCCGCTGCCCCGCTGGTGGATGGGCCTGTTCGTGCTCACCCTGGTGTTCGCCGCGCTGTATCTGGTGCTGTACCCCGGGCTGGCATTCTGGGGCGGAGCGCTGGGATTCACCAGCCAGAAGATGTACCAGCAGGAGTCGCGCGCCTACGAACAGCGCATCGCGCCCATCTACGCCGCGTACAACAAGCTCGACGTCGCGCAGTTGTCCAGGGACCCGGCCGCGATGGCCACCGGCCAGCGCATGTTCCTGACCTATTGCGCGCAATGCCACGGTTCGGACGCCGGCGGCAGCAAGGGTTTCCCGAACCTGACCGTGCATGACGAGAAGAGCTTCCTCTACGGCAACCAGCCGGCCACCCTGGTGCAGACCATCACCGAGGGTCGCCAGGGCATGATGCCGCCGATGGGGCAGGCGCTGGGCAGCAAGCAGGCGGTGACCGAGGTGGCCAACTATGTGCGCAGCCTGTCGGGCCTGAGCCACGACGCCAGGCTTTCGGCTCTGGGCAAGCCCTTGTTCGCGGCCAATTGCGCTGCCTGTCACGGCGCCGGCGGCGTCGGCAACCAGATGATCGGCGCCCCCAACCTGAGTGACCAGAACTGGCTGTACGGTTCCAGCCTGGAGACCATCGAGCAAACCATCGAAGGCGGGCGCAGCGGCCACATGCCGGCGCAAAAGGGCAACCTGGACGCGGACAAGATCCACGTGCTGGCCGCCTATGTCTACGGGTTGAGCCACGGCGCCCATCGATGAACACGCCCGCACCGCCGTCCCCCGGAAACGGGTTGCAGGGCACCGAAGAGGTCCTGTACGAGGCGCGCAGGAAGATCTACGCGCGCTCGGTCACCGGCTTTTTCGCGCGTTGGCGCGTGGCCATGGTCTGGATCACGCAGATCGTGTTCTACGGCCTGCCGTGGCTGCGCTGGGACCAGCGCCAGGCCATGCTGCTGGACCTGGTGCACCGCAAGTTCTACTTTTTCAGCCTCATCCTGTGGCCCCAGGACGTGATCTTCCTGGCCCTGCTGCTGATCATCTCGGCCTACGGGCTGTTCCTGTTCACGGCCATCGCCGGGCGACTGTTCTGCGGCTATGCCTGTCCGCAGACGGTGTACACCCAGATCTTCATGTGGATCGAGCACTGGGTGGAAGGGGACCGCCTGGCGCGCATTCGCCTGGATTCGCAGCCCATGAGTGCGCGCAAGCTGGCGCGCAAGTCCGCCAAGCACGCGCTGTGGATCGGCGTGGCGCTGTGGACCGGCTTCACCTTCGTGGGCTATTTCACGCCCATCCGCACCCTGGTCCACGAGGTGCTGACCTTCGGGCTGGGGGGCTGGGAGACCTTCTGGATCCTGTTCTACGGGTTCGCCACCTACGGCAACGCGGGGTTCATGCGCGAACAGGTGTGCAAGTACATGTGTCCCTACGCGCGCTTCCAGTCCGTGATGTTCGATCGGGACACGCTGATCGTCACCTATGACCCCGAGCGCGGCGAGCCGCGCGGCAAGCGCCGGCGCGAACTGCCGGCGCGCGCGCAAGGCAAGGGCGACTGCGTGGATTGCTCGATCTGCGTCCAGGTATGCCCGACGGGCATCGATATCCGCGAGGGCCTGCAGTACATGTGCATCGGCTGCGGAGCCTGTGCCGACGCCTGCGACCAGGTCATGGACAAGATGAACACCCCGCGCGGACTCATCCGCTATTCCAGCGAGAACGCGCTGGAGGGGCACTGGAGCCGGCGCCAGCAGTGGGCGCACCTGCTGCGCCCGCGCATCCTGATCTACAGCGCCATCCTGGTGGCCATGGTGAGCCTGTTCGTGGGGGGCCTGGCCATGCGCCAGACGGTCAAGCTCGACGTCATGCGGGATCGTCGCGTGCTGGCCCGCGAAATCCCTGGCGGGCTCCTGGAAAACGTGTACCAGATCCAGCTGATGAACGCCTCGGACACGCCGCGCCGCATGCGCTTTGACGTGCAGGGACCGCCCGGCCTGGTGGTGGTGAGTCCGAAACAGGGCATCGAGCTGGCGGCCTCCAGCAACGTGCTGCATCCGCTGGAGCTGGCGATTCCGACCGACGGCGCACGCAGCGGGGTCTACCACGTGGAGATCACCGCGCGCAGCGAGGGCGCGAATCCCGTGAGCGTGCACCATGACAGCACCTTCATCGTCCCCTGAGCCGGGCCGCGCGGCGCCACCCGGCGCGGCACGCGCCTGGTGGCGCGTGCCCGTGCTGTGGCTGCTGATCGGACTGTTCGGCGCGGTGCTGGCGGCCAGCGTGGTCACGGTGCTGATCGCGCGACACGCTGCCGACGAGGAGATGGATGCGCCGGCGCGTCTGGCCCCGATCGTGCCGCCTGCCGCCAGCGCATCGAAGGCCTCTCGCATCTGATCCGGAGTGGACTCATCCGTCTCGCGGCCGATCCTGCCGCGCATCGAGGAGACCGAGCATGCGTCGTTGCGATGCCGATTACCTGCGCGCCCTGTGGCCCGCCTTCCTGGTTGCCCTGGCGGCCAGCGGGGTGATGTTCAGCGCGCTGGACCCCGTGCACCACGCCCCCACGGCGCTTGCGCATTGGCCGCCGGCCCTGCTGTATTCCCTGGGTTTTTTCGGCCAGTGGCTGGCCTGCTGGACCGCCAGCGCCCTCAACCTGTGGCTGCTGGCTCGGCGCCCGCCGGGCGCGGGCGACGTGTTCGAGGACCGCAGCGATCCGCAGGCCCCGGCGCCGGGCTTCAGGCCTCGCGGTTGAGCAATTCGGCGAGCCCGTCGCGGTTGGTGATGCGCACCTGGCGCTGCGCCACGTGAACCAGCCCGGCCTGGTGGAAGCGCGACATCAGCCGGCTGACCGTCTCCAGCTTCAGGCCCAGGTAGCTGCCGATTTCCTCGCGGCTCATGCGAAGCACGAATTCGTCGGGGGACAATCCACGGGCCTTGTAGCGTTCGGACAGATCGAGCAGGAAGCGGGCCAGGCGCTCGTCGGCCTGCATGCTTCCCAGCACGAACTGGTCCTGCTGCGCGCGCGCCAGGCGGTTGCCGATCAGGCAGTGGATCTGGTGCTGCAGCGTGGGCAGCTCGCGCGCGCTGTTCTCGAGCACGCGCACGTCGATCTCGCAGGCCTCGCTGTCTTCCAGGGCCACGGCCTCGGTCATGTAGATGCGGGTGGAGAAGCCCTCCAGGCCCATCATCTCCCCGGGAACGTGAAAACCCACGATCTGCTGGCGCCCGTCGGGGCTGCTCACCATGGATTTGAAGGAGCCCGCGTGGACCGAATAGACCTTGTCCATGGGCTGTCCCCCTTCGAACAGGCGTTCGCCCTTGGTCACGCGAACGGTGTTCTGCATGATGTCGCGCATGCGCTCCATCTGGTCCGCGGGCAGGGAGATGGGCAGGCAGAACCGGCTCTGGAAGCAGACGTCGCAGGGGTGCGGCTTGTCCATGCGATGGACGGTGGCGGCGGGGGTCAGCTTCATGATTTTTGCCCGAAAGGTTATTGTTTTTCTTATATCACGGAAAGTGGAGGAATTTCCTGATGCACGTCAGTCTTTTTCTCACATTGTTACTGATGGGTCTGACGGGGGGCTTGCATTGCGCAGCCATGTGTGGCGGATTGGTCGTCGCGGGCGAGCGCGCCATGCTGCCGTCCGGCGCAACCGGGGGCCTGGCCGGAGCACGGGAACAGGTGCTCTGGCCCGCCAGGCGTCTGCTCTGGCGCTCGGCCCAACTGCAGCTGGGCCGGGTACTCACCTACGGCGTGCTCGGCCTGGTGGCAGGTGCGATCGGCTCCGGACTGTGGGCGGTGCAGCTGCGACCGCTGCAGCTGTTTTTGTATTTCCTGGGAAACGCTGTGCTGGCAGCCAGTGGAATCTGGCTGGTCCTGGCCGGGTTGCGTCGCGAAGGCTCCCTGCAGGCGCCCCATTTTGCCTGGGCCGCGGTGCTGCGTACCCGGCTGGGAGAGGTCGGGGCGCGCGCGCTGCGCGGCTTGCTGCCCCTGGATAGCCTGCCGCGGCGCCTGGGCGCGGGGCTGCTGTGGGGCCTGCTGCCCTGCGGACTGGTGTACTCGGCGCTTTCGCTGGCCCTGCTCAGCGCAAGCGCGCCGGGCGGCGCCCTGGGCATGCTGGCCTTCGGGGTCGGCACGCTCCCGCATATGCTGCTGGCCGGGCACCTGTTGCGCAGGTTCAGCCAGCGCGCCACCGCGCGCGCCGCGCGCCTGGGCGCCGGTGGCGTGCTGCTCGCCTTCGCCCTGTGGGGGCTCTGGCGCCTTGCGCAGGCTGGAGGCCCAGGGGCCTTGCACGGCTACTGTGCGTGACCGCGAGGCCGCCGGGCCGGGCCCGCGCCTTGCCTGCGCCCCGAACCGGCCCAGCGAAATGACAGGTATTTACGGGACAGGACCCTAGCCCACGTCGAAGGTCTGCAGCGCCCAGCCGCGGCCGGCGCGCTGATCATCGAAATAGCGCCGCAGGGTCTCCGCCACGGCCCGGAAGGCGATCTGGTCCCAAGGCACTTCCCCGGCTCCGAACAGTGCCGCCTCCAGGGTTTCCGGGCCGGGATCCCAGCTGGGCTCGAGCAGGCGCGCCCGATACAGAAGATAGACCTGGCTGACCGGGCGCACGTTGACCACGCTGTACAGGCCGTCGAGTTCCACGCGGGCGCCGGCTTCCTCCTCGGTTTCCCGCAGCGCCCCCTGTTCGGTGGTCTCGTCCAGCTCCATGAATCCGGCCGGCAGGGTCCACAGGCCGTGGCGCGGCTCGATGGCGCGCCGGCACAGGAGCACCTTGTCCCGCCACACCGGCAGCGTACCGACGATGTTCCGCGGGTTCTCGTACTGGATGTGGGAGCAGGCGATGCAAACCGCCCGGGTGTGGGTGTCACCTTCCGGCACCCGGTGCTCGACCGGTGCGCCGCAAAGATTGCAATGGTGGATCGATACGCGTTGCATGACTTGTATTTTGACAGGCTCCGAGCGGATTGCGCCCGGCATGCGCCGGTGCCGCCCCGTATCATGCCGGCTTCGATCCGGCGGTCCTGGCATCGGCCGGGCCGCGCGGTGCGTCCATCGCCCATGCCAACCGTCTCCATTCCCGCCCTGGGCCTGCAGTTGCAGGCCGAAGCCGACGAGAACCTGCTGAAGGTCCTGCGTCGTCACCGAGTGCCCATCGGCTGGTCCTGCAGGCGCGGGGAGTGCGGGAGCTGCAAATGCGTGCTGGAGCGCGGCGAGGTGGACCTGCGCGGCTACCAGCCTGGCGCGCTGCCGGCCTCGCAGCGTGAGCAGGGAATCATCCTGGCCTGCAGCAGCCGCATCGTCGGCGATGTACAACTGGGGCTTGTGGACACCGACGATTACATCGAACACCCACTTCGCAGCCTCGCCTGCCGCGTGCTTTGGCTGCGCGAGCTGGCGCCGGAGATCTTTGCGCTGCGCCTGCGCATCGTCGCCGACCTGGCGCAGGGCAGCGAGGATGCGAGCGCGGGCGGGCCGTTCCTTTTCTCGGCCGGGCAGTATGCGCACCTGCGGGCGCGCGATGCCCGCGGCGAGTGGATCGGGCGCGACTTCTCCATGGCCGGCACCCCCGTCGAGGCCGAATACGATGGAGAACTCGAATTCCACATCCGGCGGACTCCCGCCGGCTCCTTCAGCGGCTTGCTCGGCGCGACGATCCTCGAAGGCACCGAACTGCACCTGGAAGGCCCGATGGGCAGGGCCTATTTCCGCCCCCGTCACGAAGGGCCGGTGTACGCGGTCTCCGCGGGGACCGGCCTGGGGCCGATGCTCTCGGTGGTGCAGACCGCGCTGGACAACGGGAAGACCGATCCGGTGGTGCTGTATGCGGGATTTCGCAACGTGTCCGAGGTCTATGGTCTTGAGCGCATGGAGCAGATGGCGCGCCGCCATCCCAACTTCCAGGCCCATGTGGTGGTGGAGTTCGACGCGCCCGGTGGCCTGCGCGGGGGCCGCGTGGGCGACGCCCTGTTTGCCGACGTGAAGGACTTTCAGGACGCCAAGGCGTACCTGGCGGGCTCGCCCGCGATGGTCGAGGCCGTGAGCGCCGAGTTGCTGGCCCGTGGCCTGCCGATGCGCGACGTGCATGCCGATGCCTTCTACGCACCGGCGCCCGAGGCCTTCCCGGCCGGGCAGGCGGGCCTCGCGCGGGGCTGAGCGGCCTGCAGGGGACACGCGTCGAGGGTGGGTTACAATTCGATCGCATCGTTGTGCCGGAGCAGTCCGCCCGACCGCCGTGAACCGGCCAGGGCGAACCGGCTCGACGCCCGGCACGGCCGCCGGCGCAAGCCTGGCAAAGCCTGATTGCGAAGCGGCCCGATGCCGGTGCGTGCCCCCGACGCGTGCGCGATGGTGCCGCGGGTCCTGGTGCCAGGGGGCGCGGCGCATGTCGAATGCATGTCGGACACCGGCTCGGGAGGGCCGGTCGTGGCGCACCCTGCGCGCGAACCCTTTCACGAATGAACACTGCATGGGCCAAGCGGGTCCTCGAGACCGCGCTGTTGTGTGCCACCCAGGCCTTGAGTCTCGCTGCGCTGCGCGGTCTGTTCGACGACCAGCTCGAGGCGGAGACGGTGCGCGCCTTGCTCGCGGAGTTGCAGCAGGACTGGCGCGACCGTGGGGTCGAGTTGCGCGAGGTCGTCGGCGGCTGGCGTTTCCAGAGCCGCGAGGACATGCAGCCCTATCTCCAGCGCCTGAATCCGGAGCGGCCGCCACGCTACTCCCGGGCGGTGCAGGAAACCCTGGCCATCATCGCGCACCGCCAGCCGGTGACCCGCGGCGACATCGAGGACATTCGCGGAGTCAGTGTGAATGCGCAGGTTCTCCGGCAACTCGAGGATCGCGGCTGGATCGAGGCCATCGGTCACCGCGAGGGGCCGGGTCGCCCGGTGCTGTTCGCGACCACGCGCCAGTTCCTGGACGACCTGGGCCTGCGCGCGCTGGCCGAGCTCGAGGAGCCGGCCAGTGACGCGGTGGACCCGAAGCAGATCGAACTGCTGGTGGGCGGTGCCGCAGCCGACGCACCCGACGCACCAGACGCACCCGACGCACCAGACGCACCAGACGCACCAGACGCACCAGACGCACCCGGGGAGCCGCCCGCACCGGCGTTCCCGGGCTGAATCGACCCATGACGAAAATTTCCATGTCCGATCCCGATCACGATCACGATCACGCCGCTTCCGAAACCCCTGCCGCGCCATCGGCCGCGACGGGGCCGGATGCTTCCGGCGCCACCGCCGGGGAAGCCGGCGCGCCGCCGCGCCGCGACGGCGCGCGACGGCGCCGTCGCCGCAATGGCAAGGGGCCGCGCGAGGTCTCGGGCCAGGGCGGCCACCCAGCGCATGACGCCCTCGGCGCGGATGTCGACGAAGGCGCTGGCGCTGCGGGGGCCTCGGATTCCGCGGCCGACGCCTCCACGGAGGCGGCGGGTGAGCGCGGCGCGCAAGGGCAGCGCCCGGCGCGCCGCGGCGGGCGCAATCGCCCGCAGGCCAAGCCTGGCGCGTCGCCGCCCGGATCGCGGCCGGGCAGCCCGCCGGTACGCATCGAAGAAGTGGTTTCGGGGGATTTCGACCGAGCGGTCGAACTTGCCGACAGCGCCGAGCCGGGGGTGCGGCGCGTGCTCGCGCCGTCGCCGGAGGCGCCCAAGCTGCACAAGGTGCTTGCGCAGGGCGGCATCGGCTCGCGGCGCGAAATGGAGGAGTTGATCCAGGAAGGCCGCGTGTCCGTCAACGGCGAGCCCGCTCACCTGGGGCAGCGCATCCAGCCGGGCGATCAGATCCGGGTCAACGGCAAGCCGCTGAAGATTCGCATCGCGCCGCCTCCCGCACGCATGCTGGTTTATCACAAGCCGGTGGGCGAGGTCGTCACCTTCAAGGACCCGGATGGACGCCCGACCGTGTTCCGCAATCTGCCTCGGGTGCACAACGCCAAGTGGACGGCAGTCGGGCGCCTGGACATCAACACCGAGGGCCTGCTGCTGCTGACCACCTCGGGCGAGCTGGCGAACAAGCTGATGCACCCCAGCCAGGGCGTGGAGCGTGAATACGCAGTGCGCGTGCTCGGCCAGCTGGACGACGAGATGCGATCGCGCCTTCTCGAAGGCGTTGAGCTGAGTGATGGTCCGGCCCGTTTCCTGAGCCTGGAAGAGGCCGGCGGCGAGGGGGCGAACCGCTGGTGGCGCGCCGTCATCGCCGAGGGGCGCAACCGCGAGGTGCGGCGCCTGTTCGAGGCCGTGGGCCTGACCGTCAGCCGACTGATCCGGGTGCGCTACGGCTCCATCGCGCTGCCAGCTGGCCTGCGCCGCGGCGATTTTGCCGAAATCGATCGCGACGACGTCAAGGCGCTGATGAGCCGCGCCGGTCTGGGGGCCGGGCAGACGGCCCGCCGCAAGGGCGGACGCGGTGCGACCGCCGCACCGGCGGGGTCGACCGGGCCGCAGCAGGGGAGCAGGCGCAAGCAGGGCGGCGCCCGCCCCGATCGTGCGGAACGGGGCGGCGAACGGGGCGGCGAACGGGGCGAACGAAGCGAGCGTCCCGAACGCGGCGAACGCGAGCCCGGGCCGAACAGCTACGCGATGAGCGCGGTGGACGCGCTGTTCGGGCGCGCCAGTCGAGAAGCCCGCCTGGCGAGCATGCGCAACGCGGCGCTGGACGAAGACTCCGATGTTCCGGAGCGCGAACCCGGGCCCAACAGTTATGCGATGAGCGCGGTGGACGCCCTGTTCGGAAAGTCCGGTGGTGGCCCGGCCCGTTCGCGCGGACCCCGTAACGGCGAGCGAGCGCGCAAGGGGCCGCGCAAGGGCGGGGCAGGGGGGCGACAGCCCGATCCGACTCGCTCAGCCCTGGGCATGGGATCGCCTCAGTCACCGTTCCCGAAGGCGGCGCCCAAGCGGCGGAATCATTCCCGCTGACCGAAGGCCTTCCGAGCAGGGCTCTGGGCGCCTTCGCGCAGGGCCTTACAATTTCCGTTTAATGTTTTGATTATCTGGAGAGAAAACCCATGGAGCGCACGCTCTCGATCATCAAGCCCGATGCCGTGGCGAAGAATTGCATCGGCAAGATCCTCGATCGTTTCGAAACCGCCGGCCTGAAGGTCGTGGCGGCCCGCATGATGCACCTGTCGCGTGCCGAGGCCGAAGGCTTCTACGCCGTGCACAAGGAGCGTCCGTTTTTCAAGGACCTGGTGGATTTCATGGTCTCCGGCCCCGTGCTGGTGCAGGTGCTGGAGGGTCCGGACGCCATCGCGCGCAATCGCGAGCTGATGGGCGCCACCGATCCGAAGAAGGCGGCCCCCGGCACCATTCGCGCGGATTTCGCCGACAGCATCGATGCCAATGCGGTGCACGGCTCCGATAGCGCGGAGAATGCCGCCATCGAGATCGCGTTCTTCTTCCCGTCGAACTGGATCTTCTCGCGCTGAGATCCCTTCCCGCCCGTCCCGTGATGAACCAAGGCGTCAACCTGCTGCAGTTCGACCAGGCCGGCCTGGTGGATTGGCTCGGCCACGCGGGACACAAGGCTTTCCGTGCGCGGCAGGTGATGCACTGGGTGCACCAGCGCGGCGTGGCCGATTTCGAGGCCATGAGCGACCTGGCGCGACCCCTGCGCGCCTGGCTGCAGCACGAGGCCTGCGTGCAGGCGCTGCCCGTGCTCAGCGAGCAGCGTTCGCGCGACGGCACCGTGAAGTGGCTGTTCGACGTCGGTGCCGGCAACGCGGTGGAGTCGGTATTCATCCCCGAGGCCTCGCGCAACACCCTGTGCGTGTCGTCCCAGGCAGGCTGCGCGATGGCCTGCAGTTTCTGCTCCACCGGAGCGCAGGGTTTCGCGCGCAACCTGGAGACCTGGGAGATCCTGGCCCAGCTGTGGTGGGCCGAGTTCACGATGCGCCGCGAGCTCGGCTTGCCGCAGGGGGAGCGCGCGATCTCCAACGTGGTCATGATGGGCATGGGCGAGCCCCTGCAGAACTACAACGCGCTGGTTCCCGCCCTGCGGGTGATGCTCGACGACGACGCCTACGGCTTGTCACGGCGGCGCGTCACCGTGTCCACGTCCGGCGTGGTGCCGATGATCGACCGCCTGGGGGCCGATTGTCCGGTGGCGCTGGCGGTTTCCCTGCACGCTCCGAACGATGCACTGCGGGATCAGCTGGTGCCGTTGAACCGCAAATACCCGCTGTCCGAACTGCTGGCGGCCTGCGAGCGTTACCTGGCCCACGCGCCGCGGGATTTCATCACCTTCGAATATTGCATGCTCGACGGCGTGAACGACAGCCCCGAGCATGCGCGCCAGCTCATCGAGCTGATGCGCGGGCGCTTCCCCTGGAAGTGCAACCTGATCCCCTTCAATCCATTCCCGGGCTCCGGCCTGCGGCGCTCACCGCCACAGCGCGTGGCGGTTTTCGCGTCGCTGCTGATCGAAGCCGGGATCGTGGCCACGGTGCGCAAGACCCGTGGCGACGACATCGATGCCGCCTGCGGGCAGCTGGCCGGGGAGGTGCTTGACCGCACCACCCGGCGCGGTGCACGCGTGGTGGCCATCGCGGCGTCCGACGCCGCGCCTGCAGCGAACCAGGGACGATCGGCATGAATGCACCCGTGACTCGATTTCGCGCGGCAAGGCTGCGCAAGGCCCGCGCGGCGGCCGCCTTGTCGCTCGGCCTCGCGCTGGGCCTGATGGGCGGCTGTGCCGCGCCGGGCAGCGGCAGCGGCAACTATGCCGGCACCGCGCCGGGAGCCCAGGCCACGCAGGCCGACAAGAGCGCGCGCATCCGCCTGGAGCTGGCGGAGGGCTACTACCAGCGCGGCCAGCCCGACGTGGCGCTGGGCGAGGTCACGCGGGCACTGCAGGAGGACCCGGGCTACGTGCCGGCCTACACCATGCAGGCACTGATCCACATGAGCCTGGGCCAGAACGACCAGGCCGAGAGCAGTTTCCGCAAGGCCCTGTCGCTGGCCCCCGACAACCCCGACACCCTGCACAACTACGGCTGGTTTCTGTGCTCGGTCAAGCGCTACCCCGAGTCCTTCCAGATGTTCCGCAAGGCGCTGGCGGTGCCCGGTTACCGCAATGCGCAGCGCACCGACCTGGCCTACGGCGTGTGCCAGTACCGGGCCGGGGACCTCCCGGGGGCGGAGAAGACCCTTCGCGAGGGTTTCGCGCTGAATCCGGGCAATCCGGCACTGGCCACCAACCTGGCGATGGTCCAGTACCTGCGCCATGAATATGCCAAGGCCAAGTTCTACATCGCCCGGGTCAACGCGAGCAGCGGCGCCACCGCGCAGACCCTGTGGCTGGGCGTGCTCATCGCGCGCAAGTCCGGCGACATGATCAGCGCCAACCAGTGGTCCCAGCAACTGGTGCAGAAGTTCCCCGACTCGGCCGAGGCCATCGCGGCCCAGCAGGGGCACTACGACGACTCCGCCTTGCTGCCGCGCTGAGTTCACCGTGTCCAACCCGCCCACGAGGAACCCGCAGCCCGCCAGCGCCGCCGACGGCGACGAGAGCGAACTGGCCGGCCGCCGTCAGGCGGGCGCCTTGCTGCGTGCCGCGCGCGAAGCCGCCGGCCGCAGCCTGAACGAACTGGCCTCGCAGCTGAAGGTGTCAGCCGAGAAGATCTCCGCGCTCGAATCCGGCGATTGGAGCCGCCTGCACGATCCCGCCCATGCGCGGGGGCTGCTGCGGGCGGCCGCCAAGGCCGTGCGGGCCGATGCCGATGCCGTGTTGCGCCCGTTGCCGCCGGTGTTCGTGCGCGGAACGCCCATCGTGCCCGCGCCAGGCGTCACCATGGGCCCGGTGCGCCCGGCGGAGCCGGTGGGCACCCATGGGTCGAGTCGCCGCCTGGTGTGGCTGGGCGTGCTGGTCGTGGTGGTGGCGCTGGGCCTGCTGTTCCTGCCGCGCTCGGACCGGCTGGGACATGTGGCGCAGCAAGTGCGCGCCATGCTGTCCCATCGTTCCGGAAGTCCGAGACCGGTGGCGTCGAGTGTCGTGACCACCCAGTCGGTGGCGCCGGCTGCGGAGTCGTCGGGCGCCGCCCCGGCGGCCGCGGCCTCGAAGCCTGGGGGTTCCAGCGTCTCGGGGCCCGCGGATTCCCCCACCGCATCCAGTCCCGCGAGTCCGCGGGCGGGCACCCCCGCGAGCCCGCCGGCCGCGGACCCGACGCGCTCGTCCGCCGCGCACGGGGCAGGTGCCGCCTCCGCGCCAGCGGCTGCCGCGTCGCTCCCATCCGGGCCGCCAGGGCCGCTGCTTTCGCTGCGTACCAGCGGGCAAAGCTGGGTGCAGGTACGCTCGCAGGCCGGGCGGGTGCTGTTCACGGGATTGCTGGCTGCCGGCGCCTCGCAGGACGTGTCCACGCTGGCGGCGGACTTTCCCCTGCATCTGACGGTGGGCAATGCCGCGCAGACCCGCGTCAGTCTGGGGGGCCAGGCGGTGACCCTGCCCGCCGGAGGGGATAACGTCGCGCGCCTGGTGGTGAAGGCCGCGGCACCGTGAAGGTTCGGGAATGAATGACATGCTGGGCGTCGCCGCGAGCGACGCGGATATCGACGACGCCGTGCCGCGTCGCCATCGCACCCGCCAGGCCATCGTGGCCTGGGGTACGCACAGGCTCACCGTGGGTGGGGATGCGCCGGTGCGGGTGCAGTCGATGACCAACACCGATACTGCCGACGTGGTGGGCACGGCCATCCAGGTCAAGGAGCTGGCGCAAGCGGGCTCCGAATTGGTGCGTCTGACCGTCAACACCGATGAAGCCGCGGCGGCGGTGCCGCGCATCCGCGAGCAGCTCGACCGCATGGGGGTCGAGGTGCCGCTGGTGGGGGACTTCCACTACAACGGGCATCTGCTGCTGACGCGCCATCCCGATTGCGCGCAGGCCCTGTCCAAATACCGCATCAACCCCGGCAACGTGGGCAAGGGCGACAAGAAGGACCGGCAGTTCGCGCAGATGATCGAGGTGGCCGCGCGCTGGGAGCGTCCCGTGCGCATCGGCGTGAACTGGGGCAGCCTCGACCAGGAACTGCTGGCTTCCCTGATGGACGCGAATGCCGCGCGCGCGCGGCCCCGCGATGCGCGACAGGTCATGTACGAGGCGCTGATCCGCTCGGCGCTGGAGTCCGCGCAGCGGGCCGAGGAGCTCGGCCTGCCGGGGCACCAGATCCTGTTGTCGTGCAAGGTCTCGGCCGTGCGCGACCTGGTGGCCGTGTACCGCGAGCTGGCCCGGCGCTGCGACTACGCGCTGCATCTGGGCCTGACCGAGGCCGGCATGGGCACGCGCGGCACCGTGGCCTCCGCGGCGGCGCTGTCCATCCTGCTGCAGGAGGGAATCGGCGACACCATCCGCGTATCGCTGACCCCGCAGCCGGGGGAGGCGCGTACCCAGGAAGTGGTGGTCGCGCTGGAAATCCTGCAGGCCCTTGGCCTGCGTACCTTCACGCCCAGCGTCACCGCCTGCCCAGGCTGCGGGCGCACGACCAGCAGCGTGTTCCAGGAACTCGCGCGCGACATCGATGCGCACCTGCGCGAGCGCATGCCGCACTGGCGCCGGGAATTCCCCGGGGTGGAGACCCTGCGCGTGGCCGTGATGGGCTGCATCGTCAATGGCCCGGGCGAGAGCCGCCATGCCGACATCGGCATCAGCCTGCCCGGCACCGGCGAGCAGCCGGCCGCGCCGGTGTACGTCGACGGAGAGAAGCGCCACACGCTGCGCGGCGAGGACATCGCCGTGCAGTTCATCACCCTGGTCGACGAGTACATCCGCCGGCGATGGGGCCAGCGCGTCGAGGCGCAGCGCTGAGTCTTCAGGCCGCAGGGTTCCGCGACCTCGCCCCGCAGCGTGGGGGCGCGTGCCGGTTCCGATCCGCATTCCCATCCGTAGTCCGATTGTTCACATGACTTCCAAGCTCAGCGCCGTCAAGGGCATGAACGACATCCTTCCGCCGGAATCGGCGCGCTGGGAGTGGTTCGAATCGCAGGTCCGCGAACTCATGCGCGCCTATGGCTACCGCAATGTGCGTACGCCCATCGTCGAGCCCACGCCCTTGTTCGTGCGGGGTATCGGCGAGGTCACCGACATCGTCGAGAAGGAGATGTACAGCTTCACCGACTCGCTCAACGGCGAGCCCCTGACCCTGCGCCCGGAGAACACGGCAGCCATCGTCCGCGCAGCGGTCGAGCACAACCTTCTGTACGACGGGGGCAAGCGCCTGTGGTACACCGGGCCCATGTTCCGCCACGAACGCCCGCAGCGCGGACGCTATCGCCAGTTCCACCAGGTCGGGGCGGAGGCGCTGGGCTTTGCCGGCCCGGACGTGGATGCCGAGCTGATTCTCATGGCCCGCCGCCTGTGGGCCATGCTGGGCCTGCGGGGCTTGCGCCTGGAGATCAACTGCCTCGGGCAGTCGGCCGAGCGGGCGAGCCACCGTGCGAAGCTCATCGCCTATTTCGAGGCCCACGCGGAGCGGCTCGACGAGGACGCTCGCCGACGCCTGCACAGCAACCCGCTGCGCATCCTGGACACGAAAAATCCCGCGATGCAGGAGCTGGTGCAGGGCGCGCCGCGCCTGCTGGACGAACTCGGCGAGGAATCCCGCGCGCACTTCGAGGGGTTGCAGCAACTCCTGCGCGCGGCTGGCCAGGAATTCAGCGTCAATCCCCGCCTGGTGCGCGGGTTGGATTACTACAACCTGACGGTGTTCGAGTGGGTCAGTGACCAGCTGGGCGCGCAGGGCACGGTGTGTGCCGGAGGGCGCTACGACGGCCTGATCGAGCAGATCGGCGGCAAGCCGGCGCCGGCCTGTGGCTGGGCCCTGGGCATCGAGCGCGTGCTCGACCTGCTGTCGCAGGGCGAGCACCAGCCGCCGGCCCCGGCGCCCGACGCCTACGTGGTGCTGGCGCACGCGCCGGCGCTGCCGCGGGCGCTGCAGGTGGCCGAGGAACTGCGCGCGGCCGGACTCGCGGTGATCCTGCATGCCGGAGCCGGCAGCCTGAAGTCGCAGATGAAACGGGCCGATGCAAGCGGCGCGCGCCACGCCCTGATTTTCGGCGAGAACGAGTGGCTCGCCGGCGAGGTCGGCGTGAAGTCCCTGCGTGCCGGTGGCGAGCAGCAGCAACGCAGCGTGCCGCTGCAGCCTCCCTCGCTGCTGATCGACTGCCTGAGTCGCGGTGCCTGAGGCGCCAAGCGCCGATGCGCCCCGCGAGCAGGACACTAGAATGCCCGATCGCCAACCCGTGCCGAGTCCATGAGCTACAACCTCGAAGAACAGGATCAGATCGAACAGCTGCGTGCCTTCTGGCAGCAGTGGGGTACCGCCATCTCGGGGCTGCTGCTGGTCGCGGCGCTGGCCTGGGCGGGATGGAGCGGCTGGCATTGGTGGACCACCCGTCGCGCGGCCCAGGCTTCGAGCCTGTACACGCAATTGTCCCAGCGCATCGCCGCCAGCGACCTGAACGACGCCGCACCGATCTTCGGCAAGTTGCGCCAGGACTATGGGTCCACGGTGTACGCCCAGATGGGCGCGCTGTCGCTGGCACGCGCCTACGACGACAGCGGCCGGCAGACGCAGGCGCTGCCCCTGCTGGAGTGGGCCGGCAGCCACGGGCCGGTGGCCGCGCAACGCGCCGCAGCCTTGCTGAACCTGGCTGCGCTGCAGATCGACGCGCGCCAGTACGAGGCGGCGCTGCACACGCTGCGGACTCCCCCGGTGCCCGCCTTCGACGCCTTGTTCCTGACCCGGCGTGGCGATGTCTACGCCGCACAGGGCGAGCGCGCGCAGGCGCGCAAGGCCTACGAGCAGGCGCTGTCCAAGCTGTCGCCCGACGCGGCGCTGCGCCAGCTGCTGCAGATCAAGATCGAGAGCGTGGGGGGAGCCCAATGATGCGCGGAGCGTGGAAGGCGCGCCTGGCGCGCATGGCGGGCACGGGTCTGGCCCTGGGCCTGGCGGGGCTGCTCGGGGCCTGTTCCTCGACGCCCAAGCAGCCGGATCCGACTCCGCTGGGGCCGGTGCCCCCGATCCTGCACGTGGACACGGTCTGGCACGACAGCGTCGGACCCGTGCCTTCGACCTTTCACGCGGCGGTGGCGGGCGGGCGCGTGGTGGTGGCCTCGTCCGGAGGCGACGTCCTGTGCCTGAGTGCCTCGGGCGGACGCGAGCTGTGGCACAGTCATGTCGATGGCGGCATCAGCGCGGGCGTGGGCAGCGACGGCAGTTTCAGCGCCGTGGTGAACACCCGAAACCAGGTCGTCTCGCTGGGCCCGCAGGGCCAGATCCTCTGGCGCTACCAGCTGCCCAGCAGCGTGATCACGGCGCCCGCCGTGTTCGGGGGCATCATCGTCGTGCAGGCCGCCGACCAGCGCCTGTGGGCCTTCGATGCCGCGACGGGCGTCAAGCGCTGGGACGATGAGTTCAGCGCGCCCGCCCTGCTGCTGCAACGGGGCTCGGGCATGGCGCTGGCCGGTGGCGACATCGTGTTCGGCGATGCGCGCGGGCGCCTGCGCGCCGTGCGTCTGGCCGACGGCACCTCGCTGTGGGACGCGCAGATCGGTCGCCCGCACGGCGTGACCGAAGTCGAGCGCCTGGTCAGCATCACGGGCACACCCGCGCTGGCGCAGGGCCTGGCCTGCGCGCGGGCCTACCAGTCCGACCTGGGTTGCGTGGACATGACCACCGGGCACCTGCTGTGGTCGGCCCGCGCGGACGGCTACAGCTCGGTGAGCCAGAACGGCCGGGAGCTGGTGGCCGCGCAGGCGGACGGGGTGGTGCAGGCCTACTCCGCAACCGATGGCAAGTCCCTGTGGAGCAACGACCAGCTCAAGTACCGCAAGCTGGGCGCACCGCTGCTGCTGGGACACACGGTGGCCGTGGGGGACCTGCAGGGCTACGTGTCCTTCCTCGACGCCAAGGACGGACAGATCATCGGCCGGGCCTCCACCGACGGGTCGGCCATCGACTCTCCGATGATTCTCGCCGGCGACACCCTGGTCGTGGTGACCAGCAAGGGCGGCATCTACGGGTTCCTGCCGCGCTGAGCCGCGGCCCGAAGACCTTCGCCGGACACGACTCGATGGTTCCCGTGCTTGCCCTGGTCGGCCGCCCCAACGTGGGCAAGTCGACCCTGTTCAATCGAATCACCCGGTCGCGCGACGCCATCGTCGCCGACATTCCGGGCCTGACCCGCGACCGCCACTACGGTCGCGCGAAGTGGCGTGACCAGGCCCTGCTGGTGGTTGATACCGGTGGTTTCGAGCCGGTGGTCGACACCGGCATCGTCGCCGAGATGGCACGCCAGACCCGCCAGGCCATCGCCGAGGCCGACGTGGTGGTCTTTCTCGTGGATGCGCGCACGGGGCTGGCGCCCCAGGACCAGCACATCGCCGCCTATCTGCGCAAGACCGGCAAGCCGGTACTGCTGGCCGTGAACAAGGCCGAAGGCCTGAGCCCGACGGCCATGGCCGAGTTTCATGAACTCGGCCTGGGCCAGCCCCTGCCGGTCAGTGCCGCCCACGGACAGGGCGTTGCCCCGCTGCTCGACGCCGCCTGCGTGCTGTGCCTTCGCGAGCCCGAGCCGCCGCAGACTCCCGCGCCGCAGGAGCCCGCGCAGGAGCCGGCTTGCGCGCAGGCTCCCGAAGCATCGCCCGGAGCCGCGCACGCCGCGCCTGTCGCCGCCGCGCTGCTGCCGCCGCGCACCATCAAGCTGGCCATCATCGGGCGCCCGAACGTGGGCAAGTCCACCCTGATCAATGCCCTGGTCGGCGAGGAGCGGGTCATCGCCTTCGACCAGCCGGGCACCACGCGCGATGCCATCGAGGTTCCCTTCGAGCGTGACGGCGTGGCCTACACCCTCATCGACACCGCGGGCCTGCGCCGGCGCGGAAAGGTGTTCGAGACCATCGAGAAGTTCTCGGTGGTCAAGACCCTGCAGGCCATCGAGTCCTGCAACGTGGTGGTGCTGCTGCTCGACGCCAGCGAGCCGGTGTCCGACCAGGACGCGCACATCGCGGGGTTCGCGGTGGAGGCGGGCAGGGCGCTGGTGGTCGCCGCCAACAAGTGGGACAAGACCGACGCCTACCAGCGTCAGCGCTTCGCCGCCAGCATGGTCGAGCGGCTGCCCTTCCTGGGTTTCGCCCACCGGCACGAGATCTCCGCCATCTCGCGCAAGGGCCTGCGCCCTCTGCTGCGCTCGGTGGTGGAGGCCCACCGCGCCGCCTTCGCCAAGCTGTCCACCCCGCGGCTGACCCGCGAGTTGCAGGAGGCGGTCGCCTTCCAGCAGCCGCCGCGCGCCGGCACCGTGCGGCCGAAGCTGCGCTACGCCCACCAGGGCGGCCAGAATCCACCGGTGATCGTCATCCACGGCAATTCCCTGGACAAGGTGCCGAACAGCTACACCCGCTACCTGGAGTCGCGATTCGCGCGCGTATTCAAGCTCGGGGGAACGCCGCTGCGCATCGAATACCGGACATCCCGCAATCCCTTTCAGAACGCGCGGGATTGAGGTGCTCCCGCAGGGGCGGGGCCATACCCGCAAGCCCAGCCGGGACGTATCGAACAGTGCCTGGACGGCACAGGCCTTTGTGCTATGTTCGTCCGGGTGGAAGCAGTTTCCATAAAAACACAACCGGAGTTTTCCATGAGCAATAAAGGGCAGTTGTTACAAGACCCCTTCCTGAATCTGCTGCGCAAGGAGCATGTTCAGGTGTCCATTTACCTGGTCAATGGCATCAAGCTGCAAGGCCATATCGAATCCTTCGACCAATACGTGGTTTTGTTGCGCAACACCGTCACGCAGATGGTGTACAAGCACGCGATTTCCACCGTCGTCCCGTCCCGTCCCGTGAGCTTCCACGTCGGTGCAAGCGAGTCCGAAGCTTCCTGAGGCTGCGCTCCCACGGCCGGGCAGCGCCCGGCCCCCCGCCCACGCGGGTCCAGGAAGCAGCGTGGCGAGAGAGGAACCCCCGGGCGCGCCCAGTGCCTTCCTCGTCGGCGCCGACGTGGGCCAGGATCACCCCGACCCGCAGTTGCTGGAATTGACCGAACTGGCCGTATCGGCCGGGCTTCGGCCGGCTGGACACAGTTTCAGCCGCAGGCGCCCTATCGACCCGGCCTTGTACCTGGGCTCGGGCAAGGTGGCGCAGATCCGGGAGCAGGTGCTCGAGGCCCAGGCCGGTTGCGTGCTGTTCGACGCAAGCCTGTCGCCCGTGCAGCAGCGAAATCTGGAACGCGAATTCGGAGTGTCCGTCTGGGATCGCACGGCACTGATCCTGGAGATCTTCGCGCGCCGTGCGCGCAGCGGCGAGGGCAAGCTGCAGGTGGAGTTGGCGCGCCTGCGCCATGCCGCTACGCGCCTGGTTCGGGGCTGGACCCACCTGGAACGCCAGCAAGGCGGTATCGGCCTGCGCGGCGGCCCGGGCGAAAAGCAGATCGAACTCGACCGCCGCATGCTCGAGGACAAGATCAAACAATTGCAGCTGCGCCTGCGCAAACTGCAGCGCCAGCGTTCCACCCAGCGCCGATCGAGGCGCCGCGGCTCGCAGCTGCAGGTGTCCATCGTCGGCTATACCAATGCCGGCAAGAGCACGCTGTTCAACGCGCTGACCCACGCGCGCGCCTACGCGGCGGACCAGCTGTTCGCGACCCTGGACACCACCACCCGCAGGCTGTGGCTGGGCGAGGGCCTGACGGCCGTGCTGTCGGATACCGTGGGCTTCATCCGCGACCTGCCGCACAGCCTGGTCGAGGCCTTCAAGGCCACGCTGGACGAGGCGGTCGAGGCGGACCTGCTCCTGCACGTGGTGGACGCGTCCAACCCGCAGGCCGAGCAGCAGATCGAGCAGGTGCAGCAGGTCCTGCGAGAGATCGGTGCCGAGCAGGTTCCCCAGATCCTGATCTACAACAAGATCGACATGCTGGACGGGCCGGTGCCGCCGACCCGCCGGCAGGTTGCGGGCCGGGTCCGTGCTAGCATCGCCAGCTTCGATGTGAGCGCCCTGAGTGGGCTCGGGCTCGATGCCTTGCGCGAGCGCCTGGGCGAACTCGCCCGCGATCGGCTGCTTTCGGCCGACGTCGAATCCGAGGCCCGCGCCGAGGTTCCGGCCGAGGTGGGCGCCTCCGATGGATCGACCGAAGCCGGGGCCACGGCCGGGCAGGTCGACTCCGTGCATCCCGTCTGACATTCCCTTCGTTCCCGATGCGACTCGTTCCGATCCGTACTCCGCAGCGCGGCCCGCTGGGCTTGCGCCCGTTGCAAGCGGGAGAAGGCGACCCGGATGGGGGCCGTGGTTCCCGTGGCGGCCCCGGGAGCGGCGACGGTCGCGGCGGCATGCCTCCGGACGGCGACCGTCGCAATCCTCGCGGCCAGGGCCCCGGCCGCCCACCCGACCTGGACGAACTCTGGCGCGATTTCAACCGCAAGCTCAACGGCCTGTTCGGTCGCGGGCGCGGCGGTGGAGGCGGCGGGCTGCGCCCGCCGCGTCGTCCCGGCGGCTTCCCGGCCTCGCCGCGCATGCTGGGGCGTGCTCTCGCGGCGCTGGTGGTCGTGCTGGCGCTGGGGTGGCTGGCCTCGGGCTTTTTCGTGGTGCAACAGGGGCAGGTGGCCGTGATCACCCGCCTGGGCACGGTCTCTTCCGTGGACCAGGCCGGGTTGAACTGGCACTATCCGGCGCCCTTCGGCCATGCCGTCGTGCTCGATGCCGATACGCTGCACACCCAACCCATCGGGGATTCCTCCGTCGGCACCCTCAGCGGAGCGCCCCGATCGTCGATGCTCAGCTCGGATGGGGACATCGTCGATCTGCGCCTGAGCGTGCAATGGCGGGTGGGCGATGCGCTGGACTTCGTCTACGGCGATCGCGATCCCGAGGCCGCGGTATCGCAGGCTGCGCGGGAAGCGATCCGCGGGGTCATCGGCGGCATGACCCTGCAGCAGGTGATGCACGGCGACCGCTCGGCCATGGCCCGGGCCGCGCAGGCCCGCGTGCAGAAGCTCCTCGACCGCTGGCACAGCGGCGTACGGGTGACGGACCTGAGCATCCAGCGTGTGTCGGTGCCGGAGCCGGTGCGACCGGCCTACGAGGACGCGGCCAAGGCCGTCCAGGACGCGCAACGCCTGCGCGCGCAGGCACAGGCCTACGCGCAGGAGGTGCTGCCGCGCGCCCGGGGCACCGCGACGACCCTGGTGCAGCAGGCCGAGGGCTACAAGTCCAGCGTGGTGGCGCAGGCCCAGGGCGACGCCTCGCGCTTCAACCTGGTCTACGAGGAATACCGCAAGGCTCCGCAG
Source organism: Pseudomonadota bacterium (assembly GCA_021808445.1). Lineage (GTDB taxonomy): Bacteria > Pseudomonadota > Gammaproteobacteria > Burkholderiales > Burkholderiaceae_C > Thiomonas_A. The sequence goes on from JAKBBP010000007.1 coordinate 37,659, forward strand.
GTGGTGCGCGAGTCCATGTACCTGCAGACCATGCAGGAGATCCTCGGCCGCGTCACCAAGGTGCTGGTCGGCTCGAAGGGCGCCAACAACCTTGTGTACCTCCCGCTGGACAAGCTGCTGCACGGCGAATCCGCGGCCGGCGGCCCGGCATCCCCGGGCGCCGCGCTGGCGGGCCCCGCGGGGGCGGTGCAGCTGCCCGGCGCAGCGGCTTCCCTGCCGCAGACCCCGGCTTCCGCCGCGCAGACCGCATCCGCCGCGGTGCCGGCCTCGGCAGCCTCCGCGGCGTCCACCGCGCGCGGCGGACGCGATTCGCTGCGCGAACGCAACTCCCGCTGACCATCCCGCGCACCCCGAACCCAGGCAGCTGCCGATGAATCGCTTCGCCCTTGCCGTTCTCGCCGTCGTGCTCGCGCTCGCTGCTGCCAGCACGAGTCTTTTCGTCGTCAACCGCGGCCAGTTCGCTGCGGTCTACGCGATGGGCCGGCTCGAGGGTGTGCGAAGCGAGCCGGGCCTGTATTTCAAGTGGCCGGCGCCGATCGAGAACGTGGTGATGCTGGATCGCCGCCTGCGCACCCTGCGCAGCGTGCAGCCGGACGCCTTCGCCACGCACGGCAAGGACGACCTGGTGGCCAGCTGGTTCGTGAAGTGGCGTATCCAGGATCCCCAGGCCTATCTCCGCAGCTTCGGGGCCGGCGAGTCCGCGGCCGACGACCGCATCGGTGCCGCGCTGCGCTCGCAGCTGGGTTCCGACCTGGCCGCGCTGCAGCTGCCCCAGGTGCTGGCGCAGCAGGACGGCGTGCTGGAATCCAGGCTCGCGGCCCAGCTCGCCAAGACCCTGCGCCCCAGCGGGATCGAGGTGGTCGACGCCGGGCTCACCGAACTGGACTACACGGCCGACGTGACGGACGCCGTCTACCGCCGCATGGCCGCTGCGCGCAAGCTGGAGGCCGACCAGACGCGCGCGCAGGGGCAGGCGCAGGCCGACAAGATCCGGGCCGAGGCCGACAGGCAGCGCGAAGTGCTGCTGGCGCAGGCCTACCGCAAGGCCCAGACCCTCAAGGGCGAGGGCGACGCCCAGGCCGCGCGCATCTACGCGGGCTCCTTCGGCAAGGATCCGGAGTTCGCCGCCTTCTACCGCAGCCTGGAGGCGTACCGCGCCAGCTTCCACAGTCGCAGCGACGTGATGGTGCTCGACCCGTCGAGCGACTTTTTCCGCTTCATGCGCAGCCCGGGCGGCAAGCCCGCGCCAGGCGGCGTGCACAAGCGCTGAAACGCCACGGGCTTGCGCCCTTGGCTCCGGCCAGCCCCCAAGCCCTAGAATGCGGGCTGGTTTTTTCGAACACCCCGTACTTTCCTGCCCTGCATGACTGCCTGGCTGCTCCCCGAGCGCTTCTCCGACGTGCTGCCCCGCGAGGCCGCGGCCATCGAGCAGCTGCGCCGCACCCTGCTCGACCATGCCGCCAGCCACGGTTACGAGCTGGTGATTCCGCCCCTGCTCGAGTACGTGGATTCGCTGCTGTCGGGAACCGGACAGGACCTGGATCAGCAGACCTTCAAGCTGGTCGACCAGGTCTCGGGCCACACGCTGGGCCTGCGCGCCGACATGACGCCGCAGGCCGCTCGCATCGATGCGCACCTGCTCAACCGCGAAGGTCTGGTGCGCCTGTGCTATTGCGACAGCATCGTGCACACCCACGCGCAGGGTGTGTACGCCACGCGTCAGCCTCTGCAGTTCGGCGTCGAGCTGTACGGCCATGCCGGGCTGGAGGCCGACCTCGAGGTGCAACGCCTGGCGCTGCACAGCCTGCGCCTGGCCGGTTTCGGGAACCTGGCGCTGGGGCTGTCCGATGCACGCCTGGTACGCGGCGTGCTGGGCGGGCTGGTGGCGGGACCGCTTCGCCTCTCGGCGATGCTCGAGGCCCTCGCGCGCAAGGATGTACCGCGGCTGCGGGACCTTAGCGCCGAGCTGCCACAGTCCCAGCGCGAGCCCATCCTGGCGCTGACCGAGCTGTTCGGAGACGCCTCCGTGCTGCAGGACGCGCGCCGCGTGCTGCCGCAGCGCGAGCCGGTGCGCGAGGCCCTGGATGACCTGGAGCGCCTGGCCCGGCTGCACGCGCAGGCGGGTTGCGACGTGCAGGTGGACCTCGCGGATCTGCGCGGCTATCACTACCACAGCGGGGTGATTTTCGGCTTGTACGCGCCGGATCGTCCGGACGCGCTGGCGCGCGGCGGGCGGTACGACGAGATCGGTGCCAGCTTCGGACGCTTGCGCCCGGCCACCGGCTTTTCCATGGATCTGCGCGAGCTGGTGCGCGGCATGGGGGGGCCGGCGCCGCGCCCGGCCGTGCGCGCGCAATGGTCGGACGAGCCCGGCTACGCGCAGGCCGTTCGGGCGCTGCGCGAGGCGGGCACCGTGGTGATCGAGCTGCCGGCGCAGGCCGTGTTCGAGGGGGAGAGCTTCCGCCTGGACCGCGAGCTCGTGCGTGCCGAGGCCGGATGGATCGTGCGTCCATGCGCGCCGTCCGGCTCGGCCTGAAACGCGCGGCTTGGCGCGGACCGTTTCCCATTTTTCTCTTCAAAAAGGCAGAAGTGTCGTGAGCACAGGACGTAACGTGGTCGTCGTGGGCAACCAGTGGGGCGACGAGGGCAAGGGCAAGGTCGTCGACTGGCTGACCGACCAGGCGCAGGGCGTGGTTCGCTTCCAGGGCGGTCACAACGCCGGGCATACGCTGGTGATCAACGGCCAGAAGACGGCCCTGCAGTTGATCCCCTCGGGTGCCATGCGCCCGGACGTGCTTTGCTACATCGGCAATGGCGTGGTGCTCGACCCCGAACACCTGATGAAGGAAATCGCCCGCCTCGAGGCCGCCGGAGTGCAACTGCGCTCGCGACTGCGCATCAGCGAATCCTGTCCCCTGGTGCTGCCCTCGCATGTGGCGCTGGACCTCGCGCGCGAAGCCAGCCGTGAATCCCGCGGAGTGGGCAAGATCGGCACCACGGGGAAGGGCATCGGCCCCGCCTACGAGGACAAGGTGGCGCGCCGCGCCGTGCGCGCCCAGGACCTGAAGCACCCGCGGCGCCTGGCCGACAAGTTGCGCGAGGCGCTGGACTGGCACAACTTCACCCTTCGGGAATTCCTCCATGCTCCGGTGGTGGATTTCGAGGCCACCTACGACCGCCTGCTGGAACTGGCCGAGCCGATCGCTCCGATGCTCGCCGACGTGGGCTACCACGTGCACCTCAGCCGTCAGCGCGGCGATCGCCTGTTGTTCGAGGGTGCGCAAGGCACGCTGCTCGACGTGGACCACGGCACCTATCCCTTCGTCACCTCCAGCAACTGCGTCGCGGGCAATGCCGCAGCCGGCTCGGGCGTGGGTCCCGGGGAGATCGACTACGTGCTGGGCATCACCAAGGCCTACACGACCCGCGTGGGCAGCGGGCCCTTTCCTTCCGAGCTGCCCATCGACCAGCCGGGCAGCGTGGGCCATCACTTGCATACCGTGGGCCAGGAGCGGGGCACCGTCACCGGGCGTCCGCGCCGCTGCGGCTGGATCGACACCGCCGCGCTCAAGCGCGCCAACATCCTGAATTCGACGACCGGCCAGTGCATCACCAAGCTGGACGTGCTGGACGGCTTGCCGGAGATCCTGCTGTGCACCGGCTATCGCCTGGAAGGGCGGGACATCGACATCCTGCCGCTGGACGCCGACGACATCGCGCGCTGCGAGCCCCGCTACGAGCGCATGCCCGGCTGGAGCGAGACCACGGCCGGCCTGACGCGATGGGAGCAGTTGCCCACGCCGGCCCGCAACTACCTGGAGCGCGTGGCCGAGCTCAGCGAAACGCCCATCGCGATGGTGTCCACCGGCCCTGACCGGGACCACACCATCGTCCTGCAGCATCCCTTCGGCGCCTGAACCGGCGGCTTTCCCATCCATTCTTCCGCGCCGCGCCACGGCGCAAGAGGCAAGAGGCCATGCTCAGCGAAGACGGCAAGAACATGTACGTGTCGTGGGACGAGTACCACGCCCTGATCGAGAAACTCGCGCTGAAGATCTACAAGTCCGGCTGGGAGTTCGACCAGATCCTGTGCCTGGCACGCGGGGGCACCCGGCCCGGCGATGTGCTCTCGCGCGTGTTCGATCGCCCATTGGCCATCATGTCCACGAGTTCCTACGGCTCGGGGGCGAATGCCGAGCGCTCGCGCGTGGAGATCGCCCACTACATCACGATGCCCCGCGGCGAGCTCAGCGGCCGCGTGCTGCTGGTGGACGACCTGGCGGATTCGGGCGAGACCCTGCGCGCCGTGGCAGATCGCCTGCGTGCCGGCCCGCTCGACATCAGCGAGTTGCGCACCGCGGTGATCTGGGTGAAGGGCATCTCCACGGTGCTGCCGGACTATTACGTGGAAATGCTGCCGTCCAGTCCGTGGATCCACCAGCCCTTCGAGGAATACGACACGCTGCGACCGGCCAAGCTGGCCGAGCGCTGGAAGTTCTAGAACGGTTGCGGCGCCGCAGGAGATCGCGCGCCGCTTCCCTCGCCCTGTCGCGCCGCCGGCTCAGCGCGAGGTGCGGCGCCGGTTCGCGCGTGGTGCGCGCTGCGCCATGTCGGTCGCCGTTGCGGGAGCGCTCGAGGGCAGCGTCAGGCTTTCGGGCTCGATGTCAGGCGCGGCCTGAGCCCCGATGCCGGAGGCCGATTGCAGCGAGGCGAGTTGCCCGCGCAGCTCCCTCAGTTCGCCGCGCAGGGCTTTCATGTCGCGGTAGATCTCGTGCTGCAGGCGTCGCTCGCCCTCGCCGATCAGGAAGGCCGCCACCGAGGCGGTGACCAGCGAGAACACCGCGTAGCCGACCACCACCACCAGCACCGCCAGCAGGCGCGATGCCGTGGTCGTCGGCACGATGTCGCCATAGCCGATGGTGGCCGCGGTGGTGAAGGCCAGCCACAGTCCGTCGTCGAAGGTGTGCGCACTGGGCTCCAGCCAGTAAAAGCCCAGTCCCGCCAGCAGCACGGCGCCGGTCCCCAGCGCGAAGGCGTAGGCCACGGCATTGGCCGCGACCATGCGTCGCAGGCCGCCGAGCATGCGCGCAAACACCAGGCCGACGAAGGCGGCGCGTGCCAGGCGTACCAGGGGGATCCATTCGCTGTCCAGGCCCGCCAGGGCCAGGCCCGAGGCCAGCACGATGAATAGGTTCAGCCAGTTGTACAGCAAGTAGCGCAGACGCTGGCGGCTGAGCATCAGCATGGCCACGGTCTCGAACGCGAAGGCGCCGAAGATCCAAGCGTCCATCACCACGCCCAGCGAGCGCAGTGGGTGGCCAGGCTGCAGTTCCTCGAGGTAGAAGGAGGGCACCGCCAGCAGCGCGATGCCGATCATCAGCGGGTGCAGGCGGCGCTCCAGCGCGTACACACGCGGCGCTTCGCCCGGCGGCGCGCCGTTGAGTCCCATCCAGAACACCAGATCCAGCGCCATCGCCCGCATCTCCCCAGGTGGCGCCATTGTGCCCCTGCGCAGGGGCATCGCGACAGGTCGAGGCGAGCGCCTCGTGTCCGAGATCAAGCCGGCGCCACGCCTTCGGGGGCTGCGCGCCGCGGCAAATGCGCAAAAAGGGCTTCGATGCGCCGCAACTGGCCCTCCAGGGCCATGGGCAGCGTCTCGCGTCCGTCCAGCACATCGCGGCTCCAGGCCAGGGTCTGCGCGCCATCCTGCGCCGCGGCCCGCGCACGCGCGCTTGCCGCTTCGTCCGTGGGGGCCGCCTCATCGGCCTCGGCGTGCACGCATCCCTGCGCGTCCACCCGCAGCCACTGCGCGGCGCGTTCGGGATGGGCGGGCACCTCGCCCTCGCAGCCCCGGGAGATCAGCGCGGGCTGGCGCAGGGCGCTCAGCACATGGGTCATGCGGGGTGCATAGTCCGCGTGGGTGTAGCTGGCCAGCAGCAGACTGGGGCCACGCACCGGCGCCAGCAGCTTGGCCACGGCATGGGCACTGTTGCGCACGCCCAGCTCCTCGCGCCAGCGCAGGACCCTCCGCAGCTCGGGACTGAGTCCATCCAGGTCCAGGTAGATCGCCTCGCCGCGCTCCAGAGCCTGCCCCGCCTGCTCGCGCCCGGCAGCCACCGGCAGGCCCAGGCCCTGCCACAGCGGCAGCGTGTGGGCACGACCATCCTGCTGCTCGGCTCCGAGCACCAGCACCGGGATGCCGCGGCGCTGCAGCAGCGCGGCCAGCAGCGGAACCTGGTTGGGCAGTCGTCGCGTGCCGTTGAGGCTGCTCAGGCAGACCGTCGCGCGCGTGCTGGCCAGCGGCGGCACCGCGTCCAGCACCGCGCGGGTGAAGCCTTCGAGTTCGACGGCGCTTTCCGATTTCATGCGCAGCGCCACCAGTGCCGCGCCTGCCTGGGCGTCGCTGAGCTGCCCCTGCAGCAGCCAGTGCATCAAGGTGCGGGCCTGGCCGGCGTCGAGGTCGCGACTTCCGCGCGGCCCGCGGCTGAGAGCGTGCAGCCAGGGCAGCACCGCGGTGCGAGGGTCGAGGCCCTCCTGGGCCATGTCGGGCTTCGGGGACGGGGACATGATCGCGCTCCAGGCTCCAGGGGGCTCGGCTCGGCGCTTCAGTCCGCGGCTTGCGGGGCGCTGGCCGCCGGCTCCAGGCCTTGCAGCGCGTGGCGCGCCAGTGCCTGGGTCACCAGATCGCTGTCACCCGCCGCGGGCAGGAGTTCCACCTGCATGCAGGGATGCAAGTCGCGCACACGCTGCACTTCCTGGGTGACGTCGCGCTCCAGGTGGGCTCCGGTGCCCAGGAACAGGGGCACCAGGCGCAGATGCTCGCAGCCCTCCCTTGCGGCCTGCTCCAGCGCCTGGCCCAGCGAGGGTTGCATGGACTCGAGGAAGCACAGACTCACGTCGATGCCCGGGCGCATGCCGCGCAGTGTCGCAAGCACCGCCTCGAAGGGAGCCGCCCACTGGGGACGCCGGGACCCATGGGCCAGGAGCAACAGGCGGGGGGGCGCGGGCGGGACTCGGGGGGAGGGGCGGGGGGCGTGCATGGGTTCGAGCGCTGGAGGAAACAGCCTCGCATTGTGCGCTGGCACGGCCCTGGGGCGCTCAGGGGACGATCAGGGGACGATCAGGGGGCGCCCCAGCGGCCGCTGGAGGCGCCGGGCGCCGCGCCCAGGCGCCTCGACAGCACCTGCGCGTAGGAGCGCAGGGTCTGAGCCAGCGCGCCGGCCGGGTCGGCATCGAACACCGGGGTCGGGCCGATGAGGGTCAGGGCCAGCACCATGTGCCCGCGCTGGTCGAACACCGGCGCCGACATGGCGCTGATCCCGCGCAGCAGGCCATCCACGCTGAGGCCCACGCCCTCGGCGCGAACACGGGCCAGCTCGGCCTCGAAGTCCGGATCCGGCGCGCTCGGGCCCGTCACCTCCCGCACCCGCTCGCGGGCATGGAAGGCGGCGAATACCTTGCCGGTGGCCGTGTCCCGCAGGCTGGTGACGGTGCCGGGACGCATGCGCACATGCACGGCGCTGGGCGCTTCCTCGATGCGCACGATGGTCGGGCCATGGTTGCCCCAAAGCGCGATGGCCGCGCTGTGGCCCGTGGCCTGTGCCAGTTCCACCAGCAGCGGCTCCGCCAGGCGCACGGGGTCGTACTGCTGCAGGCTGATCAGGCCCAGCTCCATGGCCAGCGGCCCCAGTCCGTAGCGCCCCGTGGAGTCCTGGTCGATGAGTCCGAGCTTGCCGAAGCTCACCAGGTAGGGGTGCGCCTTGCCGGGGGCCATGTCGGCCGCCTGGGCCAGCTCCTTCAGGGGCAGCGCGCGCCCATGGTCGGCGAGGGCGCGCAGCAGGCGTCCGCCGACCTCGATGCTCTGGATGCCTCGCGACTGCCCCCACGCGCGGGCCGAGCCGGTCCCGCCCTCGCCAGGTTCCACGGGCTGCCCAGCCGGGGCATCGCCTGCCGCGAGGGCGGGGCCCGCCTCCGCCTGTTTCGAGCCGGGTTTATACCTATGCTGATCCATTAGTAAATGACTAAGCTTCGTTCAACAGATTCATTTCAAGGCATTCTTCGGCTTTTGTCTATCGGCGTAGCCCCTGGCGGCGTCAGGAGCGGGCCGGACGCCGCGCATCTGCTCCATGGCCCCAGGTTACGTGCATCCCCGCTTCGCCCCCCGCGTGGCCCCCCGACTGGCACCGGGCGCGCGCCATCCGCTGGTCATCGTCGGCGCGGGCCCCATCGGGCTGGCCGCCGCCATCGACTGCGCGCAGCATGGCCTGAGCGTGGTTCTGCTGGACGATGACGACACCGTCAGCGTGGGGTCGCGCGGCCTGTGCTACGCCAAGCGCAGCCTGGAGGTGCTCGAGCGCCTGGGTGCGGGCGAGGCGGTCCTGCGCAAGGGTGTGACCTGGAACACCGGGCGGGTGTTCCACCGAGATCGCGAGGTCTACAGTTTCGAGCTCCTGCCCGAGCCCGGGCACGCGATGCCCGGCATGGTCAACCTCCAGCAGTACTACCTGGAGCAGTATCTGGTGGACCGCGCGCATCAGCTGCCGGGCATCGCGCTGTGCTGGAAGAACCGCGTCGAGGGCGTCGAAGCGCTGGCCGACGGCGTGCGCCTGCGCGTGGCCGGCCCCCAGGGCGAATACACCCTGGAGGCCGATTGGGTGATCGCCGCCGACGGGGCGCGCAGTCCGGTGCGCAAGATGCTCGGCCTGGACGCCGAAGGCAAGGTGTTCAACGACCGATTCCTCATCGCCGACGTGTCGATGCATGCGCAGTTTCCCGCCGAGCGCTGGTTCTGGTTCGATCCCCCGTTCCACCCCGGCCAGTCGGTGCTGCTGCATCGCCAGGCCGATGAGGTCTGGCGCATCGACTTCCAACTGGGCGCCGGCGCCGACCCGGAGCTCGAGCGCCAACCCGAGCGGGTGATTCCGCGCATCCGCGCGATGCTCGACCATCAGGGCTACCAGCAGGCGCACTTCGATCTCGAGTGGGTCAGCGTGTACACCTTTCAATGCCGGCGCATGCGGAGTTTTCGCAGCGGGCGCGTGCTGTTCGCCGGGGATGCCGCGCATCAGGTCTCTCCCTTCGGGGCGAGGGGCGCCAACTCCGGGCTGCAGGACGTGGACAACCTGGCCTGGAAGCTGGCGTGGGTCCTGCACGGGCTGGCTCCCGAATCCCTGCTTGACAGCTATGACGCCGAGCGCGCGGCCGCGGCCGACGACAACATCGGCAACTCGACCCGCGCCACGGATTTCATCACCCCCCGGACGGACACCGCGCGGCGCTACCGCGAAGCCACGCTGCAACTGGCGGTGCACCACCCCTTCGCGCGTGCGCTGGTGAACTCCGGGCGCCTTTCCACCCCCACGCACCTGTGGGATTCGTCCCTGAACACCCCGGATACGCAGGACTTCGACTGCGTGCTGCGACCCGGCTCGCCGCTGGCCGACGCCCCGGTGGAAGTCGACGGACAGGCCGACTGGCTGCTGCGTCATACGGGCGGGGACTTCACCTTGCTGCTGTTCACCGATCGCGCGGAGAGTCTGCGCGAGACGGTGCAGGCCCTGCGCGAACTGGGCGATGGGCCTGTGACACCCCGTCTGCTCGTGCTGGCGGAGCAGCCGGGACGGCTCGAAGGCCTGCAGGTGCTTCACGACGCTCGACACCTGGCCGCCGAGCGCTGCGACGCGCGCGAGGGCACGGCCTACCTGATCCGCCCCGACCAGCACGTGGCCGCGCGCTGGCGGCGCGTCGATGCGGCCTCGGTGCGTGCCGCGCTGGCCCGCGCCACCGGGCATTGATCCCGGCTCGCAGCGCTCCCGATCGCAGGATGCCCGAGGCCCCGCTATGCTTCCCATCGCTTCGAAACGCATCGAGGCGATTCCAATGGTTTCCGCTCGCCCCGTCCTGACCCATGGAACTCGTGCTGCAAGCCCACTTCCACGATCCGGCCTCGCCCAGCCCCTACGAGCATGTGGCAGCGGATACCTTCTACGCCGAGCTGCTCGCTGCGCACGAAGGACTGGACGCGCAGGCGTCCGCGCTGCTCGATGCGCGCCTGGTGCTGCTGCTGGCCAACCACGTCGGTGACCTGGGCGTGCTGCGCCAGGCCCTGCGCCTGGCGCGTGAGCCTGCATGAACCCACCGCCCAGCCCCGGCGGCGCGCCACCCGCGAGGTCGGCGCGAACTCAGTCGTCCCGCCGCGCCCGGGCGCAGCGGGGTATTCACCCTGGAGGAGACCATTCATGAAAACCGTTCATCTCGTGCTTGCCGCCGCCGTGGCCATGGCCTGTGCCGCCACTGCCCGTGCCGATGTCAAGGTCGGCGTGGTGCTGTCCCAGACCGGCCCGGCCGCTTCCCTGGGCATTCCGGAAAAAAAGACCGTCGAGCTCTTCCCCAAGCAGATCGACGGCCAGAAGATCGACTACATCTTCAAGGATGATGCCTCCGATCCGACCACCGCGGTGAAGGCGACCAAGGAGCTCATCGACAGCGACAAGGTCGACCTGGTGATCGGCTCGTCGATCACGCCGAACTCGATGGCGATGCTGGACGTCATCGGCTCCAGCAAGACTCCGAACATCTCGCTGGCGGCGGGTCGTCCCATCGTCTTCCCGGTCACGGGGCCGCGCGTGTGGGCCTTCAACACCCCGCAGACCACGGGCCTGATGGCGCGCGCCATCGTCAAGAACCTGGTCGCCGACAAGGTGCGCAGCGTGGCCTTCATCGGCTTCGACGACGCCTACGGCGAGGACTGGTGGAACAACTTCTCCAAGGACGCGAAGGCGGCCGGCATCCAGGTCGTCGCCAGCGAGCGCTTCAACCGCACCGCCACCTCGGTGACCGGGCAGATCCTGCACATCCTGGCCGCCAAGCCCCAGGCCGTGCTGATCGCCGCCTCCGGGACCCCGGCGGCGCTGCCCCAGCGTGAACTCAAGAAGGTGGGCTACGCGGGCCAGATCTACCAGACCCATGGCGTGGCCAATCCCGACTTCCTGCGCGTGTGTGGCGCCGACTGCAATGGCACCGTCGTGCCGGTCTCGCCCGGCGTGGTGGCCGAGCAGTTGCCGGCGAACAGTCCCATCAAGGCTTCGGCGATGAAGTTCGCCACCGCCTACCAGGCCGCCTACGGCAAGAACTCGCTGTCGCAGTTCAGTGCCAACGCCTGGGACGCGATCACCCTGCTCGAGCACGCGCTTCCCGTCGCCCTCAAGCAGGCCAGGCCCGAGGACACGGTGGCCTTCCGTTCGGCCCTTCGCAACGCCCTCGAAGGCCTGAAGGACATCCCCGGGGCCGACGGCATCTATTCCATGAGCCCGACCGACCACAACGGCCTCGATGACCGCGCCGTTGCGCTCACGCGCATCGAGAACGGAACCTGGAAGCTGATGCATTGAGGCTCCGGGTGCCGCCGCGCCCCCGCCGCCGCGCCTGACCCTGCCTGCCCGCCTGCACCATGGACTTCGGCATTGCCATCTACCTCGGCCAGAGCGGACTGACGCTGGGCGCCGTCTACGCGCTGCTCGCCCTGGCCCTGGTGCTGGTGTTCGCGGTCACGCGGGTGATCTTCATCCCGCAGGGCGAGGTCATGACCTTCGGCGCGCTGTCGCTGGTGGCCATCCACGCCGGGCGGGTGCCCCAGGCGGTCTGGCTGCTCCCGCTGCTGGGTGCCGTGGCCAGCATGCTCGACGCGCGGCGCGCGGCGCAGGGTGGGGCGGCGGCACTGGCGCGCATGCTGGGCGCCAACCTGGGCCCGGCGGCGCTGGCGCTGGCGGCCTGCTACGCGCTGCCGCTGGGCAGGCTGGACTACGCGCTGCAGATCCTCGTGGCGCTGCTGGTGACGGTGCCGCTGGGCCCGCTGCTGTACCGGCTGGTGTACCAGCCGGTGGCGCAGGCCTCGGTGCTGACCCTGCTGCTGCTGTCGGTTGCGCTGCACCTGGCGATGAGCAGCCTGGGTCTGTACTTCTTCGGGCCCGAGGGTTCGCGCCTGCCGGCCTTCACCGACGGCAGCTTCCAGCTCGCGGGCATGCCGGTGGATCAGCAGACGCTGTGGATCATCGCGCTGTCGGCGGTGCTGGTGGTGGGGCTGTTCGTGTTTTTCAACTACACGCTCTGGGGCAAGGCGCTGCGGGCCACGGCAGTCAGCCGCACCGGCGCGCAGCTCATGGGCATCTCGCCCGCATTCGCCGGGCGCACGGCCTTCGCGCTGGCCGCGCTCATCGGTGCGCTGTCGGGGATATTCATCGCGTCGACCACGATCATCTACTACGACTCCGGTTTCGTCATCGGGCTCAAGGGCTTCGTGGCGGCGATCATCGGCGGGCTGTCCAGCTACCCCCTGGCGGCGGCCGGCTCGATCTTCGTCGGGCTGGTGGAGTCCTTCTCCTCCTTCTGGGCCAGTGCCTACAAGGATGTGATCGTGTTCTCGCTGATTCTTCCCGTGCTGCTGTGGCGTTCGCTGGCCCATGGCCCGGGTGTGCACCAGGAGGATGAGGAATGAAGCTGCGCCATGGGTTGACGGCCGGCTTCGTGCTGCTCATGGCGGTGCTGCCCTGGCTGCTCGGAAGCTACGGGCGCACGCTCCTGGACTACATCGGTCTGGCCACGATCGTGGTGCTGGGCCTGGTGCTGCTGACCGGGGTGGGTGGGCTGACGAGTTTCGGCCAGGCGGCCTTCGTCGGCATGGGCGCCTACACCAGCGCCTACCTGTGCACGGCGCAGGGCTGGAGCCCCTGGTGGGGGCTGGTGGCTGCCCTGGTGCTGGTGACGCTGGCCGCGCTGCTGCTGGGCTGGCTGACCCTGCGCATGAGCGGGCATTTCCTGCCCCTGTCCACGCTGGCCTGGGGCCTGAGCATCTACCTGGTGTTCGGCAACGTGCAGGCCATCGGGGGGCAGACGGGCATGAGCGGTATCGAGCCGATCAGCCTGCTGGGGGTCCGGCTGAGCACGGCGCTGCAGTACCACTACCTGATCTGGGGCGTGGTGCTGCTGATCGTCTGGACCGTGCACAACATGCTGGATTCGCGCGAGGGGCGGGCGATGCGCGCGCTCAAGGGAGGCACGCTGATGGCCGAGGCCATGGGGGTGAACACCACGCGCTTCAAGACCATCCTGTTCGTGCTGGCGGCGCAGTACGCGGCCGTGTCGGGCTGGCTGTACGCGCACATGCAGGGTTTCGTGAACCCCACGCCCTTCTCGCTGGGCCAGGGCATCGAGTACCTGTTCATGGGGGTGGTGGGCGGCATCGCCGACCTGTGGGGCGCGGTGCTGGGCTCCTCGCTGTATTCGCTGCTGCGCCAGTGGCTGCAGGACTGGCTGCCACACCTGCTGGGGCGCAGCGGCAGCTTCGAGGGCCTGGCCTTCGGGGTGCTGATGATCCTGATCCTGCAGCGCGCGCCGGAAGGGTTGTGGGCGCGGCTGCGTGCGCTGGGGGCGCGCTGGAGCACGGCGGCCTCGCAGCCGCCGCGGCGCCCGAGCGCGCCGGTGCTGGCCGAGCGCGCCCGCCCGGCCGCCGGGGAGGTGGTGCTGCAGGTGCGCGGGCTGACCAAGCGCTTCGGAGGGTTGGTGGCCAACAACGCCATCAGCTTCGAGGTGCGCGCCGGCGAGGTGCTGGCGCTGATCGGTCCCAACGGGGCGGGCAAGAGCACGCTGTTCAACTGCATTTCCCAGGTCGACCGCGCGAGCTCGGGAGAAGTGCATTTCCGCGACCGCGCGGTGCACCGGATGGATTCGCGCGCGGTGGCCGCGTTGGGGCTGAGCCGTACCTTCCAGCATGTGCGCCTGCTGCCGCGCATGAGCGTGCTGGACAACGTGGCGCTGGGCGCGCACCTGCGCGGGCACCACAGTTTCGTGGCCTCGGCCTGGCGCCTGGACCGCGCGCAGGAAGCCTCCATCCAGGCCACCGCCTGGCAGCAGCTCGAACGCTGCGGGTTGGTCGAGCACGCGCACGCGTCCGCCGGCAGCCTGCCGCTGGGCCTGCAGCGGGTGGTGGAAATCGCGCGCGCGCTGGCAACAGACCCCTGCCTGCTGCTGCTGGACGAGCCGGCGGCGGGGCTGCGCTACCTGGAGAAGCGCAACCTGGCCCAGTTGCTGCAGCAATTGCGGTCCCAGGGAATGGCCATCCTGCTGGTCGAGCACGACCTGGACTTTGTCATGGGCCTGGCCGACCGCGTGGTGGCCATGGACTTCGGCGAGAAGATCGCCGAGGGGCTGCCGCGGGAGGTGCAGAAGCACCCGGCGGTGATCGAGGCCTACCTGGGCGGGCTCGACGAGCCGGCGCCGCAAGGAGAGGCGGCATGAACCCCCCCTCAAGCTCGCAGCCCCTGCTGCGCGTGCAGGGCCTGAGCGTGAACTACGGCAAGGTGCAGGCGGTGCGCGGCGTGGACCTGGAGGTGCCCGGCGGCAGCATCGTCACCGTGATCGGTCCCAACGGCGCCGGCAAGACCACCTTGCTGGCTGCGGTCATGGGTCTGCTGCGCGCCAGCGGCCAGGTATCGTTCGATGGACGCGACCTGGGGCGCGCCGATGCGCAGCAGCGCGTGGAGGCGGGGATCGGCCTGGTCACCGAGAAGCGCGACCTGTTCGGCTCCATGAGCGTGCACGACAACCTGCTGCTGGGGGCTTTCCGCCGCCGTGACGGGCGTGCGGCGCGCCAGCGCGAGCTCGAGCGGGTCTACGAGTTGTTCCCTCGGCTGAAAGAGCGCCGCGCGCAGGCGGCGCAGACCCTGTCGGGCGGGGAGCGCCAGATGCTGGCGCTGGGGCGTGCGCTGATGGGCGCGCCGCGCCTGCTCATGCTCGACGAGCCCAGCCTTGGGCTGGCCCCCCGCATCGTGCGCGAGGTGCTGCATGCGGTGGCCCGTTTGCGCGACGCCGGCATGAGCGTGCTGCTCATCGAGCAGAACGCGCGCGCGGCCCTGCAGGTGGCCGACTTCGGCTACGTGCTCGAGCTGGGCGAGGTGTCCATGCATGGCCCGGCCCGCCAGTTGCTGCACGACCCCAAGGTCGAGGCCACGTACCTGGGAATGCTCAGGGACTGAGGCCGTCGCCGCGCCGGCCTGCCCTGCGCGCCGGGCGCGCGCCCGCGCGGCGCCGCGCGGATGTATGCTCGTCCTTGCCGCGTGTCGACGCGGCGACGCCTTCGAGGACTCCGTCATGAACGATCGTATTTCGCCCGCCGCGCTGCGGCGCGAGGCTCCCGCCGAGCTGTTGCAGCGCCTGGGCGCGCGCTTCGGTGATGCCTTCAGCACCGCGCGCGCGGTATGCGAGCAGCATGGGCGTGACGAATCTCCCTTCGACGTCGCCCCGCCCTCGGGCGTGGTGTTCTGCACCACCACCGAGGACGTGGCCGATGCGGTGCGCCTTTGCGCAGCGCACGCCGTGCCGGTCATCGCCTTCGGCGCCGGTTCCTCGCTGGAGGGCCAGCTCCTGGCCGTGCAGGGAGGCATCACGCTCGATCTCACACGCATGAACCGGGTGCTCGAGGTGGCCGCCGAGGACATGCTGGCGACCGTGCAGGCCGGGGTGACGCGCCTGCAGCTCAACGAGGAGCTGCGCCACAGCGGCCTGTTCTTCCCCATCGATCCCGGTGCCGATGCGACCCTGGGCGGCATGACCGCGACGCGCGCCAGCGGCACCAATGCCGTGCGCTACGGCACCATGCGCGACAACGTGCTGGCACTCACCGTGGTGCTGGCCGACGGCCGCGTGGTGCGCACCGGCACCCGAGCCCGCAAGAGCAGTGCCGGCTACGACCTCACCCGCCTGTTCGTGGGCAGCGAGGGGACGCTGGGCATCGTCACCGAGGTCACGCTGCGCCTGCACCCGCAGCCGCAGGCGGTGGCCGCGGCGGTGTGCTCCTTTCCCGACGTGGCCAGCGCGGTGGATTGCACCATCGAGTTGATCCAGGCGGCGGTGCCGATCGCCCGCTGCGAGCTGATGGACGCCCACGCGGTGCGCGCGGTCAACGCCCACGATCACCTGGGGCTGCCCGAGCAGCCCCTGCTGCTCATGGAGTTCCACGGCACCGCCGACGGCGTGCGTGAGCAGGCGCAGACCACGCAGGAAATCGCCGCCGGCCACCAGGGTTCCGACTTCGCGTGGGCCGACACGCCGGAAGAGCGCAGCAGGCTGTGGAAGGCCCGGCACCACGCCTATCTGTCGGCGCTGCAGACCCGCCCCGGATGCCGCTGCGTGACCACCGACACCTGCGTGCCCATCTCCCGCCTGGCCGAGAGCATCAACGATACCGTGGCCGAGGCGGATGCCGCGGGCCTGCCGTACTTCGTGGTCGGCCACGTCGGCGATGGGAACTTCCACGTGGGGTATCTGATCGATCCCGCGCGACCCGAAGAGCGCGAACTGGCCGAAAGCCTGAATGCCAGCCTGGTGCGCCGTGCGCTGCGACTGGGCGGCACCTGCACCGGCGAACACGGCGTGGGTCTGCACAAGCAGGAGTTCCTGCTGGAGGAGGCCGGGGAATTGGCCATCGAGTTGATGCGCACCCTCAAGCAGGCGCTGGACCCGGCGGGAATCCTCAACCCGGGCAAGATCTTCCGCTGAGCCGGGGCGGCGGGACGCCAGGGCATCGCGCGGGGAACGCATCCATGTGCGGCCGCTACGTCCTGAAAAGTGCTCCCCGGCGCATCCTGGAGCAGTTCGGCATCGCCGACGGCCGCGGCGAGTCCTCGCGCAGCGAGGAATGGCGCCCGCGATTCAACCTCGCTCCCGGACAGTTCGCCCCGGTCGTGCGCTCGGATGCAGCCGGGCCGTGCCTGGACATGCTGCGCTGGGGCCTGGTGCCCGCCTGGGCGCATGACGAGAGTTTCGCGCAGCGTACCGTCAACGCGCGCGGCGAGACGGCCAGCCGGCTTCCGGCCTTTCGCGCGGCCTTCAAGGCGCGTCGCTGCATCGTTCCGGCCGACGGCTTCTACGAATGGCAGTATGTGCGGGGCAGCAGCCACAAGCAGCCCTGGTACATCCATCGCCACGACGGCGAACTGCTGGCCTTCGCCGGCCTGTGGGAGCACTGGCAGCCCCGTGGCCGGCCCGAGGCACTGCGCTCCTTCACCATCATCACCACCGAGGCCAATGCCTGGATGGCCCCGGTGCATGCGCGCATGCCGGTGATCCTCGACGCGCAGGGCGTGACCGCCTGGCTGGACGCGGCGACCCCCGCCGAGGCCCTGCAGGGCCTGCTGAGGCCAGCGCCGGAGGATCTGCTGCAGCGCCACCCCGTCGGCCGCGCGGTGGGGAACCCACGCAACGACTCCGGGCAACTGCTCGAGGCCGTGGAACCCGAAGTCCCCATCCTTCCCGATTGACCTCGCCGGTCCGTGCATCCGGCGGCGCGTCCACGCGCCGGCAGCGATTCAGCGACAATTCGCCCGCGCCCCCGATCGCGGGCGAACCATCCTGCGTCATGCCTGCACCTGGCCACCTCTCGCCCCGGGCCCGCCTGGCCCAATTGCCCTACGTGGCCTGGATCATCCTCTACAGCGCCGTGCTGTGGGGCTTGTTCGGTGCCTTGCTCGGCGCCGTGGCCCCGGACCTGCGGTCCCAACTCGGTGTCAGCCTGGGGCAGGTCGGCAGCCTGATGTCCCTGTGGGTCGCGGGCGGCGCGGCGGGCGCCTTTCTCGGCGGAACCCTGGCCAGGCGGTACCGGCCGCAGCGACTGCTGTCGACCTATGCCGGCTTGGCGCTTCTGGCCGTGAGTGCGCTGCTGCTGGCCTCGAACTGGCATGCGGTGGCCGCCGCGCTGGTCCTGATCGGCCTGTGCGAGACCGCCTTGTTCACCCTGGGGCATGGGCTGCTGGCCGAGATCAGCGATGATGCGGAGGAGCGCACCCGGGTGCTCAGCCTGGTCGACGTGTGCTACTCGACGGGCACGATCCTGTCGCCGCTGCTGGTCAGCGCGGCCTTTGTCGCGATCCCGAGCTGGCGCGCGCCGTACGCCGTGTTCGGGCTGCTCACCGTGACCCTGTGGGTCGGAACACGGATGCGCCGGCGCCTGGATGATGTGCGCTTCCGGCACGACGAGGCCGCTGTGGGCCCGGCGGGCGCACCCGGCTACCGAAGCCTGCTGGCGCATCCGCTGGTGCGTGCGGTGCTCGTGTCCGGGGTCTGCAGTGGCTTTGTCGAGTGGGGCCAGTATTTCTGGTTCGTCAGCTACGCCAACGGCGGCCTGGGCCTGCCGCAGCAGACCGCGCGCCTGGCCCTGGATGGCTTGATGGTCGGCATGACCCTGGGGCGTCTGTGGCAGGCCTTCTGGAAAAGCCGCTGGACCATGGAGCAGAAGCTGCAGGGCCTGAGCCTGCTCGCCACGGGCGCGATCGGCGTCCTGGCCCTGCTTCCGCGGGGCAGCCCGGCCCTGGCCCTGGCCACCATGAACGTGGCGGCCGGCCTGGGTGTGTCGGTCGGGTTTCCGATTCTGCTCGGCAGCGCGCTGCGCGGTGTTCCCGAGGCTGCGCCGCGGCTGTCGGCGCTGTTGATGCTGTCGTTCACGCTGGGCTCCCAGCTCGCATCTCTCGGCCTGGGGCAGCTGGCCGCGCGGGTGAACCTGCGAGCGACCTACATCGCGCTGGCGCTCGGCGGCGTCGCCCTGTGTCTGGGGGTGCGGCGCCTGAGCCGGCTGTTGCGTTCGATGCCGCCCGCCGACGCCCCGGAGCGCCGGGACGAGAGCTGCGGTCGGCTCGCGTCCTGCGTCCGGCAGGAGGTCGAGCCGGCGCGCGTGGAGTTGCTGGATCCTGGGCTGCAAGCTCCGGCGCTGTGCGTGGCGGCTCCTGTGCAGGAAGCCGGGGATCGCTGAGTCTGTGCGTCGGAGCAGGTGAAACGACGAACCGGGCCTTCGAGCTCGGGCCAGGACGCCGCCCGCGTCACCGGTTCAGGGCGACGACAGCCCGGTGTGTGTGTGCGCGCACCGATACGAGGACTGGGCGCGGTGCCCCCCAGGGGACCGAGATGCCGCGCTTCAGTCACCCATGGGCGCCACCCGTAGCCTTTTCACGGGCTTTCATGGAAGGATCACGATAGCGCTGAGCAAGATGGATGACCTCCCGCGGGTATCCCGACAAGCAGCACGGTCCCTGCGACGGTAGTTGGCAAAGCGATCATCGGCCTCGACGCCAGGCGTTCACCAGGCCAGCATACCGAGATGGCCACGCCCACGCTTTGGAGGAGGTTCTGGCTTCCATGGAAAGGCTCAGGCAGTTTGATGAGGACGTGGTCCTCGAGAAGGTGCTGGCGGTGTTCTGGGCCCAAGGGTGGCAAGCCCCTTCGATGGCCGCCCTGGCTCAGGCTGCCGATGTCCAGCGCGGCTCGCTGTACCACGCCTATGGCAGCAAGGAGCACCTGTTTCAGCTGGCTTTTGACCGATATGCGGCTCGTGTTCTCGCCGAATCGCGTCAGGCCCTGGACTTGCGACGATCGCTTGCGGTGCCTCCAGAGGCTGCTGCGCAGACCATCATCGTCTTCACGCGAGGCCTGGCCGTCATGGAACGGATGGATCACGAGCCCCAGCGGCTGCGCGCCTTGGCAGCGCATGTGACGACGCTTCTTCTTCGGCCTGTGCCGCCGGATCGGAGGGATCGCGTCGCGAAAGTCCGATGAAAGGGATCTGGGGTGGTCGTCACGCCGGCCGCCTTCTGCGCCGATGGACTTCGATAGCGGGCTTGTGCAGGCGTCGCCAACTCGGGCGCGCGACTTCAGCCCCGAGAGCCTGTGCGGGAGAGGCAGGACAAGCCGGGAACAAGGCCGAACAAGACAACGCCCAACAAAAAACCCCGCAACTCTTGGAGCTGCGGGGTCTTGAATTGGTGCCCAGAAGAGGACTCGAACCTCCACGCCTCGCGGCGCTAGTACCTGAAACTAGTGCGTCTACCAATTCCGCCATCTGGGCCGAAAGCGAAACTATAGCAGCTTTTTCTCGCGTGTCCAGTATGCTGCTAACAACACGCGTTGGCGCGGGTCCATCCCGGGGCCGCCGGCGCGACGCAAGGGGAAGGCATTGATCGTAGAAGGCATCGTGCAGGGTCATCGGGACGGCTACGGACTGGTGATGTCCGAGCAGGAGCCGCTGGAAGTGGTGCTGCCGGCGCAGCAGATGCGCGCCGTGATGCACCTGGATCGAGTTCGCGTGCGCGTGGTGCGCCAGGACCGGCGCGGACGCCCGGAGGGGCAGGTCCTGGAAATCGTCGAGCGCAGCAAACGCCCGGTCATCGGTCGGCTGTTGCAGGAGAACGGCGTGTGGTTGCTGGCGCCGGAGGACAAGCGCCACGTGCAGGACATCCTGATCGCCCCCGGCGGCCTGGGCACGGCCAAGGCCGGGCAGGTGGTCAGCGTGGAGATCACCGGGCCCGTGAGCCTGCACGCGCAACCCATGGGTCGGGTGAAGGAGGTGCTGGGCGCCTTGCACGACCCCGGCATGGAAATCGAGATCGCGGTGCGCAAATATGGTGTTCCGCATCGATTCAGCGAGGCGGCGGAGAAGGCCTCGGAGGCGCTGCCCGCGCAGGTACGCGCGACCGACCGTGCCGGGCGCATCGACCTGAGCGACGTGCCGCTGGTGACCATCGACGGCGAGGACGCGCGCGACTTCGACGACGCCGTGTACTGCGAGCCGGCAAAGGTCGGCCGTCGCCAGGGCTTTCGCCTGGTGGTGGCCATCGCCGACGTGTCGCATTACGTGCGACCCGGCGAGCCGCTGGATCTGGACGCCCTGGATCGTGCGACCTCCGTGTACTTCCCGCGGCGCGTGATTCCGATGCTGCCGGAGAAGTTGTCCAACGGACTGTGTTCCCTGAATCCCAACGTGGATCGCCTGTGCGTGGTCTGCGACATGCTCATCGACGCCGAGGGAGAGCTGCGCGCTTACCAGTTCTATCCGGCGGTGATGCGCTCGCACGCGCGCCTGACCTACACCGAGGTGGCGGAGATCCTGGAGAACACCAAGGGGCCGCAGGCCCAGGCCCGCCCCGCGCTGGTGCCGCATCTGCTGAACCTGTACGACGTGTTCAGCGCGCTGCTCAAGGCGCGGCGCGAACGCGGCGCGGTGGACCTGGAGGTTCCGGAGACCCACATCCTCTGCGACGCCAATGGGCGCATCGAGCAGATCGCGCTGCGCCAGCGCAACGACGCCCACCGCGTGATCGAGGAATGCATGCTGGCGGCCAATGTCTGCGCGGCGGACTTTTTGCGGCGCAACAAGCATCCGGGGCTGTACCGGGTGCACGAGGGCCCGACCCCGGAGCGCCTGGCGCTGTTGCGCAGTTTCCTGCAGGCGCTGGGCCTGGGTGGGCATGTGGGCGACGAGCCCACGCCGGCCGACTACCAGCGGCTGTCGGATGCCGCGCGCGAGCGCCCCGATGCCCAGCAGATCAACACCCTGATGCTGCGCTCGATGCAGCAGGCCATCTATTCGCCCCACAACAGCGGGCATTTCGGGCTGGCCTACGAGGCCTATGCGCATTTCACCAGTCCGATCCGGCGCTATCCCGACCTGCTGACCCACCGTGCGATCAAGGCTTTGCTGCAGGGGGGACGCTACCGGCTGCAGACTCCGGAGGGCATGGAGGCGCCGCCGCCACTGCGTGGCCGGCGCGCCGCGCAGGCGCAGGCGAAGCCCACGCCGCGCTCCGCGCGCGGCGCGCCGGCCGATCTTGCGCAATGGGAACTGGTGGGCCTGCACTGCTCGGCCAACGAGCGCCGCGCCGACGAGGCCACGCGCGACGTCGAGAGCTGGCTCAAGTGCTGGTACATGCGCGACAAGCTGGGCGAGGAGTTCCTGGGCTCCATCACGGCGGTCACCAGTTTCGGCGTGTTCGTGCAACTCAGCAGTCTGTTCGTCGAGGGACTGATCCACATCTCCGAACTCGGCGCGGAGTATTTCCGCTTCGACGAGGCTCGCAACGAGTTGCGTGGCGAGCGGACGGGCAAGCGCTACGCGCTGGGAGACCGCGTGCTGGTGCAGGTCAGTCGCGTGGACCTGGACGGGCGACGCATCGACTTCCGCATGGTCTCCGACACCTTGCGCGCGGCCGCCGCGCCCACGTCGCGCAAGCGAGGCCGCAAGGCCCAGGTCGTGGCCGCCGTCGAGGACAGCGACCACAGTGTTTTCGCGCTGCCGCGCACGCACCCCGCCGCACCCGAGGGGGTCGAGGAGACTCCGGCTGCCGCGGGCCGCAAGGCGCGCAAGGCCTCGGGCGCGAAGCGAGCGGATGCGGCGCTGGACGCGGTCGTGGACCCGGGCTCGCCGAAGGAGTCCCCGAGGTCCAAGGGTTCCACGAGTGCCGGGGAATCCAAGAGCGCCAAGAGCCCCAAGAGCCCGAAGAGCCCCAAGAGTTCCCGCAGCTCCACGCGCAATGCCCGGTCAACGCGCGCGCGCACCGCGCGCAAGCCCGCCGCCCGCGCAGGCCGCGCCAAGTAGCCCGCGCCGGCCAGTCCGCCCCCTCAGCCCCGGCGGGCTGCGCGCCAGGCGCGAAGCATCCACCCGGGCAGCGTGTTCGCACGCAGGTCGGCGGATTCGCGCAGCGCCAGGTCGGCTCCGGCGCCATGCAGCCACACGGCAGCGCGCACGGCCTCGGGCGCGGCCCCGCTACGTGCCAGGCAGGCGGCCAGCGCGCCCGCCAGCACGTCTCCGGTCCCGGCGCTGGCCAGCAAGCCGTTTCCGCTGGGATTGATCCATGCAGCGCCCCCGGGGGCCACGACCACGCTGCCGGCTCCCTTGAGCACGATGCCGGCGGCGCTTCGTTCCTGCAGGCTTCGTGCCGCGCCCAGGCGGTCCGCCTGCACCTCGCGCACGGTCCATTGCAACAGGCGCGCCGCTTCGGACGGGTGAGGTGTGAGCCAGGTGGCGCGCGCGCTGGCACCGCGCGCGCGCAGCGCCTGCCAGAGCTCCCCATCGCGCGGCTGCGCGGCCAGGAGGTTGAGCCCATCGGCGTCGAGGACCAGGGGCTGGGCGAGGGTGAGCAGCTCGCGCAGGCAGTGCAGCGCATCCCCGGAGTCGCCGGCGCCGGGACCGAAAACCAGGCAGGCGGGCCCTCCAGACCCGCGTGCCTGCGCCAGCAAGTCGGCAGGAGGGCGCAGCATGAGTTCGGGACAGGCGGGATCGAGCGCCGGAGCGCGCGGATCGAAAGACGCCGCGTAGACCCGTCCGCCGCCCAACTGCAGCGCGGCGCGGGCGGCCAGCCACAGCGCACCGCTCATGCCGCAAGCGCCTCCGAACAGGCGCAGGTCGCCGCGCTCGCCCTTGTGCGCGGCCTGCTCCAGCGAGGGCAGCGAGGCCAGCGCGGAGTCCACGCCGCCCAGCCATGCCTGCGGGCGGGCGCCGCAGGCGGCGGGGTCGGCCTGCAGCCCGTCGATCCAGAGCTCGCCGCAGCGGTCGCGGTGGCTACCCGTGGCGTGGCCCGGCTGCAGGCCGAGCATGGCCAGCGTGGCGCTGGCGCGCACACAGGCGCCAGGCGCGCTGCCCTGGCCGCCTTGAAGGCCGGAGGGCAGGTCCAGCGCCAGCACGGGCAGCCCCGCGCCATGGCGTTCCAGGGCCTGGATGGCCTGCTCGACCTCGCCTCGCGGGGCTTCGCGCAGGCCGAGGCCGAGCAGGGCGTCGACCACCACATCGCTGTCCCCCGACAGCGGCTGCGCTTCCTCGTCCTCGTCCTCGTCCTCGTCCTTCCAGGCCTGGATGCGCAGTCCCGCGGCGCGCGCGCGCTCCAGCGCCCAGCGCCAGTCGGCGGGGCGCCGCGGGTCCTGCCACTGCGCCTGGGAACCGCAGCCGACCAGAAGGACCCGAAGGCGCGGGGGATGGGCAAGCCGGGCCATCCACCATGCGGCACTGAGCCCGTCGCCGCCGTTGTTGCCGGGGCCGCACAGCAGCAGCACGCTGCGCGCATGGGGCCAGCGCGCGCGCAGCAGCCGGGCGGCCGCGGCGCCCGCGCGGTCCATCAGGGCATGCGGGGCCAGGCGCTGGGCCCAGAAGACCTCGGCCCCGCGCAGCGCGGCCTCGTCCCACAAGGGCAGGGCGCGCCGCAGGGTGCTGGCATCGATGCGCGTGGGCGGGGGATTTTCAGATGGCGCGGGATCCGTGTCATCATGTGAAATAGCCATGTTGCGTAGCAATGCGCAAATCTTCAGAAAGCAAAAATCAATCTCATGATGCAGGATGAAATTTGCAACACGTTGATTTGTAAAGGTTAAAAATTTGGTCTTGTATAAGATATAACGCCATGCTGCGCCGCAGCTTTGGGGTACGCTGGGCACCAGTTCCAACACCCTCCGAGGGAGATCGTCTCATGGCAACCCGTGAACAGCAAATCCAGCAACTCGAACAGCAATGGAAGCAGGACCCGCGCTGGGCCGGCGTCCAGCGCGGCTACGCGGCCGCCGAGGTCGTGCGCCTGCGCGGCTCGGTGGTGGCCGAGCACACGCTGGCGCGTCGCGGCGCCGAGCGCCTGTGGCGCGACCTGCACAGCGAGCCGTTCGTGAACTCGCTGGGGGCATTGACCGGAAACCAGGCCATGCAGCAGGTCAAGGCGGGCTTGAAGGCCATCTACCTGTCGGGCTGGCAGGTGGCGGGTGACGCGAACCTGGCCGGCGAGATGTACCCCGACCAGTCGCTGTATCCGGCCAACTCGGTGCCCTCGGTGGTCAAGCGCATCAACAACACCCTCACCCGCGCCGACCAGATCCAGTGGATGGAAGGCAAGAACCCGGGCGACGAGGGCTACATCGACTATTTCGCGCCCATCGTGGCCGACGCCGAGGCCGGCTTCGGCGGCGTGCTCAACGCCTTCGAACTGATGAAGTCGATGATCGAGGCAGGCGCGGCCGGCGTGCACTTCGAGGACCAGCTGGCCTCGGTGAAAAAGTGCGGGCACATGGGGGGCAAGGTGCTGGTGCCGACGCGCGAGGCGGTGGCCAAGCTGGTGGCGGCTCGCCTGGCGGCCGACGTGATGGGGGTGCCCACGCTGCTGGTGGCACGCACCGACGCCGAGGCGGCCGACCTGCTGACCTCCGACGTGGACGACAACGATCGCCCCTTCTGCACCGGCGAGCGCACGGTCGAGGGTTTCTTCCGCACGCGCGCCGGGCTGGACCAGGCGATTTCGCGCGGCCTCGCCTACGCACCCTACGTGGACATGCTGTGGTGCGAGACCGGCAAACCCGACCTCGCCTTCGCCAAGGCCTTCGCCGACGCGATCCACGCCAAGTTCCCCGGCAAGATGCTGGCCTACAACTGCTCGCCGTCCTTCAACTGGAAGAAGAACCTGGACGACGCCACGATCGCCCGCTTCCAGAAGGAGCTGGGCGCGATGGGCTACAAGTTCCAGTTCATCACCCTGGCGGGTTTCCACGCGCTGAACTACTCCATGTTCGAGCTGGCGCACGGCTACGCCCGCAACCAGATGAGCGCCTTCGTGGCTCTGCAGGAAAAGGAGTTCGCCGCCGCCGACAAGGGCTTCACCGCGGTGAAGCACCAGCGGGAGGTGGGTACCGGCTACTTCGATGCCGTGACCACGACCATCGAGGCGCAGTCCTCCACCGCGGCGCTGAAGGGGTCGACCGAGGACGAGCAGTTTTTCGAGAAGAAGGTGGCCTGATCCACCCGCAGAGCAACACGGCGAAGACCGGGGAGACAGCCCCGCGAAAGCGGGGCCGAGCATGAACGGGCAGGGGCCCGGTCCGCGTGGGCGGGCCGGGCCCCTTTCCCTTTGGCGCGGCCGGTCCCGGTTTCAGCGGGGATGGCGCATCAGGCGCGCCTTCTCGCGGTCCCAGTCGCGCTTGGCTTCGGTATCGCGCTTGTCGTGCAGCTTCTTGCCGCGGCCCAGCGCGAAATCCAGCTTGATGCGCCCCTGCTTCTCGTGCAGGTTCAGCGGCACCAGGGTGTAGCCGCGCTGCTCCACCTTGCCGATCAGTCGTCGGATCTCGGCCTTGTGCATCAGCAGCTTGCGGGTGCGGCTGGCGTCGGGGCGCACGTGGGTGGAGGCACTTTGCAGCGCGGTGACGTTCATCCCGACCAGAAACAGCTCTCCGTCACGGATCAGCACGTAACCGTCCAGCAGTTGCGCGCGGCCGGCGCGGATGGCCTTGACCTCCCAGCCCTCGAGCACGAGCCCCGCCTCGAAGCGGTCCTCGAGGAAGTAATTGAACGAGGCTTTGCGGTTTTCTGCGATGGACATGGGGGCTCAGGTGGGGGCGCGTGCTCGCGCTTCAAGGCGGTCGCCGGGGGCGTGCCTGCGCTGCCGCGGTGAGCCTGCGGCGCTGTTCCTACAATCCTTCATTTTACGAACTCCGCCCATGGCCCAGGTCCGCAAGTCCGTTCTCATCTGGTATAGCGCCCAGCAGATGTACGCGCTGGTGGCCGACGTGGCGTCCTACCCGCAGTTCCTGCCCTGGTGCGGCGGCGTGGAGGTCCACGAGTCCAGCGAGCACTCGATGCGGGCCACCATCCGCATCGATTTCAAGGGCGTGCGCCAGAGCTTCACCACCCAGAATCGCCACGAGCCGGGGCGCGAGATCCACATGCAGCTGGTCCAGGGGCCGTTCAGCCACTTGCAGGGGCGCTGGCATTTCTCGCCGTTGCAGGACGGGCAGGCCTGCCGCATCGAGTTCGAGCTCGAATACCACTTTTCCAGCCGCGTGGTCGATGCGGTGATCGGGCCGGTGTTCGGGCACATCGCCAAGACCTTCGTCGAGTCCTTCGTCCAGCGGGCCGAGCAGGTCTATGGGGGAGCCGCCTGATCATGCCCGAGCTGCGTTGCAGCGTGTACTGGAGCGACGGAGCCGGCAGCGACTGCCTGCGCGAGCTGAGCGTGCCGTCCGGAGCCACGCTGGCCGACGCGGTGCTGGCCAGCGGCGTGGCCGCCTTGCTGCCCGACGCCAGCTGGCGCCAGCCGGGGGGATCGCTGCGCCTGGCGGTGTGGGGCCGCCTGTGCGATCCGGGACAGGCGCTGCGGGATGGCGACCGCGTGGATGTGACGCGCGCGCTGCGCGTCGATCCCAAGGAGGCCCGCCGCCTGCGCGCGCGCCTCAGGCAGGAGCAAGCGCAGGCAGGTCGGTCGGATCGCGCGGCAGCCACACCCGCACGAGCAGGCCGCCGCCGGGAGCGTTGAGCAGCTCCACGCGTCCGCCCATGCGGGCCACGGTGCGCTCCACGATGGACAGGCCCAGCCCGGTGCCCTTGGCCGAGGTGCGGGCGGCATCGCCGCGGAAAAAGGGACGCGTCAACAGGGCCAGCTGCTCCTGGGGAACCCCGGCGCCATGGTCGCGCACGGTGATGGCCACTTCCCCGGTGCGTCGCACAAAGCCGATGTCCACCTCCGCCGCGTCCTGATCCGGGAGGCGGGCGTATCGCCGGGCGTTCTCCAGCAGGTTGGTCAGCACGCGCCGAAGTTCCAGCTCGTCGGCCAGGGCCGCGGCCGTGGTGCCCGGGTCGATGCGAATGCGCAGGTCGCCCCATTTGTCGAGCTCGCTGCGTACGCGGGCCGCCAGCTCGGGCAGGTCCACGCGCTGGCGCACGGGG
Source organism: Pseudomonadota bacterium (assembly GCA_021808445.1). GTDB lineage: Bacteria > Pseudomonadota > Gammaproteobacteria > Burkholderiales > Burkholderiaceae_C > Thiomonas_A. Next base: position 65,161 of record JAKBBP010000007.1, read on the forward strand.
CTGGCCGAGCGCGCGTATTCCATGAATTTGCTGATGATCGAGTCGGCCTGCTCGATATCGTCGACGATGTCTCGCCGCGCCTGTTCGTCGGGTACGCTGAGCTCGGCCTCCAGGCGCAGCCGGGCCAGGGGGGTGCGGATGTCATGCGAAATGCCGGCCAGCATCAGGGTCCGCTCCTCCTCGATCTCCTGCAGCGCGCGCGCCATGCGGTTGAAGCCGCGATTGACGTCGCGGATTTCCTCGGTGCCCGAGCTCTCGTCCAGCTGATGCGAGAAGTCGCCTTCGCGCACCCGCGCGGTGGCGATGCTCAGGTCGCGCAGCGGACGGTTGACGAATCCGGCGATGACGGCCGCGCCGATCAGGGCCAGGAGCGTGGCCAGCGCGCCTCCGATCACCCAGGTCTCGCCCAGGGACTCATCGATGCGCGAAGGGTCCAGCAGCAGCCAGTAGCGGTCGGTGTCGATGCGAAAACCGATCCACAGGCCCGACTCGCCGTTGACCGAATCCGCGAAATTCAGGCGTTCGTGCAGGCGCGCCCCCACGCTGGCCGCCAGGCGCCGCGTGAAGGCATTGCGCTCCATCGGGGTCCATCGGTCGTCGCTGCGCCGAGGGTAGATGTAGATGTCCTCACGGCGCACCAGTTCGTCCAGCAGGGCGTTGCGCGCCTGCGGGGCCGAGTGCACCAGCGCGATGCGGGTGAGGTCGATCAGGCTGGTGATCTGGCGCGCCGTCTGCTCGATCTGCTGGTCGGTCTGCTGCACGCGGAAGCTCTGGAACCAGGCTGCCAGGCTGACCGAAAGCAGGGCGACGATGAGCACGAAGGTGCGCCAGTACAGGCGCCCCGAGAGTTGCCCGAAGAACTGGCGGGCGCGGGATTCGCGCGGAAGCGCGGGATTCGCAGGCATGCTGGCCGCGGCGTGGTGGACGCGCCGCAGCGGGCGCGCGGGCGTCGGCTCAGGCGTCCTTGGTGTCGGGCACGAACACGTAGCCCACGCCCCACACGGTCTGGATGTAGCGTGGATGCGCGGGATCGATCTCGACGATCTTGCGCAGGCGCGAGATCGCCACGTCCAGGCTGCGGTCGAAGGCTTCGTAGTCGCGGCCACGCGCGAGCTCCGCCAGGCGATCGCGCGACAGTGGCTGGCGCGGGTGGCGCACCAGCGCCTTGAGCATGGCGAACTCGCCGGTGGTCAGGTTGATCAGTTCACCGTTGCGCGAGAGCTCGCGGCGCGCGAGATCCAGGCTGAACGGGCCGAACACCACGGTTTCGTCGTCGCGTGCTGGCGCCCCGGGCAATTCCGGGTTGGGTTGGCGGCGCAGCACCGCACTGATGCGGGCGAGCAACTCGCGCGGGTTGAAGGGCTTGGGCAGGTAGTCGTCGGCGCCGACCTCCAGTCCGATGATGCGATCGACGTCCTCGCCCTTGGCGGTGAGCATGATGATGGGCGTGAAGTCCTTGGAGGCGCGCATGCGCTTGCACACGGTCAGGCCGTCCTCGCCCGGCAGCATCAGATCGAGCACGATCAGGTCGAAGCGTTCCTTGACCATGACGCGTTGCATGGTCTTGGCGTCCTCGGCGACGAATACCTCGTAGTTCTCCTGCGTCAGGTACCGGCGCAGCAGGTCGCGAATACGGGCGTCGTCGTCGACGACCAGGATCTTCTTCGGCTTGTCTTGTTGCATGGCGAATCCGTCGGTGCCCCGCGACGGCCGGAAAGACAGCTTCCGGATCGCGCAGGACGGGCCCCGCAGTGGGTACCGGTTAAATGTAACTGCGTTGCCGCGGGCTCGACAAGTTTCCAAAAGTCTCCGTCCAGGCTGCCCGGAAACGCGCGACTGCGTATAGTTCCGGGAATGACAGCGAGCGAACCGACACCCGCACACGAGCCCGGCAGCATCGAATTGCGCGGGGCGCACCAGAACAACCTCAAAAATCTCGACCTGTCGATCCCACTGGGGCGAATCGTTGTCGTGACGGGGGTGTCGGGCTCCGGCAAGAGCTCGCTGGCCTTCGATACCGTCTATGCGGAGGGCCAGCGTCGCTACGTCGAGACCTTCTCCCCCTACGCGCGGCAATTCCTGGATCGCATGGACCGGCCGCGGGTGGACCACATCGGGGGAATCCTGCCGGCCATCGCCATCGACCAGACCAACCCGGTGCGCACCTCGCGCTCGACGGTGGCGACGATGACCGAGCTGGCCGATCACCTGAAGCTTCTGTACGCCCGGCGCGCCCGGCTGGTGTGCCGGCGGTGCGCCGGGGAGGTGCGCCGCGACGATGCATCCAGCATCGCCTCCGACCTGCGCAGCCGGGCGGCCGGGGCGGGGGATCCCCGCCTGGTGCTCAGCTTCCCCGTGGTCGTGCCCGAGGGGCTGGAGGAACAGGTGGTGCTCGACGGCCTCGCCGCGCAGGGCTTCACGCGCGTGCACGCGCGCAGCGGGCCGACCCTGTATGTGGTGCAGGACCGCTTCCGAGCCGGCAAGGTGGAGCAGGCCCGGCTGCTCGAAGCCGTCGAGGCCGCGCTGCAGCGCGGCCAGGGCCGCGTGGCCGTGTGGGCCCTGGCCGACGGCGCGGACGCGGCGGAGCAGGCCGGTCCGCCCGAGGCGGAGCCCACGCGTGCGTGGAGGTATTCCTCCGACCTGCACTGCGCGCGCTGCGACATCGCCTACCGTGACCCCAGTCCGGGCCTGTTCAGCTTCAACTCGGCGCTGGGCGCCTGCGAGACCTGCCGCGGCTTCGGGCGCACCCTGGGCGTCGACTGGGGCCTGGTGATCCCCGACGGATCCAGGACCCTGCGCGGCGGCGCGGTCAAGCCCTGGCAGACGGCCAGCTTCAAGGATGCGCAGCGCGACCTGGAGCGCCATGCCCCGGGCGCGGGAGTGCGCCTGGACGTGCCCTGGGCCGAGCTGGAGCCACGCGAACGCGACTGGGTGATCGACGGGGATCCCGGGTTCAGCGGCAAATGGGAGACCCAGTACTACGGCGTGCGCCGGTTCTTCGAGTGGCTCGAGACCCGCACCTACAAGATGCACGTGCGGGTGCTGCTGTCCAAGTACCGCAGCTCCAGTCTGTGCCCCGCCTGCGGCGGAGCCCGTCTCAAGCTCGACGGATTGCTGTGGCGCGTGGGCAGCGAGCAGGCAGCGCGGGCCAGCGGCGCGCAGCGCCTGCGCCCCAAGGGCGTGGAGTGGAGCGAGGAGCGGATGCTGGGGCTGCCGGGGCTGAACCTGCACGAGGTGATGCAACTGCCCGTGTCGCGGGCCTTCGAGTTCTTCGGGGCGGTGGAGCACGAGGCCGGCGCCGATGCGGCCACGCGTCTGCTGCTCGACGAGATCCGCGCGCGACTGCGCTACCTGCTCGACGTGGGCCTGGGCTACCTCAGCCTGGACCGGCAATCACGCACCCTGTCCGGCGGTGAGGTCCAGCGCATCAACCTGACCACCGCGCTGGGCACCTCGCTGACCCAGACCCTGTTCGTGCTGGACGAACCCTCCATCGGACTGCACCCGCGCGACCTGCACCGGCTCAACGCCGTGCTGCAGGGCCTGAAAAGCGCCGGCAACAGCCTTCTGGTGGTCGAGCACGACCCGCAGGTCATGCTGGCGGCCGATCATCTGATCGAGCTCGGGCCCGGCGCAGGCGAGCGCGGCGGCCAGCTCGTATTCCAGGGCAGCCTGGAGGCGCTGCGCCGAGCCGACACGCTGACCGGCGCCTACCTGCGTGGCGAGCGCACGGTGCGGCAGGCGCGTGCGCCGCGTCGCCTGCGCCGCGATGCCGAGGGCCGGCTGCAGGCACCCCGCCTGATTCTCGAAGGCGCGCGCGAACACAATCTGCGCGATCTCACGGCCGAGTTTCCCCTGCAGGCGCTGGTGGCGGTCACCGGGGTGTCGGGCTGCGGCAAATCCACCCTGGTCGGCGACGTGCTGTGGCCCGCGCTGGCGCGGGCCCTGGGCAAGAGCGCGCCCGAGCCGGGTGCCTTCTCGCGTCTGCTCGGCGCCGAGCAGGTGGCCGACGTGGTGCTGGTGGACCAGACCGCCCTGGGCAAGACCGCCCGCTCCAACCCGGTGAGCTTCGTAGGCGCCTTCGATGCGCTGCGCAAGCGCTTCGCCTCGCTGCCGGAGGCGCAGCGCCGTGGCTACACCGCGGGGACCTTCAGTTTCAACAGCGGGGATGGGCGCTGCCCCACCTGCGGGGGCTCGGGCTTCGAGCATGTCGAGATGCAGTTCCTGTCCGACGTCTACCTGCGCTGCCCCGACTGCGACGGACGGCGCTATCGCGCCGAGGTGCTGGAACTGCGCCTGGACCTGGCCGGGGGGCGCAGCCTGAACGTCGCCGAGGTGCTGGAACTCACCGTGGCCGAGGCGCTGCAGTTGTTCTCCGGCGAGCGCGAGCTGCAGGCCGGGCTGCGCGCGCTGCAGGCGGTGGGCCTGGACTACCTGCGGCTGGGCCAGCCCACTCCCACCCTTTCGGGCGGCGAGGCCCAGCGCCTCAAGCTGGCCGCCTTCCTGGCCGAGGCCCGGCGCGGAGCCGGACGCGGCGCCGCGCGGGGCTCGCTGTTCCTGCTCGACGAGCCGACCACCGGGTTGCATTTCGACGACATCGCGCGCCTGTTGCGCGCCCTGCACGAACTGGTCGATGCCGGCCACAGCGTGGTGCTGATCGAGCACAACCTGGACGTCATCGCCGCCAGCGACTGGGTGATCGACCTGGGCCCCGAGGGCGGGGACGCGGGCGGCACGCTGGTGGTGGCCGGCACGCCCGAGGAGGTCGAGGCCTGCGCCGCCTCGCACACCGGCCAGGCGCTGCGCGCCTATCGCGCCCAGGTCGGCGCCGAGGCTGCCGAGGCGGCGGCGGTGCAGGCGGCCGGCGCGCAGCCGGCGCAGGCCGCCGCGAACGACGCGCAGCTGCTGCAGGTGGCCGAGGAGGGCGGCGCCTACCTGGCGCAGGCGCTGCGCCGTGGGCGCGAAGGCTTCATCGCCATCCGGCGCGCGCGCGAACACAACCTGCGCAATGTGGACGTGGACCTGCCTCGCGGCGGCATGACCGTGATCACCGGGGTGTCCGGCTCGGGCAAGAGCTCGCTGGCCTTCGACGTGCTGTTCAGCGAGGGCCAGCGTCGCTACCTGGAATCCATCAACGCCTACGCGCGCCAGTTCGTGCAGCCTCCTCCACGCCCCGACGTGGACGCGATCTTCGGCATTCCTCCCACCGTGGCAATCGCGCAGCGCACCAGCCGCGGCGGGCGCAAGAGCACCGTGGGCACGCTCACCGAGGTGCATCCCTTCCTGCGGCTGCTGTACGCCAAGCTGGGCACGCAGTATTGCCCCGATTGCCAGGTGCCGATCGCGCCGCAGACCGAGGAGGCCATCTGTGCCCAGCTGATGCGCGAACTGCGCGGCCACGCGGTGGGGATCATGGCGCCGCTGGTGGTGCAGCGCAAGGGCGTGTACACGGAGCTGGCCCAATGGGCGGCGCGGCGCGGGCACGGCCACCTCTGGGTGGACGGTGCCTTCCTGCCCACCGAGCCCTGGCCGCGCCCGGACCGCTTCCGCGAGCACGACATCTCGCTGCCCCTGGGCGAAATCGAGCTGCAGCCCGAACATGCCGATGCGCTGCGCAAGCTGGTGCATGAGGCCGTGCAGCTCGGCAAGGGCGTGGTGCAGGTGATCTGGCCGCTGCAGCGTCTGCGCCAGGCGATGGCCTCGGGGGATGTGATCGGCGCCCACGCGGCGCTGGAACTGCGGCGCTTCAGCACCCTGCGCGCCTGCCCGTCCTGTGCACGCAGCCTTCCCGAGCTCGATCCGCGCCAGTTTTCCTACAACTCCTCCGCAGGCTGGTGCCCGGCCTGCTATGGCACCGGGGCCCAGCTCGCGGGCTTCCAGGCCGAGCACAGCGGGGAGGAGGGGGGCTGGGGAGATGTGCACGATGCCGCGACCTGCCCGCAATGCGCCGGCGCGCGCCTGAACCCCGTCTCGCTGGCCGTGCGCTGGCGCGATCGCCCGATCCAGGAGCTGTCCGCGCTGGCCGTGGATGAGGCCTTGCGATGGTTCGGGGACTTGAGCCTGCAGCCGAGGGAGCAGGCCCTGGGCCGTGACCTGGTGGCCGAAATCCTGTCCCGGCTCCATTTTTTGCAGCGCGTGGGGCTGGGATACCTGGCGCTGGACCGCGCGGCCCCCACCCTGTCCGGAGGCGAGGCCCAGCGTATCCGCCTGGCGGCCCAACTCGGCAGCAATCTGCGCGGCGTGGCCTATGTGCTCGACGAGCCGACCATCGGCCTGCACCCGCGGGACAACCTGCGACTGCTGGACGCGCTGGACGAGCTGCGCGCGCGCGGCAGCACCCTGGTGGTGGTGGAGCACGACGAGGACACCATCCGGCGCGCCGACACCATCCTGGACATCGGCCCCGGCGCAGGGCGCCTGGGCGGAACCGTGGTGGCCATGGGCAATCTGCAGGAGCTGATGCGCCATCCCGACTCCCTCACGGCCCGCTACCTGCGCGAACCGCTGCGCCACCCGCTGGTGCCGCGTCCGGCCACGGGGCCGCGCTCGGCCGCGCTCGAACTGCGCGGCGCGCGCCTGCACAATCTGCGCGACGTGGACGTGCGCTTCCCGCGGGGGCGCCTGTCGGTGCTGACCGGCGTGTCCGGCTCGGGCAAGTCCAGCCTGGCACGTGGCGTGCTGTTCGCCAGCGCGCGTGCCTTGCTGTCCGGCGAGGGCGCGCCCGTAGGCTGCAAGGCCCTGCTCGGGCTGGAGGGCATCGAGCGCGTGCTGGAGGTGGACCAGGCGCCGATCGGCAAGACCCCGCGCTCCTGCCCGGCCACCTACGTGGGCATCTGGGACGATATCCGCAAGCTGTTCGCGGACACCGTGGAGGCGCGCATGCGCGGCTTCACGGCGGCACGCTTTTCCTTCAACACCGGCGCCGGTCGCTGCCCCACCTGCGAGGGGCAGGGCGCCGTGCGGGTGGAAATGAACTTCCTGCCCGACGTGGTCCAGGCCTGCGAGGATTGCGGCGGCCTGCGATTCAACTCCGAGACCTTGCAGGTGCGTCTGCGCGGGCTGTCGCCTGGCGAGGTGCTGGACCTCAGCGTGGACGCGGCGCTGGAGTTCTTCGCTGCGCATCCGCGCATCACCCGCGCACTGCAGCTGCTGCACGACGTCGGCCTGGGCTACCTGCACCTGGGCCAACCCAGCCCGCAGCTCTCAGGAGGCGAGGCGCAGCGCCTGAAACTGGTCACCGAACTGGCGACGGCGAGCGCGCGACCCACCCTGTACGTGCTCGACGAGCCCACGGTCGGACTGCACATGGCCGACGTGGACAAGCTGATCCGGGTTCTGCTGCGCCTGGCCGACGCCGGTCACACGGTGGTGGTGATCGAACACAACCTGGACCTGATGGCCTCCAGCGACTGGATCGTCGACCTCGGCCCGGAAGGCGGCTCGGGCGGAGGCACGCTGGTGCGCCAGGGCACGCCCGGGGATTTCCTGCGCCATGCGCAATCCGGCGGGCATACCGCGCTGGCGCTGGGCCGCTTCATGCGCGAGCATGGGCGCGCCGCACCCCGCGTGCCGGAAGCCTGAGCCGGAAGCCTGAGCCGGAAGGCATCAGGGCGTCCCGAGCAGCAGCTCCACGGCCTGCGCCGCGGCGTCGGCGGCGCAGCAGTCGACCACCCTGCGCTGCGGCATCGCGCGCAGCCAGGTGAGCTGTCGCTTGGCCAGCTGGCGCGTCGCGGCGACGGCGCGGGCCTCGAATTGCTCCGCGTCGCAGGCGCCCTCCAGATAGTCCCAACCCTGCCGGTAGCCCACGCAGCGCATGGACGGCAGATCGGCATGCAGGTCGCCGCGCGCGCGCAGCGCGCGCAGTTCGTCCACGAAGCCTGCCCGCAGCATGGCGCGCAGGCGCTCGGCGATGCGCCCGTGCAGCCAGGCACGGTCCGAGGGCTCCAGCGAGACCACGTGCAATTCCGGACCCTTCGTCTCGGGCGCCGCGTCGAGATGGCTGGACAGCGGCAGGCCGCTGAGCTCCCAAACCTCCAGCGCGCGCTGGATGCGCTGGGCATCGGTCGACTCGATGCGCGCCGCGCTGCGTGGATCCACCTGCGCCAGTTGTGCATGCAGCGCCGGCCAGCCCTCGGCCCGCGCGCGCTGCTCCAGGCGAGCCCGCAGTCCCGGATCGGCTCCGGGCAGGGGGTGCAGCCCCTGCTGGAGCGCACGCAGATACAGCAGCGTGCCTCCCACCAGCAGGGGTTCGCGACCCCGGGCGCGGATGTCGTCGATCAGCGCGCGCGCCTGCTCGGCGAAGCGTGCCGCGCTGAAACTCTCGGTCGGCTCGACCACATCGATCAAGTGGTGCGGTACCTGCGCGCGCTCCTCGCCCGAGGGTTTGGCGGTACCGATGTCCATGCCGCGGTACACCAGGGCCGAATCCATGCTGACGATTTCCAGGTCCAGGCGGCGTGCAAGCAGCAGCGCCGCGGCGGTCTTGCCGGAGGCCGTGGGGCCGGTGAGCACGCGCACCGGCGACGCTGGCCGCCTGGGGTCCCGGGCCATCGTGGGATCAGCGGCCGCGCAGGAACAGCGCGTCGAGCTCGGCCAGGCTCAGCTGGCGCCAGGTGGGGCGCCCGTGGTTGCACTGGTCGGATCGCTCGGTGACTTCCATGTCGCGAAGCACCGCGTTCATCTCCGCCAGGCTCAGGCGGCGGCCCGCGCGCACGGCGCCGTGGCAGGCCATCGTGGCCAGCAGACGGTCGCGACTGCGCTCGAGTCGCTGGCTGCTGCCCACGGCCGCCAGCTCGGCCAGCACCTCACGGACCAGGCGCACCACGTCGCCACGGGCGAGCAGCGCGGGTACCGCGCGCACGGCCAGGCTCGACGGGCCGGTGGCCGCGACATCCAGCCCGAGGCGCTGCAGCTCCGCCGCGTAGTCCTCCGCCGCGCCCATCTCCTCCGCGGTAGCCGCGAAGCCGGCCGGGATCAGCAGCGGCTGCGCCGCCAGGGCCTGTTGCTCGCTGGCCTGCTTCAGGCGCTCGTACACGACGCGCTCATGCGCCGCGTGCATGTCCACCACCACGAGGCCGTGCCGGTTCTGCGCGAGGATGTAGATGTCGTGCAGCTGGGCGATCGCATGGCCCAGCGGCGCATCGTCTGCGCCGGGCGCGGGAGCCTCGACACCGGCGCCGCGATGCGCCTCGGCGACGGGGAAGGGATCGGCCTCGCGCAAGGGTGCGGGGGCGCTCGGAGCCACGGGCGCGTAGGCGCGCATCAGGCTGCCCAGGGGCAGGGTGTCCTGGCGCGCCTCGGCGCGCAGCCACGGAGCCTGGGAGCGCGGCGGCAGCCCCGGAGGCGCCCGCGGCGCGTCCCCCGCGCCCGGCTCGGGATCGGAGCGCGCAACGGCGGGGTCGCCGGGGGCTGCGCGAGATCCCAGCGCCGGTGCCAGCGCCTGCTGCACCGCGTGGCGCACGGCCTGATGCACGGCCTGGGATTCGCGGAATCGAAGCTCGCTCTTGGCCGGATGCACGTTCACGTCCACCCGGTCGGGGGGCAATTCGAGCAGCAGCACGTACTGGGGCTGCAGCTGACCATGCAGAACGTCCGCATAAGCCGCGCGCACCGCATGGCCGAGCATGCGGTCGCGCACCCAGCGCCGGTTCACGAACAGCTGCTGGACTTCGGCGCGGGCGCGCGCGGCGGTGGGCCGGCACACGAGCCCGGCCACGCGCAGCGGGCCGATGTCGTGGAGCAAGGGCAGCGCGTCCGCGGCGAAGCTCTTTCCCAGCACGTCGGCGATGCGCCGGAGGGGGTCCTCGACCGCCTCCACCCGCAAGGTCTGGCGCCCGTCCTGCCACAGGGCGAAGGCCACGCGCGGATGGGCCAGCGCGGCGCGGCGCACCATCTCGACACACCAGCCGCCTTCGGTGGCGGCCGATTTGAGAAAACTGCGGCGCGCGGGGATGTCGTGGAAGAGTCGCCGCAGGTTCACGCAGGTACCCCGCGGAGCGGCCGCGGGCGCCACCGCGTGCACGCGTCCGACCTCGGCACGCAGGCTGGCCGCCGGAGCGTCGCCGCGCCGGCTGATGATCTCGAGTTCGCCCACCGCGGCCATCGAGGCCAGCGCCTCGCCGCGGAACCCCAGGCTTCGCGCCTGCTCCAGGTCGTGCAGCGAGGCGATCTTGCTGGTGGCATGGCGCGCCAGCGCCAGGGGGAGTTCGGCGGCGGCGATGCCGCAGCCGTCGTCTTCCACGCTCACCAGATCGAGACCGCCTTGCTGGAGGCGCACGGTGATGCGCGTGGCGCCCGAGTCCAGCGCGTTGTCCAGCAACTCGCGAAGGGCCGAGGCGGGACGCTCCACCACCTCGCCGGCGGCGATCTGGGAGACCAGGGTGTCCGGCAGTGCCCGGATCGGCGCCGGTTGTTCGCTGGCGGCGTAGGGACCTGCGCCGTGGAGCCGCCGGCCAGGGGCCTCGCCGCCGTTCACGGCGGCCTCGTCGGAGTGGGTCAGCGGGGCCTGCAGCGGGCCTTCGGAATGCATGGGCCCAGTATACTTTCGCGCTTTCGACCCGGGGCGGGCGCCGCGCACGATGCACCAGATCCTAGAGCTGATCCACCTGCTGCTGCATTTCGACGCCGAGCTGGCCCGCCTGATCGGCGTGTACGGCGCCTGGATCTGGGCGCTGCTGTTCGGAATCGTGTTTCTCGAGACCGGCCTGGTGGTCACCCCTTTCCTGCCCGGGGACTCCATGTTGTTCGTGGTGGGCGCGCTGTGCGCTTCGGGCCAGTTGCATCTGGGCACGGGACTCGCGCTGCTGTGGGCGGCGGCGGTGCTCGGGGATTCGCTGAACTACGGCATCGGCAGCGCGGTCGGACACCGGGTGTTCTCGTGGCAGCACAGCCGCTGGTTCCATCGCCGCGCCTTCGACCGCGCGCACGCCTTCTACGAGCGCTACGGCGGCATCACCGTGGTCAGCGCACGATTCATTCCCATCGTTCGCACCTTCGCACCCTTCGTCGCGGGTGTGGCGCGCATGTCCTACGCGCGATTCCTGGGCTTCAATGCCTTTGGCGCGGCCCTCTGGGTGGGGCTGCTGATGGGGGCCGGATACGCCTTCGGCAACCTGCCGTGGGTACGCGCGCACCTGCCGGCGATGAGCCTGGCGGTGGTGGTGGTGTCGCTGCTGCCCCTGGGCCTGGGCTGGCTGCGCGCCCGCGCCCGTCGCGCCTGATCCGCCGGCGCTGGCCGGCCGCGGGCGCGACTTCACACCATCGTGCGGTGCCGTGCCAGCGGCGGGCGGGTGTGGAGGTAGTCGCGGATGCCCTCGAGAATCGCCCGCGCAACCTTGCGGCGATAGGCCGGTGTCTGCAGCCGCGCCTCCTCCTCCGGATTGCTGATGAAGGCGGTCTCCACCAGCATCGACGGCACCGTGGGGGACTTGAGCACCACGAAGCCGGCCTGCTGGACCTGGCGCGAGTGCAGATGCACGATGGACCCCATGCGACGCAGGGTGGGGCCGGCCATCTTCAGGCTGGCGTCGATCTGCGCGGTGGTCGACATGTCGAGCATGACCTTGGCGACCTGGTAGTCGTGGGCCTGGATGTCGATGCCCCCGATCGCGTCGGCGGCGTTCTCGCGCTGGGCCATGAGCCGGGCCTCAACGCTCGAGGCGCCTCCCTCGGACAGGCAGAACACCGAGGCGCCGCGCGCCTGCGGTGTGTACCAGCCGTCGGCATGGATGGACGTGAACAGGTCGGCGTTGGCCCGCTGGGCCTTTTCCACGCGCATCCAGAGGGGCACGAAAAAGTCGCTGTCGCGGGTCATGCCCACGCGCATGTTCGGGGTGCGCTGCACCATTTCCCGCAATTCGTGCCCGATCAGCAGCACCATGTCCTTCTCGTGCACGCCGCTGGGACCCGTGGCGCCCGGATCCTCGCCACCATGGCCGGGATCGATCATCAACAGCACGCTGCGCTCCGGGCGGCGGTCGCGACGTGGGGGATCCTGCCGGGCCATGGTTGGCGGGCGCTGCGCCTGCGAGCGTGCCACCCCGGGCCCATCGGAGGCCTCGGGCGCATCCAGGCTGGAGCGATGTTGCTGCAGCCATTCGCCCAGCGTGTCCTCGCGCGGCCGGGTGAGCGAGGTGGGCTCGGCCGTGGCGCGCCGCGGCTGCTGCTTCGCCAGCGCCAGCAGGGAGTCGGGACCCATCGGGTACAGATCGAAGACCAGTCGGTTGCGATAGGCGGCCACCGGGGGCAGGCTGAACACCTGAGGGTGCACCGGCTGTTTCAGGTCCAGCACCAGGCGCACAACGTCGGGAGCGAACTGCGCCACGCGCACATCGCGGATGAAAGGGTCGTCCGGGCGGATCTTGCCGACCAGCTCGCGCAGTTGGGGGTCCAGGTTCAGGCCCTTCACGTCCACCACCAGGCGCGGCGGATCGGGCACCAGGAAATGGCTGGCGCTGAGTGCCTGGTCGGATTCCAGCGTGACCCGGGTGTACTCGGGGGCCGGCCACACGCGCACCGCCACGATGGTCGCGCCGCGGGCGATGCCCGGCGCGCTCAGCAGCAAGGCGATGCTGGAACTCTGATACAGGAACCTGCGACGGTTTACGGTCATGTCGGGCTCTCCCTAGCGCGGCGCGCCAGGCAGACCCGGCGCGTCATCCGGCGTGCGCCTGCGCGCCCGCCCAGCCTTCGATCACGGCGTCCCCGGCGGGGCTGCCGCCTTGCAACCACAGCTCGCGGGAATCGCCCCGCGTGGCGATGCGAATGTCCAGATCCGCCCTCGGCAAGCCCGGCGCCCTTTCGGGCCACTCGACGAAACACAGGGATCGGCCGTCGAGCACATCCCCCAGGCCGGCATCCAGCCATTCCTCGGACGATGAAAATCGATACAGATCAATATGATAGGCCGTAATCTGGACAGACCGCTTCAATTCTAGGTCAAGTTTTTCCAGGCTGTAGGGTTCTACCAACGCATAACTGGGGCTTTTGATGCGCCCAGCCACTCCCAGGGCCCTCAGGGTTGCGCGCACCAGTGTGGTCTTGCCGGCGCCGAGCTCGCCATGCAGGGTGATCAGCAGCGGGGGCAGGCCGCGTGCGCGCAGCGCCCGGCCCAGCTCGGCACCCAGCTGCGAGGTGGCGGAATCGTCGGCGCAGTGTCGGTGGAGGATTGCGGTCATGGACTCGGGCGTGGGGAATGGGACGCGCACCGCGCGTATTGCGTAGCATGCCGGCATGGCCCCCGAGCATGCACATCCGGCCCCGGCGCATGGTTTCGACGGCGCGGGGCTGCTGCGCGACATCCGCGAGCGCGCGCAGGCGCTGGGATTGTCCCAGATCGCCGTCAGCGACCTGCAGCTTGGCGATACCGAGGCGCGCCTGGCGAGCTGGCTGGAGCAGGGCATGCATGGAACCATGGACTACATGGCCCGTCATGGCATGGCGCGCGCGCGGCCTTCGGAATGGCTCCCCGGCACGCTTCGGGTGATCACCGCGCGCCTGGATTACCTGCCAACGCAGGCGCCGCCGGGCTGGCGGGCGATCGAATGGCAGCGCCTGGGGCAGCCGCAGCAGGCCGTGGTGTCGCTGTACGCCCGCGGCCGGGATTACCACCGTGTGCTGCGCCAGCGCCTGGCACGCCTGGCGGAGTTCATCGCCCAGCGGGCGCAGCCGCGGGTGCTGCGCGCCTTCACCGATTCCGCGCCGGTGCCCGAGGTGGCGCTGGCCGCGCGCGCCGGCCTGGGCTGGCGCGGCAAGCACAGCCTGCTGCTGCACCGGGACGCCGGCTCGATGTTCTTCCTGGGCGAGATCTACACCGACCTGGACCTGCCGGCGGACGCACCGCTGCAGGGGCATTGCGGAAGCTGCACGCGCTGCATCGACGTCTGTCCCACGCGCGCCATCGTGCGGCCCTACGTGGTCGACGCGCGTCGATGCATCTCCTACCTGAGCATCGAGCTCGACGGGCCCATTCCCGAGGCCCTGCGCGCGCCCATGGGCAACCGCGTGTACGGCTGCGACGACTGTCAGCTGATCTGTCCGTGGAACCGCTGGGCGCGCCGCTCGCCGCTGCCGGATTTCCTTCCCCGCAATGACCTCGACCAGGCCTCCCTGCTGGAGCTGTGGGCCTGGGACCAGAGCGCATTCGAAACCCGCACCGAAGGAAGCGCGATCCGCCGCATCGGCTACCAGCGCTGGCGGCGCAACCTGGCGGTCGCGCTGGGCAATGCGCGCCGCGGGCTGGCGCCCGGCGATGCCCTGCAGGGGCGGCTCGAAGCCGCCTTGCGCGCGGCCTTGCCGGCGGCTGGCGCACTGGTCGCCGAGCATGTGCAGTGGGCGCTGGAACAGGAGCCGGGCGGCGACGCAGGCTCCCCAGCGAAGGCGGGGACTCCCGGCAGCCCGTAGCATGGGGCCATGATGTCCCTGCCGCCTGATTCGCGCCCGGGCCCCGAGCCCTGGGACGCCGTGCTGGAGCTTCCCTTCGGTCGCCTTGGCGTGCGTTGCAGCGAGGATGCGCTGCAGTACACGGAGTACCTGGTCGGCCCCGTCGTGGCCGCTGAGGTCGCGCCCGCGCGAACTCCGCTGCTGCGCGAGTTGCGGGCGCAACTGCAGGCCTATTGCCGCGATCCGGGCCTGCGCCTCGACGTTCCACTGGCCGTTCGGGGCAGCGACTTCCAGCGCCGCGTCTGGTCCGCCCTGTGCGAGATTCCCGTGGGCCGCATGCGCAGCTACGGCGATCTGGCGCGCGAGCTGGGCAGCGCGGCGCGCGCGGTCGGCCAGGCCTGCGGCGCCAATCCCTTCGCCCCGCTGGTGCCCTGCCATCGCGTGGTCGGCGTCTCGGGTCTGGGTGGATTCGCCCATTCGACGGATGCGGGCGGCGAATTGTTGCGCATCAAGCGCTGGTTGCTGTGCCACGAAGGCGCGCTGCCGGCGCCGGTCCTGTTCGATGCCTGAGACCCCGTCCCCGCCGTCGGCCCCCGCGCGCCGCGGGCGCCCTCGTGCCAGCGACGCCTGGCCGCCGCCTCCAGGCACCTGCCAGGTGGCCATCGACGCCTTCTGCGATGCGCTGTGGCTGGAGCAGGGACTGGCTGCCAACACCCTGGCCGCCTATCGGGGCGATCTGGCCCTGTTCGCACGCTGGCTGGCCAGCACCGGGCGCTGCGGCCTGGAGCAGGTGGGCGAGGCCGAGGTGATGGCCTACCTGGCCGCGCGTTTCGCCGGCAGCAAGGCCAGCGCGTCGAATCGCCGCCTGGTGGCGCTGCGACGGTTTTACGCATGGCTGGTGCGCGAGGGCCGGCGTGCCGACGACCCGACACTCAAGCTCGAGCGGGCGCGCCAGCCGGTCCGGCGGCCCTCGACCCTCAGCGAGTCCCAGGTCGAGGCGCTGCTCGAGGCGCCGGAGCTCGACCAGGCCCTGGGGCTGCGCGATCGCGCGATGCTCGAGCTGCTGTATGCCAGCGGTCTGCGGGTGAGCGAACTGGTGGGGCTGCGCATCGCCGATCTCAGCCTGGACGAGGGAGTGGTGCGGGTGCTGCGGGGAAAGGGTGGCAAGGATCGCCTGGTGCCCTTCGGCGAGCAGGCCGCGCAATGGCTGCGGCGCTACCTGGATGCCGCGCGCGGCGAGCTGCTGCACGGAGCCCCCAGCGATTTCGTGTTCGTCACGGCGCGCAGCGCCGGGCGCGGACGTGCAGCCTCGGTGGGCATGACCCGCCAGATGTTCTGGACCCGCCTGCGTGCGCTGGCGCTGCGCGCGGGCATCGACTCGCCCTTGTCGCCCCATACGCTGCGCCACGCCTTCGCCACGCATCTGCTGGATCACGGCGCCGACCTGCGCGTGGTGCAACTCCTGCTGGGTCATGCGGACATTTCCACCACCCAGATCTACACCCACGTGGCGCGCGAGCGTCTGCGTCAGCTGCATGCGCGTCACCACCCTCGGGCCTGAGCCCGTCGCGGGCGCGCTTCGCTCCCGATTCCCGTAGCCGAGGCCACGATGCTCCCCAGCCATGACTTCTGGTCCACGCTGATCCTGTTGCTGCTGATCCTGGACCCTTTCGGCAACATGCCGGTGTTCCTGGCCGTCACGCGCGAGCTGCCGCCGCGTCGACGAGCCTGGGTCACGCTGCGCGAGAGCCTCATCGCCTACCTGGTGCTGCTGGCCTTCATGGCCGGAGGTCGTGGCTTTCTCGAACTGCTGGGCCTGCGCCAGGCCTCGCTGGAAGTGGCCGGTGGGGTGATCCTGCTGCTGGTGGCCATCAAGATGATCTTTTCGGGCTCCGAGGCCATGTTCGGCCAGGGAGAACAGCGTGAGCCGCTGATCTTCCCCCTGGCGGTTCCGCTGCTGGCGGGCCCTTCGGCGCTGGCCGCGGTGTTGTTGCTCAGCTCCGCGGACCCCGGCGCCGTTGCGCTGCGCGTGGGCGCGCTCTCCGCGGCGATGGGCATCACCACGGGGCTGCTGCTGCTGGCCGAGCAGATGTTCCAGCGACTGGGGGATGCGGTGATGCGCGCCGCCGAGAAGCTCATGGGCCTGATCGTCTCGGCCATCGCGGTGAACATGCTGCTCGAAGGCCTGCGCAGCTACTTCCTGATGCGCTGAGCCCGCGCCCTCAGCAGGCTTCGAACACGCCTCCGGCGTCATGCGCGCCGCCGTAGGGGGCGGTTCCGTAGAGGTGTCCCCCGGCGCCCTGCACCAGGTTGCCCGAGGGAACGGAGACGTCGGTCCTGCCGAATGCGTGCAGCACCGAGGCAAGGCCGTCCGGGGCATCCAGTGCCAGCAGCGCGCCGTCGCCATGCGCCGCGCCGAGGCTGCTGGTGAACACCAGCCGGCCCTGGGTGTCCTGCAAGGGCAGCGACAGCGGCTGGGCGCCGTCCTCGCCGCCGCTGAAAGAGTGCAGCACCCGTAAATCCCCGTCGGAGGTGGTGGCGAACAAGCAGCCGCCATTGAGCGGGCCGCCGGCGTAGCCGGTGCCGGACAGTCGGCCGTCGTGCAGTCGGGTCAGGCCGGCCATCGGCAGACTGCAGTCTTGCTGGCCGCGCAGCGATACCAGCACGCGCTGCTCCGAGGTGTCGGGCGCGTAGACGAACACGCCGCCGGATCCGGAGCTGCCACCGTCCATGCCGACACCGTAGAGCCTTCCATCGTCGGTCTGCACCATCGGTCCCACCGGGTGGTGCAGGTCCCCGGCGGACCCGAAGCCATGCAGCAGCTCGAAGCCCCCGGTCCCCGTGATGCGGTACAGCACGCCCTGCTCGTCCACTCCGCCCTGCAGCGTGGTGCCGTACAGCGTTCCGTCGCGCGCCACCAGCGGAGGCGCCTCGGGGTGCGCGCCATCGGCGCCGGCGAAGGCATGCAGCACGGTGAGCGCGCCGGAGGTCTCGAGGCGGTAGACGATGCCCAGGCCATGGGCGCCGCCGGCGTGGGTGGTGCCGTACAGCCGGCCGTCGGGCCCGGCCACGGGCGGCGTCGTCGGCTCGGCGCCGTCCGCGGCGCCGCCCGCGAAGTCGTGCAGAATGGACTCGGTGCCATCGGGGGCCAGCTCGAACAGCGTGCCCGAGCCGTGCGCACCTCCACCCGTGGTCACGCCGAACAGATGGCCGTCGACCCCCAGCAGCAGGCCGTCGCCGGGGCGGGTGCCGTCGACGCCGTCGGGGGCGAAGGCATGCAGCGCCCGCACGCCGCAGGTGGCCTGCGGTGCGGCAGGCGGCAGGGCAGCGCTCGCAGCGGCGAGGGCGGCGAGGGGGCAGGCCGCCGCTTGGGCGAACAGCGCGCGTAGCAGGGTTTGGGGCATGGGGAGTGTCCTTCCGCGTGCAAGACGCATCGAGCGCGACGCGACATTGCGCCGCCAGGCGCATCTGACCATGCCGGGATCCTCGCCCGCAGGAGTCGGCTCCAAACCCCTGTCGCGACCGGGGGGGCCGCAGCGCGCGCCCTGGGGCGGGCTCAGCGCGGGCTCAGCGCGCGCCGCGCGCTTCGAGGCTGTCGGTGCCGGTCTTCCACACCGCCATCGCCGAGGCGATCAGGCCGGCGGCCTGGCTCATGTCCCCCGGCACCACCAGCGTGGTGCTGGACTTGGCCAGGCGGCCGTAGGCATCGAGCGCCTGTTGCGCGACCTTGAGCTGCACGGCGTCGCTGCCGCCGGGCTGGCCGATGGCCTGCGCGACCAGCTCGATGGCGTGGGCGGTGGCGGCGGCCACCGCCTCGATGGCCGCGGCCTCGCCCTGCGCGCGGTTGATCGCCGCCTGGCGCTCGCCCTCGGAACGCTCGATCGCTGCCTGGCGCTCGCCCTCGGCCTGATTGATCTGCTGCTGGCGCGTGCCCTCGGACGTGGCGATGACCGCGCGCTTCTCCCGCTCGGCGGTGATCTGGCGCTGCATGGCGTGCAGGATCTCGGCGGGCGGGGTCAGGTCCTTGATTTCGTAGCGCAGCACCTTCACTCCCCAGTTGGCCGCCGCCTCGTCCAGCGCGGACACCACGCTGTGGTTGATGAAGTCGCGCTCCTCGAAGGTCTTGTCCAGCTCCAGGCGGCCGATCACCGAGCGCAGCGTGGTCTGCGCCAGCTGCGAGATGGCCAGCACGTAATTCGAGGAGCCGTAGCTGGCACGCATCGGGTCGGTGACCTGGAAATACAGGATGCCGTCGACCGTCAGTTGGGTGTTGTCGCGGGTGATGCACACCTGGCTGGCGATGTCCATGGGCACCTCCTTGAGCATGTGCCGGTAGGCGACGCGCTCGATGAAGGGCACGATCAGACTCAGGCCGGGGGCCAGCGTGCGATCGAACTTGCCCAGGCGCTCCACCACCCAGGCATGCTGCTGGGGCACCACCTTGATGCCGCGCGAAGCCACCAGCACGGCAATGACCACGAGGATGACGGCGAATTCCATGACGGGGCTCCGGGTTCAGGAGGGTGGGGAGTGGGCCTGGTCCAGCGCATCCAGCACCAGGGTGTTGGCGTCTACGGCCGCGATGCGGAATCGCCCGGGCAGGGCCCGGCCGCGACCGAGACGCGCCTGCCAGTCGGTGCCGCGCCAGCGTACGCGCGCATTGCCGGCATCGTCCCAGAGCCGCACTTCCACCACCGAGCCGATGTCCAGGTTGATGTCCCGGTTGGACTGGATGGTGCGGCGCGGCGCGCGTCGGCGCGCCAGGTACAGCAGGGACACGGCGGCGATGCCCACCAGCGCGGCCACGCTCCATTGCAGGGCAGGGCCCAGGCCCAGGTGGGCCGCCAGCGCGGCGGCAGCGGCGCCCACGGCCAGCATCAGCAGGTAAAAGCTGCCGCTGCCCAGTTCCAGTGCGACCAGCACGGCGGCGGCGATCCACCATTGCAGCGGGGTGCTAGGCATGGCGTGGGGCGAAACGGGTAGCTGCGACCACTCCATCATAGACAAGGCCGCGCCGGCCGGGGCGGGGCTGCGCGCCAAGCCCCCGGGCCTGCTCTACACTTGCCCGCGCAGGCCCGGTGGCGGGCCCCCGCAACGGCACGGCTCCACCATGCGCTTCTGCTTTCCGATCGTCATCATCGACGAGGATTTTCGTTCCGAGAACAACTCCGGGCTGGGCATCCGCGCGCTGGCCGCGGCCATCGAGGCCGAGGGCAGCGAGGTGCTGGGGGTGACCAGTTTCGGCGATCTGGCCAGTTTCGCGCAACAGCAGTCGCGCGCCAGCGCCTTCATCCTGTCCATCGATGACGAGGAATTCGCCTCGGTGGAGCCGGGCGAGGAAGCGCCGGTGATCAAGACCCTGCGCCAGTTCATTGGTGAGATCCGGTTCCGCAATGCCGAGATTCCCATCTACCTGTACGGGGAAACCCGGACCTCGCGGCACATTCCGAACGACATCCTGCGCGAGCTCCACGGCTTCATCCACATGTTCGAGGACACGCCGGAGTTCGTCGCGCGCCACATCATCCGCGAGGCCAAGTCCTACCTGGACTCGCTGGCGCCTCCCTTTTTCCGTGCGCTGGTGGGCTACGCGGCCGATGGCTCGTATTCCTGGCACTGCCCCGGACATTCCGGAGGCGTGGCCTTTCTGAAAAGCCCCGTGGGGCAGATGTTCCACCAGTTCTTCGGAGAAAACCTGCTGCGCGCCGATGTGTGCAACGCGGTCGACGAGCTCGGCCAGTTGCTCGACCACACCGGCCCCGTGGCCGCATCCGAGCGCAACGCCGCGCGCATCTTCCACGCCGACCATCTGTTCTTCGTCACCAACGGCACGTCCACGTCGAACAAGATGGTGTGGCACTCCACGGTGGCTCCCGGCGACGTGGTGGTGGTGGACCGCAACTGCCACAAGAGCGTTCTGCACGCGATCATCATGACCGGCGCGCTGCCCGTGTTTCTCACGCCCACGCGCAATCACTACGGAATCATCGGGCCGATCGCGCGCGAGGAGTTCCAGCGCGAGAACATCGAGCGCAAGATCGCTTCCAACCCCCTGACCGCCCACCTGGCCGGCAAGGTCAAGCCGCGGGTGCTCACCATCACCCAGTCGACCTACGACGGCGTGCTGTACAACGTCGACACCATCAAGCAGATGCTCGACGGCTACATCGACACCCTGCATTTCGACGAGGCCTGGCTGCCGCACGCCACCTTCCACCCCTTCTATGCCGGCATGCACGCGATCGGGGAGGGCAGGCCGCGCACCCGGGAGTCGATGGTGTTCTCGACCCAGTCCACCCACAAGCTGCTGGCCGGCCTGAGCCAGGCCTCGCAGATCCTGGTGCAGGACTCGCAGACCCGCAGCCTGGACCGGCCGCGTTTCAACGAGGCCTACCTGATGCACTCCTCGACCTCGCCGCAATACGCCATCATCGCCTCCTGCGACGTGGCCGCGGCCATGATGGAGCCGCCCGGCGGCACCGCGCTGGTGGAGGAGAGCATCGTCGAGGCGCTGAACTTCCGTCGCGCGATGCGCAAGGTGGCCGAAGAGTTCGGGCACGATTGGTGGTTCCGCGTGTGGGGGCCCGAGGAGGAACTGGCGCCCGAGGGCATCGGCGCGCGCGAGGACTGGGTGCTGGGCAGCGGCCACGACTGGCACGGCTTCGGAGAGCTGGCTCCGGGCTTCAACATGCTCGATCCGATCAAGGCCACGGTGATCACGCCGGGGCTGGACCTGCACGGCAACTTTGCCGCCACCGGCATCCCGGCGGCGGTGGTCACCAAGTACCTGGCCGAGCATGGGGTGATTGTCGAGAAGACCGGCCTGTACAGCTTTTTCATCATGTTCACCATCGGCATCACCAAGGGCCGCTGGAACACCCTGCTGACCGCGCTGCAGCAGTTCAAGGACGACTACGACCGCAACCAGCCTCTGTGGCGCATCCTTCCCGAGTTCGTCGCGCAGCATCCGATGTACGAGCGCGTCGGGCTGCGCGACCTGTGCCAGCGCATCCACACCGCCTACCAGGGGCACGACGTGGCGCGCCTGACCACCGAGATGTACCTGTCGAGCCTGCAGCCGGCGATGACTCCGACCGAGGCCTATGCGCGCATGGCCCACCGCGACATCGAGCGCGTGGCCATCGACGAGCTCGAGGGGCGCATCACCACCGCCCTGCTGACCCCTTATCCGCCGGGTATTCCACTGCTGATTCCGGGTGAGCGTTTCAACGCCAAGATCGTGCGTTATCTGCAGTTTGCTCGAGACTTCAATCGCCAGTTTCCGGGTTTTGCCACCGATATTCACGGCCTGGTCGAGGAAGACGACGGCGAAGGGCGCAGGCGCTATTGCATCGATTGCGTGCGCACCCCTCGCTGACAGCCCGCCGACCGGGAATCGGCACGGCGTGGCGCGCGGGAATGAGTCTGCCGTGAGTTTCTGGTTTTATCGGGACATTCGCTGAATATAGCTGAAGTATTTTCCCTATATTGCTCTCCATATCGCAAGAAGCTGCGGTTGCCGGGCGCGCCCATCGGGCCGGATTCCAGCCCGCTTCGATGATGCACGAATGGGTGGCGCCGCCTCGGACGATCCGCAGGCAGCGAACGGCTCGGGGGAGCGCAGATGGCGAAGTTCGTCTCGATGGTTTGCCGCGGCAGCTGGCTGTCGCGGTTGCCTGGGGGCCTGGTGCTCGTGCTGGTCCTCGCGCTGGCCGGCTGCGATTGCGGCTGCGGATCCAGCAGCGCAACGAGCTCGGCCTCGGGAGCCGGCTACTCCGTCGGCGGCACGATCAGCGGCCTGAGCACCGGGCAGACCCTGACCCTGCTGAACAACGGGACGGACTCGCTGGCGGTGACGGCAAACGGTGCGTTCAGCTTCGCCACGCCCATCGCACAGGGGGGAGCCTACTCGGTCACGGTGGGTAGCCAACCCGTCGGGCAGACCTGCACCGTGAGCAACGCCAGTGGCAGTGGCCTGAGCGCCGACGTGAGCAATGTGAGCGTGGTGTGCCAGGGCAGCAGTTTCACCGTCGGCGGCACGCTCAGCGGGCTGAGCGCCGGGGGGCAGCTCACGCTGCAGGACAACTCGGGCCCGGCGCTGGTGCTCGGGGCCAATGGCAGCTTCACCTTTCCGCAGCCGCAAGCGCCCGCCTCGAACTACTTGGTCACGGTGAGCAGCCAGCCGCTGAACGGGCAGACCTGCAGCGTCAACCGGGGCGTGGGGTACTCGATCACCGGCAACGTGAACAGCGTGTCCGTGGTGTGCGCATCGTCCACGTACGCCGTGGGCGGCACGCTGAGCGGACTGAGCAGTGGAAACACGGTCACGCTGACGGACAATGGAGGCGACGCGCTGAGCCTGTCGAGCAATGGGGCCTTCACCTTTCCCACCCAGGTGGCCGCTGGCGCCTCCTACACCCTCCGGGTGCAGACCCAGCCGACCGGCCAGGTGTGCACGATCAGCGCCGCCACGGGCACCTCGGTCACCCCCGCCGCCAGCACCGTCACCTGCGCGACCAGCACCTATACGGTGGGCGGCACGGTCAGCGGGCTGGCCGGGAGCCAGTCCTTCACCCTGCTGAACAACGAGGGCGACCCGCTGACCCTGTCGGCCAACGGCAGCTTCACCTTCGCCACGCCCGTGGCCGCCGGCAGTTCCTACATGGTCACGGTGGGCACCCAGCCCAGTGCCCAGGTGTGCGTGGTCACGGCGGGCGTGGGCTCCGCGGTCCAGGCCAATGTCAGCAGCGTCTCCGTCGCCTGCAGCGCGGGGCTGCATCTGTATGCCGCGGATTTATACAGGAACCAGGTGGATCAGTACGCGATCGGCAGCGACGGCGAGCTCACCCCGCTGAGCCCGGCAAGTGCCCCCGCCCAGGTCGAGCCCACCGCCATCGTCGCCGATCCAGTCGCCTACTTTGTCTATGTGGCCAATGGCCAGAGCGGCACGATCTCGCAGTACGCCGTCACCAGCAGCGGCGGGCTGAGTCCCCTGAGTCCGTCCGCCGTGACGACGACCGTCGGCTATCCCGATTACCTGTCCATCGACCCGCAGGGACGCTACCTGTATGTCTCCGGGACCCTCGACGGCACCATCGCCCAGTACGCCATCGCCAGCAACGGGACACTGAGTCCGATGTCGCCCTCGACCGTGAGCGTGTCGGGCATCGATGAAGTGCTCGGCATCTCGCCGAACGGCAGCAACCTGTACTCGGCCGACAGCACGAATCGCATCATCCATCAGTTCAGCATCGGCACCGGCGGCCTGCTCAGTCCCCTGACGCCCAGCACCGTCGGCGGACTCGGCATCTATCCCGACGACGTCGCGATCGATCCGTCGGACCGCTATGCCTACGTGTCGAATTCCACGAGCGGGACCATCGTCCCCTACACCGTGGGCAGCGGCGGGGCGCTCAGCGCCATGGCCTCGCCGCCGGTGAGCACGGCGAGTGCACCGGCGGAAATCAGCATCGATCCCACGGGTCGCTTCCTGTACATCAGCTGCGCGAAGGACGACGTCGTTCAGGAATTCGCGATCGGCCCCGGTGGGGTGCTGACCCCGCTGAGTTCCCCGTCGATTGCGACCCTGACCATGCCCGTGGGCCTCACCATCGATCCCACGGGGCGCTATGCCTATGTGGCGGACAACGCCGACGCCGCCATTTCCCAGTACAGCATCGGCAGCGGCGGCGTGCTCAGCCCGCTGCCCACCGCCAGCGTGGCCGGCGCTGCTGGCTATCCCGTCCAGATAGCTGTGAAATGACGGGGGTCGCGATCCGCCGGATTCGCAGCCCGCGACCGGGCCGGCATCAGCGCCGCTGACGCCGGTACTGCTCGAACAGCCGCTGCTGCTGCTGCGGGGACAGGCGGCGATAGCGCCGTTGCTCGCGCAGGATGTCCTGCCGCCTTTGCGGGGGCAGGCGGTCCCAGCGCTGCATGCGCTGCTGCCAGTGCGGACCGCCGGGGCGGCCACGGGGCACCTGGGCCTGCGCCAGCGGCCCCAGGCAGGCCAGCGCGGCCAGTGCCGCCCCGAGCAGCACCCGACGCAGATCAGGCCGCACCGCCATGGCCATCCTCCGAGCCCAGGGCCTGCGGGTGCGAGGCCAGCCATTCATAGAAATCCAGGTTCTGCACCGCATCGGCCACCTGCGGGCTGGACTGCGTGGCCGCGCGGGTCGGCAGCCCCTCCGGCGAGGCGTGCAGCAGCGTGGGCAGCAGCCCGAAACTCAGGCCGGCCAGCCCCGCGGTGACCATGCCGGCGGCCAGCACGCGTCCCCAGCGCAGGTGCCGGCCGCGCGTGCCGCGCCGTGCGGCCAGGCGTGCAAGCCCGTCCAGGGATTGCGCCAGCTCGCGCCCATAGCGGGCATGGTTCGCCAGGGCCGGATCGGCGGCCATGGCCTGCTCGAAGCGCAGTGATTCCGGAGCGTCCAGGCAGCCAGCGCGCCAGCGGTCTGCCATCGCGCGCGGGTCGGCCCCGGCGGATTCGATTCCAGGGATGTTTTCAGCATGCATGGTGTTCAGCTCCCCCCGATGCCGGATTATCGTCCCGAAGCCACTCGCGCAGGCGGGTGAGCGCGCGCAAGTGGTGGGTTTTCACGCTGCCCTCGCTGATGTTCATGGCCCGCGCGGTATCGGCGATGGTCATGTCCTCCATCTCGCGCAGCAGGAAGACCTGGCGCTGCCGCGAACTCAGGCGGGTCAGCGCATCGGCGATGCGCCCGGCCAGCTGCAGACTGCCCACGCGCTGCTCGGGGCCCGGCGCCTCGTCGGCCAGGGCCTCCCAGCCAGGGGGCTGTCCATCCGCGTCTTCGTCGCTGGCGAAAAAGAAATCGAACATGCGTTCGACCTTGTGCCGGCGATGCCAGTCCGTGATGCGGTTGCGCAGGATGCCGTAGAACAGGGGCGCCCATTCGGCCTGCGGCTTGTCCGGATAGCGCGACACCAGGCGCTCCAGGCTGTCCTGCACCAGGTCGGCGGCCACATGGCTGTTGCCGGAGGTCTCGAGCAGGGCCAGGCGCATGGCGCGTGGTCGCACCTCGACGCAGAAACGATCCAGCGCGGGTCGGGCGGTCACGGACGGAACGTGGTCGGCTCGGACATGCGTGGGAGCATAGGCTGTCAGGGACATGGGCGGTAGCGGCGTGGGGCCGGTGACTGGGCCATACGTGGCGATAACGCCGCGGCCCCGCGATTGCGCGACAGCCACAAAGGTAATAATGTGTAACGAAACAGGAATTCGCGCGCATGCGCGGACCCCTTCCTAAAATGAGGCGTTTTCCTTCCCCCCCGCACCGTGAACCCGCTGCTCGACCGACTCCGCCCCTATCCCTTCGAAAAGCTACGGGAACTCACGCGTGACCTGCGCCCCAACCCCGGGCTGCGCCCGATCAGTCTGGGCATCGGGGAGCCGCGTCATCCCACGCCGGACTTCATACGCCAGGCCCTGGTCGACCACCTGGACGGGCTGGCGGTGTATCCGGCCACCCTGGGCAGCCCGGAGCTGCGTCAGGCCTGCGCGCGCTGGGCGCAGCGCCGCCACGGCGTGGAACTCGACCCCGCCACCCAGCTGATCCCGGTCAACGGCTCGCGCGAGGCCCTGTTCGCGCTGGCGCAGACGGTCATCGATCCCCGCCGCCCGGGCGCCTTGGTGCTCAGCCCCAATCCCTTCTACCAGATCTACGAGGGCGCGGCGCTTCTCGCCGGGGCGGATTGCCGCTTCGTGCCGGCGGACCCGGCGCGCAATTTCGGGCTGGACTGGGACGCCGTGACCGAGGAGGCATGGCGGCGCACCCAGCTGGTGTACGTGTGCACGCCCGGGAACCCCACCGGCGCGGTCATGGGCCTGGCGGAGTGGAAGCGCCTGTTCGAGCTGTCGGACCGCCACGGATTCGTCATCGCCAGCGACGAGTGCTACGGCGAGATCTGGTTCGGGGACCAGCCGCCCCTGGGCGGGTTGCAGGCGGCGCACGAACTGGGACGCCACGACCTGCGCAACCTGGTCATGCTGACCTCCCTGTCCAAACGCTCCAACGTACCGGGCCTGCGCTCGGGCTTTGTCGCCGGCGATGCGCGGGTGCTCAAGTCCTTCCTGCTCTACCGAACCTATCACGGCAGTGCCATGGGGCCGACCGTGCAGCAGGCCAGCATCGCGGCGTGGAACGACGAGCAGCACGTGGAGGACAACCGGCGCCTGTACCGCGAGAAATTCGCGCGCGTGCTGCCCATCCTGCAACCGGTGCTGGACGTTTCGCGGCCCGACGCGGCCTTCTACCTCTGGGCCGGAACTCCTGTAGACGACGTCGCCTTCGCCCGGGGCCTGCTTGAAAACTACAATTGCACGGTTTTGCCGGGAAGCCTGCTGGCGCGCGAGCAGGACGGGCGCAATCCGGGCGCCGGCCGCGTGCGCCTGGCGCTGGTGGCCGGTGTCGACGAATGCGTCGAGGCGGCCGAACGCATCGCGGCGTACGCACGCGGTCTCTGATCCACGAAACCAAGCAACCATCCATGAGCAAGCAACTTCAGACCATCATCGACCAGGCCTGGGAAAAGCG
>JAKBBP010000038.1 GCA_021808445.1 Pseudomonadota bacterium
GTGATCAGCAGCTCCAGCAGGGTGAAGCCCGCCTGGGCGCCACCCCGTGGGGCGTGCCCGCTCGGGGCGCGACACTCATTGCACCGCACAATCACCCTCCTGATCCCGGGTCCAGCAGGTCGAGTTGGCGGTCCAGCCCGGAGCGGCCGCGGGGGTTGCCTTGTTGCCCTGGTCGTCCAGGGTGAAGGTGAAGCCGGTCGCCGGCCCGGTTCCGGTGGCGGTGATGGTGTAGGAGGTCGACTTGCTCGACGAGCAGCTGATCACGAAATCCGTGGCGGTCACCGGGTTGGGGCAGGTGGACGGGTAGGTCTCGTTGTCCTGCGCGTATTTCTGCAGTTCGGTGGCCTGCTGGAGCAGCGCGTCCTGCGCACCGTGCATGTAGCCGCGCATCACATAGGCGTTGTAGGCCGGGATGCCCACGGCCGCGAGCACGGCGACGATCGCCAGCACGATCATCAACTCGATCAGCGTGAATCCCCCTGAGGCAACCGCTTTCACCATGAGTTTGTTGGTTTTTTGACAAGGTTTCCCAGCACGGGCGTCCTGTTTTTCCCGAAAATCGACAATAAGCTCATTTTTACGACGAATCTAGCGCAGCCCGCGAGGCCGACCCTTGGCGCGCGGAAAAAGTTGTTGTTTTGTCGCAATCGGTCTTAACCCCCAGGGGTATGCGCGAATCTTGGCCGCGGTCAAACTCCAGAACCTGGATTCGTCCTATGGTTGAGTCCTGGGATCGTGCGGTCGCCTGCGAGCCGGGTTTGGCCCTGGCCGGCGCCCTCGCACCTTCCCGTCCTTCGATGCGGCTCCGGGAGCGTGCAATGATCAACCCCACCGTCGTGGAACTCTCGCGCTGGCAGTTCGCCGCCACCGCGCTGTACCACTTCCTGTTCGTCCCCCTCACCCTGGGCATGACCTTCATGCTCGCGGCGATGGAAACCGTGTACGTGACCACCGGGAGAGAGATCTACCGGCGCATGGTGGAGTTCTGGGGCAAGCTGTTCCTGATCAACTTCGCCCTCGGCGTGGCCACCGGGCTGACCATGGAGTTCGAATTCGGCACCAACTGGTCCTTCTATTCGGGCTTTGTCGGCGACATCTTCGGCGCGCCCCTGGCCATCGAGGGGCTGATGGCCTTTTTCATGGAGTCGACCTTTATCGGGCTCATGGTCTTCGGCTGGAAGCGCCTGAGCAAGATGCAGCACCTGCTGGTGACCTACCTGGTGGCGCTGGGCTCGAACCTGTCGGCGCTGTGGATCCTGGTGGCCAACGGCTTCATGCAGGACCCCCAGGGCGCGCATTTCAACCCCGTGACCATGCGCATGGAACTCACCAGCCTGCCGGCGCTGATCTTCAGCCCCGACGCGCAGGCCAAGTTCGTGCACACCAGCATCGCCGGCTACGTCACCGCCTCGATTTTCGTGTGCGGCATCAGCGCCTGGTACCTGTACCGCGGGCGTCACGTCGAGCTGGCGCGGCGCTCCTTCCGCATGGCGGCGCTGTTCGGCGTACTGGCCACCGCCGGAGTGATCACCCTGGGCGACGCGCTGGGCTTCGTGGGGGCCCATGCCCAGCCCTCCAAGCTGGCAGCCATGGAGGCCATGTGGAAGACCGAGCCGGCGCCCGCCGCCTTCAACGTGGTGGCCTGGCCCGATCAGAAACGGCATGACAACGACTTCGCGCTGCAGGTGCCTTACGTGCTCACGCCGCTGCTGACCCACACGATGGACCAGACCGTGCCGGGCATCGACGCCATCGTGCGCCACAACCGCCAGCGCATTCTCAGCGGCATCCAGGCCGTGCAGGCCCTCAAGCAGCTCAGCGCGCAGCCGGGGAACGCCGAGGCCATGGCGCAGTTCCGGGCGCACGAGGCCGACATGGGCTACGGCTTCCTCGCCGAGCGCTACGCGCCGGACGACGATCTGTCCCGGCTGAGCCCGGCCGACATCGACAAGGCGGCCTGGGACAGCATCCCCAATGTGTTCGCCGAATTCTGGAGCTTCCGCCTGATGGTGGGCATGGGGCTGCTGATGCTGGGCTTTTTCGTGCTGTCCACGCTGTTCACCCTGCGCCGCGACCTGCTGCGCCAGCGCTGGTTCCTGCGCCTGGCGCCCTGGATGATTCCGGTGCCCTTCCTGGCCTGCGAGTTCGGCTGGCTCACGGCGGAGCTCGGGCGCCAGCCCTGGACGGTGTACGGGCTGCTGCCCACCTGGATGAGCGCCTCGACCCACAGCGTGGGCTACATGGCCTTCTCGCTCATCGGCTTCGTCACCCTGTACTCGGTGTTCATCGCCATCGAGATGTACCTGATGCTGCGCTTCATCCGCCAGGGGCCGACGGAGCATGGCGCCGTGCCGCCAGGTTCGCCGCGGCCTGCCTGGGGCGGCGGCTACGCCACCGCCGGCGCCATGATGCGCAAGGGAGATTGAGCCATGGACCTGTATCTCGCACTCAAGGTGTTGTGGTGGCTGCTGCTGGGCGTGCTGCTCATGGGCCTGGCCATCATGGTGGGCATGGACATGGGCGTGGGCACGCTGCTGCGTTTCGTCGGCCGCAGCGACACCGAACGACGCGTGTGTCTCAACGCCATCGGCCCGCACTGGGACGGCAACCAGGTGTGGTTCATCCTGGGAGGCGGCGCGATCTTCGCGGCCTTTCCCCTGATCTACGCCACGGCCTTCTCGGGCCTGTACATCGTGATGCTGCTGCTCCTGTGGACCATGATCGTGCGTCCACTGGGGTTCGAGTACCGCAGCAAGATCGCCTCGCCCGCCTGGCGCAACGCCTGGGATTGGGCGCTGCTGGTCAGTGGAGCGGTGCCCATGATCGTCTACGGCGCGGGCATGGGCAACATGCTGCTGGGAGTTCCCTTTCACTTCAGCTGGGACATGCGTTCGTACTACACCGGCAGCTTCCTGTCCCTGCTGAACCCCTTCGCGGTGCTGTGCGGGCTGCTTTCGCTGATGCTGTCCATCCACATGGGCGCGGCCATGCTCATGGGCCGGGCCGGGGGCATGGTGGCGACCCGGGCGCGCGCGGCGTCCTCGGGAGCCCTGGTGCTGGCGCTGCTGCTGTTCACGGCCGGCGGCATCTGGGTGTCGGGCATGCACGGATACGTGCTCGACGCCGGGCCCGCGCCCGCCGCGGCGCAGAACCCCCTGCAGCAGACGGTGAGCCTGCAGGCCGGCGCCTGGCTGGGGAACTTCCGCGCGCGGCCTCTGCTGTGGGCCGTTCCCCTGCTGGGCTATGCGGGGATGCTGCTGGCGCTGGCCTCGGTGCGCGCGCGGCGTGCCACGCTGGCCTGGTGGTCCGGAGCACTGGCCTGGATCGGCGTGATCGGCACGGCCGGGGTCGCGCTGTTCCCGTTCATGATGCCCTCCAGCCTGGCCCCCTCGCAAAGCCTGACCGTATGGAACTCGGTGTCCAGCCTGACCACGCTGCTGTGGATGACCGGCTTCGCGCTGGTATTCGTGCCCCTGATCCTCTGGTACACCAGCTGGGCCTTCTGGGTCATGCGTGGCGAGGTGGATGCACGTGCGCTCGAATCCGACGACCACGCGTACTGAGGCCTTTCCGGGAGATCGCGATGAAGACCTTTTTCCAGTTCGTGCTGTACCTGCTCATCGCGCTGATCACCATCGTGCTCGGCGTGATCCTCGGCGACTACGCCTCGTGGTATTTCGCGTGGATCGTGGGCACGGTGATGATCGTGCTGGTGTCCGCGGCCGGCGGAGCCTGGCTGGACACCCAGGACGAGGACGAGCCGCTGGTGCGCTGAAGGGCCCGCACCCGCGATCCCTGCTCAGCTTGCGTCGCGCGCGGCTTCGCTCCAGCGGGCCACCGGGCCGCGCCAGGCAATGCGCCCTCGATCCAGCACGGCGACCTCGTCCACCAGTGCGGCCAGCGCGCCCAGGCGGTGCGATATCAGAAGCACCGAGCGACCGCGCATGGCATCGGCCAGGGCCTCGTACAGCTCGCGCTCGGTGTTCGCGTCCAGGGCATCGGCCGGCTCGTCCAGCAGCAGTACCGGCGCATCCTTGAGCAAGGCGCGCGCGATGCCCAGGCGTCGCGCCTGTCCACCCGACAATCGCGTGCCGCCCTCGCCCAGCGGGCTGAGGTAAGCCTCGGGCAGGGACTCGATGAACTCGTGCAGCCGGGCCGCGCGACACGCCGCATGCACCTGCTCGGGCGTCGCCTGGGGACGTGCCAGCAGGAGATTGTCCAGCACCGTGCCGTGGAACAGGTAGTCGTCCTGCCCGACCACCGCGAACAGGGACCGTGCCTGGTCGCCGCGCAGCGCGCGCAAGTCGCACCCGCCGATGCGTACGCTGCCCTGCTGGTACTCGCGCAGCCGGGTGAGCACCTGCAGCAGGCTGCTCTTGCCCGCGCCGCTGGCCCCCACCAGGGCCAGGCGCGCGCCCGCGGCCAGGTCCAGGTCCAGCCCGTCGAGCACCCAGGGCCTGTCCTCGGCGTAGCGCATGCGCAGGCCGCGGATCTCCAGCGCGGCGTTGCGCGGCAGCCCGGCGGCAGCCTCGGGTTCGGGCACCGCGGCCGGCGTGTCGGCCAGCTCGAACACCCGCCGCGCGGCGGCCAGCATCTCACCCAGCATCTGAAAGGCCAGGGGAAGCGGGGCCACGGCCTCGAAGGCGCCCAGCGCGAACAGCGCCAGCATCGGCAACTGCGCCGGCGGCATGCGTGCGGCAGCCACAGCCGGAAGCAGCAAGGCCAGCGCCGACCCGACGGCCAGGTTGGCGCACAGCCCGACAGCCGCGCCCGAGAACCCCGCCAGGTCACTGAGCCTGCGCTGGTGGGTCAACAACTCGGCGCTGGCCTGGTCCACGCGGCGCAGCGCCTGGGATTCGGCACCGTACACCCGCAGATCCAGCGCTCCGGCCAGCGCATCGGCCACCTCCACGCGCAGCAGATTGCGCTGCAACAGGGCCCCGGCGGCGGGTTCGCGCCCGCGACGCCAGGCCCACCACGGCACCGCCAGGCCGGCCAGCGCGAGCCAGGCGCCCAGCAGCAGGGACAGCGTCGGGCTGAACAGCGCGACCGCGGCCAGCATGCCCAGGCTGGCCACTCCCGCCACGCCCGCCGGAAGCAGCAGGCGCAGGTAGACCTGGTTCAGGGTGTCGATGTCGGCCTGCATGCGCGACAGCAGGTCGGCGCTGCGCAGAAGGTCCAGCCGCGCCGGGGCCAGCGGTTCGACGGACAGGTACAGCCACACGCGCAGGCGGGCCAGGATGCGAAAGGTCGCCTCGTGCGTGGCCAGGCGCTCCAGGTAGCGCCCGCCGGTGCGCGCGATGGCCAGACCGCGGATCAGCGCCGCCGGCGTGAAATAGTCGAACACCGCGCCCGCGGCGCCCGCCAGGGCCATGGCCGCGATGAACCAGCCGGATACGGCCAGCAGCCCGACGTTGGCCAGCAGCGCCAGCAGCGCGACCGCTCCGCCAGCCAGCATCCAGCGGCGTTGCGGCGCCATCAGCAGCAATAGGCGCCACAGATCGCGGCGCCACAGATCGCGGCGCCCCAGCTCGCCCGGCGAAGCGCTGGGCGGCGTGCCGGGCCGGCGCGGCCTCATGCGACACCTCCCCGCTGCGCGCGCAGCAGGCGCGCGAAGGCTCCGCCGGCGGCCGCCAGCTGCTCCGGACGGCCCTGCTCGACCACGCGCCCTGCGTCGAGCACCACCACGTGATCGGCCAGTTCCAGGGTACGCAACCTGTGGCTGACCATGAGCACCGTGCGCCCCCGCACCGCTGCGCGCAGCGCGTCGAGCACCTGCTGCTGGGCCTCGGCGTCCAGGCTGGCCGTGGGCTCGTCGAGCAGCAGCAGCGGCGCGTCGCGCAACAAGGCTCGAGCCAGGGCCAGGCGTTGCACCTGCCCGCCGGACAGACCCGCTCCACGCTCGCCCAGCAGGGTGTCGAAGCCCTGGGGCAGCGCATCGATGAAACCCTCGGCACCGGCCGCGCGGGCAGCGGCGCGCAGCGCCGGCATGTCCGCCTCGGGGCGCGCCAGGCGCAGGTTGTCGGCGATGCTGGCGGCGAACAGGTGGGCGCGCTGCGGCACCAGCGCGAGGCCGCGCAGCCAGGACTCCCGTGCGAAGGACTCCAGCGCCGCTCCGTCCACCTCGATGCGGCCGCGCTGGGCGCAGGCGAGTCCAAGCAGCAGGGCCAGCAGGGTGGACTTGCCGGCGCCGCTGGCGCCCACCAGCGCCGTGACGCGGCCGGCGGCCACCTCGAAACTGCAGCCTCGCAAGGCCTCGCGGCCCTCCTCGTAGGCGAAATGCACGTCCTCGAAGCGAAGTCCGGGAGCCTGGAGCGGCGCCGGCGCGCTGCCATAGGGCGGCGCCTGCGGCCGCAGCTCGAACACCGGCTGCAGGCGCTGCGCGGCGCCGATGGCGTCCATGCGCAGGTGGTACACGCCGCCCAGCGCACGCAACGGGGCGTAGTACTCGGGCGCCAGCAGCAACACGAACAAGCCCTGCAGGAAGTGCATCTGCCCCCACATCAGGCGAAAGCCGATGAGCACCGCCACCATGGCGATGCTCACCGTGGAGAGAAATTCCAGCACCACCGAGGACAGGAAGGCCACGCGCAGCACGCGCATGGTGGCGGCGCGATACTCCTCCGAGACCTGCTCGACC
This sequence comes from Pseudomonadota bacterium, assembly GCA_021808445.1. Taxonomy (GTDB): domain Bacteria; phylum Pseudomonadota; class Gammaproteobacteria; order Burkholderiales; family Burkholderiaceae_C; genus Thiomonas_A. The sequence continues at coordinate 6,641 of JAKBBP010000038.1, forward strand.
ACCGCCGCCTCGCGCCGGCTCGCTCCCAGCAGGCGCAGGGTGCTCAGCCCCTGCAGGGTGTCCAGGAAACGTGCCGACAGACGCGCCAGGCGCAGCCACTGTTGCTGGTTCATGTCCTCGGCGCCGCGGCCGATCAGCCACATGAACAGGGGAATCAGCGGTGCGGTGAGCAGCAGGATGGTGCCGCTGATCCAGTCCACCGGAAACACCGCCAGCAGGATCGCCGCGGGCACCAGCGCCGTCACCTTCGCGGTAGGCAGGTAGCGCGCGAAATAGGCCTCGAGAGCCTCGATGCCGTTGACCAGGCTGTTGACCAGGTCGCCGCGCTGCTGGCCGCGCAGCCACAAGGGCCCCAGGCGCTGGATGTGTGCCAGCAGTTCGCCACGCAGTTCCTGGCGCAGCGCGGCGCCGGCACGGAAGGCCACGCGTTCCGAACCACGCACCAGCGCGAAACGAAGCAGGTACACCGGAACGAGGGCCAGCAGCCAGGGCAGCATCTGGCGCAGGCCCGCGTGCTGCCGCACGGCGGTAGCGATCAGGTAGGCGAGCAGGCCGGCCTGCGCCACCACCAGCACCCCCGATGCCGTGCCCAGCGCCACCGCCTGGCGCAGGGCCGGGCGCACACGCGGCACGAAGCCGTTCAGCCAGGCCAGCGCGCGCGGATCGCGCGAAGGGGTGGAGGCGGGGGCGGGCGGGGGCGTGCTGATCCTGGGAGCGGTGGAAGACATCGGGTGGCGGGGCCCGCAGAAGGCCCGCAGAAGGTCCCGCAGAAGGCCCTGCGCAAGCTTACGCGAGCCTGCCCGCGGCGTCGCGGATCCCCGTCAATTCCCCGTGGCGTCGCACCCACGCCACCCTGCTTCCCGGGAATGGCTCCGAAACATCCGGTAAGCCCCATAAGTTTTGCATGGGAGGGCGGCAGAAGGTACGCTGGAAGCTCGTCTTTCCGAGGATGGAGCGATGCGATGCTCCCCGGGAGCTTCCGCAATCGCTGGATCACAGCCTGCAGCGCGAGCAACGCCGAGCACGCCCATGCGACGAATCCTCAGGTTCCTGCTGCAGCTCGCCGCCCCCGGGCGCGCGCAGACCCACGAGCTCCGGCGTCGGGTGCGCCAGCTCGAGATGGAGCTCGCGCGCCTGGAAAGTCTGGTCGAGACCTCTCCCGACGGCATGTGGCTGAAGGACCTGGACGGGGTCTACCTGCATTGCAACCAACAGGCCCTGCGCTACATCGGCAAGACCCGAGAGCAGGTACTGGGCAGGCGCGACAGCGATTTCCTGCCGGAGGACATCGCCTCGCGCAGCGCCGCGGGAGACCGTGAGGCGCTGCGCAGCGGGCGGGAGGTTCGCAGCGAGGCCCGGCTGCCCAATCCGGACGGGGGAGACTACGCCCTCGAGGTGCTGAAAATCCCCGTGCCGGCGCCTGGCGGAGCCTACCTGGGCGTACTCGGCGTGGCCCGCGACGTCTCCGGGCGCAGGCGCATGGAAAGCACCATCCGCCTGTGGGCACAGGCCTTCCGCAACGCCGGCTTCGGGCTGTCCATCTCGGACGCCCGCAGCAACCGATACCTGGACGTCAACCCGGCCTTCGCGCAACAACGCGGCTACACCCGCGAGGAGCTGATCGGCCAGCCCGTCACCAGCGTCATCCCCGCCGAGATCCTGCCACGCTACCTTGCGAACCGCGCACGCGGCGACGAGCAGGCCCATGCGGTGTACGAATCGGTGGCGCTGCGCAAGGACGGTTCACGCTTCCCGGTGCTGCTCGACGTCACCGTGGTGTTCGACGACGCCGGGCGCGCCGAGCGGCGCATCGTGTACTCGCTGGACATCAGCGAACGCATGCGCAGCGAGAACGAACGCCGGCTGTGGGCACACACCTTCGAGCACGCGGGGTTCGGGGTCGCGGTCTCCGACGTGCACGACCACCGGATCCTGGCCGTCAATCGTGCCTACGCGCGCCAGCGCGGCTACGCGGTGGACGAACTCGTGGGCATGTCGCTGGAACAGCTGTACCCGGCCGATCGGCTCGCGCAGGCACGCGAGATGCTGGAGCTCTCCGCGCAGCAGGGCCACTGCCTGTTCGAAACCGAGCATCTCACGCACGGCGGCCAGCGCCTGCCGGTGAGCCTGGACATGACCCTGGTGCACGACGACGAAGGACGCGTGCGCTACCGGGTCGTGTATTCACAGGACATCTCGGCGCGCCGCAAGGCCGAGCGCGAGCTTCGGATCGCCGCGGCGGCCTTCGAATCCCAGGAGGGTATCGTGGTCACCGACGCGCAGGGAAGCATCCAGCGGGTGAACTCGGCCTTCTCGCGCATGACCGGCTGGAGCTCTGCCGAGGCCATCGGCCGCCACCCGGCCATGCTGCGCTCGGAGCATCGCCGCAGCGTCCTGGCCCTGGGGCCCTTGCGCGGCCTGGCGCGCAACGGCTACTGGAGCGGGGAGATGTGGAGCCGGCGCAAGGACGGCGAGGCCTTCCTGGCCCGTGTGGCCATCTCCGCCGTGCGCGACGACGCCGGCGCGGTGCTGCACTACGTCGGCACCATGACCGACATCACCGAGGAGCGCGAGGCCAAGCGCAAGGCCGAGCGCCTGGCGCGCCACGACGCCCTGACCGACCTGCCCAACCGCCAATACCTGCGCGAATTGACCGGCGCCGCGCTGGAGCGGGCGCGCAAGAGCGGCGAGCTGGGCGCGCTGATGATGCTCGATGTCGACCACTTCGCCCTGCTCAACGCCACCCATGGACACCGCCATGGCGATCTCGTGCTGGTGGAACTGGCCCGGCGCCTGCGCCTGGCGCTGCGCCCGGGCGACGCACTGGGCCGGTTCACCGGGGACAAGTTCGTCGTGCTGCTCGAGGGCATCGGCGCGGAGTGGATGCACGCCACGCATCGGGCCGGCGCCACCGCGGCGCAGTTGCGCGAGGCGGCGGCCGTGCCCTTCGAGTGGCCGGACAAGCGCATCCCCGGCCTGGGCGTGAGCATCGGCCTGACCCTGTTCGGCCCCGACGCCGACGCCGGCCTGGACAGCGATGCCCTGCTCGCTCAGGCCGAGACCGCCATGTACCGGGCGCAGCAGGGCGGGCGCAACATCACCCGGGTGTTCGAGGCCTCGATGCAGGCCGAGCTCGACGCGCGCAACCGCCTGGTCGAGGATCTGCGCGCGGCCATCTCCCAACGCCAGCTGATCCTGCACCTGCAACCCCAGGTGAACGGCGACGGCGAGGTGCGGGCGGCGGAGGCGCTGGTGCGCTGGCAGCACCCGGCGCGCGGCCTGCTGCAGCCCGACGGGTTCATCGGCGTGGCGGAGGAGACGGGCCTGATCGACCCCCTGGGCCGGGAGGTCCTGCGCATGGCCTGCGCGCAGATCGCCGCCTGGGCAGGCGAGCCGGAGACGCGCGAACTCTCGCTGTCGGTCAACGTCAGTCCGCTGCAGTTCCGGCGCGAGGACTTCGTGGCCGAGATCCTCGATGCGGTGTCCGGCTCGGGTATCGACCCACAGCGCCTCAAGCTGGAGCTGACCGAAAGCATGGTCATGGACGACCTGGACGACGCCGTGCGCAAGCTCGGGCTGCTCAAGAGCCACGGGCTGCGCATCGCGCTGGACGACTTCGGCACCGGCAGCTCCTCGCTGTCGTACCTCACCCGGCTGCCCCTGGACCAGCTCAAGATCGACAAGGCCTTCGTGCACAAGCTTCCCGAGAGCCGCAGCGACGCGCTGGTGGCGCAGACCATCATCGCCATGGCCAAGGGCCTGGGCCTGGAGGTCGTGGCCGAGGGTGTCGAGACCCCCGCGCAACTGGCTTTCCTGCGCAGACACGGCTGCGACCTGTACCAGGGCTACCTGCTGGGGCGGCCGGTGCCCATCGAGCGGTTCATGGGCTCCGCGCTCACCGGCTCAGCGGCAGCCGCACCTCGGCCTTGACCTCCTTGAGCACGATGCTCGAGCGCACGTGGGTGACGCCGGGCAGGCGGAACAGCACCTGGTGCTGGAAGCGCTCGTAGCTCTCGATGTCGGGCTGGGCGATGGTCAGCAGGTAGTCGGCCTGGCCGGTGGTCGACAGGCAGCGCACGATCTGCGGCACGGCCTGCACCGAGCGCTCGAAATCCTCCACGATGCTCTCGCTGTGCCGGCTCAGGTTGATCTCGGCCACGACCAGCAGGTGCAGACCCACCTTCGCGCGGTCCACCAGCGCCGTATAGCCCCGCACCACGCCGCTGGCCTCCAGCTCCTTCACCCTGCGCCAGCAGGGCGTGCTGGACAGGCCGACCTTGTCCGCCAGCTGCTGCACGGTCTGGCGCGAGTCCCTCTGCAACTCCTCGAGAATGCGCAGGCTGTAGGCATCGAGGACAATTTGCTCACTCATACCCCACTCCCAGAAATTCCTTCCTGATTCTGCTCCAGAATCGGTGAATCCGAAAAGGTATTTTCTCGGACGAGGCACTATGGTTCCTCTGCTCTCCTCGAGGCCGCCATGTCCACCGTCCTGCCCGCACCCTCCCCCGCCGATCCCTCCCCCGCCGACGGCTCGCCGCGCGCGCCCGCCGATCCCCCCCTGCGCCGCGACTACCAATTGCGCGACGCGCTGCTGGCCTCGCGCGGACGCGTGCTGCTCACCGGCACGCAGGCGCTGGTGCGCCTGTTGCTGATGCAGCGCGCCAGCGATGCCGAGCGGGGCCTGGACACGCGCGGCTTCGTCAGCGGCTACCGCGGCTCGCCGCTGGGCATGGTGGACCAGGAACTCTGGCGTGCCCAGGATGCACTCGACGCCGCCGGCGTTCGCTTCGTACCCGGGGTCAACGAGGAACTCGCGGCCACCCAGGTGCTGGGCACACAGCGCGTGGAGACCGACCCCGAGCGCACCGCGGCGGGCGTGTTCGCCATGTGGTACGGCAAGGGCCCCGGCGTGGACCGCGCCGGCGACGCGCTGCGCCACGGCAACGCCTACGGCTCCTCGCCGCATGGCGGCGTGCTGGTGGTGGCGGGGGACGACCATGGCTGCGTGTCCTCGTCCTTCCCCCATCAGAGCGACCTCGTGCTGCAGGGCATGGGCATGCCGGTGGTGGCGCCCTCCAGCGTGGCGGAATACCTGGAGTTCGGCCTGTACGGCTGGGCGCTGTCGCGCTATTGCGGCGCCTGGGTGGGCCTGACCGCCCTGTCCGAGGTGGTGGAAAGTCGCGCCAGCGTCGACCTGGACCTGCTGCAGGCACGGCGCGTGGCCTGGCTGGATGCAGCCGGCGTGGCCGCAGCCACCGGGCACCAGGCGCCGGCCGACGGTCTGCATTACCGCTGGCCCGACCTGCCCTCGCTGCGCATCGAGACCCGCCTGGCCGACAAGCTGCAGGCGGCGCGGGCCTTCGCGCGGGTGAACAGCATCGACCGCGAGCTCATCCGCAGCGAACACGCCCGCGTGGGCATCGTCACCTGCGGCAAGGCCCACCAGGATCTGATGGAAGCGCTGCGCCGCCTGGAGATCAGCCCGCGCATGCTGGCCGAGGCAGGAGTGCGCCTGTACAAGGTGGGCCTGTCCTTCCCGCTGGAGTCGACGCGCGCGCTGGAGTTCGCGCGCGGCCTGGACGAGCTGCTGGTGGTGGAGGAAAAGGCCCCGGTGGTCGAGACCCAGCTTCGCGAGCTGCTGTACAACCAGCCGGCCGGGCAGCGCCCCGCGATCATCGGCAAGCACGACCGCGACGGGCGCCCCCTGGTCGCCGCCACCGGGGAGCTGCGGCCATCGCGCCTGATCGAGCTGCTGGCCGACTGGCTGGTGCGCCATTTCCCCGACCAGGCCACCTTCAACGACCACCGTCGCCACGTGCGCGATTTCCTGCCCGCGCAACTGCCGGCCAGCCCCGTGGACGGGCTGCGGCGCATTCCCTATTTCTGCGCCGGCTGCCCGCACAACACCTCCACCCGCGTGCCCGAGGGTTCCACGGCGCGCGCCGGCATCGGCTGCCACTTCATGGCCAGCTGGATGAACCGCGACACCGAGGGCCTGATCCAGATGGGCGGCGAGGGCGTGGACTGGGTGTCGCACTCCATGTTCACGCGCGCGCCCCACGTGTTCCAGAACCTCGGCGACGGCACCTACTACCACTCGGGCTACCTGGCGATCCGCCAGGCGGTGGCGGCCGGCGCGCGCATGACCTACAAGATCCTGTTCAACGACGCGGTGGCGATGACCGGCGGCCAGCCGGTGGACGGCACCATCAGCGTGGACGCCATCGCCCGCCAGGTGGAGAGCGAGGGCGTGCGCTGCGTGGCCGTGGTGTCGGAGAACGTGGCGATGTACCGCGCCATGCAGGGGCGCTTTCCCCCGGGCACCCGCTTTCATCATCGCGACGAGCTCGACGCCGTGCAGCGCGAGTTGCGCGAGATGGAAGGCGTGACCGTGCTGATCTTCGAGCAGACCTGCGCGGCCGAGCTGCGCCGCCGGCGCAAGAAGGGGCTGGCGCCCGAGCGCACGCGGCGCCTGTACATCAACGAGCTGGTGTGCGAGGGCTGCGGCGACTGCTCGGTGCAGAGCAATTGCGTGGCCGTGCAACCGCTGGAGACGGAGCTGGGACGCAAGCGCCGCATCGACCAGACCGCCTGCAACAAGGACTATTCCTGCGCCAAGGGCTTCTGCCCCAGTTTCGTCAGTGTCGACGGCGCGCGCCTGAAGCGCCGCCTCGGGCTGCAGGCCCAGGCCGCCGAGCAACTGCTGGCGCGCGCCGAGGCGCTGCCGCAACCCGCGCCCCATGTGTGGGACGCCCCCTACGACCTGCTGGTCACCGGGGTGGGCGGCACCGGCGTGGTCACCGTGGGCGCGCTGGTGGCCATGGCCGCGCATCTGCAGGACTACCACGCCAGCGTGCTGGATTTCATGGGCTTCGCCCAGAAGGGCGGCGCCGTGCTGTCCTTCGTGCGCCTGGCCGACCGCGCCGAGCGCCTGCACCAGGTGCGCATCGACGCCCAGCAGGCCGACGCCGTGCTGGCCTGCGACCTGGTCACCGCGGCCAGCGCCGAGGCGCTGCAGACGGTGCGTCACGGACGCACGCGCATCGTGGTCAACGAACACGCCGCGCCCACCGCCCACGCGGTGCTGGACCGCGACGCGCCCTGGCCGGCCGAGCAACTGCTGGCCAAGCTGCGCGGCGCCGCGGGCGCCGAGCGCGTGCGCACCCTCGACGCCCAGGCCTGGGCCGAGGAATTCCTGGGCGACACGACCGGAGCCAACGTGCTGGCGCTGGGCCACGCCTGGCAACTGGGCCTGGTTCCCGTCAGCGCCCAGGCGCTGGAGCGCGCCATCGAGCTCAACGGCGTGGCCGTGCAGGCCAATCGCATCGCCTTCGCGCTGGGTCGCCTGTCGGCGGCCGACCCCCAGGCCTGCCGCGAACTGCTGCACCAGCCCCAGCCGGCTCCCGCCGAGGCGCCGGATTTCCTGCGCACCGCCATGGAACACCTGCGCGCCTGGCAGGACGAGGCCTGGGCGCAGCGCTTCGCGCGCCGGGTCGAGGCCGTGCGCCGGCGCGAGGCCGAGCTGGGCGGCGACGGACGCCTGGCCGATGCCGCGGCGCGCAGCCTGCTGCGCCTGATGAGCTACAAGGACGAATACGAGGTGGCGCGCCTGTACACCGACGGGCGTTTCGCCCAGGCCCTGGCCGAGCAGTTCGAGGGCCCCGCGCGCCTGCACCTGCACCTGGCGCCGCCCTGGCTGGCCCGCGGCCGCGCCGGCGCTGCGCCGCGCAAGCTGCGCGTGGGCGCCTGGGTGCTCAAGCCCCTCAAGCTGCTGGCGCGGGCGCGGCGCCTGCGCGGCACCTGGCTGGATCCCTTCGGCTACAGCGCCGAGCGGCGCATGGAGCGCGCGCTGATCACCGAGTTCGAGACCCTGCTGGACGAACTGCTGCCCCAGCTCGACGCCTCGAAACTCGAACTGGGCATCGCGCTGGTCTCGCTGCCGCAGCAGGTGCGAGGCTTCGGCCACGTCAAGCTGGCCGCCGTGCAGGCCACGCGCCTGCGGCGCGACGAGCTCCTGCACCGCCTCGACCCCCGGCGCTACCCGCGGCCGGCGGGCAAGGCACAGGCCGGCCAGCTGCGCGGCATCGCCATCAGCGTGCAGCGCTGAGACGCCTGGCTCACTCGTCGGAGTCCGCGCCGGTCAGGTACCAGCAGGCTTGCGCCAGCGGCGCCGGCGTGCCGGCTGCGAGCGCGAGGATCATGGGCTGCGCACCGGCCTCGCGCAAACGAAGCCCGGCCGCTCGCAAGCCGGCCAGCAGCCAGGGCGGCCCCGCGCACTGCATGGACAGGCTACGCAGTCCCTGCGCCTGCGCCTGCCGCGCGGCAAGGCGCAGCAACAGCGCGGCCAGCTCGGCCGACGGGCGCTCGACAAGGAGGTCACGCACATGCATCGCGGTGCCCTCGATTTCACAGGCCGCGTAGCCCGCCAGGGACTGGGTGCCTGCGTCGGCCAGCGCGAGCAGGCGCGTGCGATGCCATGCGCGTGGCTCGAAGCGCCATCGCAGAAAGGCAAGATCGCGCCTGCCGAGCACGCAGTCACCCAGGGCCTTGCGCGAGCGCTCCCAAAGCGCGTCGAAACGCTCGTCGGGCCCATCCAGCCACGAGACCTGCAATGCCCGCGCGTGGCGCCGCAACCCGGCCGCATGGCGCAACGATAGCGCCGTGTCCGCCATCGCCCCAACCGCACGGCGCATGCCTTGAGGCCAGGCCGGCGGCAGGTAGGCCTCGCTGCGCAAGGCGCGCGCGTAGCGCCCCATGCCGGGAAGCACCTGGTAGCCGGCACGCCGCACCACGGGCAGGGACTTGGCGTTGGGAAAACCGTACAGCAGCCCGTGGCGCCCCAGGCCCTGCTCCAGCGCGGCGCGCTGCAGCATCAAGGCCGGGAACAAAGTGCGATGGTGGCTGTCGACCGCGAAGTCCCCCATCAACGCGCCATCCAGTTCGCGGCCGTGCCAGGACAGCGGCCTGCTTCCCAGGCCGGTGACTCCCACCACTTGACCGCCGTGGTGCAAGAGCAGAAGGCATGACTGCCCCTCGGGATGCCGCAGGTAGAACCAATCGAGCTTGAGGGGCCTGCGCTCGGCGTAGCCCAGGGCCTGGCTCCACAATTCGACAATGGAGCCTGCCTGCTCCGGCAGGCGCGCGATCTCCACGCGGTAGTCCGGCGCCTGGACCTCAGCCACCCTGTGGCTCCACGGCGCGCCGCGCCAGCAGTACGCGTTCGTTGCCCTGGGCGTCCAGTACCGCGCGCACCTGGTCGTAGCGCCGGTCGCGACGCGCCAGTTGCAGCATCGAGCCGCCCTGGCCCAGGCCGACTTCCACGCACAGCCACCCGCCGGGGCGCAGCAGGGCCGGCGCCTGACGCAACAGGCGCATCAGGATCCCCACGCCGAAAGCTCCGCCGTCGAAGGCCATGGCCGGCTCGAATCCGATGATCTCGTGCGGCATGGACTCCAATCGCGCGCTGGAAATGTAGGGCGGAGCCGAGATCAGCACATCCACCCCTGCGGCCCAGACGGGCCCCTCGAAGGGGGCCAGCAGGTCGCCTTCGTGCCAGCACAGCCGCGCATCCAGGCCGAGGAGCGAAGCGTTCTCGCGCGCCAGATCCAGCGCCTGTGCGGACAGATCCGCGCCGTGCACCCGTGCCGAGGTCACCGCGCCGGCCATGGCCAGCGCGAGATTTCCGCTGCCGCAGCACACGTCGATGCAGCAGGGCTGGTCCACCACGGTCGCGGCCTCGAGCAGCAAGTCGCGGGCCGCCTCTCCCAGCATCTCCGTCTCGCGTCGCGGGATCAGCGCGCAAGGCCGGGCCAGCAGGTCCATGCCCATGAAGCGCTGGCGCTCCAGCAGGTAGGCCAGCGGCTCACCCGCCAGCCGGCGCGAGATCAGCGCATCCAGGCGCGCCAGCCCAGCCGCGTCCAGCGGGGGCGGCGCCTGCTCTTGCGCCGACTGCACCGACAGTTGCAGGCCCGCGGCGCGGCACCACAGCGCACGCAGTGCGGATTCGGGCGTCTCCTCCGGCTTGTCGGGAAGGGTGCGCAGCGCCGCCTGCATGCGGGCCTGGCGTTCGACGCAATCCGGGCTCCCGAAATTCATGCGCCAGCCTCCTGCCCATCGGCCTCGATGCGCAATGCGGGCCAGTGCAGGTACGCCGTGCCGCGTCGCTTGGCGTCGATGTCCGCGTACACCTGTCGAGCCTGCTCGGTCTCGATACCCAGCGCTTCCCCCAGCTGCTCGGGTGTCGTGCCATGGTCGCGCGCCCACAGCGCCAGGTCCATCTGGGGCCAGGCCAGCGCGAAGTAGAACTCGTCCTGCCCCTGGGCCAGACTGTAGGTGTCGGTGGTGGGCTGGGCCTCGCAGACCTCGCGCGGGAGGCCCAGATACCTCGCCAGGGCGTACACCTGGGTCTTGTAGAGATGGGCGATGGGCTTGAGGTCGGCCGCGCCGTCACCGTTCTTGACAAAAAAACCCTGGTCGAATTCCAGCCGATTGGGGGTTCCGAGCACCGCGTAGTTCAGGGCATCGGCGTGGTGGTACTCGAGATTCTTGCGCACGCGCTGCTTGAAGTTGGTCGCTGCGACGATGCGCAGATAGGCCTGCAGCGGCAGGCGTCGGCGCTGCAGCCGGCCGCGGGGGTCCTGCACCACGAGGTCGAAAAAATGCACCCGCCCGGCGGCGCCCTCTGCGATGGCCAGCTTGCTCTTCCAATCGGACGAGTAGTCCGGGAACAGCTCCCGGATCGCCTGATCGCGGCGCGCGTAGCAGCCCAGCGCTTCCAGCGCGGGCGTGATGTCCTCGTGCAGGCATCGCAGGCCGAGGTCGCGGGCGACCTGCTCGCCCAGCCGGGTCGACGCCGCTCCCGACTCCCGCTCGGGCATGAGCAATGCGACCACCCGCTGCGGGCCCAGCGCGCGGGCGGCGAGCGCGGCGCACACGGAACTGTCGACCCCCCCGGAAAGCCCCAGCACGACGCCGCGCCGATGCATGCGCGCGAGGGCTCCGCGCAGGAATTCCCCGATGCGCCCGACTTCCTGCTCGCAGTCCAGTTCGAGCACCCGCGGCGACAGTTCCCCCATGGCCGGTCTCAGGCTTGGACCCCGGCTTCGCGCTTGCGCCGCACGAAGGCAGCGATGGCGTCCAGCGAGTCCAGGTTCTCCGGCACCATCTCGGCGTCGAGCACGCGCACGCCGAAGGACTCCTCCAGGTACAGGATGAGCTCGAGAATCCCGGTGGAGTCCACGATATGGCGATCGAGCAGCGAATCCGCATCCCCGAATTCCAGGTCCTGGGCGCCCATGAGGAAATTCTCGCGGATGTAACCGCGCACCTGCTGCTGGATGGTCGTGGCCATCGACATGCTCCGTTGACGAGTTTGCCCTGTCGCGGCGCTCAAAGCAGAGACGCGCGACGCACTTTCCCATTGTCCGTCTGCGGCAGCTCGGTCACGAACTCCACCTGCCGCGGCACCATGAAACTCTCCAGGCGGGCCTGGCAGTGCCGAAGCACCGCACGCTCGTCCAGGAGCTGCCCGGGAGCCCGAACCACGAAAGCCTTGATGGCTTCGCCCAGCAGGTCGTCCGGCACGCCGACCACCACCGCCTGCTGCACGCCAGACAGCTCGTGCAACACATTCTCCACTTCGCGCGGGCTGACCTTCTCGCCCCGGCTCTTGATGATGTCGTCCTTGCGCGCGACGAAGTACAGCCAGCCTTCCTCGTCGCTGCGGAACAGGTCGCCAGTATGCAGCACCATCTCGCCCGGCAGCGGCCCCGGGCGCAACCGCTCGGCGGTGGCCTGCGGCTGCCTCCAGTAGCCACGCATGACATGGCTGCCGCGCACCACCAGCTCGCCGGTGCTTCCGTGGGGAAGACGCCTGCCTTGCTCGTCGATCAGCCACAGCTCCTCGTTGGGCATGCCACGCCCCACGCTTTGCGGACGGATGTCGAGCTGCTCGGGCGGCAGGTAGCTGACGCGCTTGCATTCGGTGAGTCCGTACATCGAATACAGCCTGGCCTGGGGAAATGCGTCGCGGATGCGCTGGATATGCGACACCGGCAGGGCCGCGGCCGTGTTGGTCACCAGACGCAGGCTGCGCAGATCGAAACCGGCCAGATCCATGCCCAGCAGCATGGCGAACATGGTGGGCACGCCGGCAAACACCGTGGCGCCCTCGCGGGCCATGTCCTGGAGCACGCGCGCCGGATAGGTGAAGGAGCGTTCCAGAAGCACCGTGGCGCCCAGGGCGAAAGCCATCAGCACCTGGTACAGGCCATAGTCGAAGGCCAGCGGGAGCGCGCAGGTCAGCACGTCGTGCTCGTGCAGCCCCAGGTAGCTGCTCACCGACTCCAGCGCGCTGAGCATGTTGCGGTGGCTCAGCATCACGCCCTTCGGACGGCCGGTGGAACCGGAGGTGTAGATGATGGCCGCCAGGTCCTGGTCGATCAGGGTCGCCGGCGGGTCCAGCCGCGCGGCTGCTGACCCGTCGCATGCGAGAGGGTAGGAGACCTGCCCGAAGAGCCCGGGCGCGGGCGCCGCATAGCCGTCATCCGCGAGCCAGCAGTTGCGCACGCAGGGCGCCAGCGCGAGGGCCTGCCGCGCCACCGCGGCCAGCGCATGCTGGGTGACCAGCGCGACCGCCTCGGCATCCCCCAGCATGTAGGCCAGCTTGTCGGCCTTGGTCAGGGTGTTCACTGGCATGAACACGGCACCGATGCGCAGCACCGCGTAGATGGCCGCGACCATGTGCTCGGAATTGTCCAGGAACAGAGCCACCCGGTCGCCGCGCCCGACCCCGTGGGCACGCAGGCTGGCAGCCAGGCCCCGGCTCAGGGCATCGATGTCGGCGTAACTGCTGCGACGTCCTTCGCGCACCAGTGCCGTCTTGTCCGGAACCCGCTGCACCTGGGTCTCGAAGGTCTGGTGCAGCAGAAGGGCCATGGTGTCGAAATGCTCGTGGGTGCGACCGGCGAGTGTACGGAATTCAGCTGGCGCCTTCCTCCCGGCTTCGCGGGGGTGGGCCCTGCATGAACTGCCGATGCAGCGACATGGTAGACAGCACGCCGACAAAGGCCATGTTGTCCGCGAAGCCGATGGCACGCCCGGCCCGGCACTTGGCGACCAGGCGCGCCACCGCCGTGGCGTCGAAGTACCCCGCGGCCTTCAACGAGGCGGGACTGAGAAGATCCGCGACCCAGTCCAGCTCGACACCTCCCGTGAAGAAGCAGCGACTGTCGGGCGCCCGGTAGGGCTGCTTGGACCGCGTCAGCACGGACTCGGGCAGCAGCCCTCGCATGGCCCGCTTGAGCAGCCACTTCTCGTTCAGGCCCATGATCTTGTAGCGCGCCGGGAGGCTCGATGCAAAGGCGATGAGATGGTGGTCCAGGAAGGGGAAGCGCCCTTCCACGGCGTGGGCCATGGCCATGCGGTCGCCCTGGCTGCACAGCAGGTACTGCGACAGCAGGGTGGTCGCCTCGATGTACTGGTCCTGCTGCAGCGGGCCCCAGGCCGCGAACTCCTCGGGCAGGCTGCGAGCCAGCTCGCCAGGAATGTCGCGTTCACGCAAGGTATCGCGCATTTCGGCGGAAAACACCTGCCAGCAGCGCTGGGTGGTGCTCCAGCGGGTCATGTGCCCATAGCCGGGCAGCGCAAGCTTGTCCGGATCGGCCCGGAAAAAACCGCGGGCCAGCGCGGCGCTGGCGGTCGGCGAGCGAGACAGATAGGGATACAGCCGGCCGAGCAGCGCGGAGCGCCACTCCGAGTGGGGTGCGCGCGCCATGAAGCGCCGCACCCTGGCCTCCTTGAACAGGTCGTAGCCCCCCAGCACTTCGTCGGCACCTTCCCCGGTGAGCACGACCTTGAAGCCGGCGGCGTGCACCTGGCGCGCCAGCAGCATCAACGGCACCGGCGCGGTACGCAGCATCGGAGCCTCGGCGTGCCAGACCGCCTGCTCGAAAGCCTGGGCAATGTCGGAGTCGCGGCAGCGCCACTGGGCATGCTCGCAGCCGAGCTCGCGCACCAGCTCCTGCTGTTGCGCACCCTCGTCGAACTCGGGATCATCGAAGCGGATCGAGAAGGTGCGCAACTGTCTGGCGCCGCCGCGCCGGGCCAGGGCCGCCACCGCCGCGGAGTCCAGACCTCCGCTCAGGTAGGCGCCCACCGGCACGTCGGCGCGCAGGCGCTGGTCGACGCTGGCCTGCAGGCGCCGCAGCAACTCGCTCGCTGCGGCATCCGCGTCGATCTCGCCCTGAGCGAGCTCGCGCGACGGGAACTTCCAGTCCCAGTAGCGCCACGCACGCTCGCCGCCTTCATCGATGGCCAGGCAGCTTCCCGGCTCGAGGCTGCGCACGCCTTCGAAGGGGCTGTGGCCGGCCAGCGGCCCCCAGGTGGTGAACACCTCCGCGAGCACCTGCGGGTCCAGGCGCGGGGTCCATCCCGGCATGGCCAGCAAGGCCTTGACCTCGGAGGCGAAGCCCAGGCGCGATCCGTCGCGGCGCAGGAACAGCGGGCGGATTCCCGTGCGATCCCGGGCCAGCAGCAGACGCCGCCGGCGCCCGTCCCAAAGCGCGAAGGCGAACTGACCGTCCAGACGCTCGACCAGCGCGTCCCCCCAGGTCTCGTAGCCATGTACCAGCACTTCGGTGTCGCAATGGCTCTGGAATCCATGTCCCAGACCCAGCAGCTGCCGTCGAAGCTCGGCGTGGTTGTAGATCTCGCCGTTGAAACTCACCCAGATGCTGGCGTCCTCATTGGCCATGGGCTGGGCACCGGCCTGCGGATCGATCACCGCCAGACGCGCATGGCCCAGCACGGCCGGACCGCAAGCGCGCACCCCGCTGCCGTCCGGCCCCCGATGGTGCAGCGCGCGAACCATCGCCCGGACCAGCTGCGCCGAGGGCGCCTGGCGAAAGTCGAGCAGGCCTGCGACGCCGCACATGAAGCGCGACGCGGATCAGTAGTGGATGCTGCGCGGCGCGCCGCCGCCCACGGCGATCGCATCGCCGTTGATCGCGCGCGAACGAGGCGAGCACAGGAAGGCGACCACGTCGGCCACCTCGGAGGCGTCCACCAGGTGCCGGATGGAATTCTGCGCGGCCATTTCCTGCTCGATCAGCTCCGGCGAGACCCCGCGCGCCTTCGCCTTCGCCGCCACCAGGGCCGGGGTGCGCTCGGTGCGCGTGGTGCCGGGGTGCACCACCGTGGCCTGGATGCCGAAGGGGCCGAGTTCATCGGCCATGTTCTTGGTGATCGCGGCCACCGCGACGTTGCGCACACTGCCGACCGCGTGCCCGGTCTGGCGCGCGGCCAGGCCGCTGATGTTGACAATGCGTCCCCAGCCGCGCTCGCGCATGCCCGGCACCACGGCCTGCGCGCATCGCAGGTAGCCCATGACCTTGGTGTCGATCTCGCCGCGCAGGTATTCGGCGCGGATGCCCTCGAGCCCGGGCGGGGCCGCGAAGCCCGAGGGCTCGGCGGCGGCGTTGACCAGGATGTCGATTCCTCCGCCCAGGCCTCGCTCGGCCTCGAGCACCGCCGCGCGCACCTGTTCGTCGTCGGTCGTGTCGGCTCGCACGCCGATCACCGTGCCGCCGCATTGCGCACGGAGTTCCCCGGCGGCCTCGCGCAGCGTCGGCTCGTGGCGCGCCAGCAGGGCCACCAGGGCGCCCTCGAGCGCCAGCGCACGCGCCACGGCCTTGCCGATGCCCCGGCTGCCGCCGGTCACCAGCGCGCGCTTGCCGCGCAGTTGCAGGTCCATGCCGATCTCCTCGATGTGTTCAGGCGCGCTGGGCGAGCAGCCGATGGCGCAGGGACGGAATCTGGTTCAGCACCAGGCCGCCCACGACCAGCGCGGCGGCGGCGAGCTTCCACGGCTGCAGGGGCTCGTGCAGCAGCAGGGCTGCGGTGAGCATTCCGCTCACGGGCACCAGCAGGGTGAAGGGTGCGATCTGCGCAGCAGGATAGCGGCGCATGAGCATGGCCCACAAGCCGAAGCCGAACAGGGTCGCGGGATAGGCCTGGAAGCCCACCACCACCCAGGACATCGCATCCATGTCGCGCAGGGCCTGCCAGTCCCTTCCGGCCCCCTCCAGCAGCAGCGACAGCGCGAGCAGGGGCGGCACGGCATACAGACTGGCCCAGGAGGCCAGCGCCACCGCGTTGACCGGGCCCAGGCGCCGCGCCAGCACATTGGCCACCGCCCACGAGGAAGCCGCGATGATCAGCAGCAGCAGGCCGATGAGCGAGGTGCGCTGATGCAGGTTCCAGGCCACCACGCCCATGCCGGCCAGCGCGATCGCGCCCCCGAGCAGTTGCACCGGCCGCGCCTTCTCGCGCAGGAAGGCCCATGCGAGGGCAATGGTGAAAAAGGCCTGCAGTTGCATGACGATGGAGGCGAGTCCGGCCGCCATGCCCAGCTTGAGGCCGGTCATCAGCAGCCCGAACAGCACCGCGAACTGCGCCAGACCCCAGGCCGCCACGCGTCGCCAGGGCAGCTGCGGTGGGCGTACCAGCAGCACCACGGGGAAGGCCGTGAAGGCAAAGCGCAGGGTGCAGAACAGCAGGGGTGGCAGCCCGCGCAGACCGAGCTTCATGACGGCGAAATTGCTGCCCCAGATCACCACCGTCAGCAAGGCCAGCATCAGATCGCGAATTCGCATGGGTGCTCAGAGAGGAAGTTCGTAGTCGATGGACAGGGGCGCGTGGTCGGAAAAGCGCTGGCCCACGTAGATGTTCTCGCTGCCGCGGCGCGCCAGCGCCGCGACCCCCGGCGTGGCCAGGTGGTAGTCGATGCGCCACCCGACGTTGCGCGCGCGCGCCTGGCCGCGGTTGCTCCACCAGGTGTACTGATCGGGCTGCGCATTGAGCGCGCGGAACACGTCCACCCACCCCAGGTCGTCGATCACGTGGCTCATCCACGCCCGCTCCTCGGGCAGAAAACCGCTGTTCTTCAGGTTGCCCTTCCAGTTCTTGAGGTCGATCTCCTTGTGGGCGATGTTCACGTCGCCGCACAGGATCACCTCGCCCTGCGACTGCAGCTCGCGCATGTGCTGCTCGAAGGCGTCCAGGAAGCGGAACTTGGCCTGCTGGCGCAGCTCGCTGCTGGAACCCGAGGGGAAATACACCGACACCAGGGCCAGGCGCCTGCCGTCGGCCATGCGGTAGCGGGCCTCCAGGTAGCGCCCCTCGGCGTCGAACTCGGGGCTGCCGAATCCCACCCGCAGGTCCTCGGGCTCGATGCGGTAGTACAGGCCCACGCCGCTGTAGCCCGGGCGGTCGGCGTGGTGGAAGGCCCCACGCAGCCCGCCCAGGCCGCGCATGGCATCGTTCAGATCGGCCGGCGTGACGCGGATTTCCTGCAGGCACAGCCAGTCCGGGCGCGCCTGCTCGAGCAGCCAGGGCCCGAGCCCCTTGGTGAGCGCGCTGCGCAGGCCGTTGGCGTTGAGCGTGGTGACGCGCAGCGCGGGCGCGGGACGGGCTGGGGACATGGCGAAGACAAGAGTTGGTTGGATAGACTTGCAGCGTGGCGCGCCGGCGGCGGCCCATGCGGCCTGCGACACATGCGAATCCGGAATTGTGCGCCCAGGCGCAAAATGCCGTCGGGCTTCGCCCAGGCTCGCCCAGGCCGGGAGCCTGCCCGATCGCCAGCGGAACCGAACATCGCCAGTGCATCCAGTCACGGGGGAATCATCGATGCCAAGCCAAGCAGTTCGCAGCCACGCCTCCTGGGCTCTGTGGGCGGCGCTCTGCGCGTGCCTGCCGGCCACCGCGCAGGCCACCGTGTTCCTGTGCCACGACGGGCGGGGAGGCACGGTCACCACCGATCACCTCGGAACGGATTGCCTGCAGTACGGCGGCAAGGAGCTCAACCCCGACGGCAGCGTGCGTCGCCTGATTCTCACGCAGCGCCAGCAGGCCGACCAGGAGGCGGCGCTGCAGCGCGAACAGGCGGCTCGCGAGCAGCAGCTGCGCGAGCAGCGCGAGCAGCGCGCGCTGCTCGCCCGCTACCCGGACGACGCCAGCCTGCAAAGCGCCCGCGCGACCGACCTGCACAGCGTGCAGGCGCTGATCGACGCGGCGCATGAGCGCCTGAAGGTGCTGGATCGGGAGCGCCACGACAACGCGCTGGACGCCCAGTTCTATCCGAACGGAAACTACCCCTCGGACCTTCGCGCGCGCATGCAGATCAACCAGAGCCAGCGCGAGCAGGAGCATCAGATGATCGACGCGCAGCAGCGCGAGCTGCTGCGCGTGGAGAAGCACTACCGGGATCTGCGCGCGCGCCTGCGGCCGCTGTGGGCGCGCCAGCACGCCGCCGCCAGCGTTCCGGCGAACTGAGCGCGCCGGGCGCCCGGCGGCAGGCTCAGGCCTCGAGGGCCGCGCGCAGCGCCTCCCCGACCTGCTGGGGATTGGCGCGCCCGCCGGTGGCCTTCATCACCTGGCCCACCAGGGCGTTGAGCGCCTTGGCCTTGCCGGCGCGGAATTCCTCCACGTTCTTCGGGTTCGCCGCCAGCACCGCGGCCACGGCCTCGGCGATGGCCGAGGAGTCGCTGATCTGGCGCAGGCCGCGGGCGTCGATGATCGCATCCACGCCGCGCTCGCCCTGCCACAGCGCGGCGAACACCTCGCGCGCGGTCTTGCCCGACAGGGTGCCGTCCCCCTGGCGGGCGATCAGGACCGCCAGTTCCGCGGGCGCCACGGGACAGCGGGCCAGGTCCAGCTCGTCGCGGTTGAGGGCCGCGGCCAGCTCGCCCATGATCCAGTTGGCCGCGGGCTTGGCCGCCGCACCGGCGCCCAGGCAGGCCTCGAAGTAGGCGGCATGGGCACGGCTCTGGGTCAGGTAGGCGGCGTCGGCGGGGCTCAATCCATGCTGACGCTCGAAACGCCCGGCCATCTGCGCGGGAAGCTCGGGGAGCTCGGCGCGCACCCGCTCCACCCAGGCCGGCTCGATCAGCAACGGGGGCAGGTCGGGGTCGGGAAAGTAGCGGTAGTCGTGCGAGTCTTCCTTGGTGCGCATCGTGCGCGTCTCGCCACGGTCGGGGTCGAACAGGCGGGTCTCCTGGCGTACCGCGCCGCCGTCCTCGATCAGCTCGGCCTGGCGCCGGGCCTCGAACTCGATGGCGCGCTCGAGAAAGCGGAAGCTGTTGAGGTTCTTGATCTCGCAGCGCGTTCCCAGGGGCCCGCCCGGCCGGCGCACCGAGACGTTGGCATCGCAGCGAAAGGATCCCTCCTGGAGGTTGCCGTCGCAGATGTCCAGCCACACCACCAGGGCGTGCAGCGCGCGCGCGTAGGCGGCCGCCTCGGCGGGGCTGCGCAGCACGGGCTCGCTGACGATCTCCAGCAGGGGCGTTCCGGCGCGGTTCAGGTCGATGCCGGTGGCGTCCTGCCCGGCCCAGTCCAGGCCATGCACCGACTTGCCGGCGTCTTCCTCCAGGTGCGCGCGGGTGAGCTGCGCCTCGCGCGGCTCGCCGTCGAAGACATAGGGCACCTTGCCGCCCTGCACGACAGGGATCTCGAACTGGCTGATCTGGTAGCCCTTCGGAAGGTCCGGATAGAAATAGTTCTTGCGCGCGAACACCGACTGGGGGGCCACCACGGCCCCCACCGCGAGCCCGAAGCGGATCGCGCGTTCCACCGCGCCCCGGTTGGTCACCGGCAGCGTGCCGGGCAGCGCCAGGTCGACCTCGCTGGCCAGCATGTTGGGCTCGCGCCCGAACAGGTTCGGCGCATCGGAGAACATCTTCGAGGCGGTGGACAGCTGGACGTGGGTTTCCAGCCCGATGACGATTTCCCAGCCGGGAAGGGCGAATGAGGACATGGTGCTCGCTCGGAACTCGGGGCAAAGAACTCGGGAACTGGACCTTCGCCTGGCCCTCAGGCGGCCGGCGTGCGCAGGTGCCAGTCGGTCGCGCGCTGCAACTGGTGCGCGGCGTGCAGCAGCCGCGCCTCGCCGAAATGCGGCGCCACCAGCTGCAGCCCCACGGGGCGCCGCGCGTGTTCGCCGCGTCCGAAGCCGGCGGGCACGCTCATCGCCGGCAAGCCGGCCAGGCTGGCCGGCAGCGTGTGCACGTCGGCCAGGTAGTTGGCCAGGGGATCGGCCTTCTCGCCCAGGTTCCAGGCCACGGTGGGGGCCACCGGGCCGGCGATCAGGTCGCAGGACTCGAAGGCGCGCAGGAAATCCTGCGCGATCAAGCGACGGATCTTCTGCGCCTGCAAGTAATAGGCGTCGTAGTAGCCGTGGGACAGCACGTAGGCGCCGGTCAGGATGCGGCGCTTGACCTCCGGCCCGAAACCTTCGGCCCGGCTGTTGGCGTACATCTCCGCCAGGTCCGTGTAGTGCTCGGCACGGTGCCCGTAGCGCACGCCGTCGAAACGCGACAGATTGCTCGAGGCCTCGGCCGGTGCCAGGATGTAGTAGGCCGCCACCGACAGGGCGCTGCGCGGCAGTCCGATGTCCACCAGTTGCGCGCCCAGGCCGCGCAACTGGTCCAGCGCCTCGCGTACCGCCTGCTCCACCTCGTCGGCCAGGCCCTGGGCGAACCACTCGCGCGGCAGGCCGATGCGCAGCCCGGCCAGGGGGCGCGCGGCGTCGCCTGCCTCGCCGGGCGCGTCCAGCGCGGCCGTGTAGTCGGGCGCCGCGTGCTGCACACTGGTGGAGTCGCGCGGATCGAAGCCGACCATCGCGCCCAGCACCAGCGCGCAATCCCAGGCGCTGCGCGCCATCACGCCGGCCTGGTCCAGGCTGGAGGCGTAGGCGATCATGCCGTAGCGCGAGCACAGGCCGTAGGTCGGCTTGATGCCGGTGATGCCGCAGAAGGCCGCCGGCTGGCGGATCGAGCCGCCGGTGTCGGTGCCGGTCGCCGCCGGGACCAGGCGCGCCGCCACCGCGGCGGCCGAACCGCCGGAGGAGCCGCCGGGCACCGCCCGGTCATCCCAGGGATTGCGCACCGGGCCGAAGGCCGAATTCTCGTTGGACGAGCCCATGGCGAACTCGTCCATATTGGTCTTGCCCACGCACACGGCTCCGGCCTCGCGCAGGCGCGCCACGACGGTGGCGTCGAAGGGGCTGCGGTAGCCGGCCAGCATGCGCGAGCCGGCGGTGGTGGGCATGTCGCGGGTGACGAACACGTCCTTGTGGGCCAGGGGCAGGCCCAGCAGCGCGGCGCTCTCCCCCCCGGCACGGGCCGCGTCGGCCGCCCGAGCGGCCTGCAGCGCGCCCTCGGGGTCCACGTGCAGGAAAGCGCCCAGCGCCGCCTGGCCCTCGATGCGCGCCAGGTGCTCACCCACCAGTTCCACGCTGGAGACCTGCCCTTGCCGCAGCGCCCGGGCCTGGGCACGCAGGTCCTGCTCGGCCAGCGTGCTCATTCCACCACCCTCGGCACGATGAACATGCCGTCCTGGGCGGCGGCGGCATTCGACAGCGCCGCCTCGCGCAGCCGGGCCTCGGGCGCACGCGCCGCATCCTCGCGCAGGCGCAGGGGAAGTTCACCGAGCACGGCCAGCGGATGGGCCAGGGGCTCCACGCCGGAGGTGTCGACGGCGCGCATCGGCTCCACCACCTCGGTGAAAAAAGCGTTGATCTGTTCGAGCATCTCGGCCTGTTCGGCCGTGTCCAGGCGCAGTCTTGCGAGGCTGGCGATGCGTTGGATGTCGCTGGATTGCAGGGGCATGGCCGGTTTCGACGCGTGCGCGGCGTTTCGCGCGCAGCGGGCAAAAGAGGCCATTGTACGGCCCGTCATCCGGTAACATGTCTGGATTCCCGAAGCTCGATTTGCCGCGTCGAGTTGTCGGATCCGTTGCATATTAACGACGTAT
>JAKBBP010000008.1 GCA_021808445.1 Pseudomonadota bacterium
GCTGGTCGTATCCGGCGGCCGCCGCGCAGCCCGTGCAGCTGCCGTCGTTGCCGGCGATGATGTCGTGGAAGGCCAGCGCGTATTGCGTGGGATGGGACAGCAGCGGATACAGCCAGGGCGGCACGCTGCCCAAGGGACTCTCGCCGTTGAAGGCGCGCAGCGCATCGGCCACCGCGATCACGCCCGCCCATTCCGCGGAGCCGACCACGGTCCCGCCGGCCACGTAGCCCGTCACGGTGCTCGGCGTCGAGGGGGAGATGGCATCGTAGATCTGCCCGGTGTTGCCGTCGGCGTCCATCGCCACGTCGGCCACCGAGCGATAGGCCCCGAGACCGGAGACCACGCTCTGGTAGGAGGGCAGCGTGGTGTACAGGCTGGTGCCGGCACCGGTGGAGGTCCAGGCGACTTCGTCGCGCGGCGCCGATGCATAGGAGATCAGGGAGGTGCCGCCGACCGCCAGAACCTGCGGGGCTACCGCCGGCCACTGCACCTGGCCTGCGCCGCCGGCTCCGGTTCCGGAGACATAGCTCATGTCCGCGGTCGTGAACATGCTGTCGGACTGGCCCGCCGCTTCCGTCCAGCCCCAGGCCATGGAAACGATCCCCGCGCCCATGGTGTCGACCAGGCTGACGGCGGGCGCGAGCGTGGTCGCAGCGCCGGGCGTCTCCACGACGATCAGGCGCGCCAGCGGAGCGATGGCGTGCGCCCATTCGGCCTGGATCGCGGTTTGCCCCGCCCAGTAGGAGTCATAGCTTGGAACGTTCGGGCTCATCGCGCCTGCGGCTGTCGTGTACACCATGGACAGCGTGCAGCCCGCGCTCGCCGAGGCGGCCGCCAGTGGCAGGGAGGCGCTGCTGGAAATCGACATCGCGGCACAGGCGGGAAGTGCGTACTCGCTGCTGAACGCCGCCAGCTCGGCGCTGAGTTCGGAGTCGTCGTAGGGGTCGACGATGTACAGGGTCTGCCCGGCCCCCAGCTGCGCCCGCTGCGCCGCGCTCAGACCGGTCCAGGTGGCGGGCAGCGGGATCAGTCCGTAGGCGTCGCGAATCTGCGCGGGGGTGTAGTTCGCCACCGTGCTGGTGGGACTGGAGCTGCTCGCGGGCAGGGAGACCGAGGCGAAGGCACGCGCCAGGCTGAAGTCGGTCGGCGCGGCGGCTGCACGCTGCATGCGCAGCACGCTGGCGGAGGCCAGGGGCATGGTCAGGCCGATCACCGCGCCGCTGCTGCTGCCGGTCTGGCACTGGGTGGTCGAGGTCGAGCTCAACGCGATGGTCGGGGTGCTGGCGCCGCCGCCGCAGGAGGCCAGCGCCGCGATGGCCGTGGACGCCGCGAGCCACGTCGACGCGCGCCACGCGGGAGGCCTTGGGCGCGCGCCATGGGCACCGAGGGCTGCGAGGATTGGCTGCATGATGGACACTCCCGGCTTGTGCCGTTCAGGGGGGCTCAGCCCGCGGAGCGGCCGCGCGCCGAGGCAAGCGTGAGCGCGTGGGCGCTGGAAATGCGCAGCCGCAGTCGCGCGCTGCCGCTCAGCCCGGTGCGGGGGTCGGTGGCGGTGGCCGTGACGACGTAGCGCCCGCAGGGCGGGCGGGGCCAGCTGATCACGCCGGTCGATGGGCCGATGCGCATGCCTGCCGGTGCGTGCGCCAGGCTCCAGCGCACCGGCGCCACCGCGCTCAGGGGCATGTTGAAGTCCAGGGCCTGGAAGGGCGCCCCATGCAGCGTCAGCGGCAGCACGATGGGCGCGACCCGCTGCGGGCTGCCACGCAGATAACGCAGCAGCGCTTCGACGTTGGGCGTGCCCAGGCCGCCATGGTCGATGGGCTTGAACACCCGTGCGTACAGCGCGGGCCGGCGCAGCAGCGCGTAGAGCAGCGGCTGCACCTCGCCCAGCACGCCGCGTGCGCGCAGCGAGCGCTCGGCATCGGCCACGGCGAGGATTCCGGCCCACTCGGGAGCGGCCAGGCTGGTGCCGATGATCGCGCTCCACACCGGCGGACACAGCCCGGCAGGCGCCGAGGCCGCCGCGGGCGGCGCGGGGATCGCCGAGCGCGGCGTCGGGGGGCAGACCCGGCGGCCCGACGGCGTCCGGGTCGCCGGGGGAATCTGCACCAGCACCTGGCCGACGCCCGCGTTCATGGCCACGTCGGGCAATGTGCGCATGCTGCGGCCCAGAGGGGCCTGGTAGGCGGGAGCCGCGATGGTGCGGCTGGTGCCGCCTCCCGATCCTGGCCAGGCGGCTTCGTCGCGCGACGTGGCGGTGTAGGCGCGCAGCACGGTGCCTCCGACCGCCAGCACCTGGGGCAGCACGGCCGGCCAGTTCACCTGGGCGCCGGCGTCTCCGGTGCCGGCCAGGTAGGTCATGGCGGCGTCGTCGAACAGATCGGCGCGTGCCCCGGCGAGGCTTCCCGCGCCTTCCGCGATGACCATGCTCATCGACACCACTCCCGGACCCAGGCGATTGATCAAGGCGAGCGCGCCGGGCCAGTCCGTGGGCGCGCTGTCGACCTCGATCAGGCGCGCCAGTGGAGCGCTTGCATGCGCCCATTCCAGGTCGGCTGCGGCTTCGGCTTCCCACTGCGCGTTGTAGGGGGGTGGCGTGGAGCGCATGCTGCCCGAGGCCGTCGCATGGACCCGCGAAAGGGTGCATCCCGCGGCGGGCGAGGCGGCGGCCAGCGGCAGCACGGCATCGACGGGAATGGGCGTGGCCGAGCATCGCGGCAGACCGAAGCTGCGGCTGAACTCGTCGAGTTCCTGGGCCAGATGGGGATCGTCGTACAGGTCGAGGATGTACAGCGTCTGGCCGGCCCCGAGGGCGGCGGCCCGCGCCGCTTCCAGGCTGCTCCAGTGCGCGGGCAGGGGGGGCTCCTGGTAGGCACGCCGCAGTTGCAGCGGCGTGTAGGCGCCGCCCAGCGCGGGGCCGGTGCCTGCGCAGGCCCGGTCGCTGTCGCAGGCCGCGATGGCGGCCGTGGCGACCAGTCCCGCCGCCACGCCGCGCGCGATGGCCCCCGCGCGCGGGCATCGGGCCAGGGCGACGAGGGATCGGGCGACGAGGGATCGGGCGGGTCGCGGCATGGCGGGCAGGCCTGTGGGAGGGTGCCGTTGCGTGGGGTGCTCAGGCGGCCACGCTGACGACGACGCGGGTCTGCGAGCTCAGCCCGGAGGAGTCGGTGGCGGTGAGGGTCAGCACATAGCTGCCGCACTGCGGGCTGGGCCAGCTCATCAGCACGCTCTGGCCGCTGACGCGAAAGCTCATTCCGGTGACCGCGCCGGTGATGGCGATCTGCGCGGACGTGGCGCTGCCGTCGCTCAGCGTGGCCAGCAAGGCCGACAGCGGGGTGCCGGCGGTACCGGCCGGCGCGTTGCCGGTGAACAGCGGCCCGGTGGTGGTGGAGGCGAAGCGCAATTGCAGGGTGGCGCTGGAGGTCTGGCCGGTGGTGGTGTCGGTGACGGTGACGGTGGGCGAGTAGCTTCCGGCCACCGGCGAGGCCCAGGACAGCACGCCTGCGGAGTCGACGCTCATGCCCGCGGGGGCCTGGGCAAGGGACAGGCTCAGCGGGTCGAGCTGGGGGTTGCTGAGTTGCAGCGCGTAGGAAAACGGCAGTCCGGGAGTTCCGCTGAGGCTGGCGGACGAGACCGTGGGCGCGCCGGAGCCCAGGATGCGCACACTCAGCGTGGCGCTGCCGCTGAGCAGGGTCAGGGGGTCGGTGGCGGTGACGGTGACGGAGTAGTTGCCGGGCGTGGGCTGGGGCCAGCTGACCGTGCCGGTGGAGGTGTCGATGCTCATGCCCGACGGCGCGTTGCCAAGGCTCCAGCTCACCGGCTCCACGGAGGTGAAGGGCATGCCGACGCGCAGGGCCTGGGTGGACGAGCCGCTGACGGACAGCGGGCTGACGAGGGGCGCCACCTGCGCGGGGCTGGTGCTCAGGTAGCCCAGCAGGGGGGTGACGTTGGGGGTTCCCAGGCCGGTCAGGGCGTCGTAGCCGACGGTCGCGCTGCAGCTCGAGCAGCTGCCGTCGCTGCCGGTGGTGATGTCCTGCAGCAGCTGCGCGTACGTCGTGGGTCGGTCCAGCAGGGAGTACAGGTAGGGCTGGACCTCGCCGAGCACGCCCAGTCCGAGCAGCGCGCGCTCGGCGTCGGCCTGCGCCAGGATCCCGGCCCATTCCGGGGTGGCGATGCTCGTTCCGTCGGCGGCCTCCCACACGGGCGTGCACAATCCGGCGGGGGCCGAAGGCGCCGTCGCGGGCACGGACATCGCGTTGCCGGGGGCGGCCGGGCAGGTGCCGAGGCCCACGGAGGCGGATGCTGCCGGGGCAATCGTCACGACATACTGGCCCGTGCCTCCCATCATCGACACGTCGGGCACCGTGCGCATGGCCAGCCCAAGGCCCAGCTGGTACATGGGTGCCGTCACGTACGAGCTGGTGCCTCCTCCCGTGTTCGACCAGGCGGATTCGTTGCGCGAGGTCGCGGTGTAGGAGGACATGACCGTGCCTCCGACCGAGAGAATCTGGGGCATCACGGCAGGCCACATCACCTCGGTGCCCCAGTCCCCCGAGCCGGAGACGTAGGACATCTGGGCGTCGTCGAACATGCTGTCGGGCATGGACGAGTATTCCTTCATGGCCCAGCTCATGGACACGATGCCCGGACCCATCGTGTCGACCAGGCTCAATGTCGCGTTGGAGCCGTTTCCCGGCATCTCGACCAGGATGATTCGCGCAAGGGGGGCGATGACATGGGACCACTCGATGTCGATCGCCGTCTCCAGCGACCACGAGGAGTTGTAGCTTGGCGCGGTCGACGTGAGACTGCCGCTGCTGCTCGAATAGACCTGCGTGAACGTGCATCCGGCGCTCGCGGAGGCCGCCGCGAGCGGAAAGCTTGCGGTCACGGGGATCGATGCCGCGGTACAGGTGGGCAGGCCGAAGGTCTGGCTGAAGTAGTTGAGTTCCTCGAAGGCGGCGGGGACGTGGTACTGGATCAGGATGTAGATGGTCTGTCCGGCGCCGAAGCCCGCGGCCTGGGCCGCGCTGAGCCCGCTCCAGGAGCTGGCCAGGGGCAGCTCCTGGTAGGCCTGGCGGACTTCCAGGGGGGTGTAGACACCGTTCGGCGGCGCGGATGCGGCGGTGGCCGCCGGCACGATGGACGACAGGCTGCTCGAGCCCAGGGGCATGCTGAGCTCGATCGTGGAGCCGGTGAGCGCGGCGCCGGACTGACATGTCGTTCCGGTCGAGCTGCCGGAGGAGCCGCCGCCGCAGGACGCCAGCAGGACCAGGCCGCACAGCGCGCCGATCATGCGCGCCGCGTGCGCGGGCGCCCTGGGGCCACACAGTTCCGATCGCCTGGCACCCTCGATGGCGCAGCTGCTCGGGTCGGGCGAAGCGGGTACCCGCCTTTGGGATCGCACGGTCAGGTTCCCCCCTTGGCCGTTGGGAAGGCCCTGGCGCCGGCTCGGGGGATCCCCGTTCCGGGTCGGGCTTGGATGGCTGGATGGTAGGTTGGGAAATCCTGGGTTTTCGCGCAAAATTTGCCGAATAACGCGATGATCAGCGTTAATTTCCTGAAAAAATCAGGGAATATTGGAATATTTCATTTCTGCGTCCAGCCGTGCGGCCGGCGCTCGCGCTGCCGGATGCTCGGCGCGTCGCCGCATGCGCACCGTGCTTGCGTCCCGGCTGGGATCTCCTCTTGCAGGCAAGGCGCCGGGCCTGTGTCGCGCCGCCAGACTGCGCCGTGTCGCCGGTTGTCCCTAGAATTTGCATTGCGCAGGGGCGCCGGCTCGCAGCCTGCCCCCGTTCCCCTCTCCCGTGCCTTTCGCCATGACCGAATCCGCCGTACCCGACCTGGCCCACATTTCCCCGCGCGACAAGGCCGAGATCCTCGCCCAGGCGCTGCCCTACATCCGCAAGTTCCACGGCAAGACCCTGGTCATCAAGTACGGCGGAAACGCCATGACCGATCCGGCGCTGCAGCAGGACTTCGCCGAGGATGTGGTGCTGCTCAAGCTGGTGGGCATGAACCCGGTGGTGGTGCACGGCGGCGGCCCGCAGATCGACGAGGCCTTGGCCAAGATCGGCAAGAAGGGCACCTTCATCCAGGGCATGCGCGTGACCGATGCCGAGACCATGGAGGTGGTGGAGTGGGTGCTGGCGGGTCAGGTGCAGCAGGACATCGTGGGCCTGATCAATTTCGCCGGCGGCAAGGCGGTGGGGCTGACCGGGCGCGATGGCGGCATGATCCGCGCGCGCAAGCTGCGCATGCGCGACCGCGCCAATCCCGAGGTGGAGCACGACGTGGGCCAGGTGGGCGAGATCGAGTCCATCGATCCAGCGGTGGTCAAGGCGCTGCAGGATGACCAGTTCATTCCGGTGATCTCGCCGCTGGGCTTCGGGGAGGACAACGAGAACTTCAACATCAATGCCGACGTCGTGGCGGGCAAGCTGGCCGAAGTGCTCAAGGCCGAGAAGCTGGTGCTGCTGACCAACACTCCCGGGGTGCTCAACAAGGCGGGCGAGCTGCTCACCGACCTGTCGGCGCGCGAGATCGACGAGATGTTCGCCGACGGCAGCATCTCCGGCGGCATGCTGCCCAAGATCTCCTCGGCGCTGGATGCGGCCCGCTCGGGCGTGAACTCCGTGCACATCATCGACGGGCGCATCCCCCATGCCATGCTGCTGGAGATCCTGACCGAGCAGGCCTTCGGCACGATGATCCGTTCGCATTGAGCGTGCGCCGCAGCCACGCCGACGCGCCACGCCGCACGGTGTGGCTGTTCGATATGGATGACACCCTGCACGACGCGTCGTGGCGGGTGTTTCCACGCATGAACCAGGAGATGAGCGACTACATCCAGCGCCATCTCCAGGTCGACGCTCAGCGCGCCGACGAACTGCGACGCCATTTCTGGCGCCGCTACGGCGCTACCCTGCTGGGTCTGATGCACGAGCACGGCGTGCGCGCCGAGCATTTCCTGGAACAGACCCATCGTTTTTCCGACCTCGCGCGTCTGCTGCGAGCCGACGCGGCGCAGCGGGCCGCGTTGCGCCGGCTGCCCGGACGCAAGTACGTCCTGACGAACGCTCCGCGCGCCTACGCCCTGCGCGTGCTGGGAGCCTTCGACATGCTGCGCGAATTCGACGGCGTGATCGCGGTGGAGGACATGCGCCAATTCGGCAAGCTGCGTCCCAAGCCCGACGCGCGCATGCTGCGCCATGTGCTGCGCCGCCTGGGTGTGCGACCGGCCCAGTGCGTGCTGGTCGAGGACACCCTGGGACATCTGCGATCGGCGCGCGCGCTGGGCCTGCGCGGCGTCTGGTTCACGCGCTATGCGCACCGCGCCGCTCGCCGGCAGGCCGACGCAGCTGCCCGGGCCTCGGCGCAGAGTGCGCGCCTGCACCGCGCGGGGCGCCACGGACGCCCCGGCTACGTCAGCGCGCGCACCTCCAGCCTGTGGCAATTGCCGCGCCTGGTGCCTTCCGGGCCGCGAAGCTGAATTCCGGGTCGCAGGCTTCGGCGCGCCTGCACGGGGAGCCCCGGGCGCGGGCGTGCGAGAATCCCTGCACCATGTCCGAGCCCGCTGAAGCCCCTGCGTCCGCCGAGGTCACCTCCGTGGTGCGCCGTCGCCCCGCGCCCGGACGCCGGCGCGAGCAGATCCTGCAATGCCTGGCCGGCATGCTCGAGGAGGCCCCGGCCGAGCGCGTGACCACCGCGGCGCTGGCGGCGCGCCTGCAGGTGTCGGAGGCCGCCCTGTACCGGCATTTCGCAAGCAAGGCGCAGATGTTCGAGGCGCTGATCGAGTTCATCGAGAGCAGCCTGTTCGGGCTGGTGGCGCAGATCGAGGCGCAGCATCCTTCCGGTCTCGTGCAGGCGGCGCGCATGGTGCAGGCGCTGCTGGCCTTCGCCGATCGCAACCCCGGGCTGAGTCGCGTGCTCACCGGCGAGGCGCTGGTGGGCGAGCACGCGCGACTGCGCGAACGCGTGCAGCGCCTGTTCGCGCGATTCGAGGCATCGGTGCGCCAGAGCCTGAAGGTGGCGCAGCAGCAGGGCGGGGTGGCCGCCGGTTTCGAGCCCTCCGAGCGGGCGCGGTGGCTGCTCACCTACGCCAGCGGCAGTCTGGCACTGCGCGCACGCGCGGACGCGCGCGCCACACCCGTCGCAGACGAAGGGGCGCTGCTGGCCCTGCTGGGCTGAAACGCCGCGCCTCGCGGGCCCGTCGGGGCTTCCGAGCCGCCCATTCGCGGGGTTGCGCCGGAGAAGTACGAAATTTCGTGGTTGACAAAGCCGGCGAATTCAGAAATAGTACGATCGTTCGTTTTCTATCCGGTGCCCATCCAGCCCGGTGCCCATTGAGACGCAGCGATCGTGTCGACCTCCCGCAGGGCCCCAGCATCTCCTTCCGAAACCTCCCCCGAGGCCGCCGCGCTCGCCGAGCCGCCCGGCAAGGGGCGGCAGACCCGACGCGCGATTCTTGACTGCGCCTTGCAGATGGCGGGGCGCATCGGACTGGAAGGCCTGTCCATCGGGGTGCTGGCCGATCGCATGCACATGAGCAAGTCGGGGGTGTTCGCCCATTTCGGCTCGCGCGAGGAATTGCAGATCTCGGTGATCCGGCATTACCACGAGTTGTTCGAGGCGGCGGTGTTCCTGCCGGCGCTGGAACAGCCGCGGGGACTGCCACGCCTGCACGCCATGTTCCACCGCTGGCTGCAACAGGTCAGCCTCGAGGTGGAGACGGGCTGCATCTACATCTCGGGGGCCGTCGAGTTCGACGATCGTCCGGGCCCGGTTCGCGATGCGCTGGTGCTGATGGTGCAGACCTGGCAGTCGGCCCTGCGCCGCGCCATCGAACAAGCCGTGCAGGCCGGCCACCTGAGCCCGCAAACGCCGGTGCAGCAGGTGATGTTCGAGTTGCACGGACTGATCCTGGCCTTGCACCACGACTCGCGCCTGCTGCAGATACCCGATTGCGCGGAGCTGGTGCGCAGTGCCTACCTGCGCGTACTCACGCCGTGGACGACGCCGCAGGGCGAGCAGCTGCTGCGCGACCTGCAGGCCGCCTGCGCCTGAGCCCCCGCCGAAGTCCTCCCGAACCCGAATCCTTCCCTTTTTCCCCAGGAGAATCGCCATGCCCCGCTACACCCCGCCGCTGCGCGACATGCAATTCGTGATGCACGAAGTGCTGGAGGTCGTGCCGGCGCTGCGCGAGCTTCCCGCGCATTCCGACATCGACGTCGAGCTCATCGACCAGGTCTGCGAGGAGGCCGGGAAATTCTGTTCCGACGTGTTGTTCCCGCTGAATCTCGGAGGCGACGCCGAGGGCTGCCGATACGACGCCGCCACGCATGCCGTCAGCACCCCGAAGGGCTATCGCGATGCCTGGCAGCAGTATGTCGAGGCCGGCTGGCCGCTGCTGACGGCGGCGCCGGAATACGGCGGTCAGGGCCTGCCCCATCTGGTGGGCAGCGCCGTGCATGAAATGGAGAACGCCGCCAACCAGGCCTGGACCATGTACCCGGGCCTGACCCAGGGCGTGGCCGAACTGCTGGGAACCCACGGCAGCCAGCAGCAAAAGGACCTGTACCTGCCGCGGCTGGCGGCCGGGCAGTGGACCGGCACGATGTGCCTGACCGAGCCGCATTGCGGAACCGATCTCGGCCTGATCCGCACCAAGGCCGCGCCGCAGGCGGACGGCTCGTACCTGTTGTCGGGCCAGAAGATCTTCATCTCCAGCGGCGAGCACGACCTGGCCTCCAACATCGTGCACATGGTGCTGGCCAAGCTGCCCGACGCGCCCGAGGGCTCGAAGGGGATCTCGCTGTTCGTGGTGCCCAAGTTCCTGCCGGATGCCTCGGGCGAACCGGGGGAGCGCAATCCGATCTTCTGCTCGGGCATCGAGCACAAGATGGGGATCCACGGCAACGCCACCTGCCAGATGACCCTGGACGGCGCCCGGGGCTGGCTGGTGGGCGAGCCCAACAAGGGATTGCCTGCGATGTTCGTGATGATGAACGGAGCCCGCCTGGGCGTGGGCATCCAGTCCCTGGGGTTGACCGAGGTCGCCTACCAGAACGCGCTGGACTACGCCCGCGACCGCCTCCAGATGCGCTCGCTGACCGGGCCGAAGGCGCCGCAGCAGGCCGCCGACCCCATCCTCGTGCACCCCGACGTGCGGCGCATGCTGCTGACGGCGCGTGCATGGGCCGAGGGGGGGCGCTTCCTGGCCTACTGGGTGGCGCTGATGCTCGATCAGTCGCACCAGCATCCGGATGCCGAGATGCGCAAGGACGCCGACGACCTGGTGGCCCTGCTCACCCCCATCGTGAAGGCGTTCATCTCCGACAACGGATTCGCAGCCACCAATGAATGCCTGCAGGTGTTCGGCGGCCACGGCTACATCCGCGAGTGGGGCATGGAGCAGTACGTGCGCGACGCGCGCATCAACCTGATCTACGAAGGAACCAACACCATCCAGGCGCTGGACCTGGTCGGGCGCAAGGTGCTGATGGACGGCGGTGCCCGGCTGAAGAAGTTCGGGCGCATCGTGCGAGACTTTGTCGAGGCCGAGGGCGTGGTCGAGTCCATGCAGGAATTCGTCAACCCGCTGGCGGATCTGGCCGAGAAGGTGCAGAAGCTCACCATGGAACTGGGCATGAAGGCCATGACCGACCGCGAGCAGGTCGGAGCGGCCGCCACGCCCTATCTGCGCGTGCTCGGGCACCTGGTGTTCGCCTACGCCTTCGCGCGCATGGCCAAGGTGGCGCAGCGCAGGATCGCCGAAGGCGCCAAGGATTCCTTCTACCAGGCCAAGCTGCAGACGGCCCGGTTCTATTTCGCCCGCCTGCTGCCGGAGACGGCCACGGCGATCCGCCAGGCGCGCAGCGGCTCGGCGGTGCTGATGGACACCGACGCGGTGTTCGCCTGAGCCTGCGCCCTGCCCGACCTTCCCCTTTGCCAACGCCCGTCCGCGGGCCTTCCCACCATGAGCCAGAACTTTCCCATCCGTCAGGTCGCCGTGCTCGGCGCCGGGGTCATGGGCGCGCAGATCGCCGCCCACTGCGTCAACGCCCGCGTGCCCGTCATCCTGTTCGATCTTCCCGCCAGGGAAGGTCCGAAGAACGCCATCGCCGAGCGGGCGGTGGCCAACCTGAAAAAGCTCAGCCCGGCCCCGCTGGGCCTGGCGCAGGAGGCGGAACTCATCCGCTGCGCCAACTACGACGATGACCTGGCCTTGCTGGCCGGCTGCGACCTGGTGATCGAAGCCATCGCCGAGCGCATGGACTGGAAGCACGAGCTGTACCGCAAGGTCACTGCGCATCTGGCCCCGGGGGCGCTGTTCGCCACCAACACCTCGGGCCTGTCGATCACGCGACTGGGAGAGGGTTTCGATCCGCAGTTGCGTCAGCGTTTCTGCGGCGTGCATTTCTTCAATCCGCCGCGCTACATGCCGCTGGTCGAACTGATCCCTACCGAGCACACCCGTCCCGAGGTGCTGGATCAGCTCGAGAGCTTTCTCACCACCACGCTGGGCAAGAGCGTGGTGCGCGCGCTGGACACCCCCAACTTCGTCGCCAACCGCGTCGGGGTGTTCTCCATCCTCGCGGTCATCCACGAGGCCGAGCGCTTCGGCCTGAGTTTCGACGTGGTCGACGACCTCACCGGCTCCAAGCTGGGGCGCGCCAAGAGTGCCACCTTCCGTACCGCCGACGTGGTGGGCCTGGACACCATGGCCCACGTCATCGGCACCATGCGTGACACCCTGCCGCTGGACAAGGATCCCTTCGCCGCGCTGTACGCCACGCCCAAGGTGCTGGCGCAACTGGTCGAGCAGGGCGCGCTGGGCCAGAAAAGCGGCGCCGGCTTCTACAAGAAAGTGGGCAAGGACATCCTGCGCCTGGACCCGGCCAGCGGCGAGTACGTGCCCGGCGGCGGCAAGGCCGAGGAAATCGTCGCGCGCATGCTCAAGAAGCCGGCGGCCGAGCGCTTCGAGCTGCTGCGCAATTCCAGCAACCCCCAGGCGCAATTCCTGTGGAGCGTGTTCCGCGACGTGTGGCACTACATCGCGCTGCACCTGGGGGACATCGCCGACAACGCACGCGACCTCGACTTCGCCATCCGCTGGGGCTTCGGCTGGAACGAGGGGCCCTTCGAGACCTGGCAGGCGGCCGGATTCCAGCGCATCGCCGGCTGGATCGCCGAGGACATCGCGGCCGGCAAGGCCCTGTGCTCCGCACCGCTGCCCGACTGGGTGCAGCGCATCGAGGCGGTGCACACGCCGCAGGGCTCCTGGTCGGCCTCGCAGGGCTGCTACAAGCCTCGGCGCGAGTTGCCGGTGATGCGCCGCCAGCTGTTCGGCCAGAGCGTGCTGGGCGAGGCCGCACCCGAGCCCGGGACCGCGGGTGCCACGGTGTTCGAGGATGCGTCGATCCGCCTGTGGACGGCGCCTGGCGGCGACGACGTGCTGGTCGCCAGTTTCAAGACCAAGATGAACACCCTGGGCCCGGGCGTGGTCGCCGGGCTGCAGCGCGCCGTCGAACTGGCCGAAACCTCCTACCGCGGCCTGGTGGTCTGGCAGACCGGCGAACCCTTCAGCGCCGGCGCCGACCTGCAGGCCATGCTGCCGGCCTTCATGAGTGGTGGCGCCAAGGCCATCGAGCCGGAGGAGAAGAAGCTGCAGGACCTGGTGCTGCGACTGCGCTATGCCCAGGTGCCGGTGGTCGCTGCCGTGCGCGGCATGGCGCTGGGCGGCGGCTGCGAGCTGGCGGTGCACGCCGCGCGCCGCGTGGTGGCGCTGGAAAGCTACATCGGCCTGGTCGAGGTGGGCGTGGGCCTGATCCCGGGTGGTGGCGGACTGTGCTACCTGGCGCGCCGCGCCGCCGAGCTGGCGCAGGCGGCCGGGGCCGACGCCGACCCCATGGTGTTCCTCAAGGGCCTGTACATGCAGCCGGCCACGGCCGCGGTGTCCAAGTCGGCCATCGAGGCCCGGCGCATGGGCTGGCTGCGCGACGAGGACGTGATCGTCACGCACAAGGACGAGCTGCTGTTCGTGGCCATCGAACAGGCGCGCTCGATGTCGGCCTCCGGCTGGCGCGCGCCGGTCCCCACGCTGATTCCGGTCGCCGGGCGCAGCGCCATCGCCACCATTCGCGGACAGCTGGCGAACATGCGCGACGGAGGCCAGATCAGCGCCCACGACGACCTGCTGGGCCAGATGATCGCCGAGGTGGTTTGCGGCGGCGACGTCGACGCCGGAACGCGGGTCGACGAGGCCTGGCTGATGCGCCTGGAGCGCGAGCGCTTCTGCCGCCTGCTGGAACATCCCAAGACCCAGGAACGCATCATGAGCCTGCTGCAGAACGGCAAGCCGGTACGCAACTGATCGCTCCCGCGACGCATTTCCCCACCGAATTCCCGGAGAACATCATGTCCAAACAAGTGCAGGACGCCTACATCGTCGCGGCGGCGCGCACCCCGATCGGCCGCTCGCATCGCGGCGTGTTCCGCAACATGCGCCCCGACGATCTGCTGATCCGTGCGGTGCAGGCCGCGCTGGCCCAGGTGCCCGGCCTGGATCCGAAGGCCATCGAGGATGCCGTCATCGGCTGCGCCATGCCGGAAGGCGAGCAGGGACTGAACATGGCTCGCAGCGCCATGCTGCTGGCGGGGCTGCCCGACAGCGTGGGCGGCGTGACCGTCAACCGCTTCTGTGCCTCCGGGCTGACGGCCATCCAGATGGCCGCCGACCGCATCCGTGTCGGAGAGGCCGACGTGATGCTGGCCGGCGGCGCCGAAAGCATGAGCATGGTGCCGATGACCGGCAACAAGCCCTCGTTCAATCCGCGCATCTTCGAGCGCGACGAAAACATCGGCATCGCCTACGGCATGGGCCTGACCGCCGAGAAGGTCGCGCAACGCTGGAAGGTCTCGCGCGAGCGCCAGGACGAGTTCGCGCTGCAGAGCCACCAGCGCGCGCTGGCCGCCATCGCTGCCGGCGAGTTCTCCGACGAGATCGCGGCCGTGGACGTGATCGACCGCGGCGCCGACCTGGCCGCCGGCACGGTGCGCGAGACCCGGCGCAGCATCAGCGTGGATGAAGGCCCCCGCGCCGACACCTCGCTGCAGGCCCTGGGCAAGCTGCGCCCGGTGTTTGCCTCGCCCAAGGATCCCACGGGCAAGGCCACCGGGCTGGGCACCGTGACGGCGGGCAACAGCTCGCAGACCTCCGATGGTGCCGGGGCCCTGCTGCTGGCTTCCGAGGCCGCGATCCAGCGCTTCGGTCTGCAACCGCTGGCGCGCTTCGTCGGCTTCGCCTCGCGCGGCGTGCCCCCGGAGATCATGGGCATCGGTCCCATCGAGGCCATTCCGGCGGCGCTCAAGGTGGCCGGGCTCAAGCTGGACGACATGGGCTGGATCGAACTCAACGAGGCCTTCGCCGCGCAGTCGCTGGCGGTGATCGACAGCTGCGGGCTCGACCCAGCTCGAGTGAACCCCCTGGGCGGGGCCATCGCGCTGGGGCACCCGCTGGGCGCCACCGGGGCCATCCGCGCCTGTACCACCCTCTACGGCATGCGCCGGCGCCAGCTCAAGTACGGCATGGTCACCATGTGCGTGGGCACGGGCCAGGGTGCCGCCGGCATCTTCGAGCGGGTCTGAGCCATGGAGCCGATCCTCGCCTTGCGCGAAGCCGGGGTGCTGACGCTGACCTTCAACCGGGTCGAGAAAAAGAACGCCCTCACGCAGGAAATGTACTCCTTGCTGCACCGCGAGCTGCAGGCCGCGCAGGCCGACGACGCGGTGCGCGTGGTGGTGCTGCAGGGCAGCCAGGAGCTGTTCACCTCCGGCAACGACGTCACCGAGTTCCTGCAACGTCCTCCGGGAGGTCTGGACACGCCGGTGTTCGACTTCCTGCGCTCGCTGGCCGATTTCCCCAAGCCCGTGATCGCGGCCGTGGGCGGGCCCGCGGTGGGTATCGGCACCACGCTGCTGCTGCATTGCGACCTCGTGTACTGCGGCGACAATGCGCTGTTCTCGATGCCCTTCGTGAACCTCGGTCTGTCCCCCGAGGCGGCCTCCAGTTTTTTGCTGCCCTTGCGCGTGGGGCCCGCGGCGGCGGCCGAGATGCTCCTGTTCGGCGAACCCTTCGGGGCCGACGACGCGCTGGCCGTGGGCCTGGTCAACCGCGTGCTGCCGCCGGAGGAATTGCGGGACTATGCGCAGGCCCAGGCCCGCAAGCTGGCGGCCAAGCCGGCGGCCTCGCTGGCGCTGACCAAGCAATTGCTGCGCAAGGGCCAGCGAGAGCTGGTGCACGCCGCGCTGGCCGACGAGGCCTGGCATTTCGCGCGCATGTTGCAAGGCCCGGCGGCCAAGGAGGCCTTCAGCGCCTTCCTGGCCAAGCGCAAGCCGGACTTCTCCGGGCTTTGATCAGACGGCGCCTTCCCAGCCGTTCTGACGCCAGGCCTCGAACACGGACACCGCCACCGCGTTGGACAGGTTCAGGCTG
The DNA here is from genome assembly GCA_021808445.1 of Pseudomonadota bacterium. Classification (GTDB taxonomy): domain Bacteria; phylum Pseudomonadota; class Gammaproteobacteria; order Burkholderiales; family Burkholderiaceae_C; genus Thiomonas_A. The sequence goes on from JAKBBP010000008.1 coordinate 15,497, forward strand.
CGCTGGCCCGGGCGCATGGGCAGGCGCACGCGCTGCCCGGGCTCGAACTCGTGCAACAGCTCCTCGGGCAGTCCGCGGGTCTCGGCGCCGAACACCAGCCAATCCCCGCGCTCCAGCCGGGCGTGCTGCAGAGGCCGGGCCCCGCGGGTCGTGAAGGCCCACATCGCACCGCCCTGCGCCCGGGCCTGCGCGCGCAGCGCGGGCCAGTCCTCGTGCACCTGCAGGCGCGTCCATTCGTGGTAGTCCAGCCCGGCGCGGCGCATGCGCGCGTCATCGAGTTCGAAGCCGAGAGGGCGCACCAGGTGCAGGGAACAGCCGGTATTGGCGGCCAGGCGGATGACATTGCCGGTATTCGGGGGGATTTCCGGATGCACGAGCACGATGTGGAACATGATGGGCGTGCAGTCTAGTCGCGAGGCACGGGGGGCGGAGTGCGCAGCAGCACGGCCAGGCGAACGTCCCCGGCGCCGGCACGCAGCAGGGCGCGCGCCGCCTGCTCGGCGGTGTTGCCGCTGGTCATCACGTCGTCGACCAGCAGCATCCTGGCGCCGCGCGCCAGCGGCGCTGCGATGAAGGCGCCGCGCACGTTGGCCGCGCGGTGCGCCAGGGGCAGGGTGCTTTGCGCGGGACCGTCGCGCCGGCGCAGCAGCAGGCGGCAGTCGCAGGGCCAGCGCAGCTCGTGCGCAAGCCCGCGCGCGAGTTCCCAGGCCTGGTTGTAGCCGCGCTGGCGCAGGCGCGAGGGGCTCAGCGGAACCGGCACCACCCAGCGCGACGGCCCCCAGCCCGGGCGCTCGGAGCGAAGGCATTGGCCCAGCAGCCTGCCCAGCCAGCGGGCCAGCGCCGGATCGTCGCCGAACTTGATCCCGGCGACCAGGCGCTCCCAGGGAGGCGCGTAATCGCTCCAGGCCAGCGCACCGGCGAAGGCCGGCAGGCGCAGCGCGCAGGCGCCGCAGGCGGCGGCGGGTCCGCCCAGGGCCAGCGCGCAACGCGGGCAGCGCCAGCGTGCCGGGCGTTCGCACTGGCAGGCTGAGCACAGTGGCGCGCGGCTGGGCAGGCAGCACAGCCGGCAGCGTCCGTCGGGAAGCAGCGCGGCTGCCAGGTTTGCGAGCACGGCTCGAAGCGGCTCCGACGGTGGCTCGGGTGGCGGCAGCGGCAGTGCGCACATGTCGCTATAGTGCTTGGCTTCGCCCAGGCACCGCTGGCCGCGCGCTGCAAGACCCCGCGCTGCAAGACCTCGCGCAGATGTCCGGGGCGCGGCCCAGGCGAAGCCAAGCCGCCAAGACTGTTTTCCACCATGTCCCCGACCCCGCCTCCTGCCAGTTCCGGCACCAGCACCAGCGCCGGTGTGCGCCACGCTCGCGACCGGCTGGCACGCGGCGGCGCCCCCTTCCTGTGGAGCGAGGCGGCGCGGCGCATGGCCGAACGCCTGCCGCTGCTTCGCCTGCAACCCGAGCTGGCGCTGGACGTGGGCTGCGCCTGGGGCGACGGACTGAGCCTGCTGCGCGCGCAGTATCCGCGGGCCCGCCTGATCGGCGTGGAGCCGGGTGCCGCGCTGGCCGCGCGGGCGAGGCGCGACCGGGGCGGCGGCTGGCTGCAGCGCCTGCGGGGTGGCGGGGCCACCGAGGTGGTGCAGGCTGACCTGCAGGCGCCGCCCGTGCCGCAGGGCGCGGCGCAATTGCTGTGGTCCAACCTGGCGCTGGGCTGGGCTCCCGAGCCCGCAGCGCTGTTCTCGGCCTGGAACCGGGCCCTGCGACCCGACGGTGTGCTGATGTTCACCACCTTCGGCCCCGACACCCTGCGCGAACTGCGCGACCCCGAGGTCGCGGCGCTGTGCGCCGGCGCTGCGCAGTGGCCGGACATGCACGACCTGGGAGATCTGCTGGTCGAGCAGGGCTTCGCCTCTCCGGTGATGGACATGGAATTGCTGCGCCTGCGCTGGCCCGACGCCGAAGCTGCCTTGCGCGAGCTGGCCCAGCTGGGCCGCGCGCCCCACGCAGCCGCGCGACAGGGGCTGCGTACGCCGCGGCGCTGGCGTCGCCTGCTCGAGCTGCTGCAGGCGCGCGCGGCAGCCTGCGAGCACGGCCAGGTGGAGCTGAGTTTCGAGCTGGTCTACGGCCATGCCTTCAAGCCGGCGACCAGCCGCGCCGAGGCGGGAGTGGCCAGCATCGGCCTGGAGCAGATCGGAGGGCGCGCGCGCTCCCGGCCCCCCGGCTGAGTAGTGGCCGCGCCCACCCCGGGCTATTCGAAGGCCGGCACGGGCATGTTGACCCGACGCAAAATGCCCGCCGATGGGGCGCCGCGCGTCGTCGCGCCCCGGGGGCATCCCTATAATGTGGGGGTTACGGGCGTCACCGCAAGGCGGAGGCGTGCGGAGTCGGCCCGAGCGGCGGGCGCCGCGCGATCGGCCGGCATCGCCCGAGGAAATCTTGCAATCAGCGGCACGCCAGCGCGTGCGGCACTGGAGACGGGACCCCCGACATGTCTGCGCAGTGGATGGACAAGCTCGATGTTCGTGCGCCGGATGCCCCCGGCTGCGCGCATGTCTGGGTGTCCCGGCGCAACTGCTCCATCAGTCCCCGCCAGCTGCTGGGCTTTTTCGTGTCCCTGAGCCTGCTGTCGCTGCTGGTGGCGGGTCTGTGCTGGGTGAGCGGAGCCAAGCTCGTGACCCCCTTCACCCTGCTGGAGCTGCTGGTGATGGCCGGCGCGCTCCTGGCCTACGCGCGCCACGCGGCAGACCGGGAACGCGTCGAATTCGGTCCGGAGCATGTGGTCGTGGAATGGGAATGCGCCGGGCGCGTGGAGCGCCACGAGCTGCCGACCCGCCAGACCCGCATCCTGGTGCATGACAACGGCCTGATCGTGTTCAAGGCGGGGCAGGCGCAGGCCTACGCCGGGCGGTACACGCGGGCCGAGCGCCGCGAGAAGCTGGCGCGCGAGCTGCGGCGCGCCTTGATTGCGGCCTGAGTGAAATCTTTCCATAAGGTGACATCGAAGATGAAACTGAAGCACTATGCGACCCTGGCTTCGGCCTTGTTCGTCTCCACGGCGTTCGCCGCGAAGAGCCTGCCCGGGGGGCCGCAGGTCAACGGAATCGATTTCCAGCAACCCGTCACCAGCATCGCCTATGACCAGCGCTGGCTGAACTACATGGTGATGCTGATCTGCCTGGCCATCGGCCTGCTGGTGTTCGGCGTCATGTTCTATTCCGTGTTCAAGCACCGCAAGTCCAAGGGGGCGGTGCCCGCCACGTTCCACGAGAGCACCACGGTCGAGGTGATCTGGACCGTCATTCCGCTGATCATCGTGATCGCCATGGTGATTCCCGCGACCAAGGTGGTGCTCGCGCAGGAGGACGTCGGCCACTCCTTCATGACCGTCAAGGTCACCGGCTACCAGTGGAAGTGGAGCTACGACTATCTGGACGGCCCGGGCAAGGGCATTTCCTTCTACTCCACGCTGACCACGCCGATGGCCGAGATCTACGGCAAGGAGGCCAAGCCCGACAACTATCTGCTGCAGGTCGACCACCCGCTGGTCGTGCCGGTGAACGAGAAGGTCCGCATCCTGACCACCTCCGCCGACGTGCTGCACGGCTGGTACGTGCCCGCCTTCGGCGTGCAGATGGACGCCATCCCCGGCGCCACCCGCGAGACCTGGTTCAAGGCGGAGAAGCCAGGCACCTACTATGGCCAGTGCGCGCAGATCTGCGGCAAGGGGCACGCCTTCATGCCCATCGTGGTCAAGGTGCTGCCTCTGGACCAGTACCAGGCCTGGGTGCAGTCGACCCAGGCCGAGCTGAAGAAGGACGGCGGCTCCTTCCCGCCCTCCGGCGCGGTCAGCTGAGCGGCTCCTTCGCAGCGCATCCTCCTGGTCTCCGGTCATGTCCCGACTTCCCGCCGACAAGCGTCGCAGCAACCTGCGCCTGGCTCTGATCACGCTGAGCATCGCCGTCGTGCTGCTCGTCGGGTTCATCCTGCGCTGGACCCTGCTGTGACGCCGCCCCGCCACGGCCAGGGCTGAATCCTTCGAAGCGATCATGGGTTCCTTTCTCAGCGCCTTCCGGGCCATCTTCTGGGCCTTCCTGGGCGTGCGCAAATCGAAGGACCGCGAGCGCGACTTCGCGAACCTGAACATCCTCCATATCGTCATCGCAGGCCTGGTCGGCGCGGCGCTGTTCGTCGGCCTGCTGATGATGATCGTGCATTGGGTCATTTCCAACCCTCATTCCTAACGTCGAGGAAGACAATATGTCGTCATCCAGCCAACCCTCGGGTTATTTCGTTCCGAGTCCATCGCCCTTTCCGGTGATGGCGGCCACCTGCCTGGTGGCGATGGCCTTCGGCGCCGGCCTGTGGTTCAACGACGTCCCGCATGCGCAATGGCTGTTGCTGGTGGGCCTGCTGGGATTCCTGGGCACGCTGTACAAGTGGTTCGGGCGCGCCATCTCGGAAAGCGAGGGTGGTCTGCACAACCAGGCGGTGGACTCCTCCTTCCGCTGGAGCATGAGCTGGTTCATTTTTTCCGAGGTGATGTTCTTCGCCTCGTTCTTCGGGGCCCTGTACTACGCGCGGGTGTGGGCGCTGCCCGACCTGGCCGCCCTGCACAACCAGGTGCTGTGGCCGCATTTCCAGGCCGCCTGGCCCAGTGTCGGTCCCGGCGGGCTGATCCCCGCGGTGCACGCCATGGACCCCTGGCCCATCCCGACCATCAATACCGCGCTGCTGCTGACCTCCGGCCTGACGCTGACCATCTCCCACCATGCGCTGCGTGCCGATCACCGCCGCAAGGCCATCTTCTGGCTGTCGCTGACCATCGCGCTGGGTGTGACCTTCCTGTTCATGCAGGGCTTCGAGTACCACCACGCCTACACCGAGATGGGGCTGAAGCTGACCTCGGGCATCTACGGGGCGACCTTTTTCATGCTCACGGGTTTCCACGGTTTCCACGTGTTCCTGGGCGCGACCATGCTTTCCGTGGTGCTGTACCGCCTGGTACGCGGCGACTTCAAGGCGGATCACCATTTCGCCTTCGAAGGCGCTGCCTGGTACTGGCACTTCGTCGACGTGGTGTGGCTGCTGCTGTACGTGCTGGTGTATTGGCTTTGAGTCCCGGGGGCGCCGAGCCGCCTGGCGGCTGCGCCCTGGAAGCGACGGCCGCGCGGGGCGCGGCCGTCAGGTGCTGGGCCCGCAGGCTCAGCGCGACGTCAGCGGAATGCCGCTGGGGTGGATCCACCCCATCCTGTAGCTCAGCAGGATGAACAGGAACAACAGGATCGAGAAGCCGATCCGGAACGTCAGGGCGTTGACCGCGCGATTGGACTTCCCCTTGTCCTTCATCACGAAGTACAGCCCGGAGAACAGGCTGCCGAGGATGAGCACGAAGGCGATGAGGACGACGATGCGCAAGGCTTGGCTCCCGCTTGGGTGAATGAGGTGATGTCGAAGCCGATTGTCCCACCAGTGGCGCCGCAAGGCGCGACCCCAGGCTTGCGACCGCGGGAAATCCTGACCGTGATCGCATCCCTGGCGCTGATCGCGCTGCTCGCGCGGCTGGGCGTGTGGCAGCTCGATCGCGCGCACTACAAGCAGGCGCTGGCGGCGAGCATCGCCAGCCGCGAGCACATGCCCGCACTGGCACTGGGCCCGCAGGGTCTGGATTTCGCCAGTGCCGAGTGGCGTCCGGTGCAGGCCCGCGGCACCTGGGCCGGGCGGCTGACCGTCTACCTGCAGAATCGCCAGTACCGGGGTGTGAGCGGATTCTGGGTGTTCACCCCGCTGCGCCTGGCGGGTTCGGACACCTACGTGATGGTCGAGCGCGGATGGGCCGGACCCGACACCCACGCGCCGATGCTGGTGCCGCCCATTCCCAGTCCGCCGGGCATGGTGGAGGTGCGTGGGCGCGTTGCGCCCGCACCGTCACAATGGTTTTCTTTCGCGAAAGACCCTCCTGGTGCCATGGTGCGCCAGAATGTCCAACTTTCCCAGTTCGCCGCCTACCATCACATCCGCCTCCTGCCGTACGTGATCCAGCAACTGGGGACGGACGGCGAGGGGCTGGTGCGCGACTGGCCCGCCCCGGATCTCGGCATGCAGACCAACTACGGCTACGCCTTCCAGTGGTTCGCGATGAGCGCGACCTGCATGGGCCTGCTGGTGTATTTCACCACCCGCACGCTGCGCCGCCGGCGTGCCGCGGGGGGCACGCGATGAAGACGCTGCAGGCCCATCCGGTGCCGGCGGGCCGGCCCGGCGTGCCGCGCAGGCGCGTGGCCCTGTGGCTGCTGGCGGCCGTGGTGCTGGTGCCGCTGCTGGCCACGCTGTACGTCGGACTGGTGGAGCATCGCGGAGGCAAGCCGGCCTATGGCGAGCTCGTGCAGCCCCAGCGCCCGGTGCCGCGCCTGCGCCTGCGCACCCTCGACGGCAAGCCCTTCGAACTGCGCAGTCTCAACGGCTACTGGCTGATGCTGGTCGCGGCCCCCGGCTCCTGCGACGCCGCCTGCCAGCGCCTGTTGTTCGACATGCGCCAGTTCTACCTGGCCGCCGGCAACGACCAGTACCGCGTAGCCCGCGTCTGGCTGGTCACGGACGACGCGCCGGTCAACCCCGGGGTCCTCGCGCCGGCAGCGGGGACGGTGATCCTGCGCGCCGATCCCACGCAACTGCGCGCCTGGCTGCCGCTGAGCCAGGGCGAGGGCCTGCAGGGTCCGATGTGGCTCGTGGACCCGCTGGGCAACCTGATGCTGCGGTTCCCCGCCGGCTTCGATCCGGTGCGCGCGCTCGGCGTGTTCGGCAAGCTGCTCTACAACACCCAGTCCTGGAAATCGAGAAGTCTGCAGCCGCTGCCGATCGTCCGGGATCCATCCGGCCCGGGCCCTGGCGCCGCGAGCCCGGGGGCCAAGCCATGATGAATCCTTCCCTTCCGTCCAACCTGGTGCACAACCTGTACCAGGCGGTTCCCACCGTCTGGTTGTTCTCGCTGCACTGGCTGCAGGCCGGCATGTGGCTGCTCGGGCTGCTGCTGGTGGTCTGGGCGGGCTTGCGCATGCGCTGGGCGCGCCTGGTGGCGCTGCTGGTGTTCCTGACCATGGACCTGGTCATGTTCGGGGCCTTCGTGCGCCTGACCGATGCGGGCCTGGGCTGCCCCGACTGGCCGGGGTGCTACGGGCGCCTCACGCCGGCGCAGGCCCATGTGCAGATCCACCAGGCCGTGGCGGAGGAGGGGGGCACCCAGGGCAACGTGAGTCCCTTCAAGGCCTGGGTGGAAATGATCCATCGCTACGTGGCCACCATCATCGGCGCGCTGATCACGGTGATGGCCCTGCGTGCACTATGGGCACGCAGGAAGGGGCAGGCCGTTCGCGTGGGGCTGCCGCTGCTCTTGTTCGCCTGGATCATCGTGCAGGGCATGTTCGGCGCCTGGACGGTCACCCTGCTGCTCAAGCCGCTGATCGTCACCCTGCACCTGATGGGGGGCATCGTGCTGCTGCTGCTGGCGGCCTGGTTCTGGATGCGCAATCGCCCCGACATGCAGCCGCTGGATGCGGGGGCCGCGACGCGCTGGCTCACCCTCGCTGCGCTGGCCGGGCTGCTGGTGCAGATCTTCCTGGGCGGCTGGGTGAGCACGAATTACGCCGCGCTGGCCTGCTCGGGCTTTCCCACCTGCAACGGCAGCTGGAATCCGCAGGTCGACTGGAGTGCCGGTTTCACCATGTGGCGTGACCTCGGCCGCATGCCCGACGGCTCGGCGATCACCCTTCAGGCGCTGATGGCCATCCATTGGGCGCACCGACTGTTCGCCGTGGTGGCCTCCGCGCTGGTGCTCGGCGCGGCCGGCCTGCTGGCTCGCCTGCGCGAGCTGCGCCGCCTGGCGGCGTGGCTGGTGCTGGCGCTGCTGACCCAGATTGCCCTGGGCGTCAGCGTGGTGCTGCTGCAGCATCCCCTCGTGCCCGCGGTGGCCCACAATGGAGTGGCGGCACTGATGGTGCTGCTCTTGACCACGGCGGCCTGGCGCACCTCGGGTGGGCGCCAGGAGCGCCGCGCTGCCGCGCCGCCGGCAGGAATGCAACCCGTGCAAGGCCAATCATGAAAACCGGCTCCCTCTCCCAGCCCCCTGGCGCGCTGCGCGTCGTTTCGCAACTCTACGCGCTGACCAAGCCGCGGGTGGTGCAGCTGATCGTGTTCTGCGCCGTCATCGGCATGTTTTTGTCGCAGCCCGGGCTGCCCAACTGGCGCCCGCTGCTGGCCGCCACGGCCGGCATCTGGCTGGTGGCCAGCGCCGCCGCGGCCTTCAACTGCCTGGTGGAGCAGAAGATCGACGCCGTCATGCGCCGCACCTCCTGGCGCCCATCGGCCACGGGCGAGCTGGGCAGTGCCCCGATCCTCCTGTTCTCGGGCCTGCTGTGCAGCGCCGGCATGGCCCTGCTGTACACCCAGGTCAATGCACTGACCATGTGGCTGACCTTCGGGACCTTCATCGGCTACGCGGTGATCTACACGGTGCTGCTCAAGCCGGCCACCCCGCAGAACATCGTCATCGGAGGCGCCTCCGGCGCCATGCCCCCGGTGCTGGGCTGGGCCGCGATGACCAACTCCGTGTCGGCGCAGGCGCTGATCCTGTTCCTGATCATCTTCCTGTGGACCCCACCGCATTTCTGGGCGCTGGCGCTGTACCGCACCGAGGATTACCGCAAGTCGGGCCTGCCGATGCTCCCGGTGACCCATGGTTCGCGCTACACGCGTCTGCAGGCCCTGCTGTACACCTTGCTGCTGACGGTGGTGAGCCTGATGCCCTGGGCCATGCACACGGCCGGGCTGATCTACGCGTTCAGCGCGCTGGGCCTGGGGGGCGTGTTCATCGCCTACGCCGCCAGGCTGCTGCGGGAATACAGCGATGCACTGGCGCGGGCCATGTTCCGCTACTCCATCGTCTACCTCTCGCTGCTGTTCGCGGCCATGCTGGTCGACCACTACCTGCGCTTCTGAAGCCCTTCGCCTCAGGCGGGCCGTGAGCGCCTACGTCGGACGCTTTGCTCCTTCGCCCAGCGGGCCGCTGCACGCCGGCTCCCTGGTGGCGGCCCTGGGTTCCTGGCTGGACGCGCGCGCGCACGGCGGGCGCTGGCTGGTACGCATCGAGGATGTGGACACCCGGCGCTGCGTCGCCGGAGCCGATCTGCGCATCCTGCAGCAACTCGAGGCCTGCGGCTTGCGCGCCGATGCGCCCCCGTGCTGGCAGTCCCGGCGGGGAGCTGCCTACGCGCAGGCTCTGGAGCGGCTGCTGGGCTCCGGCGCCGCCTTTGCCTGCAGTTGCTCGCGTCGCGACCTGGAGCGGTCGGGCGCGCCCCTGGGGCCCGGCGGAGAGCGCGTGTATCCGGGCACGTGCCGGGCCGGTCCGCGAGGCGCGCCGCGCGCCTGGCGCCTGCGCCTGCCGCCCGGCGACGCGGCCTGTGTGCGCTGGCACTGCGATCGCCTCGGGGATCAGCGCGAATGCGTGGACCGTACGGTGGGCGATTTCGTGCTGCGACGCGCCGACGGCGACTGGGCCTATCAGCTCGCGGTGGTGGTGGACGATGCGGCGCAGCAGGTCAGCGACGTGGTGCGTGGCGAGGACCTGGCCGGCTCCACCGCACGCCAGATCCTGCTGCAGCGCGCACTGGGGCTGCCCACGCCGCGCTACCTGCATCTGCCGCTGCTGCTCGATGCGCAGGGGCGCAAACTGTCCAAGTCCGAGCATGCGGCGGGCCTGGTGCCGGGCGTGCAGGCCCTGCGCGACGCCGCGGCGGTGCTGGGCCTGCAGCCGGCGGGTGCGACGGTGGGCGAGGTGCTGGCCTCGGCGCTGTCGCAATGGCAGGGTCTGCGCGGGCGCTGGAAGCGCCACAGCCTGGAACGGCCGGCGGCTCCGTGCCCGGATGCGCTGGGCTCGGACCGGGTCTGAGCTGCCCGCTCGCGCAGCGTCTACTTGCCCGCGGCGGGCGGCTTGCCGCCCAGCAGCAGGGGCACCTTGCGCCGCGATCGGATATTGCTCGGCACTCCGCCACGCGCGGCGCCCGCCGCAGGCGCCTGCTCCCAGGGTGGCTGGGCGTTGGGGTCGGCTTCGTAGGGCTTGTCGAACCAGGGATCCTGGGTCGAGGCGCGGGGCGTGCCGGGGCGCTGCGGCGTGTGGCCCAGCCCCGAATCGCGAGGCGCGCGGGGCAGGCGGCGTGGCGGGTGCACATCCAGTTCACGAAGCTCGATCTTGCGCTTGATGAGCTTCTCGATGTCGCCCAGCGAGCGGCTGTCGCGCTCGCTGCACAGCGTGATGGCCAGGCCCGAGGCGCCCGCGCGGCCGGTGCGCCCGATGCGGTGCACGTAGTCCTCGGCATTGAAAGGCACGTCGTAGTTGATCACCCCGGGAAGCTCGGCGATGTCCAGCCCGCGCGCCGCCACGTCGGTGGCGACCAGCACCTCGACCTCGTTGCGCTTGAAGGCGTCCAGCGTGGCGAGGCGCTCGGCCTGCGACTTGTCGCCGTGCATGGCCTGGGCCTTCAGTCCGTCACGCTGCAGCATGCGCGCCAGGCGTCCGGCGCCGAGCCGGCTGTTGACGAACACGATGGTCTGGCGCAGTTCATGGTCGCGCAGCACTTGCAGCAGCGCGGGGTGCTTGAGGTCCTCGGCCACCTTGTAGAGGATCTGCTCGACGTTGGTCGCGGTGGCATTGGGGCGCGCCACCTCGACGGTCACCGGGTCGCGCAGGTAGCTCTGGGCCAGGCGCCGGATCTCGGGCGAGAAGGTGGCGGAGAACAGCAGCGTGGTGCGCTGGGACGGCAGGAAGGCGAGGATGCGCTGCAGATCGGGCAGGAAGCCGATGTCCAGCATGCGGTCGGCCTCGTCCAGCACGACGAACTGGACCTGCGACAGGTTCACCGTGCGCGCCTCCAGGTGGTCGAGCAGGCGTCCCGGCGTGGCCACCACGATCTCCACTCCCTGGCGGAGCGCGGCGGTCTGCGGAGCCATGTCCATGCCCCCGAACACGCAGGCACTGCGCAGCGGCGTGTGGCGCGCATAGGCCTGCACGTTGACGAACACCTGGTCGGCCAGTTCACGGGTGGGTGCGAGCATCAGCGCGCGCACCGGATGGCGCGCCGGCGACACGCTGGTGCTCGCCAGCGGCAGCAGCTGCTGGAGGATGGGCAGCGTGAAGGCGGCGGTCTTGCCGGTGCCGGTCTGCGCGGCGCCCATCATGTCGTGCCCGGAGAGCACCACGGGAATGGCGCGCTGCTGGATGGGGGTGAGGGTTTCGTAGCCCATGTCGGCCACCGCCCGCAGCAACCTCGGATCCAGCGCGAGATCGCTGTAGCGCTGAACGACCGGGGCTTCGACGGCGGGTGCTTCGGTAGGGCTTGCTTGGTTCATCGGGTTCAGTTCCTGCATGGATCGCAAATCGGCGCCCCCAGGATCTGCCGCACGGGCGGGGGCGAGCCCGTGCGCTGCCGGCGCGTTCAGCGAATGCCCAGCAGCTTGTGGGTCTGCAGGCTCAGTCGCCAGCGCGGGTCGCGCAGGCACTGGCGCAGCGCCCATTCGGTGTTCTCTCGTCGCAGCGGCCCGTCCATGGGCTGCAGCAGGCGTTGTCCGAAATCCAGCCCGGCCAGTTCGTCGAGGTCGAGCCCGGGCTGCGGCACGACCACCTTGATCTCCTGCCCGCTGCGCTGTACCAGAGGCGCGCCGGCCTTCGGGCTCACGCAGATCCAGTCGATTCCAGGCGGCGCCGGCAGGCTGCCGTTGGTCTCGACGGCGATGCGCAGGCCGCGCGCGTGCAGCGCGTCGACCAGGGCCTCGTCCACCTGCAGCAGCGGCTCGCCGCCGGTGAGCACGCACAAACCGCCCGCGCTGCCCTGCGGCCAGCGGGCCGCAACGGCCTCGGCCAGGTCCCGCGCCTCGGTGAAGCGGCCGCCACCCTCGCCATCGGTGCCGACGAAATCCGTATCGCAAAAGCGACAGATCGCCTGGTCACGGTCCTGCTCGCGCCCGTTCCACAGATTGCAGCCTGCGAACCTGCAGAACACCGCGGGCATGCCCGCCTGCGCTCCTTCGCCTTGCAGGGTATAGAAGATTTCCTTGACCGAATAGGTCATCGATGACGTGCTGCTGGTGGCATGCGGCACGCATTATCCCACGGACGGCTTGTGCGTCGCAGCAAGTCCGCGTCGCGCGCATGAAAAACCCGCGCGGGCCACCAGGGGCCGGCGCGGGTGCCTGGAGCCCGCGCAAGGCGCGGGCGATTGCGGCTTCAGCGCTGGTAGACGATGTCCACGCGGCGGTTTTCGGCGTAGTCCGCGGCCGTCGTGCCCATGGCCTTGGGCTTTTCCTTGCCGAAGCTGATGGCTTCCATCTGGGCCGGCTTGGCGCCCAGCAGTTCCATGGCGTTCATCACCGAGTCGGCACGCTTCTGACCCAGGGCCAGGTTGTATTCGCGGCTTCCACGGGCGTCGGTGTTGCCTTGCAGCTGCACATGGGCCGCCGGGTGGGCGATCAGGTACTGCGCGTTGTCCTCGACCACCGGACGGTACTTGGACTCGATGTTGTACTTGTCGAAGGCGAAGAACACGCTGCGCGGCACGTTCGGCGCCGGGCCGAGGTTTTCCTCGGCAGGTGCCTGCACGGCGGCGACGCTGCTTTGCGCGGCGTGGTTGGAAGGCGCCGGAGCGGCGGACTGCACCGGCGCCGTCGGCTTGCTGCTCGAGGCGCAGCCGCCCAGGGTGCCGAGCACGGCCAGAGCCAGCGCAGCCGGCACGGTGGACAACAGGTGACGCTTCATCACAATCCCCTTTTTAGGAATAAATGGTCAGGTATGCGGGCCGACTTGCAACGCCGCCTCGCGGGCGTATCCCGGAACATCGGCGCGAGGGGGCCTGAGTGATCATGCGCACGCGAATAAGCCCCCCTTGCGAGCATAAGGCTCCCCAGACGCAAACGCGATACCTGAGTGCCCCGTTGACCGCCGAAGCGTATCGGTTGGACACCAAGGTAACGGGAAGTAACGCGTCTGCGCACGGCCGTTCAACGGCCGATCAATTCCTGTGCAGCCGGAGCATCGCGATGCCGAAGGCACAGAACACGCCGGCGCTCGCCCGCTGCGGCCATCCCGCCTCGAAGCAGCGGCGCAGGCGCCTGCGGGCCAGCACGGCCAGCGCCGCATAGCTGCTCAGCGCAAGCAGGGACATGGTCATGAAGGTGAGGGTCAGTACCGCGTACTGGGGCAGCGCCGCATGGTCCGGGCGCAGGAACTGCGGGAACAGGGCCGCGATGAAGGCAATGGCCTTCGGGTTGGTCAGGGCCACGGTCAGGCCGCGACGGTACAGCACCCGCGGGCGCGCCTGCGCGGATGCCGGGCCCGGCGAAGCCAGGCCCGTGTCGGGATTCGCGTCGTCCAGCGGGATCCCCTGCGGCGCCCCCTCCGCGCGGCGCATCGAGCCCGCCCTGCGCCATTGCTGCACCCCGAGCCAGATCAGGTACAGGGCTCCCACGGTCTTGAGCAGCGTGAAGGCGGTGGCCGAGCCCTGCAGCAGCGCGTTGATGCCCAGGGCGCTGAGCACGCTGAGGGTGAGCAGGCCGCTGATATTGCCCAGCGAGGACCAAAACGCACGGCGCCAGCCGAAATGCATGGCATTGTTCACGGCCAGCATCACCGCCGGGCCAGGGGTGAAGGAAGCCACCACCGCGAATCCGGCGAACAGGCCCAGCGCGGGGAGGGAGATCATGGCTTCGGTGCGTCCGGCTGTGCCGCCGGCGCCGCGTCTCGAAAAGCCTGCAATTCCTGGCAGGCCGCCTCGATGTCCAGCAGGCGGGGCCAACGGGCAAGGTCGACGTGAAAACGCCGTGCGGTGCTCAGCTGCGGCACCAGGTACACATCCGCCACGCTGGGCGCGGCTCCGAAGCAGAAGCGCCCGCGTCCCGGGTCGGTCGCGAGCAGCGCATCCAGCGCATCGAAGCCGGCTCCCATCCAGGCACCGCACCATGCGTCGATGCCGGCGCCATCGCAGCCCAGCTGGGCGCGCAGGTACTCGATCACGCGTCGATTGTTGAGCGGATGCATGTCGCAGCCCACGATCGCCGCCAGCGCCCGCACCCGTGCACGCTGCAGCGGATCGCGCGGCAGCAGCGGGGGCTCCGGGTAGACCTCGTCCAGCCATTCGATGATCGCCGGGGACTGGGTCAGCACCTGCCCGTCCACCTCCAGCGCGGGAACCAGGCCCTGCGGGTTCACGGCCCGGTACCGTGCTCCCGCCTGTTCGCCGTGCAGCAGGTCCACGGGCACGTAGTCGGGATGCAGGCCCTTGAGGGCCAGCGCGATGCGCAGGCGATGCGAGGTGCCGCTGCGGAAGTAGCTGTAGAGCTTCATGCGGCGTTCTCCAGGAGTTGCAGGCTGACGGTCCCCACGCCTTCGATGCTCCCGTCCACGCGCTGGCCCGCGCGCACCGGACCGACGCCTTCCGGAGTGCCCGTATAGATCAGGTCTCCCGCGCGCAGGTGGTACAGGCGCGAGAGGTCGGCGATCAGCTCGCGCACCCCCCAGATCATGTCCGACAGGTCCGAGTCCTGGCGCTGCTCGCCATCCACGCGCAGTTCGATGCGTCCGCGCTCGATCACGCGGCCCGGCATCGGGACGATGGGCGAGATCACGGCCGAATTCTCGCAATCCTTCGCGGTATCCCAGGGCTTGCCCTGGTCGCGCGCCGCGAACTGCAGGTCGCGGCGGGTCATGTCCAGGCCGCAGCCATAGCCGTAGATGTGCTCGTGCGCCGACTCCACCGCGATGTCGGCACCGCCCGAACGCAGCGCCACCACGAGTTCCATCTCGTAGTGGTAGTTGGACGTGGCCTGGGGGTAGGGCACGCTGGCGCCCGAGGCCAGCAGGGCGGAGGGCGATTTGGTGAAGTAGAAGGGGCGGTCACGCTGCGCGTCCACCGGACGACCCATCTCCTTCGCATGCGCGAGGTAGTTGCGGCCGACGAAGAACAGGCGCTGCACAGGCAGGCGCTGTTCGCTGCCCTGCACGGCGACCGACGCGGGTTGCGGCGGCGCCCAGAGGTAGGAAATCGAAGTCATCGCAAGCCCAGGATCGCGGCGCGGCGCGGGAGGCCACGCACCATGTGGAAGCTTAGCGCGAGGCGCGTGGGCATGCCGCGCCGCTCGCCGACCACGCGCCGGTTCTCGATGCGCATGCGCGCCCGGGTCGCGAAACCGCGTGCTTGTGGCAGATCAAGCACCTGGGAGCCGGGCCGGCCTAAGGTAGTGGGGGTATCGATCCAGGAGCAGATCATGAACCAAGGATTCAAGCGAGGCGCGTGCCTGCTGGCTGCCGCACCGCTGCTGTTCGCAGCGGCCCTGGGCACCGGCGCGCAGGCTGCGCAGACGTCCAGCGAGCCCGCGGCTGCGGCCCCCGGACCCGGCTACGGACCTGGCTACGGCCCCGGCATGATGGGCGGCTACGCAGGCGCCTACCACCGCGGTGCCTACGGCCCGGGCGGCCCCTATGGCCATGGCTACGGCCCGGGGTACGGCGCAGGCTACGGACCCTGCGAAGGGCGCGGCTACGGGCCCGGCTACGGCCCCGGCATGATGGGCGGGGCCTACGGCTACGGGAGAATGGGCGGCGGCTACGGCTACGGCTACGGCTACGGCCCCGGCATGATGGGCGGTGGCTTCGGCAGGATGGGTGGCTTCGGCCCCGAAGCCTGGGGCATGGGTCCGCGCGGCATGGGCTATGGATTCGGCGCCTGGGGCGACGGCCTCGACCTCAGCCAGGCGCAGGACAAGAAGATCGGCGAGATCCAGAAGGCCCTGTTCGACAAGCAATGGCCGCTGATGCAGGCCATGCACGAGACCATGATGCAAGGAGCCTGGTCAGCGCCCGGCGCCAGGCTCGACGTGGACGCGGTGATGAAGCGCGCCAAGGCGCTGTCCGACATCCGCCTGCAGATGCTGCGCAACCGACTGGAAAGCCTGCAGCAGTTCCAGGCCGTACTCACCCCCAAGCAGCGCAAGGAGCTTCAGCGCCAGGGTGCCTGGGGGCGCTAGATGTCAAGCGGCCTGGCGCGCGGGCGCACCCGGCCGTGGCGATGCTCAATAGCCGCCCTTGTGCCCGACCCCGCCCACGTAGGTGAAGTCCCAGCTCTTGACGAAGGGAGCCCACCACTGCGCGACTCCGGTTTCCTTGTCGGTGTGCCGGAAGAAGGCCGCGTAGGGCGGTGGCTCGAAGCGAAAGCTCGCGCGGTACTTGCCCGGGCCGTCGAAGCGGATGTTGGCGCCATAGTGCGGGCCATCGTTGGCGGACATGACCATCAGCGTGCCGAAGGTCGACCAGTGGGTGCCCAGCTTCTGGATCTCGTAGCTGACGGTCAGGTAGGGCATCCACGCGCCCGGGGGAAAACCCTGCGGGTTGTTCTTGTCGGCGTGGATGTCGATCTCCAGATGGGCGTCGGCCTTCGCAGCGTCCATGCCCGGAAGCATCGGTGCCATGTCCACCGGCTGCAGGTACACGGGGTGAATGATCATGCCGTCGGCCACCACCGGGGCGCCCATCGACTGTTCCGCCGCCGAGGCTGGAACCGCCGTCACGGCCAGCGCGGCCGCCATCGCGAAGTGCTGCAGACGCATCGTGTCGTTTCCTTTCAGTCGGAGCAGAAACCGGCGCTTGCCGGGGAGCAGGCTGTGCTCACAGCCCGAAGATCGCCGGCCACCAGGCCAGGCCCAGCAAGGCCACGCCGGCCAGCAGGGGGCCCAGGGCCGCGAGGCGCCGCAGGCCCCGCAGCTTCTGCGCGCCAAGCAGGCGCAGCCCCAGCCCGATGCTCCACAGCATGCCCAGCGCGAACAGGCCCAGCTTGAGCAGCGCCACCGCCCGCACCGGAAGTCCGGCGCCGGCCAGCGCGTCGAACAGCTCGCCGCCCAGGCCCACGACCAGCGACACCATGGCCACGGGCATGTAGGCATAGGCCTGCTCCACGAAGCGACGCCGCAGGTCCAGGTCGGCGCCCAGCAGCCCGGCCAGCCAGCTCGACGCGGCGGTGAGCAGGCCCAGCAGCGCGGCAAGGGCCAGCGCGCAGCCCAGCATGAAGCCCGTGATCGTGAAGAAGTCCAGCCAGGTGTAGACCTCGCGTCCATGCCGGTGCACCGACATCAGCCACCACGGTCCTGGCGTGCCGATCCAGTCCCACCCCCGGTCGATGGCCCAGACTCCCAGCGCCTGGCGCATCTGCCCGTACTGGGGCAGGATGAGCCAGAGAAAGCCCCCCAGCGCCAGGCCGGTGGCCAGGAACAGGAACCAGATCTCGGCCGGGTTCGGATGGTGGTGGCGGATGTCCGCCACCTCGTGGCCCGGTCGGCGCAGCACCAGCGCCAGGCCGCCGCGGCCGCCGGGGTTGACGCAGCGGAAGCACTCGATGCAGTGGCGCGACTCCTGCTTGCGCTTGATGTCGATCATGGTCGGGCATACGCCCTTGTCGGCGTAGGCATCTCCGCCCGGGCTCGGTTGCTTGGGGCTGAACTGCACCGCACCGATGCGGGAGAACACCCCCAGCATCAAGCCGATGGGGCACATGTGGCGGCACCAGGGGCGCTTGTTGCGACCCTGGCCGTACACGAAGCCCAGCACCACGGCACAGGCGAATGCCAGCCCGAACACCACCGCGATGCCCTGCGGGAAACCGCGCGCGTCCACCGTCTGCGCCAGCACGGTGATGACCACGAAGCTGACCACCGGCGTGCCTTCCCAGCGCACCCAGCGCGGCACCGGTCGCTTGAGCCCGATGCGGTTGGCCCATTCCGAGCTCGCACCCAGCGGGCACAGGATTCCGCACCAGCTGCGCCCGGTGAAGATCACCGACACGAACACCAGCGGAAACCACAGGCCCCAGATGATGAAATTGGCCAGCAGGGTGAAATTGTTCAGGATGTCCGCATGATCGCCCGGCTCCGGAAGGAGCAGCGGCAGGATCATCAGCGCCATGAACCCGAAGAACATGGTCACGTGGACCCAGGCCAGACGGTCGCGGTTGCGCGATGCGAAGGCTTCCACGCGGGCCACCCAGGGGCTGCGCCTGCGCCAGTCGCCCGCGGACTCGCTGCGCACAGGCAGGGGGAAGGGACGCTGCCCGGGGGTTCCCCCCGTCACGACGCGCTCCCGAGGGGGGTCGGGCGGGGGCGATTGACCAGCCACATCATGCTGCCGATACCCGTCAGCGTGGCCAGGTAGAAGATCACTTGCAGGGCCGAGGGGCTTTGCGTGTAGCCCACCAGGATATGCAGCAGGCGTCCGGCCATCGACTGCTGGCTGAGCAGCCAGGAGCTGTTCCAGACACCTTCGCGAATGGCCGGCAGCAGCCCCGCCTGGGTGAGCATGCCGGCCGCATCGGTGGCCATGCCGGCGGCCAGCAGCAGGATCATCCAGCCGGTGACGGTGAACAGGTGTCGCGTGGGAATGCGCAGCAGGCCCTTGTACAGCAGGGTGCCCGCGGCCACGCCGCCGGCCAGGCCTGCCAGCGCGCCCGCCAGCATCGAGCCGGCGCCGGCGCCGCTGGCGTAGATGCCATAGCCGAACAGCACGGCCTCCGAGCCTTCGCGCAGCACCGCCATCATCACCACGACCATCAGGACCGACAGGGGTTTGTCACCCACCGCGACGTCGTGGCCCACGGCGCGCATGGTCTGCGCGAGTTCCTTGCCGTGACGACTCATCCACACGTTGTGCCAGCCCAGCATGGCCACCGCCAGCAGCAGCACCGCGGCGTTGAGCAACTGCTGGCCGCGGCCCTGCACCGCGGTGGCGATGGCACCCGCGAAAGCGGCGACCACGCAGGCCCCGGCCACGCCCAGCAGCACACCCAGGCTCACCCAGCGCCCGCGCCCGGCCACGCCCTTGGCGGCCGCCAGCACGATGGACACGACCAGTGCGGCCTCGAGGACCTCGCGGAACATGATGATGGCAGTGGCCAGCATGTCGGTCTCCGGGATGTCAACGGGCCCGCACGACCAGCGTGCCGACGCTCGAGGGATGGAAATCGTTGAAGAACCGGTAGCTGCCGGGTTTCAGCGGCGGGATGTACACGGGCAAGGCGGTGCCCCCCGGAATCACCTGTTCCACGCTGAAGTCGCTGCTTTCGAACTCGGCCGGCAGCGCATCCCGGTTATCCACCACGATCTTGACCCGCTTGCCCGCGGGAATGGTGATGCTGCCCGGCTCGAAGGCCTGGGCGTGGATGGTCAGGGTCGGCGCCGCCGCGGAGGCGAGGGCGGCGGCAGGCAGGGCGGCGGCCAGCGCGAAAACGCCCAGAACCCTCGAAATGTCCATCGAAAAACTCCCTGGGCCCCTGAAATCGAGAGGCCTTCCTGACTGCAAATGCTACATGTTCTCATTCCTCCTGTAAATGCAAATGATTCGCATCGTCTGGCAGCCGGCCCCTGCGGGAGGGCTCAGCCCAGGCCGGGGAGCAGCGCCGGGAGCTGGTCGAGGCTGCGGATCTCGTGGTCGGGCCTGCCGGGCAGGCGTTCCGGGCGCTGGCCGTAGCGGTTGCACCAGACCGCCCGCATGCCGAAGGCCTTGGCACCGAAGGCGTCCCAGGCGTTGGACGAGAGGAAACAGACCTGCTCGGCGCCCAGCCCCAGCTGGCGCAGGCCGTAGGAGTACACGCGCGAGTCGGTCTTGAACACCTGGACCGCGTGGGCCGACAAGACCGCGTCGAACAGATCATTCAGGCCTGCCGAGCGCACGGCGGCGTCGAGCATGGTCGGCGTCCCGTTGGACAGGATCGCCGTGACCAGGCCGGCGTCGCGCAGGGCCTGCAGGGTGGCGGGCACCTCGGCGAAGGCCGTCAGGTTCAGGTACAGATCCATCAGCCTGGCGCGCAGCCCCGGCTCGAGCAGTCCGAGGCTGTCCAGCGCGAAATCCAGCGCATCCCCGGTGACCTGCCAGAAATCGGCGTAGCGTCCCTGCAGAGAGCGCAGCCATGTGTATTGCAGCTGCTTGTCGCGCCAGACGGCGGTCAAGGCCACGCGCTTGTCGTCCGGCAGGCCCGGGCAGCGGGCTGCCGCCGACGCGAAATCGAATAGGGTGCCGTAGGCGTCGAACACACAGGCGCGAATTCCCCGCAGCCGGTCCATGATCAGCCCCCCGCCGCGACCGGAGCCGGCGCGACGCTGCGCGCCAGGCCTCCGTAGGCATCCAGCATGCGTTCGACCCAGGGGGCGATGGGGTCGGACGGGTCCAGCAGCGCCACCGGGCTGCTCGTGCGCGCCCATTGGAACGCCCCGAACACGGCGTGGTCCGCATAGCTGGGCTGGGCGCCGGCGAGGTAGGGCTGCGCGGCGAGGGTGCTGCGCAGGGGCGCGAGCACCCGGCGCACGTTGTCCACAGCCTGCGTGCGCTGGGCGGCGAGCGCCTCGAAGCTCTGCCCGAAGGCCGCCTCGCGGCTGCTGCGGAAATACTCCTGGTCCTTGTCGTGCAGGATGGCCGGCAGATCCGGCACCACCACGCGGGCGATCGCCGGCTGCAGCGTTTCGGCGGCCCATTGATTCAGGAAGCGCGCCAGCGCGCGTCCGGCCCCCGGCCCGAACAGCGAAGGCCTGTCGGTGTAGCTGTCCTCCAGGTACTCGGCGATGGTCCAGCTGTCGTGGATCCAGCGTTCGCCGTCGACCAGCACCGGTACCTTGCCCTGGCCCGTCTCGGCGATGGCCTGCTTGTCGGTGAAGCGCCATGCGACGGTCTGCACCGGCAAGCCCTTGTGGGCCAGCGCCAGGCGGGTGCGCCAGCAATAGGGACTGAAGCGGCGTTGCTCGTCGGCACCGGCCAGGTCGAAAAGTCGAAGCATGGAAGGGCTGTTCATCAGGGGAGATCTCCAGGAAGCGCCGCCTTGCCCTGTGGGCAGGGCTCGAGCCTGCGCAGGGCGTGGGCGGCCAGGTTGTGCAGCCGCTGTGCTTCGCCGTACAGGCGGGCCGCGACGCGGATCGCGAACACGGCGCCCATCAGGGCCTGTGCCTCGGAGGCCACGTCCGTGCCCTCGGGCAGCGCTCCGGCGGCCACCGCGCAGGCCAGCCGGGAGGCGAAGAAGGACTCGACCTCGCCCAGGCGCGCACGCACCACCGCACGCGCGGCCTCGCCCATGTCGGCGCCGTCCAGCGCGGTGTTGACCAGCAGGCAGCCGCGCTGTTCGGGGTCGGCCAGGGAGGCCGCCACCAATTGGTCGAAGAACTGACGGATCGCCCCCAGCGGCGCGGCTTCGGACGAGAGCTGTGCGATGCGCGCGGCCAGACCGCGCTGGGCGTAGCGCCCCAGCACCTGCACGAACAGTCCCTGCTTGTCGGTGTAGCGGTGGTACAGCGCGGCGCTGCCCAGTCCGGTGGCCTGCGCGAGCTCGCGCAGCGAGGTGCCGGCATAGCCTCGGCGCCAGAACACCTGCATCGCGCGTTCGAGCACGACATCGTCGCTGAGGCTTCGGCTTCGGGGCATGGATGATCCGCTTGTGAGGCGCTGGAACTGCGAGTACTTTAATAGAACGTTCGTTTCAATTCAATTCCGCCCCTGGCGCAGCGTCGCCGGCAGGCGGGGAGGCGCGCAAGACATGGACCGAGCTGAAGGGGCCCATCTGGTGTATTTCGCGGATCCGATGTGTTCCTGGTGCTGGGGTTTTGCTCCGGTGATCCAGGCCATCGGCGAGCGCTTTGGCGAGGACCTGCCCATTCGTCTGGTCCTCGGCGGCCTGCGCCCGGGCAACGTCGAACCGATGGACGACCAGGCTCGCGCGGAAATGCGCGGGCACTGGAACCATGTGCAGGAGGCCAGCGGCCAGCCCTTCGACTGGAGCTTTTTCCAGCGCGAGGGTTTTGTCTACGACACCGAGCCGGCCAGTCGAGCCGTGGTGCTCATGCGCCGCCGCGGCATGGCCGAGGCCCTGGCCGGATTGCACCGCCTGCAGCGTGCCTTCTACGCCGAGGGACTCGACATCACCGATCGCGATCAGCTCGCCGAGCTGGCGGCCGAATTCGGCTTCGACCGGGAAGGCTTTCGCGCCGGGCTGGACGAGCCCGGCACCCTGCGCGAGACCCGGGCCGATTTCACGCTGGCCGCCCAATCGGGGGTGAGCGGCTTCCCCACCCTGATCGCAGGCGGCGGCACGCGCGACTACGCCCTGCTCACCCACGGTTTCCAGCCCGCTCAGCGCCTGCTTCCCGCGCTGGAGCGATGGCTGGCCGGGCGGGGCGGGCGGGCCGCATAGCGCAGGACGGCCTGACGGACTGCATCCTCCGAGCCGCGAGCATGCTGGTGGGCCCTGCGGGGCTCGAACCCGCAACCAAGGGATGATGAGCGGAATTCAGGCAGGATTTCCGGGGAACTCCGGCTCGCCTTCGCCCGCCGCGGTCCGTAGAAGTCTGTCGTATCCGTCACGGTAGGCTCGGGTCAATCCGAGTGGTCACGTCGAGTCCGCGCAGCTGATAGCTGATACGCGACGCGTTACAATCCGCCCATGATCCGGTCGTTCCGTCATGCGGGTCTGGAGGCCTTCTACCGCACGGGCAGCAAAGCCGGCATCCAGCCCCACCATGCGCCCAGATTGCGGCTGCTGCTGACCGCCCTGGATGCTGCCAGGAGCGCGCAGGACATGGGCGCACCGGCGTGGCGTCTGCACCCGCTGTCCGGACGGCTGGCCGGACATTGGTCGGTGTGGGTGAACGGCAACTGGCGCTTGACGTTCCGCTTTGATGGCGCGGACGCCGAACTTGTCGACTACCAGGACTACCACTAGGGGAAGAAGATGAGCATGCACGACCCGGCGCACCCGGGCGAGGTTCTGCGCGAATGGCTGCCCGAGGGCATGACGGTGACGCAGGCAGCGCAAGAGTTGCACGTGGCGCGGGTGACCTTGTCCAAGGTGCTGAACGGGCAAGCCGGCATATCCGCCGTGATGGCGCGGCGGCTTGCCGTCTGGCTGGGGACCTCGCCCGACATGTGGGTGAACATGCAGGCTCACTACGACCTGTGGCAAGCCAGCAAGGTGCGGCTTCCGAACATCAAGCCCCTGCGAAGGGCGGCCTGAGCGCCCGGCGCCGCCGGCCGAGGCGGCCAGATCGGATCGTGGTGGGCGGCCTGACGGACTGCATCCTCCGAGCCGCGAGCATGCTGGTGGGCCCTGCGGGGCTCGAACCCGCAACCAACGGATTATGAGTCCGCTGCTCTAACCATTGAGCTAAGGGCCCGCGGCCGAGCGGCGGATTCTACCGGGCGCCTCCAGGGGCTTCTCGGCACTCGCGCCCGGGCGCTTGCGAGGCCGCGGACAATGGCTCGATGGGACGGTGCATGCGTGGCGTCACCCTGGTGGAGTGCCTGGTCGTGATGGCGCTGACGGCCATCTGCCTGGCCTTGGCCTTGCCCGCTTGGCGCGACGCCGTCCGGGCGCAGCGGGTGCGCGCCGCCAGCCTTGCCCTGGACGATGGATTGCGCCAGGCCCGGCTGCTTGCGCGGCAGCGCGGCGCAACCGTGCGGATCTGCCCGGGAGGCGAAGCCGCCGACTGCCTGGGGGCAGGGCGCTGGGAGCAGGGCTGGGCCCTGCGCGGCGAGGCGCCGCGGGGTGGGGGCCAGGCGCCGCTGCTGGGCGTGGGCCCCGCGCTGCGCGGTGTGCGCATCGAGGCGAGCGAGGTGCTGGAGCGGGGGGCCGGCTTCGACGCCGGCGGCTGGCCGCGCCGGCGCGGCGGCGCGCTGCTGATGGGGCGCTGGCGGGTGTGTCCGCCGGAAGGCGGCATGGGGCGCGAGCTGGTGCTGTCGGCAGCCGGGCGGCTGCGCGGCGCACGCATCGATTGCACGCCGGCTCCCTGAGCCACGCCAGGCTCGCCGCGTCGCGCCGCGGGGGCCGCGCGGCCCGGACGTCCGCGCCTCAGCGCTGGCTGAGCGCGTTGCCCACCAGCTTGGCGGTGATGTCGACGATGCGGATCATGCGTTCGTAGGCCATGCGGGTCGGGCCGATCACGCCCAGGGTGCCGACCACCCGGCCGTCCACCTCGTAGGGCGAGGTGATCACCGACAGCTCCTCGTAAGGCACCACCTCGCTGTCGCCGCCGATGTAGATGCGCACGCCCTCGGAGCGCTGCGAACTCTCCAGCAGGCGCAGCAGCAGGGACTTCTGCTCGAACAGGTCGAACAGGCGCCGCAGGCTGGCCAGGTCGCCGGCGAGGTCGTCCACCTCCAGCAATTGCTTCTGGCCGGAGATCACCACCTGCTCCTCGCGTTCGGCCGCGGCCTGGCCGGCGGCGGCCACCGCCGCCTGCATGAGCGCGACGATTTCCCCGCGGATGTTCTCCACCTCGCCGCGAAGCCGGGCCGACATCTGCTCGAAGTCCAGCCCGCTGCAATGGGCGTTGAGGTAGTTCGCCGCCTCGGTCAGCTGCGCCTGGGTGTAGGGGTGGCCAGAGACGATGATGCGGTTCTGCACGTCGCCGCTGGCGTCGACCAGGATGACCAGGATGCGCTGTTCGGACAGACGCAGGAACTCGATGTGCCGGAAGGCCGCATCGCGCCTCGGGCTCATCACCACGCCAACGAAATGGGAAAGGTCCGACAGCAGGCGCGCCGCGTTGACGATGACCTTCTGCGGCTCCACGCTGGTCAGCTCGGAGCGGAAGCGCTGCTCGAGTTCCTGGCTTTCGCCGTCGCCGCGGGCCGTGAGCATGGTGTCGACGAACACCCGGTAGCCGCGCGGCGTGGGGATACGGCCGGCCGAGGTGTGGGGGCTGGCGATCAGGCCCAGTTCCTCGAGGTCCGCCATCGCGTTGCGGATGGTCGCCGCCGAGAGCTCCAGGCCCGAGGCACGGGATAGGGTGCGCGAGCCCACGGGCTGCCCATCGGCGATGTAGCGCTCGATCAGGGCTTTCAGCAGAACTCGGGCTCGGTCGTCCATGGAGCGCATTTTAAATTCCCAAGTCCCGGCATGGGGGCGCCCTGGGGCGCAGGGCCATCTGCCTGTGCTGTAATGCCACAAGGCAGGTTCCCGGCCTGCCGGCCAGCGTGCCCCGTTGCGCGCGTTCATCCGCCCTTCCGCTCATGTCCGCACCCGTATTCCAGCACGCCATCCTGATCGGCAAGCCCGAGGCAGCCGGAGCCGGTCGCACGCTGGAGGACATCGCCTCGTGGCTGGCGCACGGCGGGGTCGAGCCGCTGATCGAGCGGGAAACCGCGCAGCGCTGTGAGCTTCCTGGCTACCGCGCGGTGGATTTGCGTGCCATCGGGCGCGACGAGGCGCGCAGCCTGGTGGGCATCGTGGTCGGCGGCGATGGCACCATGCTGGGCGCGGCGCGCCAGCTGGCCCCGTCCGGGGTTCCCCTGATGGGCATCAATGCCGGGCGCCTGGGCTTCATCACCGACATCGTCGAGGCCCGCTGGCGCGAGGCCCTCGGCGCCATGCTGCAGGGCCATTTCGAGCGTGAGCAGCGTGCGGTGCTGAGCGGGCGCGTGCAGCGCGATGGCGAGACGATTTTCAACGGCATCGCCATCAACGACATCGTGGTCAACCGAAGCGGTGCGACCGGGCTGGTCGAGTTGCGCGTGGACGTCGACGGCTGCGCCATGTACGCCCAGCGCGCCGATGGGCTGATCGTGGCCACGCCCACCGGTTCCACCGCCTATGCCATGTCTGCGGGCGGTCCGATCCTGCACCCCAGCCTGCCCGGGCTGGTCCTGGTGCCGATCGCGGCGCACACGCTGTCGAATCGCCCCATCGTGCTGCCCGACCATGTGCGCATCGACATCGAAGTGGCCTCGCGCAGCGACGTGGTGCTGAACTTCGACATGCAGCATTTCGCCGACCTGCTGGGCGGAGACCGCATCCACCTGCAGATCGCGCCCTACCGCGCGGTGTTCCTGCATCCGCCGGGCTGGAATTATTTCTCGACCCTGCGCAAGAAGCTGCGCTGGCACGAGATCCTGGGCGTCGACGACTGAAGGCCCGGCACCGAGGAATTCCAGGGATCCCGAGCATGCTGCGTCGTCTGCACATTCGCCAATTCGTGCTGGTGGACGAACTCGAACTCGAGTTCGGCCCCGGCTTCACGGCGCTGACCGGCGAGACCGGCGCCGGAAAGTCCATCCTGATCGATGCGCTCAAGCTGGCGCTGGGCGAGCGTGGCGATGCCTCCGCGCTGCTGCCGGGGGCGCCGCGCGCGGAGATTTCCGCGGAGTTCGACACTCCGCCCCAACTCGCCGGCTGGCTGGACGAGCAGGGTTTCGAGCCTGGCGATACCGTGCTGCTGCGCCGGGTCATCGACGCCCAGGGGCGCTCGAGGGGTTTTCTCAACGGAAGTCCGGCGACCCTGGCACAGCTGCGCGAGGCGGGGGACGCGCTGGTGGACATCCACGGCCAGCACGCCTGGCAGAGCCTGGCGCGCAGCGACTCGGCGCGGGAGTTGCTCGATGCCTATGCCGGTGCCGCGGATGAGCGCGAGGCCTGCGCGCAGGCCTGGCGCGTGTGGCGTGACGCCGAGCAGCTCTGGCAGGCGGCACGCCAGGATGCCGGACAGATGCTGCGCGAGCGCGAGGACCTGCAGCGCGAGCTGGCCGAACTCGAGCGCCTGGCCCCGCAGCCCGAGGAGTGGGAGCCCCTGAACGCCGAGCACCGGCGGCTCGCGCACGCGGCCGAGCTCATCGAACAGCTGCAGGGGGCCTGCGCATGGCTGGACGACGAGGAAGGCGGCGCCCTGCGCCTGCTGGCGCGGGCCCAGCAGGCGCTGCAGCCGGCAGCGGCCATCGACCCCGGGCTGCAGCCGGCGCTGGAGCAGCTCGATCAATTGCAGACCCTGGGCGCCGAGCTGGGTCACGAGCTGGCTGCGCGCCTGCGCCAGGCGGATGTCGATCCCCGGCGCCTGGCCGAGGTGGACGCCAGGCTGTCCGCGTGGCTGGGCCAGGCGCGGCGCCAGCGCGTGCCGCCCGAGCAGCTGCCCGCGCATTGGCAGCGCCTGCGCGCCCGCCTGCAGCAGCTCGAGCAGGGGGCCGACCTGGACGCGCTCGCTGCGCGCGAGCGCGAGGCCCACGCGCGCCTGCGGGAAGCCGCGGCGCGCCTGAGCCAGCGCCGCGCCTCGGCCGGACCGCGCCTGGCGCAGGGCGTGCGCGCGCTCATGCAGGAGCTGGGCATGCGTGGTGGGGATTTCTCGGTGGCACTGCACGAGCTCGCGCAGATCCAGTCCGCCGGCGCGGAATCCGTGGAACTGCTGGTGTCCGGACATGCGGGAGCCGAGCTGCGCCCGTTGGCGCGCGTGGCGTCGGGCGGCGAGCTCTCGCGCATTGCGCTGGCGCTGGCCGCGACCACGGCGGCGCAGCAGCCGGTGGGCACGCTCCTGTTCGACGAGGTGGATTCCGGCATCGGCGGCGCGGTGGCGCACACGGTGGGTCGCCTGCTGGGCGCCCTGGGGGCCGATCGCCAGGTGCTGGCGGTGACCCATCTGGCGCAGGTGGCGGCCGCGGCGGCGCGCCACCTGCAGGTGGACAAGACCAGTCGCGACGGGCGCACCTTCAGCAGCGTGCGCGTGCTGGACCCCTCCGGTCGGGTGCTGGAGATCGCGCGCATGCTCGGCGGAGACGCCTCCTCCGAGGTGGCCCTGGCGCATGCCCGGGAAATGCTGCAGGGGGCCGTGCAGACTTCGGAGCCGCGCGCGCGGCGCGCACGCGCGGCGCAGGGCCGCGCGAAGGCCGGCTGAGCGGGAGGCGACCATGGGCATGCAGGCGCAGGAATCGAGCGGCTCGGCGCAGCGCGAGGCGCGGGCCTTGCGCGTGGTGCTGTTGTCCGGGGTGTCGGGTTCGGGCAAGACCATCGCGTTGAACTCGCTGGAGGATGCCGGCTTTTACTGCGTGGACAACCTTCCCCCGCAGCTGGTCGATCAGCTGCTGGAGGTGGCGCAGCAGGCCGGCTATCGGCGCCTGGCCATCGCCATGGACGCCCGCGCGCCGGAAGGCCTGGGCCTGCTGCCCGAGCTGGTGCGGCGCCTGCGCGCGCAGTGCGACCTGCATTTCATCTACCTGGACTGCAGCACCGACACCCTGGTGCAGCGCTTTTCCGAGACCCGGCGCGCGCATCCGCTGACGGCCCGCCGGGGCGAGCAGGCGCGCGGCAGCGCGGGCCTGCCGGCGCCGGCCTCGGCGCCGGCGCTGGTCGAAGCCATCGAGCTGGAGCGAGAGCTGCTCGCGCCGGTGGCCGGCCTGGGACTGCATATCGACACCAGTGGGCTGCGCCCCGCGCAGCTGCGAGCCTGGGTGCGCCAGGCGGTCCAGCTGGAGGCCTCGCGCCTGACCTTGTTGTTCGAATCCTTCGCCTTCAAGCATGGCGTGGCGCTGGACGCGGATTTCGTGTTCGACGTGCGCATGCTGCCCAATCCGCACTACGACCCGCAGTTGCGCCCCCTGAACGGACGCGACGCGCCGGTGGCCGAATTCCTGCGCGCGCAGCCTCCGGTGTTGCGCATGCTTTCCGACCTGCGGGCCTTTCTCGAGCAATGGCTGCCTGCCATGGCCGAGGACCAGCGCAGCTACGTGGTGGTGGCCATCGGCTGCACCGGTGGCCAGCACAGGTCGGTGTTCCTGGCCGAGGAACTGGGCCGCTACTTCGGGCAGCAGCATCGGGTGCTGGTGCGCCACCGCGAGCTCGACGCGGTCGGCGGGCCGAGCCCCTGAGGTTTCCGGGCAGGCGCCTCAACCGGCCTCGTCCGCGGCGAGCAGCCTGCGCACCGGCGCGGGCAGACCGAGGGCCAGGGCCTGTTGCAACGAAAACCAGCGTCCGGCCGAGTCGGAGTCGGCGATGATGGCGTGGGCGCGCAGGCGAATCTCCAGCGGGTGCAGCAGCAGGTCCATGTGGGTCAGCACATGGCGCAGGGGATCGCGATGGCGTTGTTCCAGCACTTCGCCGAGTTGCCTGGCGTGGTGGATCGCCTGCTGCTCGTCGTCGTGCCCGGGCAGGCACCACAGCCCGGGCCAGATGCCCTGCGCATCGCGGCGCTGCAGCCAGACGCGCGCGCCGTCGGCCTGCTCGCTGCGCGCCCACAGCAACACCCAGTGCAGGGTGCGCCGCGCGGACTTCGCAGGATCCGGGGAGGGCGCCGCGGGGGGGGCGTCGAGGTGGCGCGGGCAATCGGCGGCGAAGGGACAGAGCAGACAGTCGGGCTGCGTGGGCCTGCACAGCGTGGCTCCCAGGTCCATCAGGCCCTGGGTGTAGGCGTCCAGCCCGGATTCGGGAAGCAGGGACTCGGCCAGATTCCACATCGTGCGCAGCGTGGCGGCGTCGCGCGGGCGTGGCAAGGCGAAGGCACGCGCCAGCACGCGCTGCACGTTGGCATCCAGGATGGCCTCGCGCTTTCCGAAGCAGAAGGCGGCGATGGCGGCCGCGGTGGATCGACCGATGCCCGCCAGGGCCTCCAGGCCTTCACGGTTGCGCGGGAATTCGCCGCCGTGCCGCTCACAGACCTGCTTCGCGCAGGCATGCAGGTTGCGCGCGCGCCGGTAGTAGCCCAGGCCGCTCCACTGCGCCAGCACCTCGTCGAGTTCGGCGGCGGCCAGGGTGTGCACGTCGGGGAAGCGCCGCAGGAAGGGCTCGTAGTAGCGCAGCACGGTATCCACCCGGGTCTGCTGCAGCATGATCTCCGAGACCCACACCCGGTAAGGGTCGCGGCTGCGCTGCCAGGGAAGGTCGTGGCGCCCGTGCTTGCGCTGCCATGCCACCAGGCGGGGCGCGAAGTCGCGGGGGTCGATCCCGCGTGCTGCGCTCATCGGGTGGCGTGGCGCAGCCGGGCCGGGCTCGGGGCGGCCGTTGCGCCGCCGGCGGCGGCCCCGCTCATGCGGCCGCGGCCAGCGCTTCGGCGCCCGGCAGGGCGAGCTCGAAGCGGTTGGCGAGTTGCTGGCGCAGTTCGCGCAGCTGCTCCGCGCGTTGTCGAAGCTGCTCGATGCGCTCGGCGAGTTCGCCGTCCGCCTGCGCCACCTGCTGCAGGTTGCTCAGGCGTCGATGCAGGGAGCGCCGGCGCTCACGGGTCTGTGCCTGAAGGCTGGCCATGGCGGCGCGGTTCCAGTGTTGCGCGTCGGCGATGCCGCGTTCCTGGATGGCTCGCAGCCGGGCCTGGGCAGACAGCAGCACGCGGTCCACGTAGGCGCTGCTTTGCAGGCGCAGCCACTGCACGGCCCCCGCGAAACGCAGATAGTCCGATCGCATGGCCTCCAGATCCAGCCTCGCTCCGTCCAGGCGCAGCGCCTTGGGCAGGGGCATGGAAAAGGCGAATTCGTTGTTCAGGCGCACGCAGGCGCCGGCCAGCATGGACTGGTTCTCCTCCAGCACGGACTCGGCCCGGTTCATGCTGAGCCCGAGTTCGTCGCAGGCATCGGCCAGCGCCGCGCGCAGGCCGGTCTTGAGCAGGGCCGAGCGCAACTGGCGTCGCAGCCCCTCCAGGCGCTGCAGCGCGCGCTTGGCATCCAGCAATTCGGCCACCCGGGCCATCTGGCGGGCATTCACCGCCTGCACCGCCTGCACCAGGCCCACCGCGGCGTCGAACTCCTGGCGTTCCGCGGTCGCGCGCTGCAGCAGGGCGGCCGCGGCATGCTTGCTCTTGCCCTGCAGCGCCTCGAGCTCCATGCGTTGCTCGTCGGCCAGCCGCAGGCGCGCGTCCAGGTCGCGCTCCAGGCGCTGACGGGTGTCCAGCAGGGTGGCGCGCCAGCTGCCTTCCAGCCAGTCGCGGCGCTCGCGGTCGGCGCATTCGCCCAGCGCCGCCTCGAGCTGGGGCAGGCCCGAGCGCTGCAGCAGGGTGTCGTCGCCCTGGATGCGCGCCAGCAGTCCCTTGTGGGCGCTGAGTGCGAAGACCCTCGACGGGGCGACCTGCAGCACCTGGGCCACGGACTCGCACTGCTTGCGGATCTGCGCCTGCACCTCGGTGCCGCTGCGCAGGGGGTCCCACAGCATGTCGATCTTGTTGAGCACGACAAAGCTGCGCGCGCGCCCGGCCGCCCCCACATGCTCGGTCCACAGCTGCAGGTCGCTGCGGGTGACGCCGGCGTCGGCCGACAGCAGGAACACCACGGCCGCCGCCGAGGGGATGAGCGAAAGGGTCAGCTCGGGCTCGGCGCCCAGCGCGTTCAGTCCCGGGGTGTCGAGTACGCTGATGCCCTGGGCCAGCAGCGGATGCTCGATGTTCAGCAGCGCATGGCGCCAGCGTGGGATCTCCACCTCCTGCGCGCCCTGCGCATCGTCGGCGCCCGCGGCCTGGGCCGCGGAGGAGGCCACGGCGTCCTCGTCGCCCTCGGGAAGGTGGAACCCCAGTTCGCGCGCTCGAGCCAGCGGCACCATGACGGTGTCGCACAGGCGCTGCAGCGCCCGGCTCATCGCCACGGCGTCGGCCGCGGCGAAACGGTGTTCCTGCCATTCCTGGGGGCGCGCCTTCCAGTCGCTGAGCAGGCGCGATTCCGCGCGGGTCTCGATGGGAAGCAGGCGCAGCGAGATGGGCTGCCCCGGGTCGCTGTAGATCTCCACCGGGCACATGGTCGTGCGGCCGACTCCGGCCGGCAGCACGCGCTGGCCGGTGGCACCGAAGAACAGTGCGTTGACCAGCTCGGACTTGCCCCGCGAGAGCTCGGCCACGAAGGCCAGCTGCACCTGGTCGCGCTGCAGGCGGCGCTCGAGTTCGCCCAGGGGCTCCTGCCACAGCGAGGGGTCGAGCGAGCTGTCCGCCAGCCAGCCGGCGAGGGCGGTCAGGCGCGCCAGGCGCTGGTCGCGCCAGGCTCCGAAACGGCTCCACGAGGGAGCTTGCGCGGGGAGACGAATCGGCTGGTTCATCGGCATCGGGACACGGTCGCTGCGGCGCGCCTGTGGGGCGGGCGCCTGACGTCCATAGCGTACCCCTTCGCGCCGGCCGGCGATACGGGCGGGCTCAGCGCCGCTGGCAGGAAGGGCAGAAATAGGTGCTTCGTTGGCCCTGCGCGACATGCGACAGCGGGCGCGCGCAGCGCCGGCAGGGCTGGCCGGCACGACCGTAGACCAGGGCTTCGAGCTGAAACTGCCCATGGCTGCCGTCGCTGGAACAGAAGTCCCGCAGGGTGCTGCCGCCGGCGCGCACAGCCTGTTCCAGCGTGGCGCGCAGCTCGGTGGCCAGGCGGGCGCAGCGTTCGCGCGACAGCCGCCTTCCGGGCGTGCGGGGGTCGATGCCGGCGCGGAACAAGGCCTCGCAGGCATAGATGTTGCCTACGCCCGCGACCACGGACTGGTCCAGCAGCAGCAGCTTGATCGCGACGCGGCGGGGATGTACCGCGCGCCACAGCAGATCCCCGTCGAAGCCGGGCTCCAGAGGCTCCGGGCCGAGGTGGCTGAGCAGGGGGTGCTGGGGCCCGGGCAGGGCCTGCCAGATCACCGCGCCGAAGCGGCGCGGATCGTTCATGCGAAGTTCACCCCGGTCGGTGAGCAGCCGGAAATGTTCGTGCGGACCGGGTTGCGCGGCGGCTTCGACCGGGGCCTGCAGCCAGCGCAGCGAACCCGACATGCCCAGATGCACGATCAGCCGCCCCTGCTGCAGCCCCAGCAGCAGGTACTTGCCCCGACGTTCGATGTTCTCGATGCGCTGGCCCGAGAGGCTGTCCGGCGCGCATTGCAGGGGCCAGCGCAGCGGCTTGCCGAGCTGCGCGCCGCGCACCACGCTTCCGCGCAAAGGGCCCAGCAGGGCTCGGCGCGTGACTTCGACCTCGGGGAGTTCAGGCATGCGTGAATTGTGCGCCCGGGCGGGCGGATTCGCCCTGCGCCCCGTAAGGCCATGGGAACAGTTGAGAGGTCAATTGTCGCAAAATATATGAAAAGGTAACAAATGTTAGCAAGTGACGGCGCCGCCACGGATCGGTTCCCGGCCCGTCCGCCATGCTCATCCAGGGACCGATGCAGGAGGTTCGACAATGTCTGTACGCAAACACGGGATGCGCAAGGGACCATGGGCACGGCTCCTCGCGGGACTGGGCGTCGTCAAGAGCGCGGTTGCCGGCTGGTTCGTGCTCTTGCCCCTCTCGGTGCCGGGCTTGCTGGCGGGGGCCTTGCTCGCGCTGGGCCTGACGGCCCTGCTGATCTACCAGGGCGGGTGGCCCAACGCCCCCGGCACCGGCGAGGGTGGACAGGTCTCGCCGAGGCCGGACCTCCACCCCGATCACCCCGGCGGCGACGAGCCCGGCGATGACCCCGAAAAGCAGGGCCAACGTGGGAGCATCGAGATTCGTCTTGACGGCCCCGTGGATTTCCGCGAGATCCGCTATACGGTGCTGTACCGACCCGGCAAACCGGCGTTGCAGGGCGAGAAGCTCTACC
This sequence comes from Pseudomonadota bacterium, assembly GCA_021808445.1. GTDB lineage: Bacteria > Pseudomonadota > Gammaproteobacteria > Burkholderiales > Burkholderiaceae_C > Thiomonas_A. The sequence continues at coordinate 48,810 of JAKBBP010000008.1, forward strand.
TGCGCGAGCCCGCCGATCCGGACAACCGGGTGCGCGCGGTCTCCGCCGAGCAGATCGAAAAGAATCCGGCGCGGTACCGCGACCTGGCCTTCGAGTCGCAGATCCTGTGCAGGCGCGGTTTCGCGCTGAGCACGGCGAACCCCTTGTGCCGCGGGACGATTGCGCTCGCACCGGATTTCAAGGAGTTGCGCAGCACCCGCACCCAGGTCCGCGCGCGAGCCTCCGAGCTGGCGCCGCCGGCCGAGGGCCAGGGGCCGGACGAGGCCTCGGGGGCCACGGCGCAGGCCACGCTGCGCCTGACCAACACCTTTTTCGCGCTGTCGTCGGGCCCGCCGCGTTTCGAGGGCAAGCTGCTGCGCATCGAGCAGGATGAGCACAACCCGGCCGAGTTCTTCCCCACCCCGATGCCCCTGCCGGGGCCTGGCAGCGCCGCGCTCGAGGGTGTGTCCCGCCTCGAGCTGTCGGCCGATCGGGGGCGCCTGTACGTGCTCGCGCAGGACGCGCTGTATGCCTGGCAGGCCGGCAAGCCGGATCTGCAGATGCTGTACCGCTCCAGCTCCCAGGAGAAGCTGCGCGACGCCTCGCCCACGGAGCAGGGAATCTGCGTGGCTTTCCTGCGCGAGCAGCAGTCGGGCATGCGCTGCCTCGAGCAGGACCGCATCTACTGGGGGCCGACCCAGACCTTCCCGGTCGATCTGCGCGTCTCCGACATGAGCAGCGCCGGCAACAGCCTGGTTCTGGTGGGCACCGAGGTGCAGGATCCGGAGCACTGGAGGGTGTACGCGGTGCCGGACGCCTCGCAGACCTGGGCGGAGTTCCGCGAGGTGCCGTCGACCCGTTGGAATGGCCGCCGGCTGGAAGGATCCATCGGCTTGAAGGCTTGGCCCGGCGGGCGTCAGGATTTCATGCTGTACGGCGCCGCGCCGGATCAGCGCCTGGGCTTCTGGCCGCTGGGCCTGGCGCAGCGCGGGGTCGAGGGCGCCTATGGCTTTTATGTCACACGCCAGCCCAATCCCTTCCCGGCGCCGGAGCAGGAGGGGCATGCCCTGCGGGAGGTGGACGTCTGGCGCGGCGTCGCACCGGGTGCGGCGCGGGTGTTTTCCCTGGTCGGAGGCATTGGCGAGGTCGACTACAGCATGCTGGTGAACCGTCCCATCTACTCGGGCCGGGTGTCGGTGAACATCGATTCGCTGCGCCTGGATACCTTGCGATTGCTCGACGGTGTCGGACGAGAGAAGCTGCTGGCGGTGGCCGGCGTGGCGGCTTCCCACCCTCGCACCTTCATCGCCCTGCTGCGCTACGGCAACGCCGCCGCGCCTCCGCAGCTGCTGGGCAAGGTGAATCTCTCCGATCCGCAGCAGGCGCAACGTTCCTTGATGTTCCAGCCACGGGTGCGGGCCATTTCCCAGAACACCCTGGTGCTGGAGCCCGCCTGAGTGCGCTGTGCGCGGGCCTGGGAAGGCGCGGCCATCCCCGGGGAATCCGCGGCCGGGGAGGGCCGCAACGCGGGGCGGCGGGCCCGCCGCCCCGCTACACTGGAACGCCACGTCGTTACGCCTTTCACCGGCCTTACGTTCATGCGGTTCATGCGGTCCATGCGGTCCATGCGGCCCACGCGCACAGTCGCTTTCGCCACCCCGCTGCTGGCCCTGCTCGCCGCGGTGTGGTGGATCGAGCCCGCCCAGGCCGAGCCGGCGAGCCAGCTGGCCGCGGTCGTGCGTACGACTCCCTCGCAGCAGTCCCGCGACGATGCCGAGCAGCAGGCCCGCTGGTTCTACTCGACCTTGACCGGAGAGATCGCGGCGCGCACCGGGCATCCCGACGTCGCCTACGCCGAGTTGCTGCGCGCCGCGCGCGACATGGATTCAGCGCCCTTGTTCGAGCGGGCCGTGCAGGTGGCCCTGGGCGCGCGTCAGCCCGAGCTGGCCTTGTCCGCGGTCGGCGCCTGGCGCGAACAGCAGCCGGCTTCGGCCCGCGCGCAGGCCTGGCGCGTGCAACTGTTGCTGGGCCTGGGGCGCGACGCCGAGGCCGCGCCGGCGATCCAGCGTCTCTTGTCCATGACCCCGCAGCCGCAGCGACCGGAAACGGTGCTCGCCCTGGGGGGCATGTTCCTGGGCATGGACGACGCGCAGCGCGCGCTGGCGCTTGCGCGCCGCAGTCTCGCCCCCTATGCCACCCTGGCCCAGACCCAGGCCGTGATCGCCCAGCTGCAGGTGCAGACCGGCGAGCTGAGCGCCGGGCTGGCGCGTGCCGCGCGCGCCCTCAAGGCCGACCCCTCGCTGCGCCCGGCAGCCTTGCTGCTGGTGCAGCATTACAAGGTCGATCCGGTGCGGGCCGACGGCCTGCTCGCGGGCTACATGCTCGCGCAGCCGGACGACGACACCCTGCGCATGGGCTGGATCGACGCCGCCACGCAGCAGCAGCGCGACAGCGTCGCCCTGGCGCAGTGCGAGAGCCTGGCTCGGCGCCAGCCCGACATGGCGCAGGTCTGGCTGATCCTGGGTTCGCTGCAGCAGCAGATGGGCCAGTTCGCGCAGGCCGAGCATTCGCTGCTGCGCTTCCTCTCGCTCAGCCTGCCCGGCGTGTCCCTGCCCAGCCTGCCCCCGACGGCCTCGCAGGCTGCGTCGGCTGCGCCGGCGGCCGCGGCGTCCGCCGCCTCGAGTTCCCCGATCCCCGCCGCTGCGGCCAGTGCGGCCGGTGCGGCCGCACCCAGGGGCCATGCACAAGCGCGGGCTCCAGCGCAGGTCCCGGCGCAGGTTCCGGGCGCGGCACCCCCGGTGCCGCCCGACGAGCTGGAGCAGGTCGATCTCGCGCTGTCCAGCCTGGCGTTGCATCAGGGCGCAAGCGCGCGCGCCGAGCAGTGGCTGCAGCAGGTCTCCCCCGATCGCCACGACGCGGCGATGGTCTTGCAGCGGGCCAAGGTGCTGGCCGCGCAGGGCCGGCCGCGCCAGGCGGTCGAGCTGGTGCGTGCGCTGCCCCGCGCCAGCAGCCTGCAGCGTCGCCGGCGCCTGCTCGCGCTGTCGGAACTGCTGGGCTTCCTGCACGAACCCGCGCAGGCCTACGCCGTGCTGCGGTCGGGGATGGGGGTCTGGGGCCACGACCCGGATTACGCCTACGAGACCGCGATGGCCGCGCAGCAGGCCGGTCGGCCGAGGCAGATGCTGGCGGATCTGCGGCGCATCGTGAAGCAACACCCCGAGTACCAGCCCGCCCTGAACGCCCTGGGCTATTCCCTGGCCGACCAGGGGCGCGATCTGGAGCAGGCACGGCGTCTGGTCGAGCACGCGCTGCGCCTGAGTCCCGGCAACCCCTTCGTCCTGGACAGCCTGGGCTGGGTGGAGTTCCGCAGCGGCCACCTGGCGCGCGCGCAGCGCCTGCTGGAGCAGGCCTATGCCGGGCGCGAGGATCCGGAAATCGGTGCCCACCTGGCCGAAGTGCTGTGGCGCCGCGGCCAGCGCCAGCGTGCCACCGAGCTGCTGCGCGCCTGCTGGAAGGCCGCGCCGAAGGATCGTGGAGTGCTGGAGGCCATGCGCCGCCTGGGGCTGTCATTTTGACACCGCCGGCAGGGGGGGCGCGGATGCTGCGCGGCCTGGCCTGCGCGGCCCTGCTGGCCCTGCTGGCCGCCTGCGCCTCGTCGCCGACGCTGGAGCGGCAACGGGTCGGCTGCGCCCTCGACTATTCCGGGCGTATCTCGGTGGTCGAGCAGGGTGCGCATCCCTACAACCTCTACGGCTCCTTCGACCTGCATCTGGAGGGTGACAGCGGTTCGCTGGAGCTGGGTTCGCCGCTGGGGCAGATGCTGGCGCGGGCCAGCTGGAGCGTCGACTCGGCCAGCGTGAGCAACGGGCACGAGCAGCGCGGCTTCGATTCCTTCGAGGACATGACCGAGGCCACGCTGGGCCTGCGCCTGCCGCGAGCCGCGCTGCAGGACTGGGTGCGCGGACGCCCCGCCGCCCGTTGGAGCTCGCGGGCCCTGGATCAGGGCGGCTTCGAGCAGCTCGGCTGGGAGGTGCGGGTGCAGCGCAAGGACGGGCATCCGCACGTGCTGCGCCTGTCGCGCGGCCAGGGGGAGGACTCGGAGCGGCTCAGTCTGGTCATCGACCATGCCGAGCTGCCCCGTCCGGACTGCGACCGTCCCGGGAGCGCGCCTTGAACCGTGGACCGCGCGCCCTGTTCGGCGTGCCGGCGCCGGCCAAGCTCAACTGGTTCCTGCATGTGCTGGGCCGGCGTGCCGATGGCATGCATGAGCTGCAGACGGTGTTCCAGTTCATCGATTGGTGCGACGAGCTCGACTTTGAATGGCGCGAGGACGGGCAGATCTCCCGCGAAGGGGGGCCCGGGCTGCCCGAGGAGGATCTGTGCGTGCGCGCGGCCCGCCTGCTGCGCGAGCACACCGGTGCCCGGCCGGGGGTGCACATGCGCCTGCGCAAGCGCGTCCCGGCGCAGGCCGGGCTGGGCGGCGGCAGTTCGGACGCCGCCACCGTGCTTCTGGCCCTGAACCTGCTCTGGGGTCTGGGCCTGCGGCGCGCCGAGCTGCAGCAGCTGGGGGCGCGGCTGGGCGCGGACGTGCCGGTGTTCGTGTTCGGGCGCGACGCCTTCGCGCAGGGCGTGGGCGAGCAATTGCGCGCCCTGCGCCTGCCGGCATGGAACATGCTGATCGCGTGGCCGGGCGAAGGCCTGTCCACGGCCCAGGTGTTCTCGCACGACTTATTGACAAGGAATACGCCGGCCTGCACAATGGAGGGCTTTTGCGAGCACCTCAAAAGGGGGCTTGAAGGGCGTCGCCCAGGAAGCGAGGCAGGGGGCGAGGCGGGAAGCGAGACCGGAAGCCCGGCGATCGATGCGCGAACCATGCGCGGTCTGCTGGGTTTCGGGGCCAACGACCTGCAGCCCGCCGCGATGGAGTTGCTGCCGAAGCTGCGCCGCCTGCAGGACTGGCTGGCGCGCCAAGGCGGTGCCGATGGCGGCGACGCCGTGCGCATGAGCGGTTCGGGTTCGGCGATGTTCGTGCCGATGGACCCGGCGGCTGCAGGTGGCACGGAGGGTTTCGCTGGGGAAGTTCCAGCCGGGTGGACGGTGCGCATGTGCCGAAGCCTGTCGGAGCATCCGCTGCGCGACTGGGCGCCCGACTGAGAGCTTCGCTTCGAGAGCTTTGCTTCGAGAGCTTTGCAGGACAGCCACGCTGCTGCCGCGCCACTGTCGTTTCAGGCGCGGGATTGCGTAGAATGCCAGAGGTTGCTGGTTGTGGTGCGGGTTACGAGCCCGCAGGACAGTCCGGCACGCCTCGAAGGTCCGGGATTCGTCCCGGTCCGGGTCGAGTTGTTGGGGAGTCGCCAAGTTGGTTAAGGCACCGGATTTTGATTCCGGCATTCGAGGGTTCGAATCCTTCCTCCCCAGCCCCCTTGAGGGCCTGCCCGCCTCGCAGCGGCATGCGCTGCCGCTGTTCGCTGCGCGGCAGCTGCCGGCGGCCTCGACAACCCCGCAGCGCTAGCGCAGTGCCATCATGACCTCCCACGCGGCCGATTTCGTCGTTTTCACCGGCAACGCCAACCCGGCGCTGGCACAACAGGTGGTGGAGCAACTGGGCATCGGGCTCGGGCATGCCTTCGTCGGTCGTTTCTCCGACGGCGAGGTCACGGTCGAGATCCAGCAGAACGTACGGGCGCGGGAAGTGTTCATCCTGCAGTCCACCTGCGCTCCCACCAACGACAGCCTGATGGAACTGCTGGTGATGGCCGACGCCCTCAAGCGCGCGTCGGCCGAGCGCATCACCGCCGTGATTCCCTATTTCGGCTACGCCCGCCAGGATCGCCGGCCCCGTTCGTCGCGCGTGCCCATCACCGCCAAGGTGGTGGCGAACATGCTGCAGGCCGTCGGCATCGCCCGCGTGGTGACGATGGACCTGCACGCCGACCAGATCCAGGGTTTCTTCGACATCCCGGTGGACAACATCTACGCCTCGCCCATCCTGCTGGGCGACCTGCGTGCGAAGAACTACAAGGATCTGATCGTCGTCTCCCCCGACATCGGTGGCGTGGTGCGAGCGCGCGCGCTGGCCAAGCTGATGGACTGCGACCTGGCCATCATCGACAAGCGCCGTCCCAAGCCCAACGTGTCGGAAGTGATGAACGTGATCGGCGAGATCGACGGGCGCAACTGCATCATCATGGACGACATGGTGGACACCGCGGGCACCCTGACCAAGGCGGCCGAGGTGCTCAAGGAGCGCGGCGCCCGGCGCGTCGTGGCCTATTGCACCCACCCCGTGTTCTCGGGGCCCGCGATCGAGCGCATCAACGCCAGCGATCTGGACGAGGTCGTGGTGACCAACACCATTCCGCTGCGCGAGGCCGCGCTGGGCAGTCCCAAGGTGCGTCAACTCTCGGCTGCCCAGCTGATCGCGCAGACCATGATGCGCATCGCCCAGGGCGGATCGGTGCTGCAGTTGTTCAACGAACAGGAAACCCTGTTCTGAAGATTTCCGCGCCGCGGCCCTCGGGTCGCGGCGTCCCGGGCGCCGCGCTGGTCGCGAGCGGGGCGCCTTCATCCCGGGGTCCGTCGGACCCCTTTTCTCGGAGTCGACATGAAAGTCGTCGCATTTGAACGTCAGGCGCAAGGTACCGGTGCGAGCCGCCGCATGCGCAACGCCGGCAAGGTTCCCGGCATCGTCTATGGCGGTGAGCAAAAGCCGCAGCTGATCGAGCTCGATCACAACGCGCTGTATCACGCGCTCAAGAAGGAACAGTTCCACTCGTCGATCCTCGACCTGACGGTGGGCGAGCAGCAGACCAAGGTGCTGCTCAAGGCCTACCAGGTGCATCCCTTCCGTCCGCTGGTGCTGCACGTCGACTTCATGCGCGTGGCAGCGGATCGCAAGATCTCGATGAAGGTGCCGTTGCACTTCAAGGGCGCCGAGGAATCCCCTGCGGTCAAGCTCGAAGGTGCGATGATCACCCACGTGATCAGCGAGCTCGAAGTGTCCTGCCTGCCCGGGGACCTGCCCGAGTTCATCGAGGTGGACCTCAGCGGCCTGAGCAAGGGCCACTCCCTGCACGCCAGCGACCTGAAGCTGCCGGCCGGCCTGTCCGTGGTCACCCACGGAGCCGAGAATCCGGTGATTGCCGCCGTGCTGAGCAAGGGCGGTGAGTCGGCCGAGGAAGCCGCGCCCGCGGGCGACGCAGCCGCACCTGCCGCGTCCTGAAGCCCGGGCCGGGCAAGCCGCGCCAACGCCGCCTCCGGGCGGCGTTGTCGTTGGCGGGATCGAGAGGCCGCGCGGCCGCGGGCCGGACCCGGTGCCTATTCCGCCGGAACCGGCCGCGGCCGGCGGTCCTCGCCCACGCACACATAGGTCAGCGTGGCCTCGGTGACCCGGAACACCTGGGTGTCGGGAATGCCGCGCTCGGCATAGACCTCCACGTCCACGGTGATGGAGGTACGGCCCACGCGCACCACCTTGGCGTACAGCGACAGCAGGTCTCCCACCAGGACCGGGTGCTTGAACACGAATTCATTGACCGCCACGGTGGCCACGCGGCCCTTCGCGCGCCGGGCGGCGGCCACGCCCCCGGCGATGTCGACCTGGGCCATGATCCAGCCGCCGAAGATGTCCCCGTGCATGTTCACGTCCGAGGGCATCGGCTGGATGCGCAGGATCGGCTCGGGTTGGGTGGGAAGGCTTTGCATCGGATCCCCGCTGGAATGGAACGCTGAATGGAGCGCTGAATGGAACGTTGAACGGAACGCTGAACGGACCACAGGATGGAGCTCTGGATGGTCCACTGGATCAGGCACTGGACGGAACGTGGCTGAAAACCCGAACGCCTGTGCATGAAACAGGGCAAACCCGAATAATGCACCAATTGGCGCAAGTCCGACATTTCGCATGAGAGACCACTCCCGATCCTCCCCGCCGCCGGAAGGCGCGGCCGCGTCGCTGCCCGGAGCGCGCTGGGCCGCGCTGCGCCAGCTCGCGCCCTACCTGTGGCATTACCGCGGGCGCGTGGTGCTGGCCCTGCTCATGCTGGTGGCGGCCAAGCTGGCCAACGTCGGCGTGCCCATCGTGCTCAAGCACATCGTCGACGATCTGCAGCTGCGCCCCGGGGATCCGCGTGCCGTGCTGGTGGTTCCCGTCGCGCTGCTGCTGGCCTACGGGGCGTTGCGGGTGGGCGTGTCGCTGTTCACCGAGCTGCGCGAGGTGGTGTTCTCCAGGGTCACCCAGGGCGCGGTGCGCCGGATCGCGCTGCAGGTCTTCGACCATCTGTTCTCCCTCTCGTTGCGCTATCACCTGCAGCGCCAGACCGGCGGCATGTCGCGGGACATCGAGCGTGGAACCCGCGCCATCTCCAGCCTGGTGTCGTTCACCCTCTACAGCGTCCTGCCCACGCTGGTGGAAATGGGCCTGGTCATCGGCATCCTGGTCGTGCGCTACGACTGGTGGTTCGCCGCCGTGGCCCTCGGGGCGCTGGTGCTCTACATCAGCTTCACCATCGTGGTCACCGAATGGCGCACCGGGCTGCGACGCACGATGAACGAGCAGGATTCACGCGCCAACCAGCGCGCGGTCGATGGGCTGCTGAACTACGAGACGGTCAAGATCTTCGGCAACGAGGCCTGGGAAGCCCAGCGCTACGACGCCAATCTGAAGCGCTGGATGCACGCTGCCGTGCTGTCGCAGAACTCCCTTTCGGTGCTCAACCTGGGCCAGAGCATCATCATCGCCGCGGCGGTCACGCTGCTGGTGTGGAGGGCCACCGTCGGCGTGGTCGACGGCACCATGAGCCTGGGCGACCTGGTGCTGGTCAACGCCTTCATGATCCAGCTGTACGCGCCCCTGAATTTCCTGGGGGTGATCTACCGCGAACTGCGCCAGGCGCTGACCGACCTGGAGCGCATGTTCACCATCCTGCACCAGGACCGCGAGGTGGCCGACGCGCCTGGGGCGACCGAGTTGCGCGTCGGCGCGGGCACCGTGCGCTTCGAGGACGTGCACTTTGCCTACCAATCCGGCCACGAGGTGCTCAAGGGGCTGAGTTTCGAGGTTCCGGGCGGCAGCACCGTGGCGGTGGTGGGACCTTCCGGCGCTGGCAAGTCCACCCTGTCGCGACTGCTGTTCCGGTTCTACGACCCGCAGGCCGGCAGGATCCTGATCGACGGGCAGGACATCGCGACGGTCACCCAGGCGAGCCTGCGCGCCGCACTGGGCCTGGTGCCGCAGGACACGGTGCTGTTCAACGACACCATCGCCTACAACATCGCCTACGGCCGGCCGGGTGCCCCGCACGATGAGGTGGAGCGCGTCGCCCGCGCCGCGCAGATCCACGATTTCATCGTGCGCCAGCCCGACGGCTACCAGACCCAGGTGGGCGAGCGCGGCCTGAAGCTCTCGGGCGGGGAGAAGCAGCGCGTGGCCATCGCGCGCGCGCTGCTGAAGAACCCGCCGGTGCTGATGTTCGACGAGGCGACCTCTCAGCTGGATTCCGCCAACGAGCGCGCGATCCAGGCCGAGATCCGCGACGCCGCGCGCGACCGCACCACCCTGATCATTGCCCACCGCCTGTCCACCGTCGTCGACGCGCACCAGATCCTGGTGCTGGCCGACGGACGCATCCAGGAGCGTGGCACCCACGCCGAGCTGCTCGCCGCCGGCGGCCTGTACGCGCGCATGTGGGAGCTGCAGCAACAGCGCGAGGGCGCCGAGGCCTCGGGGCTGGAAGCCGCCCTGCGCGTGGTGGCCTGAGTCCCGGGCGCGGGCCGATCCACTCCTGCGTGCGCTGCGGCCCACTACCATGGGCGCAGCCCTTCCTGCACCGAATCATGCAAGCTTCCGACTCCCTGCTCCGCATCACCCGGCCCGATGACTGGCACCTGCACCTGCGCGACGGCGACGCGCTGGCCTGGACGGTGCCGTGGAGCGCGGCGCAGTTCGCCCGCGCCATCGTCATGCCCAATCTGAAGCCGCCGGTGGTGGATACCGCGCAGGCGCTGGCTTATCGCGAGCGGGTGCTGGCGGCGCGTCCGGCCGGCTCGGACTTCCAGCCCCTGATGACCCTGTACCTGACCGACCGCACCCCGCCCGCCGAGATCGCCCGCGCGCGCGCCAGCGGCGCGGTGTTCGGGGTCAAGCTGTATCCGGCCGGTGCCACGACGAATTCCGACAGCGGAGTGACCGACCTGCGTCACGTGCACGGCGTGCTCGAGGCCATGCAGCGCGAGGCCATGCCGCTGCTGGTGCACGGCGAAGTCACCGACCCCGAGGTGGACGTGTTCGACCGCGAGGCGGTGTTCCTGGAGCGCCACCTGGAGCCGCTGCGTCGCGATTTCCCGGAACTCAAGGTCGTGCTGGAGCACATCACCACCTCGCAGGCGGTGGATTTCGTGCTGGCGAATGACGCGCGCGACGCGCGCGGTGCGCCGCTGCTGGGTGCCACGCTGACCGCGCATCACCTGCTGCACAGCCGCAATGCGATGTTCCGCGGCGGTCTGCGTCCGCACTATTACTGCCTGCCGGTGCTCAAGCGTGAAACCCACCGCAGGCGCCTGCTGGAGGCGGCATGCAGCGGGGACGCACGCTTTTTCCTGGGTACCGATTCGGCACCCCACGCGCGGGGCGCGAAGGAGGCCGATTGCGGCTGCGCGGGCTGTTTCAGCGCCGTGCACGCGCTGGAGCTGTACGCGCAGGCTTTCGAGCAGGCCGGCTGCCTGCAGCGCCTGGAAGGATTCGCCAGCCACTTCGGCGCGGATTTCTACGGCCTGCCGCGCAATCGCGGCACCCTCGAGCTGCGCCGCGAGTCCTGGGAGGTGCCGCCGAGCCTGGGCTATCTGGACGGCGAGATCGTCCCCGTGGACGCCGGTGCGCGCCTGGGTTGGCGGGCGCGGCCCGCTGCTGCGCCGCAACAGCAGGCATAATCGCGCCCGGCGAAGCAGGCTGGGCAGTCGCGCCGCGCAAGCGGCGAGGAAGGTCCGGACTCCACAGGGCAGGGTGACGGCTAACGGCCGTGCGCGGCGACGCGACGAACAGGGCCACAGAGACGAGTATGCGCGGCGCGAGCCGCGCGGACGTGAAACGCGGCAACCTCCACCCGGAGCAACACCAAATAGGCAGGCGAAGGCGCCGCAAGGCGCCGGGAGCGCGGCCCGCGCGAGCCTGCGGGTAGGTGGCACCGAGCCGCTCCGGTAACGGGCGGCCCAGAGGAATGACTGCCACATCGGGCGACCGATGCACAGAATCCGGCCTACAGGCCTGCTTCGCCCCTTATTTCCCCAAACTCCCCCCAATTTCGCTGCATGCATCCAGGCACTCGCCTGCGTTCGGGCTTTGCGCTGCGCACCGCCGCGATGTCAACCCGTTACTTTCAACCCAATCTTCAAGTCCTTATTTCAAGGGGGTTTTTTTCGAAAAATCTGGTTAAATAACCAGTATCCGATTCGCGCTAAGTCATTGTTTGGTAAGCGAAATTTTCTGCCTGCTATTGACGGGGCACTGTTTGCCCCATACAGTGCAGCCAAGTGCAGAAAAGTGGGTGAAAGTGCAGCGGCACGACCCGGCACCAGGCGGACTCGGAGAAGCGCGTGTTCATCGGCATATCGGCATTGACGCTGGACGGCAAAGGTCGCATGACCGTGCCTGCGCGTCACCGCGACATGCTGCTGGCGCAGGCCGCCGGACGCCTCACCCTGACCAAGAGCCCCGAGGGTTGTCTGCTCATGTTCGGCGATCAGCAGTGGCAGGAGTTTCGCGCCAAGATCGCCGCGCTGCCCATGTCGGCGCAGGGCTGGAAGCGCATCTACCTGGGGCATGCCACCGAGACCGAGATCGACGCCAGCGGGCGGGTGCTCATTCCGCCCGAGTTGCGTGTCGCGGCGCATATCGAGCGCGACATCGATCTCATCGGCATGGGCTCGCATTTCGAAGTCTGGGACCGCGCCACGCATCAGGCGCGCGAGGCGGCGGTGATCGAGGCCGGAATGCCCGATGCCGTGCGCGACATCGTGGTGTGAAGGTGCCCCCCGATGTCCGCTCCGTCCCATCGCGCTGCAGCCGCGCTGCAGCATCGCACCGTGTTGTTGCAGGAGGCCGTCGACTGGCTGGTCGCCGACCCTTGCGGAACCTACGTGGACGCCACCTTCGGGCGTGGTGGGCACACGCGGGCGCTGCTGGCGCGCCTGCAGCCCCAGGGGCGCGTGGTGGCGCTCGACCGCGACCCGCAGGCGATCGAGGCGGGCGGGGAACTTTCCCGCGCCGAGCCGCGCCTGCGCCTGGTGCACGCGGCCTTCTCCGAATGGGGTGCGGTGCTGGATGGGCTTGGCATCGCCAAGGTCCAGGGCCTGCTGCTGGATCTTGGCGTGTCCTCGCCCCAGCTGGACCAGACCGAACGGGGCTTCAGTTTCCGCGGCGATGCTCCGCTGGACATGCGCATGGACACGACGCGCGGCTTCACGGCGGCGCAATTCCTGAGCGAGGCCGACGTCGATGAAATCACCAGGGTGTTGCGGGACTATGGGGACGAACGGGCTGCTTTCGCGATTGCAAAGGCGATTGTGGCTGGCCGCGAACGGGGCCAGCCCATCACCCGTACCGGGGAGCTTGCCGCCCTCGTTGCGCAAGCGGTGCGCAGCCGGGAACCGGGCCAGGATCCGGCCACCCGCACCTTTCAGGCTCTTCGGATTCACGTCAATGCCGAACTCGCCGAACTCGAGGCGGCGCTCGCGCAGGTGATGGAGCGCCTGGCTGCGGGAGGCCGACTCGTGGTCATCAGCTTCCACTCCCTCGAAGATCGCATCGTCAAGCAATTCGTGCAGGGCCACGCGCGCGCTCCGGCGCTCACGCCGCAGCAGCGGCGTCTGCCCTTGCCCAGCGCGCGCTTCGAGCCCGGCCTGCGCGCGCTCGCGCGCGTGAGGCCCGGTGAGGCCGAGGTGCGCGACAACCCGCGCAGCCGTTCGGCCGTGATGCGCGTGGCCGAACGCCTGGCCCAGGGGGCCGAGGCGTGATCCGCGTGAACCTGCTCCTGCTGGTACTGGCCGTCGCCTGCGCGATGAGTCTGGTGCGCGCCCAGTACGAGGCCCGCCGCGGCTTTGCCGCGCTGGATGCCGCGCAGCAGCGAGCCGCCCAGCTCGAACTCGATCACGATCGCCTGCAGGTCGAGCTGCGCGCCTTGTCCGTGCCCTCGCGCATCGAGTCCCTGGCCCGCGGCCAGCTCGGCATGGTGCCGATCACTCCGGCGCGCAGCGACTATGTGAGCGCCGCGCAGCTCCCCGGCCTTCCGGTGAGCATTCCCACGCGATGATGCAGCTGCCATGAGACTCGCATCGCGCCCCTTCGCCATCCCCGCGCAGCGCCGCAACAGTCATCTGCTGCACCTGCGCCTGCCCCCTGGGCGAGCCTGGTTGATCAAGGGCCTGATGTTCCTGGCCTTCGCCGCGCTGGCACTGCGCGCGCTGTGGATCCAGGGCATCACCACCGGCTTCTACCAGCGCCAGGGCGACCTGCGCTTCGTGCGCACCATCGAGCTGCCCGCGATGCGTGGGCGCATTCTCGATCGCCACGGCAACATCCTGGCCTCGAGCATTCCGGTCAAGACCATCTGGGCCGACCCCCAGACCCTGCAGGCCGATGCGCAGCAGGTCGTCGCGCTGGCCTCGCTGCTGGGCATCGATCCACGCGAGCTGCGCAGGCGCCTGGCGCAGGACCAGCTGCAGTTCGTCTACATCAAGCGCCAGGTGGACGTCGACACGGCGCGCAAGGTCGCGGACCTGCACATCAAGGGCGTGTACATGTCGCCAAGCTATCGGCGCTTCTACACCGAAGGCGCGGCGGCGGCGCAGCTGCTGGGCTTCACCGACATCGAGAACCAGGGACGCGGCGGACTGGAATGGCAGTTCCAGCGCCAGCTGGCCGGACATGCGGGCACCCGCAAGGTCATGCGTGACCGCCTGGGCAACGTGATCGAGGACGTCGAGGGAGGTACCCCGCCTGTCAACGGCGAGGACGTGCAGTTGTCCATCGACAGCAAGATCCAGGATCTGACCTATCAGGCGCTGGAACAGGCCGTGAAGGCCAGCCACGCCAAGAACGCCAGCGCCGTCGTGCTCGACGCGAACACCGGCGAAGTGCTGGCGATGGCCAACTACCCCAGCTTCGATCCCAACAAGCGCAGCGGCTACACCAATGCCGACATGCGCAACTACGCGCTCACCGACATCTACGAGCCCGGCTCCGTGATGAAGCCGCTGACCATCGCCGCGGCGCTGCAGGACGGGGTGGTGACGATGCACAGCACCTTCCAGACCGCGCCGGGGTGCATGCTCATGTACGGCAACCGCATCTGTGACGATTCGGACAACGGAACCATCGGTCTGCCCCAGGTCATCCAGTACTCGAGCAACGTGGCGACGGGGCAGATCGTCATGCGCATGAAGCCCGAGGAGCAGTGGGACATGTACACCGCGGTCGGACTGGGCCAGCGTCCCCAGCTGCCCTTCCCGGGAGAGGCCAGCGGGCGTCTGCGGCCCTGGAAGCGCTGGCGCCCCATCGATGCCGTGACGCAGGGCTTCGGCTACGGCCTGGCGGTGTCCACCTTCCAGCTCGCGCATGCCTACCTGGTGTTCGCCGACGGCGGCCTGATCCGCCCGGCCACCCTGTTCAAGACGGCCCAGCCGGCACCGGCGGTGCGGGTGATCTCGGCGCGCGTGGCTGCCGACGTGCGCTCGATGCTGGCGCTGGTCACCTCGCCCAAGGGCACCGCTGCGGCCGCGCGCATCCCCGGCTACTCCACCGGCGGAAAGACCGGCACGGCCTACATCTGGAGGGGCAGGGCCTATGACAAGCACGAGTTCCGCGCGCAGTTCGTGGGCATGGCGCCGATCGACCATCCGCGTCTGGTGATGGCGGTATCGGTGGACCAGCCCGATGCCAAGATGCATTTCGGCGGCCAGGTCGCCGCGCCCGTGTTCTCCGAGGTGGTAGGGCAGTCGCTGCGCATGCTGGGCGTGCCGCCGGACCTGCCGGTGCAGCCCGAGGTGCCCCCGGCGCAGCCGCAGGTGGCGCGGGCGGGAGGCGGTGCATGAGCCCGGTGGTGCTCGATTCGGCCGCGGGCGTGGTGCGCGCGCTGCGAGGCGTGGCGGGTCCGCAGGCCGCGCTGGACACGGATTCGCGCACCCTGCGCGCCGGCGACGTGTTCGTGGCCTGGCCTGGAGCCGCGGCAGATCCGCGCCGTCACGTCGCCGACGCCCTGGCGCGAGGCGCCTGCGCCGCGCTGGTCGAGCACGAGGGGGCCGAGGCCTTCGCGCTGCCGCCCCAGGCCATCCGGGTGCGAGGCCTCAAGGCGCTCGCCGGCGAGATCGCCGACGCCTGGTTCGGCCATCCTTCGCGCGACATGCGGGTGCTGGCGGTGACCGGCACCAATGGCAAGACCTCGGTGGCGCTGTGGACCGCCCAGGCGCTGCAGGCGGCCGGCCTGGCCTGCGGCGTCATCGGCACCCTGGGTGCCGGGCTGCCGGGCGCGTTGCGTTCCACCGGACTGACCACGCCGGACCCCGTGCGTCTGCACGCCGAGCTGGCGCGCATGCAGCGCGCCGGGGTGCGGCATTGCGCGATCGAGGCTTCGTCCATCGGCCTGGAGGAGCGTCGCCTGGCGGGCTTGCGCATCCATGCCGCGGCGTTCAGCAACCTGAGCCAGGACCATCTGGATTATCACGGCGACATGCAGGCCTATGCGGCCGCCAAGCGCCGGCTGTTCGACTGGCCGCATCTGCAGGCCGCGGTGCTCAACGCGGACGATGCCTTCGGTGCCGAACTGGCCCTGCACTGCCGCCAGCGCGGCCTGCGCACGCTGCGTGTGTCCCTTGCCGGCGCCCAGGGCGCCGACTGGCAGGGCCGCGGCCCGGTGGACGCGCCCGCGGGCATGCGGCTGACGTTGCTGCGCGAGGCCTCGCGCGCCGAGCTCGATCTGCCGCTGCTGGGGGCCTTCAACGCGGCGAACCTGTTGCTGGTGTGCGGGCTGCTGGAGACCTGCGGACTGGGCTTCGAACAGGTGATCCGGGCGCTGGGCGCCATCCAGGCTCCGCCGGGGCGCATGCAGGCCCTGGGCGGTGTCGGTGCGCCGCTGGTGGTCGTCGACTATGCCCACACCCCGGATGCGCTGGCCAAGGCGCTGCAGGCCCTGCGCGGCGTGGCCCAGCGTCGGCAGGGCAGCTTGTGGTGCGTATTCGGCGCCGGCGGAGACCGCGACCGCAGCAAGCGCGCGCCCATGGCCGCGGCCGCGGAGGCCTGTGCCGATCGCGTCGTGCTGACCAGCGACAACCCGCGCAGCGAAGCGCCCCAGGACATTCTCGACGAAATGCTCGCGGGCGCAGTGGCTCCCGCCAACATGCTGGTGCTGGTCGAGCGCGCCCAGGCCATCGCGCAGACGGTGGCGCACGCCGACGCGCGCGACGTCGTGCTCGTGGCCGGCAAGGGCCACGAGGCGACGCAGGAGCTGCGCGGGCGGCGCTTCGCCTTTCACGATGTGTTTCATGCCCGCGCGGCGCTGGCCGCGCGCGCGGGAGGCTGGTTCGGCCTGCGGGAGCTGGCCGAGTGGACCGGTGGCGAGTTGCACGGCGAGGCTGCCTGCGTGCTCGCCGGCGTGAGCACCGACAGCCGGCGCATCGGCGCCGGCGATCTGTTCGTCGCCTTGCGTGGCGATCGCTACGACGCGCATGACTTCCTGCCTCAGGCCGCGGCCGCCGGCGCCGCCGCGGTACTGGTCGAGCGCGACCTCGAGCGCAGCGGCCTGCCGGGAGTGCGCGTGGCGGACACCCGCGTGGCCCTGGGGCGGCTGGCGCGGGCCTGGCGCGCGCAGCAGCCCGCCATGCCGCTGATCGCCGTGACCGGCAGCAACGGCAAGACCACGGTCACCCAGATGATCTCCTGCATCCTGGCCGCCTGGCTGGGCGAGGGCGAGCGCCTGGCCACGCAAGGCAATTTCAACAACGACGTGGGCGTGCCCCTGACCCTGCTGCGCCTGCGTCCGCGCCACCAGGCCGCCGTGGTGGAGATGGGCATGAACCATCCGGGCGAGATCGCCCGCCTGGCGGACATCGCGGCTCCCGATGTGGCTCTGGTCAACAACGCGCAGCGCGAGCATCTGGAGTTCATGCACAGCGTCGAGGCGGTGGCGCGCGAGAACGGCGAGGTGCTGCGGGCGCTGGGCCCGCAGGGCGTGGCGGTGTTTCCCGCCACCGACGACTATGCGGGGCTGTGGCGCGAGCTGAGCGCGCCGAGGCGCATGCTGCGCTTTGCCTTGCGCGAGCAGGCCCCGACGGGTGCGCCGGCTGCGGACGCCGAACTCGAAGGCTGGGTGCTCGACACCCCGGAGGAATCCACGGCCGGCCCGGCCCTGCAGCTGATGCTGCGCGCGGCGGCCGGCCAGGCACGGGTGCAACTGCGTCTGCTGGGCCGTCACAACGCGCACAACGCGCTGGCGGCGGCCGCGGCCACGCTGGCGGCGGGCGCCCCGATGGATGCCGTGGTGCGCGGCCTGGAGGCCTTCGAGCCGGTGACCGGGCGCATGCAGCGCAGCACCCTGCGGCGCGCGGACGGCCACGAGGTCCTGCTGATCGACGACACCTACAACGCCAACCCGGATTCGGTGCGCGCCGCCATCGAGGGCCTGGCCGCGCTGCCGGGGCGCCGTGTTCTGGTGCTCGGGGACATGGGCGAAGTGGGCGACCAGGGCCCGCAGTTCCATGCCGAGGCCGGGCGCGCTGCCGCCGAACGCGGTCTGCAGGGCCTGTGGACGGTGGGAGACGCGGCGCGCGCGGCCGCGCAGGCCGCCACGGCCGCGGGCCTGCCCGCGCGGCATGCGCCGAGCTTCGAGCACATCGACCTCGACGCCCTCGCCGCCGATCCGGCGGACGCCCTGCTGGTCAAGGGATCGCGGTTCATGCGCATGGAACGCGTGGTCGCCGCGCTGCGCGAGCGCTGGGGTGCCGGCGCGCCGCAAGCGCAGGACACGGGCGCCACCGGCCGCAGGGGAGTCGAACATGCTGCATAGCCTGGCCCTGTGGTTGATGCAGAGCTCCCCCGAGCTGCGCTTTTTCCGCGTGTTCAACTACATCACCTTTCGTGCGGTGATGAGCACCCTGACCTCGCTGCTGATCGGTCTGGCCGCGGGTCCCGCGCTGATCCGCAAGCTCACCGCGATGAAGGTCGGCCAGGCGGTGCGCACCGACGGGCCGCAGACCCATCTGATCAAGACCGGCACGCCCACCATGGGCGGGGTGCTGATCCTCCTGTCCATCACCGCCTCCTCGCTGTTGTGGATGGACCTGTCCAACCGCTTCGTGT
Organism: Pseudomonadota bacterium; assembly: GCA_021808445.1. Taxonomy (GTDB): domain Bacteria; phylum Pseudomonadota; class Gammaproteobacteria; order Burkholderiales; family Burkholderiaceae_C; genus Thiomonas_A. Next base: position 67,132 of record JAKBBP010000008.1, read on the forward strand.
GGCTTGTCCTGCTGGTCACGCTGGGCTTTGGTGCGATCGGCTGGGTGGACGACTACCGCAAGGTCGTGTACCGGGATCCCAACGGCATGCGCTCGCGCGAGAAGTACTTCTGGCAGTCGCTGATCGGGGTGATGGCCGCCTTCTACCTGGCTTTCGCGGTGTCGGGCGGCGGCAATGCGCAGGTCTGGCACTTGTTCGTCTCCTGGTTGCGCAGCGGACTGACCATGCCCTTGCCGCCGGCTGCCGACCTGATCGTGCCCTTTTTCAAGACCGTGAGCTATCCCCTGGGAATCACAGGGTTCATCGTGCTCACCTATCTGGTGATCGTCGGCTCCAGCAACGCGGTGAACCTCACCGACGGCGCCGACGGCCTGGCCATCATGCCCACGGTGATGGTGGGGGGCTCGCTGGGGGTGTTCGCCTACGTCACCGGCAACGCGGTGTTCTCCCGCTACCTGCTGTTTCCCTACATCGCGGGCAGCGGCGAGCTGCTGATCTTCATCGGCGCGATGGTCGGCGCGGGGCTGGCCTTCCTCTGGTTCAACGCCTACCCGGCCCAGGTGTTCATGGGCGACGTGGGGGCGCTGGCGCTGGGCGCGGCCCTGGGAACCATCGCGGTCATCGTGCGCCAGGAGATCGTGCTGTTCATCATGGGCGGCGTGTTCGTCGCCGAGACGGTCTCGGTGATGATCCAGGTGAGCTATTTCAAGTACACCAAGAAGAAGTACGGCCAGGGCCGGCGCATTTTCAAGATGGCGCCCCTGCACCACCATTTCGAGCAGCTGGGGGTGAAGGAATCCCAGGTGGTGATCCGATTCTGGATCGTCAGCATGATGCTTTGCCTGGCCGGTCTGGCCAGTCTGAAGTTGCGATGACGACCATGCACATGCTGCGCGACAGGACCGTTCTCGTGCTGGGCCTCGGAATCTCCGGGCTGGCGATGCTGCGCTGGTGCGCCGGCCAGGGCGCGCGCGTGCGCGCCGTCGACAGCCGCGCCGCGCCGCCCGGCCTGCCGCTCGCGCGCGAGCAGCTGCCCCAGGCCGAGTTGCACGCCGGCGTGGACGCGGCAAGCCTGGATCGGCTCGACGGAGTGGACATGGTGTGTGTCAGCCCGGGAATCGCCCCGGACGACACCGTGTTCGGCAAGCTGCTGCGCGCGGCGCGCGAGCGTGGCATCGATGTGCGCGGCGAGCTCTCGCTGTTCGCGCGGGCGCTGCGCGAATTGCACGATGCGCAGGGCTACGCGCCGGCGCTGATCGGCATCACCGGCACCAACGGAAAGACCACCGTCACCACGCTGACCGCGCTGCTGCTGCAGGCCGCGGGTCAGGACGCGGTGGCCGCCGGCAACATCGGCCCGGCCATGCTCGACGTGCTGGCGCAGCGCCTGCAGGAGCAGCGTCTGCCGCAGGCCTGGGTGCTGGAGCTGTCGAGCTTCCAGTTGCACGGCGTGGAGGATTTCGCCGCCAGCGCCGCCACCGTGCTCAACCTCACCCAGGACCATCTGGATTGGCACGGCAGCATGCAGGCCTACGCCTCGGACAAGGCACGCGTGTTCGGTCCGCAACCGTGGAGCCTGCCCGGAGCCCCTGGGCTGATGGTGCTCAACCGTGACGATCCCTCGGTCATGGCGATGCGCCGCGACGGTCGCCGCGCCTGCAGCTTCGGGCTGGACGCGCCGCGCGGCGACGGCGACTGGGGCATCGTGCGCGAGCACGGCATGGACTGGCTGGCGCGTGCCCGCTCCGAGGAGTCCGAGCCGCGCCCGACTGCCCGCCGCGCACGTTCCGCCACCCCCGCCGCGGCGGTGCCGGTCCAGGTGCAGGCCGTGATGCCGGCCGACGCGCTGCGCATCCGCGGACGCCACAACCAGGCCAATGCCCTGGCCGCGCTGGCCTTGGCCGCATCCACCGGAGCGGCGCTGGCGCCGATGCTGCACGCCCTGCGCGAATACCGCGGCGAGCCGCACCGCATGCAAAGCCTGGGCGTGCTCGACGGCGTGGAATGGATCGAGGACAGCAAGGGCACCAACGTGGGGGCCACCGTGGCGGCGCTGCAGGGCCTGGATCGCGGCGTGCTCCTGATCGCCGGAGGCGACGGCAAGGGCCAGGACTTCACGCCGCTGGCGCAGGCCGCCCGGGACCGGGTGCGTTGCGCCCTGCTCATCGGGCGCGACGCGTCCGCGTTGCGCGAGGCACTGGGCGCCAGCGTGTCGTGCGAGATCCAGCCCGACCTTCGCGCGGCGGTGCGCCGCGCCGCCGCTCTGGCACGCTCGGGCGAGGTGGTGCTGCTGTCCCCGGCCTGCGCCAGCCTGGACATGTTCCGGGACTACAAGCACCGCGCGGAGGTGTTCGCGCAGGAGCTGGCCGAGCTGGCCGCGGAGCAGGGCGCGCTGCTGGAGGGGGCACCATGAACTGGCTCAGGCTGCCGGGCAGGGCCAAGGCCGGCGTCGCGCAGATGCCCATGCCGGTGCGCGTGGGCTACGTGGGCCCCAGCGCGTCGCGCATGCTGGACTATGACCAGAACCTGCTGTGGGTGATCGTGCTGCTGCTGGCCTTCGGGCTGGTGATGGTCTATTCGGCCACCATTGCGATTCCCGAGGATCCGCATTACGCCAGCTGGAGCCAGTTCCACTTCTTCTGGCGCGACCTGGCCGCCATTGCCCTGGGGCTGGTGGCTGGCTGGGTGGCCTTCCAGTTTCCCATGAGCTTCTGGCAGCGCTGGGCACCCTATCTGTTCATCCTGTCCCTGATCGGTCTGTTCGCGGTGCTGATCCCCTTCATCGGCAAGGGAGTCAATGGATCACGACGCTGGATTCCGCTGGGGGTGCTGAATTTCCAGCCCTCGGAACTGGTGAAGCTGACCATGGTGCTGTATGCCGCCGACTTCATGGTGCGCAAGCAGCAGGTCAAGCAGAGTCCCACCAAGGCCTTCGGGCCCATGGCCGCGGCACTGGCCTTCATCGGATTGCTGCTGCTGGCCGAGCCGGACATGGGCGCCTTCCTGGTCATCGCCTCCGTGGCCATGGTGATCCTGTACCTCGGCGGGGTGAACGGGCGCATGTTCGCCGCGCTGTCGGTGGTGGTCATCGGCGCGTTCGTGCTCATGATCGTCCTGTCCCCCTGGAGGCGCGATCGCATCTTTGCCTATCTCAATCCATGGGCCCAGGACAACGCCGAGGGCAGCGCCTACCAGCTGGCGCATGCCCTGATCGCGGTGGGTCGGGGGCACTGGTTCGGCGTGGGCCTGGGCGGCAGCGTGGAAAAGCTGCACTACCTGCCCGAGCCGCAGACCGATTTCCTGCTGGCCATCGTCGGCGAGGAGCTCGGCTTCGCAGGCGTGATCGTGCTCATCGGGGTGTTTGCCTGGCTGACCAAGCGCGCCTTCGACATCGGGCGCCAGGCACTGGCCGCCGACCGCATGTTCTCCGCGCTGGTGGCGCAGGCCATCGGGGTGCTCATCGGCGGGCAGGCCTTCATCAACATCGGGGTCAACCTGGGACTGCTGCCGACCAAGGGCCTGACCCTGCCGCTGCTGAGCTACGGCGGATCGGCCACACTGGTCTCGCTGGTCGCGCTGGCCCTGCTGCTGCGCGTGGACTACGAGAACCGGGTGCTCATGCGCGGAGGCCACGTATGAAGGCCGCCTCGGCAGTCAAGCGCGCGCTGATCATGGCCGGAGGCACCGGCGGGCACATCTTCCCGGGCCTGGCGGTGGGCGAGGGCCTGCGCGCGGCCGGCTGGGACGTGGCCTGGATGGGCGCCCCCGGTGGCATGGAGTCGCGCCTGGTCCCGCAGCAGGGCTATCGCATGCTCTGGGTGGACTTCGGCGGCGTGCGGGGCAAGGGCGCCGCGCGCTGGCTTCGCCTTCCGGCGCAGTTGCTGCGCGCCCTGGCGCAGGCGGCGCGCGCCCTGCGCGTGGAACGCCCGCGCGTGGTGCTGGGCATGGGGGGCTACATCACCGTTCCCGGCGGACTGCTGGCGCGCCTGTTCGGCGCGCGCCTGGTGCTGCATGAGCAGAACGCGGTCGCGGGCCTGAGCAATCGCCTGCTGGCGCGACTGGCCACCCGTGCGCTGTGCGCCTTCCCCGGAGCCCTGGCGGGTGCCGAGTGGGTGGGCAACCCGGTGCGCCGCGCGATTCGCGAACTGGCCGACCCGCGTCAGCGCTACGCCTCGCGCAGCGGTCCCCTGCGCCTGCTGGTGGTGGGCGGAAGCCTGGGCGCGCGAGCCCTCAACGAACTGTTGCCGGCGGCATTGGCCCTGATCGGGCCGGCCGGGCGGCCGCGCATCGTGCACCAGAGCGGGCGCGGCCAGGTGGACTCCCTGCGCCAGGCCTATGCCGCGGCCGGCGTGGAGGCCGACTGCCGCGAATTCATCGAGGACATGGCCGAGGCCTATGCGCAGGCCGACCTGGTGGTGTGTCGCGCCGGGGCCTCCACCGTCACCGAAGTCGCCTGCGCTGGCGTGGCTGCGCTTTTCGTTCCCTTTCCCTTCGCCGTGGACGACCACCAGAGCGCCAACGCACGCTACCTCGCGGGCCCGGGCGCGGCGCTGCTGGTGCAGCAGTCCGAGCTGGACCCGCCGCGCCTGGCCGCGCAACTGCAAGCCCTGGATCGCGAGGCGCTGCTGGAGATGGCATGCAGGGCGCGCGAGCTGGCGCGCAGCGACGCCGTCGAGCGCATCGTGGCCGTCTGCGAAGCGCTGGAATCCCCGACATGAAACACGCGATTCATCACATCCATTTCGTCGGCATCGGGGGCGCCGGCATGAGCGGCATCGCCGAGGTGCTGCTCAACCTGGGCTACCGCATCAGCGGCAGCGACCTGGGAGAAAGCGCCGCGGTGCGGCATCTGCGCTCGGCCGGGGCCACGGTGGCCATCGGACACGATGCGGCCCATGTGGCAGGAGCCGACGCCGTCGTGGTGTCCACCGCGGTGGGGGCCGACAACCCCGAGGTACGGGCAGCGCGTGCTCGGCGCATCCCCGTGGTTCCCCGCGCGGTCATGCTGGCCGAGCTGATGCGCCTCAAGCGCGGCATCGCCATCGCCGGCACCCATGGAAAGACGACCACCACCAGCCTGGTGGCCAGCGTGCTGGCCGAGGGGGGACTCGACCCCACCTTCGTCATCGGCGGGCGCCTGAACAGCGCCGGAACCCACGCCAAGCTCGGCGGGGGCGAGTACATCGTGGTGGAAGCCGACGAATCCGATGCGTCCTTCCTCAACCTGCTGCCGGTGATGGCGGTGGTGACCAACATCGACGCCGACCACATGGACACCTATGGCCACGACATGGCCCGGCTGCGCCAGACCTTCGTGGAATTCCTCGGTCGACTGCCCTTCTACGGTGCCGCCATCCTGTGCATCGACGACCCGGGCGTGCGCGCCATCCTGCCCTTCGTGTCCAAGCCGGTGACCCCCTACGGCCTGGGCGAGGACGCGCAGGTGCGCGCCGTGGACGTGCGCGCGGCCGGCACCGGCATGGAATTCACGGTGCTGCGGCGCAATGGCGTGGTGCTTCCTCCGCTGCAGGTCAGTCTGAACCTGCCCGGCCTGCACAACGTGCGCAATGCACTGGCGGCCGTGGCCGTGGCCGCGGAGCTGGGGGTCGACGATGCCGCCGTGTGCAAGGCCCTGGCCGAATTCCGTGGCGTCGGCCGCAGGTTCCAGCGCCTGGGCGAGATGCCGGCAGCGGCAGGGGGCAGCTACACCCTCATCGACGACTACGGGCACCATCCGGTGGAGATGGCGGCGACCCTGGCGGCCGCGCGGGGCGCCTACCCCGGGCGTCGCATCGTGCTGGCCTTCCAGCCGCATCGCTACACCCGCACGCGCGATCTGTTCGAGGATTTCGTCAGCGTGCTCGGCAGCGCCGACGCCGTGCTGCTGACCGAGGTCTATGCCGCGGGGGAGGCGCCGATCGTGGCCGCCGACGGGCGAGGCCTGGCGCGTGCCCTGCGCGTGGCCGGACGCATCGAGCCGGTTTTCGTCGAGGACGTACGCGCCTTGCCGCAGGCGATCGCCGATTTTGCCCGCGACGGCGACGTGGTCCTGTGCATGGGCGCGGGCTCGATCGGCGCGGTGGCGGGGCAGATCGCCGCGCAGGCGGCGCAGGCGCGTGAGGAGCAGGCGTGACGACCTTCCCGAATCCTCCCGATGCGCGCGACTTCGGCCGCGTCGCGGTGCTGTACGGCGGCCGGTCCGCCGAGCGCGAGGTCTCGCTCATGTCGGGCGAGCGGGTGCTGCAGGCGCTGCGCGGCCGCGGGGTCGATGCCTTCGGCTTCGACCCCGCCGAGCAATCCCTGGATCGGCTGCCGGCGCTCGGCGCGCAACGTGTATTCATCGCCCTGCATGGACGCTTCGGCGAGGACGGCACGGTGCAGGGTGCGCTCGAATTGCTCGGACTCCCCTACACGGGCTCCGGCGTGCTGGCCTCGGCGCTGGCCATCGACAAACACATGACCAAGCGGCTGTGGCATTGCGAGGGCCTCTCCACCCCGCAGTGGCGCCTGGTGGAAAGTCTGGAGCAGGCGCGCGAGGCGGCGCTCGCGCTGGGCCTGCCACTCATCTTCAAGGCCAGTCACGAGGGTTCCACGCTGGGCCTGGCGCGCGCCGACACATCCGACGGGGTCGACGCCGCCTATGCCGAGGCCGCGCGCTACGACAGCGCGGTGCTGGCCGAGAGTTTCATCGCCGGCGACGAGGTCACCTGCGCCGTGCTCGGCGAGGGCGAGCAGGCGCGGGCGCTGCCCCTCGTGCGCATCCAGGCGCCGGGGGGCAACTACGACTTCCAGCACAAGTACTACAGCGACGACACGCGCTACCTGTGCCCGGCCCGGTTGCCCGAGGGGGAGGAAGCCGCCATCGCCGCGCTGGTGCTGCGCAGCTACCGCGCGCTGGGATGCCGCGGCTGGGCGCGCGCCGACGTCATGATCCGCGCGACCGACCGCAAGCCCTTCCTGCTGGAGATGAACACCAGCCCGGGCATGACGGGGCATTCCCTGGTGCCCATGGCGGCACGCGCGGCGGGCATGGGCTACGAGGATCTGTGCCTGCACATCCTGGGCGGCGCGCGCCTGGACCAGCCGGCGCGGGCCGCGGGAGATCGCGCGTGAACGGCACGCTGCGCCAGGACCTTCCGCTGGACATCCGGCTGATGAATTTCACCAGCCGCGCGCTGGTGTGGCTGTTCATGCTCGGTGCGCTGGCCTCCGTTGGAAACTGGCTGCTGCAGCGCCCGTGGTGGTCGATCCGCAGCGTGCGCGTGGAAGGCAGGCTGCAGCATGTCAGCGCGACCGCGCTGCGCAGCCAGGCGCTGGCGCGCGTGCAGGGCAACTGGTTCACGGTCAGCCTGGGCACGGTGCAGCAGGCCTTCGAGCAGGTGCCCTGGGTGCGCAAGGCGGTGGTGCAGAGGGTGTGGCCGCTGTCGCTGCTGGTGCGCCTGCAGGAGCAGCAGCCCCTGGCGCTGTGGCTGGACTCCTCCGGCAACGCCGTGGGCCTGGTCAACACGCAGGGCGAGAGCTTCGAGGCCAACCTCGGCGAGGTGCAGGACCTGGGACTGCCTCGGTTTTTCGGCCCCCCGGCCAGCCAGGAGCAGGTGACCGCGATGTACCGCGATCTGCAGCAGCGTTTCGCGCCGCTGCGCTGGCGCATCGCGCGCCTGGGCCTTGGCGCGCAGGGAGACTGGCAGGTGCAGATCGCGCAGGGACCGAGCATCGATCTGGGCAACGACGACGACGCGCAGGCCTTCGCCGAGCGGCTGCAGCGCTTCGTGCGTCTGGAGCCTGGCGTGGCTGCGCACTACGGCCGCGCCGTGGTGTCGGCCGATCTGCGCTACGCCAGCGGTTTCGCGGTGAAGCTGGCAAAGGACGACGACGGCGCGGGCATGGCCGCGCATGGAGCCCGCGGCGCGTCGCGAGGCAGGGGCAACAAGAGCAAGTCGAGGGGAGCTCGGTAAATGGCGAAGGAGTACAAGGACCTTGTGGTCGGCCTGGACATCGGCACCTCCAAGGTGTCGGCGATGGTCGGCGAGATCCTGCCAGGGCAGGAGCAGGCAGCCGGCACGCTGAAGATCGTGGGCATGGGCCAGGCCTCCACCGCGGGCATGCGCCGCGGCGTGGTGGTCGACATCGAGGCGCTGGTGCAGTCCATCCAGTCGGCGCTGAAGGAGGCCGAGCTGATGGCCGATTGCCGGATCACGCGCGTGATCACCGGCATCACCGGAAGCCACATCCGCGGCCAGAACTCCGAGGGCATGGTGGCGATCAAGGATCGCGAGGTCGCCCCCAATGACGTCATGCGGGTGATCGAGACCGCCAAGGCGGTCAACATCCCGGCCGACCAGCGCCTGCTGCTGGTGGAGCCCCAGGAGTTCATCATCGACGGCCAGGAGGTGCGCCAGCCGGTGGGCATGAGCGGCATCCGCCTGGAGACCAAGGTGCACATCGTCACCGGCGCGCAGACCGCTGCCGAGAACGTGATCAAGTGCGTTCGGCGCTGTGGCCTCGAGGTGGATGCCCTGGTGCTGCATCCGCTGGCCTCCAGTCACGCGGTGCTGACCCCCGACGAGAAGGAACTCGGGGTCGTGCTGGTGGATGTCGGCGCGGGAGTCACCGACGTGGCCATCTACACGGGCGGCTCGATCCGCCACACCGCGATCATTCCCATCGCCGGCGAGCTGGTCACCAGCGACATCGCCATGGCCCTGCGCACCCCCACCAAGGATGCCGAGGACATCAAGATCGAGCACGGCGTGGCCAAGCAGCTGCTCGCCGGCGTGGATGAACGCCTCGAGGTGCCGGGCCTGGGCGACCGCGGCCCGCGCATGCTCTCTCGCCAGGCGCTGGCCGGGGTCATCGAGCCGCGCGTGGAGGAAATCTTCTCCCTCGTGCAGCAGGTCGTGCGCGACTCCGGATACGAAGAAGTGCTGTCCTCCGGCGTGGTGCTCACCGGGGGCGCGTCCCTCATGCCCGGCATGGTCGAGCTGGGCGAGGACATTTTTCTCAAGCCGGTCCGGCTCGGGCTGCCGCAGTACAGCGGCCCGCTGGCGGACATGGTGCGCAGCCCGCGCAATGCCACCGCCATGGGCCTGTTGCTGGAGGCGCTCACGCAGCGCCAGCGCGGCGCCCGGGCGGCGGGTACGAAGTCGGGAAGCGCAGGGGGGGTGTTCACCCGCGTACGCGATTGGTTCGCGGGCAATTTCTGAATCGTGATGGTTTCACGGGGGCCCGCCGTTCACGGCGGGCGATTGACGGCAGGCAGCTGAGGTTTTTTTCCAATCCGGACGGAGGTGCATCATGGGCTTTGAAATGATCGAGGACATCGGCGAGGGCGGCTTCAACAGCGGAACCAACATCAAGGTGATCGGCGTGGGCGGCGGCGGCGGCAATGCCGTCGAGCACATGATCGCCAGCGGCGTCAAGGGCGTGGAGTTCATCTGCGCCAACACCGACGCCCAGGCGCTCAAGAGCTCGAGCTCGCAGCGTTTCATCCAGCTCGGGCGCACCGGCCTGGGCGCCGGCGGCAAGCCGCAGGTCGGGCGTGACGCGGCGGAGCAGGCGCAGGCGCAGATCCGCGAGACCCTGACCGGCGCGCACATGCTGTTCATCACCGCCGGCATGGGCGGCGGCACCGGCACCGGCGCGGCTCCCGTGGTGGCGCGCATCGCGCGCGAAATGGGCATCCTGACGGTGGCCGTCGTGACCAAGCCCTTCGAGTTCGAGGGGACCAAGCGCCTGGGCCACGCCGAAACCGGCCTGGAGGAGCTCGAGAAGAACGTCGACTCGCTGATCGTGGTGCTCAACGAGAAGCTGCTCGAGGTCTACGGCGACGACATCTCGCAGAAGGAAGCCTTCGCCAAGGCCAACGACGTGCTGAAGAATGCCACCGGCGGCATCGCAGAAATCATCAACGTGCCGGGCATGATCAACGCCGACTTCGAGGACGTGAAGACGGTGATGGGCGAGCCGGGCAAGGCGATGATGGGTACGGCGGTGGCCAGCGGCGCCGACCGCGCGCGCCTGGCGGCCGAGCAGGCCGTCGTGTGCCCGCTGCTCGACGGCGTGGATCTCTCGGGTGCCAAGGGCGTTCTGGTCAACATCACCGCCGACGACTCGCTCAAGCTCAGCGAGACCCGCGAGGCGATGAATGCGATCCGCGCCTATGCGTCCCCGGATGCCCACATCATCTTCGGCACCGTCAACGATCCGTCGATGGGCGACTCGCTGCGCGTGACTGTGCTGGCCACGGGGCTGTCCCGCGCCAAGGTCGCCGCCAAGGCCGCGCCCACGCTGACCGTGCTGCGCACCGGCACCGACGCCGCGCCCCTGAGCATGGGTGCCGCGCTGGGCGCCGCCGGGGTGGACAGCAGCCAGATCCCGGCGATCTGGCGCAATCCCCGCGGCAACGCGCCGTCCGCCCATGTGAACGCGCTCATGCAAGGCGGCATGGAAGAGATGGAAATCCCCGCCTTCCTGCGCAAGCAGGCGGATTGAGCGGATCTCGCGGACGAGTCCGGCGTCCGCGAGCCGGCATTTCCGTCGCGACGCGTCGCGTGTCGCGCCGGCAGGGCCCGTCCCCGTGGCCCTGCCGGGGCGTCGCCGTCGCTGCGGCACCAAGGCAGGCGGTTTCGAAGTCCATTACAATAAATATTGACAATAAAAAAGCCATTTTCGATTGAAAAAACCAGATTCCAGAGGCCCGTCGATGCTTGCGCAGCGCTCGATCCGTTCCGCGACCCGTGCTGTGGGAGTCGGGCTCCACAGCAGCGAGCGCGTGGAACTCAGCCTGCTGCCGGCGCCGCCTGACAGCGGCATCGTGGTGCGGCGCGTGGATCTGCCCCAGCCGGTGAGCATCCCGCTGAGCCCGCAGGCGGTGGTCGACACCCGCATGGCCACCACGCTGGGCGCGGAAGGCGCCAAGGTGCACACGGTCGAGCACTTGCTGTCGGCCTGCTGCGGCCTGGGCGTGGACAACCTGGTGATCGAGGTGGATGCGGAGGAGATCCCCATCCTCGACGGCTCGGCCTCCTCCTTCGTCTACCTGCTGCAGTCGGCCGGGCTGCAGGACCAGGACCGGCCGCGGCGCTTCGTGCGGGTACGCAAGCCGGTGGAGGTGCGGGTGCAGGAACGCGACGGCGAGAAATGGGCGCGCCTGGAGCCGCATGACGGCTTCAGACTGGACTTTGCCATCGAGTTCGGACATCCGGCCATCGACCGCACCGCGCAGGACTTTCGCTTCGAATTCTCGATGCCGGAGTACGTGCGCGAGATCGCGCGCGCGCGCACCTTCGGGTTCATGCGGGACGTCGACGCCCTGCGCGAGATCGGCCTGGCCCAGGGCGGAAGCCTGGAGAACGCGATCGTCATGGACGAATCCCGCATCCTCAACCAGGGCGGGCTGCGCTTCGACGCGGAGTTCGTCAAGCACAAGATGCTCGACGCCATCGGCGACCTGTACGTGATCGGGCATCCCATCCTGGGCGCCTACAGTGGCTACCGCAGCGGGCACGCGCTCAACAACGCGCTGCTGCGTGCCCTGGTCCACGATTCCGAGGCCTTCGAGATGGTGGTGTTCGAGGACGAGGCCGAGGCCCCCGCGGGTTTCCGCGCCTCTGCGCGCAGCCTGCTGTACTGAAGCGGGATCGGGCCGAGGCTCAGAGCCGTTCGCGCAGCGCGCGCAGGCGTTCGCGCACGGAGGGCGGAGCGGCGCTGGGCAGGGGCACCGGCTCGGCCCGGCCGGGGCCGCCGCGTCCCTGGGGCATCACCACCCGCACCTGGATGCGAACGAGGGCCCAGCCGGCCTGCTGCAGGCGACGCAGCAGCAGGGGAAGGTGCAGCTTGAGCTTGGCCGCCACCGCCGGGGAGCTCGCGCTGAGGGTCCAGCTGCCTTCGGCGAAGCGTCCCGGCTGCACGCCGGAGGCCAGCTCCGGGCCCAGCGCGCTTGCCAGCTCCTCGCCCATGCGGCGGGAATCCAGCGCCTGCTGTTGCAGGCCCAGCAGCAGGGGGGTGCGCTGCATCCATTGATGCAGCGTGGCGCTGCGGGCGGGGGCGCTGGCCGCGCGGCGCGCCGGGCCGGATGCCCTGGCGGAGGTCCTGGCGGAGTTCGGTTCGTTGGCCATTTGCCCCGTATTGTCGCGCGAAGGCTTGTGGCGACGGACATCCGGCACGGGCGACTAGAATGGCCGTTTTGCGTCCAGGCCGTAGGGGTTCCAGCCCCTGGCGCGAGGCGGTAGCCGCCCTGCGTGGCCGCCCATGCCCAGATCCATGCCCGCCTCCTTCCTGACCCGCCTGTTCGGCAGCCGCAACGAACGCCTGCTGCGCCAGTACCGGCGCAACGTGCAGCGCATCAATGCGCTGGAGCCGCAATTCGAGAAGCTCAGCGACGAGCAGCTGCGCGCCAAGACGGTCGAGTTCCGCGAGCGCGTCGCCGCCGGCACCAGCCTGGACGACCTGCTGTGCGAGGCCTTCGCCGTGGTGCGCGAGGGCGGCAAACGCGCGCTGAAGATGCGGCATTTCGACGTGCAGCTCATCGGCGGCATGGCCCTGCACGCGGGCAAGATCGCCGAGATGCGCACCGGCGAGGGCAAGACCCTGGTGGGGACCCTGGCCGTGTATCTGAATGCCCTGTCCGGCAAGGGCGTGCACGTGGTGACCGTCAACGACTACCTGGCACAGCGCGACGCCGAGTGGATGGGGCGCCTGTACCGGTTCCTCGGGTTGAGCGTGGGCATCAACCTGCCCAACCAGTCGCGCGAGGACAAACAGGCCGCCTACGCGGCCGACGTGACCTACGGCACGAACAACGAGTACGGCTTCGACTACCTGCGTGACAACATGGTGTTCGAGCCGGCCGAGCGCGTACAGCGCGGGTTGAACTATGCGCTGATCGACGAAGTCGACTCGATTCTCATCGACGAGGCGCGCACGCCGCTGATCATCTCCGGGCAGGCCGAGGACAACACCGAGCTTTACGTCAAGCTCAACGGCGTGGTGCCGCTGCTGGACCGCCAGATCGGCGAGGAGGATCCGGTGACCGGCCAGGGCGTGGAAAAGCCCGGTGACTTCACGGTGGACGAGAAGAGCCACCAGGTCTACCTGACCGAATCGGGACACGAGAAGGCCGAGGACATTCTCGCCCGCATGGGCCTGATCCCCCCGGACAGCACCCTGTACGACGCGGCCAACATCGCGCTGGTGCACCATCTGTACGCGGCGCTGCGCGCGCACCATCTGTACCACCGCGACCAGCACTACGTGGTGCAGAACGGCGAGGTGGTGATCGTCGACGAGTTCACGGGCCGCATCCTGGCCGGGCGCCGCTGGTCCGACGGCCTGCACCAGGCGGTGGAGGCCAAGGAAGGCGTGGCGGTCCAGAGCGAGAACCAGACCCTGGCGTCGATCACCTTCCAGAACTACTTCCGCATGTACGCCAAGCTGGCGGGCATGACCGGCACGGCCGATACCGAGGCCTATGAATTCCAGGAGATCTACAACCTGGAGACCGTGGTCATTCCGACCAATCGCCCCAGCCAGCGCAAGGACCACCAGGACAAGGTCTACAAGAGCGCCGCCGAGCGCGACCGCGCGGTGGTGGAGGACATCAAGGATTGCCATTCCCGGGGCCAGCCGGTGCTGGTCGGTACCGGCTCCATCGAGGCCAGCGAGCACCTGTCCCAGCTGCTGGCGCGCGAGAAGCTGGCGCACCAGGTGCTCAACGCCAAGCAGCATGCCCGCGAGGCGGAGATCGTGGCGCAGGCCGGGCGTCCGGGCATGATCACCATCGCCACCAACATGGCGGGTCGCGGCACCGACATCGTGCTGGGGGGCAACGTCGAGAAGCAGTGCGAGTTCATCGCCGCCGACGAGAGCCTGGACGAGCAGGAGAAGCAGCGCCGCATCACCGCGCTGCGCTCCGAGTGGCAATCGCTGCACGATCATTCGATCGCGCAGGGCGGCCTGCACATCGTGGGTACGGAGCGCAGCGAATCGCGCCGGGTGGACAACCAGCTGCGCGGGCGCTCGGGCCGTCAGGGCGACCCCGGCTCCTCGCGCTTCTACCTCTCGCTGGACGACCCCTTGATGCGCATTTTCGCGGGCGATCGCGTGCGCTCCATCATGGATCGCCTGAAGATGCCCGAGGGCGAGGCGATCGAGGCCGGCATGGTGACGCGCGCGATCGAGTCGGCGCAACGCAAGGTCGAGGCGCGCAACTTCGACATCCGCAAGCAACTGCTCGAGTACGACGACGTCGCCAACGAGCAGCGCAAGATCCTGTACCAGCAACGCAATGCCATCCTGGACAGCCAGGAGGTCGCCGAGCAGGTGGCCGATCTGCGCAGGGGCAGCGTGACCGACCTGGTCCACACGCATGTGCCCGAGCAGAGCATGGAGGAGCAGTGGGACGTGCCCGCGCTGGAGCGTGCGCTGCGCGAGGAGCTGCAGGTCGACGTGGAGCTCAAGGCCTGGATCGAGGCCGATCAGACGGTGACCGACGAGCAGGTGCTGGAGCGCGTGCTGGGCGAGGTCGACGCGCGCTACCAGGCCAAGGTGGAACTGGTGGGGGCGGCGAATTTCGCCGGCTTCGAGCGCATGGTGCTGCTGCAGTCGCTGGACCAGCACTGGCGCGAGCACCTCTCGGCGCTGGACTATCTGCGCCAGGGCATCCACCTGCGCGGCTACGCGCAAAAGCAGCCCAAGCAGGAATACAAGCGCGAGGCCTTCGAGTTGTTCGGACAGATGCTCGATGCGGTGAAGAACGAAGTCACGCGCACCCTGATGACCGTGCAGGTGCAGACCCAGGAGCAGGCGCAGAGCGCGGCCGAAAGCATCGAGCAGCGCGCGCAGAGCCTGCACAACCTGGCCTATCAGCACCCCGAGGCCCTGGGAGGCATGCTTGCCGGCGACGAGGTCGACGCGCAGGCCCAGGCCGAGGCGGCGATCGCCGCCGCGGCCGCGCCGGGGATCCAGCAGGTGGTGAACGCGCTGCCCAAGGTCGGGCGCAACGATCCCTGCCCCTGCGGAAGCGGCAAGAAGTACAAGCAGTGCCACGGCAGGCTGTCCTGAGCGCATCGATCATCCAGATTTCCAGGGAGGTACGGCCATGGCCGTGAATCTGCAGGCACCCGACCCGGCCGCGCTGCACGCGGTGGCCGGCGTGCGCATCGGCGTGGCCGAGGCCGGCATCCGCAAGGCCGGGCGGCGCGACCTGACCCTGCTGGCCTTCGAGGCCGGCACCCGCGTGGCCGGGGTGTTCACGCGCAACCGTTTCTGCGCCGCGCCGGTGCAGGTCTGCCGGGAGCACCTGGGCGATTCGCGCTGCGCCGAGGTGCGCGCCCTGGTGGTCAATACGGGCTGCGCCAATGCGGGCACCGGCTCTCAGGGCCTGGCCGACGCGCGCGCCAGCTGCGAGGCCGTGGCGCAACTGCTGGGCATCCCGGCACGCCAGGTGCTGCCCTTCTCCACCGGGGTGATCCTCGAGCCGCTGCCGCTGCAGCGCCTGCGCGAAGGCCTGCCGCGGGCGCTGGCGGACCTGCGCGAGCAGGCCTGGGCCGACGCCGCGGCGGCCATCATGACCACCGACACGGTGCCCAAGGCGGCCAGCGAGCGTGTGCTCATCGACTCCGTGGAGGTGCATGTCACCGGCATCGCCAAGGGGGCCGGCATGATCCGCCCGGACATGGCGACCATGCTGGGCTTCATTGCCACCGACGCCACGGTGGCCCCGGCGCTGCTGGCGCAATTGGTGCGCGAGGTGGCCGACGGCTCCTTCAATTGCGTCACCGTGGACGGAGACACCTCCACCAACGACTCCCTCGTGGTGGCCGCCACCGGCGCCTCGGGCCTGCCGGAAATCTCCGACCCCGCGTCGCCGCAGGCGCTTGTGCTGCGGGCGGCGCTGCTGCGCGTGGCGCAGCGCCTGGCGCAGGCCATCGTGCGCGACGGCGAGGGAGCCACCAAGTTCATCACCATCGAGGTGCAGGGCGCGCGCAGCGTGCACGAGGCGCGTCGGGTGGGCTACGCGGTGGCCCATTCGCCCTTGGTCAAGACGGCATTCTTCGCCAGCGACCCCAACCTGGGGCGCATTCTCGCGGCGGTGGGCTATGCGGGCGTGGAGGATCTGGACGTCGACGGCGTGGAGCTGTACCTCGACGACGTGCACGTGGCCACGCGCGGCGGGCGCCACCCTGCGTACCGCGAGGCCGACGGCCAGCGGGTGATGGCCAAGCCCGAGATCCTGGTGCGCATCGAGCTCGGCCGCGGGGAGCAGTCTGCCACGCTGTGGACCTGCGACCTGTCGCACGACTACGTGTCGATCAACGCCGATTACCGGAGCTGAGCATGGCGCGCAACGCTGTCGCGCCCGTCCCGCCCGCGGGGACGCGGCCCGAGGATCCGATGGCGCGCCTGGGCGGCCTGCTGGACCAGGCCGAGCGGGTGCTCAGCCGCCTGGAACATGCGCTGGCGCCAGGAGTCGCGGCGCCCGACTGGAACGCGGCCAGCGCCTTTCGCTGGCGGCGCCGCGGTTCGCAGGCCTGGCTTCAGCCGGTTCCCCAGCCGGCGGTCATGCGCTTTTCGGACCTGCAGGGCATCGACGAGCAGAAGGCCCGCCTGGAACGCAATACCCGCCAGTTCGTGGCGGGGCGCCCCGCCAACAACGTGCTGCTGACCGGCGCGCGTGGCACGGGCAAGAGCTCCCTGGTGAAGGCCTGTCTGCATGCCTTCGCCTCGAGGGGCCTGCGCCTGATCGAGATGGACAAGGCCGATCTCGTGGATCTGCCCGAGCTGGTCGACATGGTGCGCGCGCGCCCCGAGCGCTTCATCGTGTTCTCGGACGACCTTTCCTTCGACCAGGGAGAGCCCGGCTACAAGGCGCTGAAATCGGTGCTGGACGGCTCGGTGGCTGGCACCGCGGAGAACCTGCTGATCTACGCCACCTCCAACCGGCGCCACCTGCTGCCCGAGTACATGCACGAGAACCTGGAGGCCACGCACAGCGAAAGCGGCGAGGTGCATCCCGGCGAGGGCACGGAGGAGAAGGTCTCGCTGTCGGATCGTTTCGGGCTGTGGCTGAGCTTCTACCCTTTCGACCAGGAGCATTACCTGCGCATTGCCGAGCACTGGCTTCAGGTGTTCGGGCTGAGCGAGCAGCAGGCGCGCGCCGCGCAGTCGGAGGCCTTGTTGTGGGCGCTGGAACGCGGCTCGCGCTCGGGGCGCATCGCGTGGCAATTCGCGCGCGACTACTGCGGCCGGCGCCGCAAGCCCGCCAGGTGACGCAGGGCCCGGACGTGAAGGGCCCGGCCGACGCCGGAGTCGAGCGCACGCCGGTGCCGGTGGCCGTGGGCGTGCTGCTGCTCGACGACGGGCGCTTCCTGCTGGGCAGCCGCCCGGAGGGCAAGCCCTGGGCGGGCTACTGGGAATTCCCCGGCGGCAAGATCGAGCCGGGCGAGACCCTGGTGCAGGCGCTGCGCCGCGAGCTGCGCGAGGAACTGGCCATCGTCATCGAGGATGGCGAGTTCTGGAAGTCCTGCATCATCGACTACCCCCATGCGCGCGTGGATCTGCGCTTTTGCAAGGTGCGGCGCTGGAGCGGCCTGCCGCGGCCTTGCGAGGGCCAGCAACTGGCCTGGCAGGATCTGCCCGTACAGGTCGGGCCGGTGCTGCCCGGCACGATTCCCGTGCTGCGCTGGCTCGCCGAGGAGCGCGGGCATTCCGGGCCGACCCACCGGGAGTGAACCCGGCTCCGCGGGCAGGGCCCGCAAGTCAGGCGCATCAATGCCGAGGCGATGGCCGGTGCGGGACCTGGGTCTCGGGGATGTCGTCGTCCGCTTCGGTGGGCTTGACCGCCACCCGATAGCTCTCGCTCGACCAGGCGCCGAGGTCGCCGTTCCTGCAGCGCTCCGAGCAGAAGGGTCGCCAGGGATTGTCGGGACCGTAGGGCGTGGGCGCGCCGCAGCCCGGACAGGGCACGATGCGCGCGCCGGATCCGGCGGGTGGGGGATTCACGGACATAGCGACAGCTCGAAGTGCACGTCGTTGTCCGCGACCTTGAGCTTCCATTCGGAATCCGGGCGCATGAAGCGCACCGAGATCATCAGGCGGTGGCCGGTGATCTCCGGGATCACGCCCAGGTTTCCGTCCACGCGCAGGCGCAGCAACTGGAAGGTCCGCCCGCCCAGGTTCTGCTGGTAGCTGCCGCTCTGGGCCACGCTCTTGTGGGGCACCCCACCGTCACGAAGCATGCGTAGCAGCACCTCCACGGCCATGGACATCGGGTTGAACACCTCCATCCATCGCGTCAGATCCTCGCGGCGCTGCTCCTCCGGCAGATGCTGCCAGGCGTAGTAGGCGGGGAGATCGAACTCACAGGTGCCGCCCGGAATCCCCGCGCGGCTGCGGATGGACATGAGCCATTCATTGTCCAGCAGGGTCTGCCCCGGCTTGCCCAGCTGTTGGCTCAGGCGCTGGAAGGAGGCGTCGATCTCCGCCAGCACCTCCTCCAGCGTGATCTCGGATACCGCCGGATTTCCACGGTAGCCCAGGTATTGCTGACGCTGGCGCTCCAGGTCCTTGAGGATGTCGCTTTTCAGGTCCTGGCGCGAGGTGACGTCCATGATCTCGAACATGGACAGCAGGGCATGATGATGGTCGAAGGGATGGCCCCGTTGCATCAGGAAGGCATTTCGACGCAGCAGGTATTCGAGCCTGAGCAGGGTGCGAACACGCTCGTTCAGCGGATATTCGTACAGGATCACGGGCCAGGACGAGTTGGGGCCCGGCAGGCGGCCGGGCGGGGTGCGGCGAAAGCAGCTCTGAGGATAGCGGCGTTTGGCGCCACCGTGGCGCCCTACGGGGGGGCGGGGCGGCGGGCCTCGGCGCCCCGGCGCGCACGGCCCGGAGCAGCCCGTCGCGCTGCATTGTCACGCATGTGTGGCGGGAATTCAAATCTCCCCTGCCAGCCTCAGCATGCGGCGATGCAGCTCCAGCGCGCGGGCGCGCAGGGTTTCCAGATCCGACGAGTTGTCGATGACCTCGTCGGCCGCGGCCAGGCGCTGTTCGCGCGTGGCCTGCGCGCGCAGGATGCTGCGCACCTGCGCGGCCTCGAGCCCGGAACGGCGCATGACCCTGGCGAGCTGAAGCTCGGGCGGGCAATCCACCACCACGATTCGATCGACGCGCTCGCGCCAGCGCGCCAGGGATTCCACCAGCAGCGGTACCACGAGCACGACGTAGGGGCCCGGCAGGCTTTGCGCCAGTGCACGCAGTCGCTCGCCGATCAGAGGGTGAAGGATGGCCTCCAGGCGCGCGCGTTGCGCCGGGTCGGCAAAGGCCAGCTCGCGCATGCGCGAGCGGTCGAGGGCGCCATCGGGGGTGATCATGGACTCCCCGAAGGCCGCTCGGATGGCCGCGATGGCCTCGCCACCGCTGGCCGTGAGCTCATGCGCGAGCGCGTCGGCGTCGATCACCGCGGCACCCCACTCGCGCAGCATGTCCGCCACGGCGGACTTGCCCGAGCCGATCCCCCCGGTCAGCCCGATGCAGGGGCGCCGCAGGGGCAGCGCCCGCGCGCGCTCATCAGACACCGCCGAGCACCCAGCCGACCAGTCGTTGCGGTCCGAGGAACAGGGCCAGCAGCCCGGCGGCGGCCAGGAAGGGGCCGAAGGGCATCGGTCGGCCGCGTTGCAAGGCCCCGCCGGCTTGAAGGGCCAGGCCGATCACGGCTCCGCAGATGGCGGACAGCAGGATGATGGGGAGCAGGGCCAGCGGGCCGAACCAGGCGCCCAGCAGGGCGAACAGCTTGAAATCCCCGAAGCCCATGCCTTCCTTGCCGGTGAGCAGCCGGAACCCCTGGTACACGCACCACAGGCTGCCGTAGCCGATGGCTGCGCCGGCCACGGCCTGGGGCAGGAAGCGCGGATCCAGCCAGGCATGCAGCAGCAGCCCGAGCCACAGCAAGGGCAGGGTGATGCCGTCCGGAAGCAGCGTGGTGTCGAAGTCGATCAGCGCCAGCGCCAGCAGTCCCCAGGCCAGCACCACGGTGCCGGCGCTCCACGCCGACACGCCGTGCAGAGCCACCAGCGCGGCGGCCAGCACGGCTCCGGCGATTTCCACCATCGGGTAGCGCAGGGAGATGCGCGTGCCGCAGGCCGAGCAGCGCCCGCGCAGCCACAGCCAGCTGAGGACCGGGATGTTTTCCCACCAGGCGATGGCGTGGCCGCAGGCGCCGCAGCGCGAGCGCGGGCGCACGAGGTCGAAGGCTTCGGACTCCTCGGGCGGCAGCTCCAGCGTGGCTCGCGCCTCGTCGCGCCAGCCGCGCTCGAGCATGACCGGCAGGCGAAGGATCAGCACGTTCAGGAAGGAGCCGACCAGCAGGCCCAGCAGCGCGGCGACGAATACGGCGAAGCCCGCGCTCACCCCACCACCTTGCCGAGGTTGAAGATCGGCAGGTACATGGCGATCACCAGGCCACCGATCAGGATACCCAGCACGACGATGATGATCGGCTCGAGCAGGCTCGACAGGGCCTTGACCAGCTCATCGACTTCGGCTTCGTAGATGTCGGCGACCTTGCCGAGCATCGCGTCCAGCGAGCCCGACTCCTCGCCGATGGAGGCCATCTGCAGCACCAGCGGCGGGAACACCCGGCTGTTCTGCATCGACAGGGTCAGGCTGGTGCCGGTGGACACCTCCTGCTGGATTTTCTCGGTGGCGCGCTGGTAGACGATGTTGCCCGAGGCTCCGGCCACCGAATCCAGCGCCTCCACCAGGGGCACACCGGCACCGAACATGGTCGACAGCGTGCGTGTCCAGCGCGCAAGCGCCCCCTTGACCACCAGCTGGCCGAACACCGGCATGCGCAGCAGCGCGCGATCGGCCAGTTCCTGCACGCGCTCCGAACGTCTCCAGGCCTGGAAGCCGAAATAGCCCCCCAGCACCAGCACGGCCGCCATCACGTACCAGTAATGCACGAAGAAGTTCGACATCGCGATGACGATCAGCGTCGGCCCCGGGAGCTGGGCGCCGAACTGCGAGAACACGTCCTTGAAGGTCGGCACGACGAACAGCATGATGATGGTGACCACGATCATGGCCACGATCATCACCGCGATCGGGTAGGTCAGGGCGGACTTGATCTTGCCCTTGATCGCCAGGGTCTTCTCCTGGTAGGTCGCCAGGCGGTCGAGGATCAGCTCCAGCATGCCCGCCTCTTCGCCGGCCTCGACCAGGTTGCAGTAGAGATGATCGAAGTATTTCGGGTACTTGCGGAAGGCCGCCGACAGGCTCGTGCCGGTCTCGACGTCGTTGCGGATGTCAGTGACCAGGCGGGCCATCGAGGGATTGGGATGGCTGCGCGCGACGATGTCGAAGGATTGCAGCAGCGGTACGCCCGCGCGCAGCATGGTGGCCATCTGGCGCGTGAAGGTGGTCAGGTCCTTGGACTTGATCGAGCGGCCGCCGCCGACCTTGCGCTTTTTGAGCTTGGTCACCAGGATGCCCTGGCGACGCAGCGAGGCGTTGACGATGTTCTCGCTGCCGGCACGCATCTCGCCGCGCTGCACACGGCCCTGACGATCCTTGCCCTCCCAGACGTAGAGGAATTCCTTCGCGCTCCGAACGGCAGCAGTCGTGCTCATCGTGTCCCCCAGCGGCGCGTGGCCAGCGTCCCGTTATTCATTGGTCACCGCAAGCACCTCCTCCAGGGAGGTCAGGCCCAGGCGTACCTTCACCAGGCCGGATTCGCGCAGGGTTCGCACCCCTTCGGCCTTGGCCTGCGCGGCGATGTCCAGCGCGGTTCCGTGGTTCAGGATGATGCGCTGGATCTCCTCGCTGATCGGCATGGCCTGGTAGATGCCCACGCGTCCCTTGTAGCCCGAGCCACCGCAGGCGCTGCACTTGCCTGGCTTGTAGGGTTTCCAGCTGCCGTCCAGCTCGGATTCGGCGAAGCCCGCCTCGATCAGCGCGGCTGCCGGGATGTCGACGGGCGTGCGGCACTGCTGGCACAGCTTGCGCGCCAGGCGCTGCGCGGTGATCAGGATCACGCTGGAGGCGATGTTGAAGGCGGGCACGCCCATGTTCATCAGCCGGGTCAGCGTGGTGGGCGCATCGTTGGTGTGCAGCGTGGAGAACACCATGTGGCCGGTCTGCGCCGCCTTGATCGCGATGTCGGCGGTCTCCAGGTCGCGGATCTCGCCCACCATGATGATGTCGGGATCCTGGCGCAGGAAAGCCCTCAGCGCGGTGGCGAAATTCAGACCGGCCTTCTCGTTCACGTTGACCTGGTTGATGCCCGGCAGGTTGATTTCCGCGGGGTCCTCGGCGGTGGAGATGTTCACGCCGGGCTGGTTCAGCAGGTTCAGGTAGGAATACAGCGACACGGTCTTGCCGCTGCCGGTGGGGCCGGTGACCAGCACCATGCCGTAGGGGCGGCGGATGGCGTGCATCACCCGCTCCTTTTCCTCCGGCTCGTAGCCCAGGCTCTCGATGCCCATCCTGGCCATCGAGGAGTCCAGGATCCGGATCACGATCTTCTCGCCGTGCAGGGTCGGCAGGGTGCTGACCCGGAAATCGATGGCCCGCTCCGGACCGAAGCGCAGTTTCATGCGGCCGTCCTGGGGCACACGCCTCTCGGCGATGTCCAGGCGCGAGATCACCTTGATGCGCGACGCCAGTTTTTCCTTGATGGCCACCGGGGGTTGCGCGATCTCGCGCAACTCGCCGTCGACCCTGAACCGGATGCGATAGAAGCCCTCGAAGGGCTCGAAATGCAGATCGGAGGCGCGCATGTTCACCGCGTCCACCAGCATCTTCTGCAGGAATCGCACGACCGGCGCGTCGTCGACGTCGGCCGCCATTTCCTTCTCGGCCGCCGAGTCGGTGCCATCGTCCAGGTCGGCCAGGTCGAAGTCGTCGCCGGCCAGCGCAGCGATCTGCGAGCTCGCGCTCTGGGTGCTCTGGTCGATCCAGCGCTGCAGCTTGTCATATTCGACCACCACCAGGTCGACGGCCGACTGCGACTGGAACTTGATCTTGTCCTCGGCCTCGTGGTCCGCCGGATCGGCGGTGGCCACCACCAGCTTGTTGCCGCGCTTGATCAGCGGCATGACCTTGTAGGCCTTGACGATCTTGGTGTCGATCAGCCCGGAGGGCACGCGCGCCGGGTCGAAGGCGTCGAGGTCGAGCAGGGGCAGCGCGAAGGTGCGGCTGATCCAGTGCGCGAGGTCCGAGGCGCCCATGCCGCCGCTGCCGATCAACTCGGCGATGAAGCTGCTGCGGTTGTCCACCGCGCGCTTCTGGATCTGCTCGGCACCCGCCCGCGCCAGATGCCCGGATTGCACCAGGGCGTTGGCCAGCCCGGACAATTGCAAGGGCGATCGGCTGCTGGGAGGCGAGGCTTGGAGTACGGTGGACATGGCGCGTCAGGGGCGACCCTCACATGATGCTGGCTGGCGGTCGGCTTGTAAATCCGGCCACTGCGCAAGCGGATCGAATCCTCAAATTATGTCGCAGGATCGCAAGGATTCCCCATTTTGCCGCGAGATACCCCAGGAAATCCGGTGTTCAGGGCTGGCGCATTTCCAGATCGTCTTGCAAGGACTCCGCGCCGGCTCGCGCACAGGCCTCGTCAGTCGCACCCGAGGGCGCGCCGCTGACGCCGATGGCGCCGTACAGGGTTCCCGCCGCGTGGATGGGTACCGCTCCGGCGTCGAACAAGACCCCGGGCACGTGGACCAGGCCGCTGGCACCCCGGGCCTGCAGGGCGGAGGTGGGGCTGTCGAAGGAGGCCGCGGTGTAGGCCTTGCGCCGGCTCACGCGCAGTGTGAGTTCGGGAGCGAGCACGTCGCGCAGCATGACCTGCGGCAGACCGTCGCGGTCGACCACCGTGACACCGACCTGCAGGCCTTCGGAGCGGCACCGGGCCATGGCCGCCTGCGCCGCCTTCAGCGCGGCGTCCAGGCTCAGGCGCTGCACGGCAAGTGCCAGCGGCTGGGGTTGGGCGGCCTGCGCCGGCAGCCACAGGGCGGCCGCCAGCAGACAGGCGCAGCGCACGGCACGGCCGGCGGCGCGGGTCCCCGGCAGGGTGTTCAGCGTTCGCTCCACAGCCTGCCTCCGGTGGCCCAGTGCCCTCGGGAGACTTCGTTGAGAATGATGTCCACCGCTTCGGGGGAGCACTTGAGCGTGTCGACCACGGCCTGGGTGATCGCCTCCACCAGCTGTTTTTTCAGCTCGGGGCTGCGCCCCTCGAACATGTCGACCCGGATGGAGGGCATGGTCTGGCTCCTGAAGGCATGGAAGGTGGTCCAGGGAGCATTATCCATGCGGCGCGGGCGAAAAAAAACCGCCACGCAGGGCGGTTGGCGGCGCCAGGGGAGTCCCCCTGGCTTCAGGGACGAGGGTCGCGCGCCTTGTCCGGCTCGTACAGCGGGCTCTTCAGGCTGGAGACGTAGGCAGCGATGTCGTGCAATTGCTGCGCGTCGAAGCGCGCCACCATGCCGGCCATGATCGGGTTGTCGCGCCCGTACAGCGGGGTCTGGTGCTTGGCCTGGTACTGCTGCATCGCATGGAACAGGTAGGACTCGGGCTGGCCTGCGATGATCGGATAGGTCGGCGCGACGGGCTTGTCCAGGCCGGCGCCATGGCAGGCGATGCAACCGCCCTGGTTCACCAGGTCCTCGCCCTTCTTCAGATCGGCGGCGTGCGCGGTACCCAGCGCGGCCAGCGCCGCGGCCACGCCCAGCAGGGACATTCGAGCGAACATGTGGTTCATCGGGATTTCCTCAATGGGTGCCGCCAGCCTTGGGCTGGGAGTAGTAGGCCGCGATGTCGGCGATTTCCTGGTCGGTCAGCGAACTGGCGATGGCGCGCATGGTCTGGTTGCGACGCTGTCCGCTGCGGTATT